>CAXXFJ010000037.1:0-94894 GCA_963677415.2 Bacteroidales bacterium | reverse complement strand
ATGTAGGTGCGCGTTTCATGGCTCGTCTGCTGGGCTATTTTATCCGAAAACAAGGACAAAAAGAGGTCAAAGTGCTCGTTGCTACTTCGGGCGATACAGGAAGTGCGGTCGCCAATGGCTTCCTCGGAGTGGAAGGTATTCACGTCTATGTGCTTTATCCAAAAGGTCTTGTCAGTGAGATCCAGGAGAAGCAGTTTACGACCCTCGGACAAAACATTACCGCCATAGAGATTGATGGAACCTTCGACGATTGCCAGCGACTGGTTAAGAGTGCTTTTATGGACGAGACGTTGAATGAGAAGATGAATCTTACTTCTGCAAACTCAATCAATGTAGCTCGTTTTCTACCGCAATCTTTCTACTACTTCCATGCATATGCTCAACTTGTAAGAGCAGGGAAGGCAGATAATATGGTCATGTGTGTACCAAGTGGCAACTTCGGCAATATCACCGCCGGATTGTTTGGTAAAAAGATGGGGTTACCGGTGAAACGCTTCATTGCATGCAATAACCGCAACGATATTTTCTACAAATACCTGCAGACAGGTAAGTACTCTCCACGCCCTTCAGTATCCACACTGGCCAATGCGATGGATGTAGGTGATCCCAGCAACTTTGCCCGGATACTTGATTTATACAAACACTCTCACAAAGATATTTGCAGAGAGATCAGTGGCTTTACTTACAATGATGAACAAATTGCCCACACCATGCAAACGGTAAACAACTCCTTTGGATATGTATGTGATCCACATGGAGCCTGCGGCATACAAGGATTACTGGACGGACTACAAAAGGATGAAACCGGTGTATTTCTCGAAACAGCTCATCCAGCCAAATTCAAAGAAAAGGTAGATGCTATTCTTGGTGTGACTATAGAGATTCCTGAAAAGTTACGTTATTTTATGCAGGGGACTAAACTATCTGTTTCTATGAGCTCTACATACAAAGACTTTGCTGCTTTTTTGATGAAAGAGTAAGCATTCCAATAACATCTTTCATCCGATGTGACTCACAAGACTACACCGGATCAAAAGATGCTCAGGAAAGAGACTAAGAATATGGAAATTTTTCTTTATTCACTTGTATGTATGACGTAAATCCGCTACTTTTGCACCTTCAATACAAATAATTCAAAAACATTAATTCAAATCTTATGGCGAAAAATGATTCGGCTCCAAGCTTGATGAACACATCGATCATCAAGAAATTTGTGATGAGCATCACGGGGCTTATGCTTATCCTATTTTTGTTGTTTCACATGTCAATGAACCTGGTAGCAGTGTTTTCTACCGAAGGTTACAACATGATCTGTGAATTCCTCGGCGCTAATTGGTACGCCCTTGCTGCTTCTTTGGCTTTGGCAGGAGGATTTGTAATCCACATTCTCGTGTCAATCATCCTGACCCTTCAAAATCAAAAAGCACGCGGATCCATTAAATATGCCGTCAATGCAAGACCGAAAGAGGTAGAATGGGCTTCCAGAAACATGTTCGTCCTCGGCCTTATTGTATTTGGATTCCTTTGCCTTCACCTTACTCAGTTCTGGTACAAAATGCAGTTTGCTGAGCTGTCTGGCCTGGAAGAAGTTTCTGCTGGAGGCTTTATGGTATCTCCATCTGATGGAGCAGCTCTAATCCAGTACTTCTTCGGACAACCTCTGTATGTAGCCCTTTATGTAATCTGGCTAGGAGCTTTGTGGTTTCACCTTACTCACGGATTTTGGAGTGCTTTTCAAACTATTGGATGGGATGGAAAGATCTGGTTTTCACGTCTGAGATGTATTTCTAACATCGTTGCTACTATCATCGCAATTGGATTTGCCCTCGTTCCAATCTTCTTCCTTATCAAATCATTTTGCTGCAGCAGTTGCTGTCCAGCTTAACTTTGTAACCTTTTAAATATTAATTTAGATTATGGCTGAACTTAATGCAAAAATCCCTGCCGGTCAATTGGCCGAAAAGTGGACAAATTATAAGGCACACCAGAAGTTGGTAAACCCCGCTAACAAACGCCGTTTGGATATTATTGTTGTTGGTACCGGATTAGCTGGTGGTTCTGCTGCCGCATCCCTAGGAGAACTTGGATTCAATGTGCTCAACTTCTGTATTCAGGATTCTCCCCGCCGCGCACATTCTATCGCAGCACAAGGAGGTATCAATGCAGCAAAAAATTATCAGAATGATGGCGATAGCGTATATCGTCTTTTCTACGATACGATCAAAGGCGGTGACTACCGTGCACGTGAATCGAATGTACACCGTTTGGCTGAAGTATCCAATAGTATTATCGATCAGTGTGTAGCTCAAGGGGTTCCTTTTGCGCGTGAATATGGTGGATTACTGGACAACCGTTCATTCGGTGGAGCTCAGGTATCCCGTACCTTTTACGCAAAAGGACAAACCGGTCAGCAGTTATTGTTAGGTGCATACTCTGCACTGAGCCGTCAGGTTCAGAAAGGCAGTGTCAAAATGTTCACCCGCCGTGAGATGCTGGATGTTGTCATCATAGATGGTCGTGCCCGCGGTATTATCGCCCGCAACCTGATCACAGGTAAGATTGAAAGATTCTCTGCTCATGCTGTAGTAATCGCTACCGGTGGATACGGAAACACATTCTTCCTTTCAACCAATGCCATGGCATCCAATGGATCCGCTGCTATACAGTGCTACCATAAAGGAGCTTGCTTTGCAAACCCTGCATACGCGCAGATTCACCCGACATGCGTTCCACAGCACGGCGACTTCCAATCCAAACTGACTTTGATGTCAGAGTCTCTTCGTAATGACGGACGCATCTGGGTTCCGAAGAAGAAAGAAGATTCTGAAGCAATCCGTGCAGGCAAGATGAGAGGTGCAGACATTAAAGAAGAGGATCGTGATTACTATCTGGAAAGACGTTATCCTGCATTTGGCAACCTGGTGCCCCGCGACGTGGCTTCACGTGCGGCTAAAGAACGCTGTGATGCCGGTTTCGGCGTAAATACAACCGGTCTGGCTGTATTCCTGGATTTCTCTACAGCGATCAACCGTCTGGGTAAAGATGTTGTTGAAGCTCGTTATGGTAACTTGTTCCAGATGTATGAGAAGATCATGGATGAGAACCCATACGAAACTCCGATGATGATCTATCCAGCTATCCACTATACGATGGGTGGTCTTTGGGTGGATTATGAACTAATGACCAATGTAGAAGGCTTGTTTGCAATCGGTGAAGCTAACTTCTCTGACCACGGTGCAAACCGTCTGGGAGCATCCGCTTTGATGCAAGGTTTGGCTGATGGTTATTTCATCCTCCCTTATACAATTCAGAACTATCTGGCCGACCAGATTCAGGTGCCACGTTTCAGTACAGACCTGAAAGAATTCAACGAAGCCGAGAAGGCTGTAAATGACAAGATCAGCAAACTGATGAATATCAAGGGTAAGAGTTCTGTTGACTCTCTTCACAAAGAGCTGGGACACATCATGTGGGACTATGTAGGAATGGGTCGCACCAAAGAAGGCTTGGGGATTGGCTTAAAGAAGTTAGCCGAACTGAAAAAGAAATTCTGGAGCGATTTGTTCATTCCCGGCGATAAGAATGATTTTAACACCGAGCTTGACAAGGCACTGCGTCTTTCAGACTTCATCGAAATTGGCGAACTGATGGCTTTAGACAGTTTGAGTCGTAATGAATCTTGTGGTGGTCATTTCCGCGAAGAATACCAAACACCGGAAGGAGAAGCTCTGCGTGATGACGAACACTATGCTTATGCATCTTGCTGGAAATATGTAGGTGCTGATAAGACTCCGGAGATGATCAAAGAAGATCTGACATACGAGTTCATTCACCGTCAAACAAGAAATTACAAATCATAATTAAAGAGGAATCACAATGGAAAAGACACTAAATATCACGCTTAAGATCTGGCGTCAAAAAGGTCCGAAAGCACAGGGAGGATTCCAGACTTATAAACTGGACAAGGTCTCTACAGACTGCTCTTTCCTTGAAATGCTGGATATCCTGAATGAGCAACTGATCAACAAAGGGGAAGAACCTATTGCATTTGACCACGACTGCCGCGAAGGTATATGTGGAATGTGCAGCTTGTATATCAACGGCCATCCTCATGGACCAGATACTCAGGTTACAACTTGTCAGTTGCACATGCGTAAGTTCAAAGATGGTGAGACTATCACTATTGAGCCTTGGCGTTCAGCAGGTTTCCCTGTTATCAGAGACCTGATGGTTGATCGCAATGCCTATGATAAGATCATCCAGGCCGGCGGTTATGTCAATGTAAATACAGGAGGTATTCCTGATGCCAATTCAACTCCAATATCAAAGGTAGATGCAGACGAAGCAATGGATTCTGCTTCATGTATTGGCTGCGGTGCTTGTGCTGCTGCCTGCAAGAACGGTTCGGCAATGTTGTTTGTCTCTGCCAAAGTAAGTCAGCTTGCTCTACTCCCACAGGGACGTGTTGAAGCTGCTGCCCGTGCGAAAGCTATGGTTGCAAAGATGGATGAAGTGGGATTTGGTAACTGCACCAATACACGTCAGTGCGAAGCTGAGTGTCCAAAAGGGATCTCAATCAGCAATATTGCTCGTTTGAATCGTGAATTTCTGAAAGCTACTTTACAGAGCTGATCATTATGCGTTACTTTATAGAGAGCCCCGGCTTTTCCGCAAGGAAAGTGCCGGGGCTTCTTTTTGAGCTCATGTATTAAGTGTAATAATTCATCTTATTTATTTTGTCTTTCAAAAACAACAATTATCTTTGCAAGTAAGAAGTACTTCTTTTCTGAAAGCAAGAAAAGAATAAGTTATTATAAACTAAAATCTTATCCTATCATGAACACGAAAGTATTGTGTATCAGCATAGCATTGATACTAATCAACAGCCTCTCAGGCAACGCTCAGATTCTTCCGAAAATAGACTTTGAAAATAGTAACATTGATTCTATCTCTGTAGATCAGGGAGAAACGGCTGTCACATTCTCCTGTGTCGATAACCCCGAAAACGCCAAACTGAACAAATCTTCCAAAGTGCTGAAGATTGAAATCTCGGGGGATGATGTGACAGATAAAGGTCCCATTCTCTCTTTCAGTAAGATTCAGCCTTCTACGAACTTTTATTTGCACCTGAAGGTTTACACTCCCGGCACCCAGTTTACAGTAAGCGCGATAAGTATGACATCCAGCAGGATCTATGGGGATGAATCCTATAATGTAGCCTATCAAAACCAATGGGTCGAGATGGTTTTTCCACTCAACAAGGTTGTTTACATTCAAGGTATCAAATTTCTGCCAAAGACTGCCGGGACTATCTACATAGATGATATAACGATCAACAGCGACCCGAATATCAGTTGCGCTTCAATCAAAGACAGTGAAGCGATGACAGTTGACGTACGGAGTGCTATCACAGTCGGCGAAGACACAATCATCAGTCACACGGCAGCTATGAATCGTGATTATACCCTTGAAGGTAACGGCGAACTGCATTTCACCTACCCTACCTCTCCTTTGGTAAAAAGTACCGTCAATTTAAATTCGGAAGATGCATGGCTCTTTTTTGACAGCATTCGTCCGCTGACTGTATTTGGTTTGCTCAGCAAAATAACAGTTAATGGCAGCAGAGCTACTATTAATAACAATGTCAGAGTGGAGATGTATGGCGAAGGAACGGTAGTCATCCCTCAAGGAACGTCATTTGCGGCACTTACTGTTTACAACGACATCAATCGCAAAGGCGAATCCAAAGAGTTGGTTCCTGAAACATATTATTCATCTACTCTATTAGGCGCCTTTGACAATGAGATCTCTTCATTTGTGTTGAAAAAAGGATATATGGCCACTTTTGCAGAGTCATCAAACGGCACAGGAAGCAGTAGGGTATATATCGCTACTGACAAGGATATTGTCGTCAACAAGATGCCCATCGAATTAGATAAGAGCGTCTCTTTTGTCCGGGTCTTTCCCTGGAGATATACAACAAAGAAAGGCTATTGCAGTGGAAGTGATGATAATCATGAGAAACTAAAGGTAAGCTGGTTTTACACTTGGGGGCCGAGTAGTTCGTCGAGATCCCTGAACAAGGACTTCACCGCTATGGTAACTGGTAAGTCCGATTGGTTTCCTTATGGAACTGTAAATAGCCAGACAGGTCTAAACCATGTGCTTGGATACAACGAACCGGATCAGACCGAACAGGCAAATATGCCCATGCAGGAAATGATTAATGGATGGCCGAGCATGATGGCATCCGGATTAAGAGTTGGATCACCTGCTTACGCAAGCATTGGAAATGGATTATATACTTTCATGCGTGAATGCGAACACCGTAACTATCGGGTGGACTTTGTTGCCTTGCATGCTTATTTTGGTGGATGGGAAAGAAGCAACTGGACCAATTACTTCAGTACAGCATACAACAATACCCATCGCCCATTATGGACCACAGAATGGAATAATGGTGCAAACTGGACCACAGAAGGGGGAAATAAAACGGAAGCTGAGCAGAAGAAAGATATCACCTACATTCTTGATGCAATGGAAAGTACTGATTATTTCGAACGCTACTCCATCTATAACTGGGTAGAAGACTGGCGGCGAGTGATCCGTGATGGCGATGGTTCGCTGACGCCTGCGGGCGAAGTGTATCGCGACACAAAGTCAAAGATCTCGTTCAATAAGACGTATGAGTATATTCAGAACCCGATCATTGAAAAAGACCAGACCTTCCTGATCCGAAACCAGCGCGACGGATATCTTTATCAGGATGGCACAAGTCTGAAAACTTCCGGCAGCACTGCAACGACCAATCTGAGCAACAACTATTACTGGACGGTTGAATACATGAACGGAATTAATAATAAGACCGGTCACTATCGGATTAAAAATGTGGGGACAGGTGAATACATTGCCTATTCAGGTAATGCAAATTCTGCCGGAGGATATACCATACAGACTACCCTATCGAAGAATAACAATCTATCGCTGGCACATTATCAAACGATAGGAACATCCAGCAACGCGCCATTCAGCTATTACACCGTCTCCTTTTATAATACAACCAACGCTGGAACCGTCTATACCTATGACTATCAATCGATGGACAGCTATCCAGACAAAGTGGTAGGATCTTATTCCGACCTCCGGTCAACCAACCAGCTCTGGGCATTTGTTCCTCAGGAGACTTTTGATACCGCAGACTCACTAGTCTTCAGGATTAGCAGCAAACTGGAGATGAGAAAACTGGTTGCTGAGCAGACAAGCCTCAACACAACAAAGAGCGAATCATTGGATGCTGCACAATACTGGGTAGCAAAAGCAGCTACTGCCGGAACTTACACTTTGACAAATCTGAATAACGGAATGAACCTTGCCATCACTGCAGCCGGACCGGTGCTCCGGGATGCTGATGTAAATGATGGCGAACAACGGATTACATTAGCCTATGTCTATCGTGATAATGGAACTTCTTATTACACGTTGCGCAATGGCAATACAGGATTGATATTAAACGGCAGTGAGCTCTCTACAGCCACCAGTACCAAGAAAGATCCAAATCTTTGGGCTCTGACTCCGTATGATAAGACAGACATACTGACCGAAACATCCATCGTGATCCGTGAAGCAAACAGCAGTCTGAAGAATTTCCCCAATCCGGTAACAACAACGACAACTATCAGCTACTCGTTACCTTATGCAGGCGACAAGGCAACACTATCTATCTATGACAATCAGGGAAGACTAATCAGCAGTAGGACTATTTCAGCAGATGAAGGATTCAACCAGCATTTCTGGTCCAAAGGCATACTCGAGCCCGGCATCTATCTGTATGAGGTACGAGCAGAACGCAGTGGTGCAGTATATTTCAGAGCTGTGAGCCGAATGATCATTCAGTAATTATTATCAACTAAATAAATAACATGAGACGATTTATTATTTCAATCGCTGTATTGTGCACCACAATGGTTTATGCACAAGATACAAAGACAACGATTAGTCTGAAACCGGACGAAGCCAAAAATGTGATCAACAGAAATATTTATGGGCAGTTTTCCGAGCACCTGGGAAGTTGTATCTATGGTGGATTATGGGTGGGAGAAGATTCTCCGATTCCTAACACCAAAGGATATCGCACCGATGTATTAAACGCATTAAAGGCTTTGAAGATTCCTGTCATGCGCTGGCCGGGAGGTTGCTTTGCAGATGAATACCATTGGGTGGACGGAATCGGCCCCAAGGAGAATCGTCCGAAGATGGTCAATAACAATTGGGGAGGCGTGGTAGAAGATAACAGTTTCGGTACAAATGAGTTTTTGAACCTGTGCGAACTACTAGGCTGTGAGCCATATATTAGTGTAAACGTAGGAAGTGGTTCCGTTGAAGAGATGGCTAAATGGATCGAATACATGACTTCTGCCGGCGACAGCCCAATGGCCAATCTGCGCCGTGAAAACGGTCGTAAGGAACCCTGGAAGGTGAAATACATCGGTGTCGGCAATGAGAGCTGGGGTTGCGGTGGTGACATGCTACCTGAGTATTATGCAGATGTATTCAGACGATATGGAGTCTACGCACGCAATTATGATGGCAACAAACTTTTTAAGGTTGCCTGTGGTGCAAGCGATTATGATTTTAACTGGACGGAAGTGCTGATGAAAAACGCCGGTGGCAAGATGAACGGACTTTCTCTCCACTACTATACGGTTGCCAACTGGAACAGCAAAGGTTCAGCTACCGAATTTAAAGAGAATGACTACTACTTTACAATCGGCAAAGCGGTAGAAATAGAAGATGTGATTCAGAAGCACATTGCAATCATGGATAAATATGACCCAAGGAAGCGTGTGGCACTGATGGTTGATGAATGGGGCACTTGGTTTGACGTGGAGCCAGGCACAAACCCGGGATTCCTGTTCCAGCAAAATACATTGCGCGACGCCATGGTGGCAGCACGCTCATTAAATATCTTCCACAGATATTGCGATCGTATCCAGATGTCCAACATTGCTCAGGTAGTCAATGTATTGCAGGCAATGATCCTGACAAACAAGGAGAAAATGGTATTAACCCCCACTTATCATGTGTTTGACATGTACAAAGTGCATATGGATGCCACTAGTATCCCTATGGAAATTACAACGCAGACTAAATCCATACGCGATCGCGATGTAGCTATTGTTGATGGGACTGCTTCGAAAGACAAAGAGGGTATTGTCCATATTTCTCTTGTGAATATCGATGTTCAGAACGCTCAAGAAGTATCTATAGACCTGAAAGGAATAGAAGCTTCCAAGGTGACGGGAACTATTCTGACGACCAAAGAGATTACAGACTGCAACACGTTTGACAAACCTGAAGTAGTAAAACCAGCGGCGTTCAATGGTGCAAAGATCAGCAAAGGCATCCTGACAGTAAAGATTCCTTCAAAATCAATCGTAACACTGGAACTGAAATAAGTTCCGGAGATTGTATTCTAATCCATCAACGGACTCACAAAATAGGTGCTTCCGGCTTTTGTTGAAAACGAATATATATCTCCGACCTTACGAACAGAAACCTTTTTCCCATTCTCTGTAACCTGAATAGCTCTTCCTTTCCATGGATTATTCAGGTTACAGAGAGTACCTTTCTCACTGCATATTTTCAGATTCGAAACTGTAGATCCATCGTAATCAGCAGAGACCAGAAAAGCACCCTTTGTACGCAATCGGGTAAAGGAAGCAGGTGATTTGATCCAATCAGGAAACAAATACAACGTACTATTCAGCGTTTGCAACATCATGGAATTGATTGTCTCAATCACGGTGGTTTTCTCCGCGCAATGATGACCATCCACAATCAGGAAATTCGGTTTGGCACTGGATATAAGTTCTTTCATCTTCTGAACTATTATATCCGGGTCAAAACCTATTCGGGCAGCCATCACAAAAGCACTCAATCCCAATTCATTCATTGTGCCCGTAAAGCCATTTTGTGAAACCTGATAATAATCCACCGTGTTTCTTGCTATCTGGAGCGTATCCGGATTAGAAAGCAGATTCAGTACCTCACAAGGATATACCGGATGCATTTGTATCATGTGGTTCGGAAAATCCCACCCGGCCTCGTTCTTCGCAAAAACCGGCAATCCATTGTTTGGCGTTTTTGTGGGCTGTATTACCTTGTATTTGGGTAGGTGAGAGAGGATATCCTGCCATAACGCTCTGCGGTTTTTATCCACATTCAACTGTTTACTATACTTCAGAAGCAAACGAAAGGTCTGCTCTACAAATCCCAGATCAGAAGGCGGATTCAGATCCCACGAACTTTCATGCGCACCCGTCGTTATCGAATAGCGGTAAGAATCACCAAAAGGCTCTTTTTGCATATAGTCTTCATAGAAATCACCACATTCTCGGATAAAAGGATACGCCCTGTGCTTCAGGAAATCCACATCGCCGGTATATTCATAGTACCAGCTGAAAAGAGGAACATTGAACGGAGCATTTACTGTTTGTTGCCAATAGTAATTATAAGGAACACCAATACCAAGGCCTCCCACCAGAAAAAGTACCCCTCTGCACGATTTGCCGGCCCATGAAGGGTGCATGCTGCCCATATCTGTTTGCGCCCGTTTTTTACCATCCGGCACAATGGATTCGATGAACTGAAAGAAAGGCATGGCAATTTCAGGGCGGTTGGCAGAAAATACACTGTAAAAACCCGCCTGGCTGTTATAATTCAGATGAATATCACCATGGTACATCATCGAATCATTCATATTCCATACACCATACATCCCTCCACAGGCTGGTGAGTGTTCATTATAGCCAGAAGCAAGCAGATAAATGGAGGACAAATAATGACGGTTGAGCAAATTATCATTGGTTTCCACATAGGAGCGGTTCCACATATCTTTCCACCATGCTGCTTTTCTATTCTTTAACTGTGTAATACTATCGATATTCAAGCTTTCTAACCGGTGGCAGGCGAAGGATAATTTGGCATCATTCGTTTTTCCACCACCGGAAACGTAGGTCGTCACACGCACCGTATCCTTCTTTGAAAGAACAAATGAAGAATTGATCCGCGATCCGGAAAGCCTGTCAATAATAGGAGTCGCACCCATAATTCGGGTCGATATGCCCGCCTTAGAGATCCATCTTACATCTCCTGTTTTTGTTTGACGCGTCACTTGGGCTACCAGATTGTTTACTTCGGAAGCCGTTGTATATGTAACTGTAGCACTGTCCACAAAGGTTTCCACAGAGACATTCACCGGAGTTAGAGCAGTCGTAGTAAGTTCCGTAACAATTATATTATCATTCACAGCGATCCAGCTTTTCATTTTCACAGGTTGAGAAGTACCGGTAGTCATTCGTAATTCGTTGCCCAACTGGTCCATCTGATAATTAAATCCTGTGGAAACAGGCGAATCTACTCTGATGCTAATACCACCAACAGGCAAAGCCGCAGGTCCGCTACCTGCCCAATCGCTCCAACCATCCGTCACAAAATCAACCTTCGAGATACGCAAAGTCTGACTGTTATCTGAAGTATGACAAACTACCCCTACATCACCGTTGCCCATATAAGGCCCAACCGGAGCATGGTTTGTTTTGATACTGTTATAGCTGAATGGTTTCTCCCATATGGCAGTAAGCAGCCCCTTTTTCTGCTCAAAATAGAGAGAGTCTTTCCGGGATTGATTTGCTGCTACTATATCATTCCCTGTTTTCGTCAATGATTCCGGCACAGATTCGTTCGCCGGGGATCCGATATACTGCGACATATTGTGTTGTGAATAGGAAAAGAGGCTACAGAACAGAAAACTAAAGAAGAAAGTCTTTTTCATAGATTTATCAGTATAAGAAATGACCGGATCCCAGAAAGGAAGCCAGTCACAATGGATTATCAGGGAGCTTTGCGAACTACTTAGCACCGGCAAAAATAGTCATTTCATACCGATATCAAACTTTTCATCGCTTTTTTCTTCTCTAAACCGTATCTCTGTTCGCTTTCATCTATAAAAGATAGAAGAGGGATCATTAAATCTGTTTATCAGCAACCCTAACTGAGAGGCCGAGTTAAGGTTTCCTATGTGATGCTTAAGCTAGTGGTATAAAAAAGAGACAGCAACAAGGAAAGTCCCTGCTGCTGTCTGTCATTAATAAATATGAGAACCTGATAAGAGGTTATCGCTCATGCAACATTTTGCTGTTACTTAAGTGAATGCTTTACAGGCACTATCATGAAGTTGAACTCATAGTTTGTAAATGGCACTCGATACTTCTCGATTGGAAGAGCACCCCAGCTTGTGATACAGCCAAGACCCGTCTGGACCTTGTCAACACACAGGTTGGTAAAATCACCTTCGGCTAACTCAGCCGGGTGACGTTGATCCTTATCTGTACCATCATCCAACGTCTCGATGTCATAGTTCAAAGCAGATGCCGAGAACGGAACATCAGAAACAAACATCAAACCATTGCCACTGCCGTTGATAACCTGGTACCAACGAAGATCAGTCTTGGTTCCTGTCTCTTGCGGACGGATATACGGATAGAACTGTTCTTTCACAGTCTGAGAATACTTGCCCAGGAAAGTAACATTATTACGATCGCTGTAATTCTCTTCCGGTCCTCTACCATAATATTCTACCTTATCGAAGCTCTTCGGCATCTTCATCTGCATACCAAAACGGAACATATCAGAGACTCTCTGAGCCGTGTCAGTAACAGCCATCTTCTCAGTAACCTTGATGGCGCCATTCATATCTATTGAATAGGTCATAGACAATTTAGCCGGCATCGGACTCATGGTATATTCAGCCTTGACAATTATAGTAGTACCCTCTACAGAGTTGCTCAAAGACTCCAGTTTGAGACCCGGATTCTTCCAATCAGCATATTTTCTTTGCAAGTTTGCTCCAAAGTCATTGTCAGTTGGTGCACGCCAGAAATTAGGTTGTAACACACACTCATCTTTCAAGAGTTCAAGACCGCCAACCACATATTTTGCAAGATAACCACTACGTCTGTTGAATTCAATCTGATAGGTATCACTTTCAATCTGAAGGTATGTATTGTCATTATGATTGACAACAGGGACGCTCAATTCAGCGTTGGGACCCGGATTAACTATCAGACAGCAAGCGATCGTTCCTTCAGTCTTAGGAAGCGGACGAACCACCAACTGATTTTTCGCCACCTGGAAACCTGCCGGAAGAAGTTGTTCTTTATTCTTCAACTTGTAAGCTACATTCAACAACACTTCAGCACCCTTACATACAGTAGCAATATTGTAGTTCAGATTGACTGTTGCTGTTTGTTGAGCAGCTACATTCAGATTTTCCACTCTTCCTGTTTGTACAGCCTCGCCATCAGCCAGCAACTGCCATTCCATATAATAAGCGGAAAGATCACGGAAGAAGTTTTCGTTATACACTTTCACTTCACCTTTGGATAGATCTGCAGCAGTGGTCCAAATGTTCTGATAATAGTAACCCACCTCATACATGTGTGGATTAGGTACACGATCCGGACTTATCAATCCATTATCACAGAAATTGTTATCTGAACCATCATAGGCATTAAAATCACCCCCATAGGCAAGGATCTTCACTCCCTCTTTTGTAGTCCAATGAATAGACTGATCCACAAAATCCCAGATAAATCCACCCTGAAAGTTCGGATACTTACGTATCAGATCCCAATATTCCTTGAATCCACCTTCAGAATTACCCATAGCATGTGCATATTCACACTGAATCAAAGGTTTGGTAGGATTATTTGTACAATACCTCTCACATCCCCTATAGTCAGCATACATCGGGCAGTAAATATCAGTAAATTCGTTCATACGAGCTTGTTCATACTGCACCGGACGGGTAGTATCGTCTGCTTTGATCCATTTGTAGCAAGCTTCGAAGTTTGGTCCGAAACCGGCCTCATTACCCAAAGACCAGAAGATAACCGCGGGGTGATTAATGTTACGTTGAACATTGCGTTGGTTACGTTCTAAATGAGCTTTTGCATAAGCAGGATCCTTAGCCAGGGTTCTGTTACCGTAGCCCATACCATGCGATTCCACATTGGCCTCAGCAACCAAATATATACCATATTCATCGCACAAGTCATACCAAGCATTGTTATCCGGATAATGACAGGTACGAACCGCATTGATATTAAACTGTTTCATGATCTTAATATCCTGAATCATACGTTCGCGTGATACAACATAGCCACCATCAGGATCCAACTCATGTCTGTCCGCACCTTTAATTAAAACAGGTTGGCCATTAACCAACAACTGAGCATTCTTAATTTCAATCTTACGGACACCAACTTTTACAGGGATCACCTCCATCGTTTTACTTCCACTTGTCAAAGTAGCTGTTAATGTGTACAGAGTAGGAGTTTCAGCACTCCATTTCGCTGGATTGCTAAGCTTCATTTCTGTCGTCACCTTCCCGGAGCCTTTCACATCCGCTTTTGCCACCTCATTGCCGGAAGCATCCAGCAGACTCAATGCGACATTTCCACTTCCCTTGAGATTCATTTCCACCTTCAAAGTCGCATCTTTATAAGCAGCATCCAAATCAGTAACGACACGAATGTCCTGAATCTGAGTTGAATTACGTGCATACAGATAGCAATCACGTCCTACACCGCTGAAACGGAAAAAGTCCTGATCTTCCAGATACGTACCGTCACACCAGCGGAAAGACTGGAAAGCGATGAGATTCTTGCCTTTCTTCAGATACTTTGTAATATCAAACTCCGCTTCCAGTTTGCTGTCTTCGCTATAGCCTACATATTTGCCATTGACCCACAAATAGATGTTTGAGGTCACCGAACCAAAATGAGCAACCACCTGTTTGCCGTTCCAACCTTCAGGAATTGAAATCTCACGGCGATAGGAACCAACATGGTTGTTTGTTACAGGTACTTCAGGAGGATTGCTTCTGAATTGGTTTCTCCAGGCATAACCTGTATTTACATAAATAGGATCACCATAACCGTTAAGCTCCCATACAGCAGGCACAGCCAGATTATCCCATCCCTTATCATTGAACGAAGTCAGATAAAAATCTGTCGGACGAAGATCAGCATCTTTCACCCAGTTAAATTTCCATGTACCGTTCAAACTCACAAAATTCTCGGATTTCTCCATAATGCCATCTAATGCAGCTTGCTTTGATTCGTATGCAAAATAATTTGCATGCATCGGAAGCCTGTTCACAGCATTGATCTCAGGATTTTGCCACTCCTTGTTTTGTGCGAAACCAGCCATAGAAAGCATGGAAAAGCAACACAAGAATAGTTTGTTTTTCATCATCTGTTGTTTAATTATTAATTGAATTGGAAATACTTTTTGCGATAGTGTTTATTAGTTGTACTAATTACCGTTACAAAGATATTATCTGGAAGCAAACATACAGAAAATTAATCTGTAAGTTAAGTTAAATAATCACTTTTTTATTCGGTTCAATTCATTACTTTTGTCACAAATACACTTTATCTGTATCGTGATTTTGCTTTTTATGTATCTTTGCATCAATAACATCTTAAACATTCAAAACACTTACGTATGAAAAACTTCTTTTTAGCACTCTTCCTCGCTTTATTTTTAGGAGCTTGCTCTGCCGAAAAGGCAGTTGTTGTGACTATTAACAATAATTCCACACAGATTCGTAACAATGAAATGGTGGAAGTATCGTATGATTCTGTAGCTGGAGTTCTCGCTCTTCCTGCAGGTAAATCTCTTATCGTGGAAGGCCCTAACGGAAAGCAAGTGCCTTACCAAATTGTTTATGAAGGGAACAAAGATCCGCAGAAAATTATTTTCCTGGTCACTCTGGAAGCAAAGGGCAGTGCAACGTACAAGATTAAGCAAGGTATTCCTGATTCGATGAAATGCAAAGCATATGGCCGTATCGTCAAAGAACGCAAGGATGATATCTGTTGGGAAAACGACCGCATCGCTTTCCGTACGTATGGTCCGGCTCTGGAAGCTACCGGTGAAATCACTAATGCTTACGATATATGGGTAAAAAGAACGGAAGATACGATTATCAACAAACGTTACCACAATGAACTGGTCAATCATATCTCTTATCATAAAGATAACGGCGACGGAATGGATAATTATACTGCCGGCCGCACACTGGGTGCAGGTGCGATGGCACCGTACTTTAATGATACAATCGTGCTCGCCAACAACTGGATCACTTGTGAGATTCTGGATAATGGTCCGCTCCGTATCTCTTTCCGTATGACCTACGCACCTTTTAAAGTCGGTGAGAATATGGTGGAAGAGACCCGCGTTGTCTCTCTTGATGCCGGTTCTCAGCTCAACAAGGTTATTGATACCTATAAAAATCTGCCGGAAGGAGCTTTGGTAGCTGCCGGTATTGTCAAACATGCAGGGATGGATGAGTTCATGGCTGAGTCCAATGGTGGATATGCTTGCTATGCCGATCCAATCGTCAATGCGGAAGATGGACAGACATTTATTGCCACTGTTTTCCCTCATGCTGTAAAAGAGATCAAAGCAGAAGCTTGTGGTCACTGCCTCACAATCACCAAAGACATGGGAGCAGCAGGCAACGTCTATTATTTCGGAGCAGGATGGACCAAATGGGGCTTTGCAGACTCAGCTACATGGTACGAATATGTGAAGAGCTTCTCAGAGAAACTTCGTTCACCACTAGTCGTTTCTGTGGCAAAATAACCAAATCTATAACTGACATTGACCAATCTCATGAAAAAAAAACTCCTTTCATTGATCCTATGTTTGACGGCTTTATGGCCTTCATCTCAAGCATCAAACAACAAAAATATCTATCCGCTGATCCAGAATATCCCCGGAAGAGAAACCATCCTGCTGGATGGTCATTGGAAATACATGCTGGATCTTTACGAACTGGGATACTATGACTACCGGATGAATCAGGATAGGAATGGCTTCTTTAAAGATGTCAAACCTCAGAAGCCCGAAGATCTGGTGGAATACAGTTTCGACAAGGCTCAAACCTTGCATGTGCCGGGAGACTGGAACACACAGCGTGAAGATCTGTTTAACTATGAAGGGAACATCTGGTACCGCCGTCTGTTTGACTTCAAGCCTCAGGCAGGTATCCGTTCATTTGTTTACTTTGGAGCTGTCAACTATGAATGCAACATCTATTTGAACGGAGCAAAGATCGGTGTGCATGAAGGAGGATTCACCTCTTTCAATATTGAGATAACCGACAAACTGAAGCCGGGAGAGAATACACTGATCCTGAAAGTAGATGACCGTCGCCGCCTGGAAGGCATCCCTACCGTAAATACAGACTGGTATAATTACGGTGGAATTACCCGTTCGGTAAATATCATCAATGTGCCGCAAACATTCATCCGCGACTACTTTGTGCAACTAAAGAAAGGAAGCCCTAATGTTATTGCAGGCTGGATTCAGCTCGACGGAGCCACTTCCGCTCAAAAAGTTTCAATTGAGATACCCGAACTGAAGCTCAAGAAAGAGGTAACAACAGATGAGAAGGGTTTCACTTCTTTCGAGGTAAAAGCAAACCCCGTGCTCTGGACACCTGAGAACCCCAAACTCTACGCGGTAAAAATAGTATCTGCTTCTGATAGTCAGAAAGATGAAATAGGATTCCGTACCATCGAAACCAAAGGGAAAAAACTATTGCTGAATGGCAAAGAACTCTTCTGCCGGGGAATCAGCATTCATGAAGAGGCGCCTTTCCGCCAGGGAAGAGCTTGGAGCCGCGAAGATGCAATGGTCTTGCTGACCTGGGCAAAAGAACTAGGGTGTAACTTTGTCCGTCTGGCTCACTATCAACATAACGAAAACATGATTCGCGAAGCAGAACGTATGGGTCTGCTGGTTTGGTCGGAGATTCCTTGCTACTGGACTATTCAATGGCAAAACGAGCAAACATTGCATAACGCGCAGTATCAGATTGGCGATATGATCAGCAGAGACAAGAACCGGACAAACATCATTATCTGGTCCATTGCCAATGAGACTCCGATTTCCGAGCCACGCAACATCTTCCTGAGAAAGCTGGCAGATAAAGTTCGTTCCCTGGACAATACCCGACTGGTTGCTGCCGCCATGGAAAAGAAAGAAATGTCAAATGGTGTGATGACTCTGGATGATCCTATGGCTGACTATCTGGATGTGTTAAGTTTCAACCAATACGTCGGCTGGTATGACGGTCTGCCCGAAAAGTGTGATCGCGTGAACTGGACATTTACGCACGACAAACCGGTATTTATCAGTGAATTTGGAGGAGGTGCCCTACAGGGTTATCATGGAGCAGTAAACCAACGGTTTACGGAAGAATTTCAGGAAGACCTTTACAAACATTCGGTCGGTATGCTGGAACGGATGGAAGGTCTTGCCGGTTGCTCTCCCTGGATTTTGATGGATTTCCGCTCTCCACGGCGACTGATGGTTGATATGCAGGATGGATTTAACCGAAAGGGATTAATATCAGACCAGGGAATAAAAAAATCAGCCTTCTATGTCATGCAGGAATGGTACAAAAAGAAGATGGAAGAATATAAAAACAAGAAATAAAAGAGTCGCGCGCTGTCTGTTTCCAACGACAGCGCGCGAGTTTCTTAAACAGCGACAAACCGAAAAAACAGTAAAGTCATGAAACAGATTACTATCGCCTTCTTTGGCACACAACCGTATGATGAGGAGTCTTTTGAAAAGACAAATGAAGATTTTGGTTTTGATATCCGCTATTTCAAAGGACATCTCAACAAGCATAATGTCATGCTTTCGCAAGAGACAGACGCTGTCTGTATCTTCGTCAATGACCTTGCCGATGCCTGTATCATCAAAGCAATGGCCAAAAATGGAGTCAAACTGCTGGCTCTCCGCTGTGCCGGTTATAACAATGTAGATCTCAAAGCGGCCAAAGAGAACGGAATCCGGGTAGTGCGCGTTCCGGCTTATTCTCCCTATGCAGTAGCCGAGCATACCGTTGCACTGATGCTGACGCTGAACCGGAAAGTTAACCGTGCATCCTGGCGCACACGTGACGGCAACTTCTCACTCAACGGATTGATGGGATTTGACATGCATGGAAAAACCGCCGGTATTATTGGTACCGGCAGAATAGCGAAAGTGTTGATTCATATTCTGAAGGGATTCGGGATGAATGTGCTTGCATATGACCTTCATCAGGATGAAGCCTTTGCCAAAGAACACAACATCACATACGTATCGCTGGATCAACTCTACAAAGAATCAGATATCATCTCCCTGCATTGTCCGCTGACAGAAGAAACGAAATATATGATCAACGAACAATCCATTGATAAGATGAAAAAGGGAGTGATGATCATCAATACCGGTCGTGGTGCTCTGATAAATACCAACGATCTTATTGAAGGATTGAAAGATAAAAAGATCGGATATGCCGGACTGGATGTCTATGAAGAAGAAAGCAATTACTTTTACGAAGATCAGTCCAACTCTGTGATGGACGACGACGTGCTGGCCCGCCTCCTCTCCTTCAACAATGTGATTCTCACATCACATCAGGCTTTCTTTACAAAAGAAGCCCTGACCAATATCTCACACACGACACTTCAAAACATACGTGACTATATGGAGGAGAAGGAACTGGAAAACGAAGTGCTGTAAGAGAGTTATTCTTTGCGGTAATGCGTCAGCAGATGATGATCAACTAATTTAGGTTCACGCTGCAGGCAAGCATCAGATAGAATCGGTGAGGCAACCCCATCTCCAAAAGATTGCGTTCCGGTCTCCACGTAAGCCTCATCCCAAAGAGAGGAATCAATAAACGACTGTAGTGTTTTGGAACCACCTTCCACAAGTAGGCTTTGGATATTTTTGGCATACATGATATCCAAAAGAGCAGGAAGTCCCCCTTTCTCAAAATCTATCTGCACATACGTCGTATTTGCTTTTGAAGCATGAGCTTGTTCGGTAACCACCCAGGTTGGCAACGAATCATCCAGCAGATGATAGTGTTCAGGTATGCGCAAAGTACGGTCCAACACAATCCGTAAAGGTGATGCCCCACTCCAGTAACGCACATTGAGCGAAGGATTGTCGAGTAGTGCTGTTTGCGTACCCACAAGGATAGCCTGCACTTCACTCCTGATCTTATGCACCATGGTTTGTATGACAGGCGTGGAGATCACAGCAACCGGTTCGGAGACAGAAGATCGCTTGCGATCCATGAATCCATCTGCCGATTGAGCCCATTTCAGTATGATATACGGACGTTTATTTGCATGAAAGGAGATGAAACGCTTATTCAATTCAAGACTTTCTTTTTCCAGCACTCCGACAGTCACCGCTACTCCTCCCTCTTGCATCATCCGGATACCTCTGCCTGACACTTGAGGGAAAGGATCCAGACACCCCACCACTACCCGGGGTATCTTATTTTCCACAATAGCTTTCGCACAAGGAGGTGTTTTGCCATAATGAGAACAAGGTTCAAGGGTGACATACATTGTAGATCTCACGAGCAATGCCGGATCGACTACAGAGCGTATGGCATTAATCTCTGCATGTGGTCCACCACAACAAGCATGGTAGCCTTCTCCAATAATCTTTCCATCGCATACAATCACCGCTCCGACCATCGGATTGGGTTCAACACTATAGTGAGTGGCTACAGCGAGCTGCAAAGCCCGAGCCATATATATCTCATCCGTACTTCTCATTTATCCTCTCGTTTTCTGATATGTATAAGACAAAAATAGCGCTTTTTTAATTATAAACAGTACTTTTGCTGCAAAAGAACGCAAATGCAATCCGCAAAGAAAGAGATACGTCAAGCATTAGACGGCTACTACTCCTCTGAAGAAATCAATGTTTTTGCCCGCTATTTGCTGGAAAAAATACTAGGGATAAGTTCGGTGGGACTGTTAGCTGAATGGAACCGCACACTGACCGCAGAGCAACGGGAGCAATTCCAACAGATGACCGGGAGACTGAAGGCTTACGAACCCATTCAATATATACTGGGAGAATGTTATTTCTCCGACTTATCTTTTCATGTACGTCCGGGAGTACTGATTCCGCGCCCTGAAACAGAAGAACTGGTACTGCGCATTGCTGAAGAGTGGAAAGGGAAAGAGGCCAGCCTGCTTGACATCGGCACCGGAAGCGGATGTATCGCCATTGCGCTCGCCTGCCGACTGCCACAATGCAAAGTTTCCGCCTGGGATATCTCGTCGGAAGCATTGGATATTGCCCGTGAGAACGCCGCGCTGAATAATATCTCCATTGATTTTCAACAAAAGAATATACTCGAAGAGTCCATAGATGGAGCATATAATATCATTGTGAGCAATCCTCCCTATATCTTGGAACGGGAAAAGGAGATGATGGAACCCAATGTGCTTAGATACGAGCCTGCCATCGCTTTGTTTGTCACCGATGGAGACCCGCTCCTTTTCTATCGCCGTATAGCCGTGCTTGCCATGCAAGCCTTATCGCCGGATGGAACGCTTTACTTTGAGATCAATCAGGCATTAGGAAAAGAGACCAAAGAATTACTGCAAACGATAGGTTTTAGTCAGGTGGAGCTGTATCAGGATTGCTTCGATAAAGACCGAATCATAAAAGCGAAAAGATGAAAGAACTAACCGAACAAGAGGTATTATTCAAGTTGGCTGCCTACTGCTCCAGAGGAGAACGCTGCCTTTATGATTTGCATAAGAAGATGGATCAGTGGGAGTTTCCGCAAGGGAACCGAAAAGGGGTGATTGATCGGCTGATCAAGGAGCATTTTGTAGATGAAGAACGATATTGCCGTGCTTTCGTCCGTGATAAGACGATCTACTCCAAATGGGGTGCGCTGAAAATAACAAATGCCTTGCGGATGAAACACCTCTCCCCGGAACTCATCAAGAGTGTGATCAATGAGCAAAAAGAGAGTGTTCCTGTAGAGGATAACCTCCTTCCGCTATTACAAGCCAAAAACAAAAGTGTCAAAGCAGAAAACGAGTATGAACGTCGCAACAAACTGATTCGTTTTGCAATGGGAAGAGGATTTACCTATGAAGATATCTTGAGCTGCTTAAAGAAGCTATCCATACGGGGCGAGGAAGAATGAGCAACACCACCATCCGCAATCTACTGACCCAATGCATCGAGCTCCTGTTTCCTCGCTATTGTCTGCTTTGTCAGGACAAGCTGTTTGCTTTTGAGTCACACCTCTGTACTCCTTGTTTGGCAAAACTGCCTTACGTAACAAACCCTTTCAGTCTGAACAATGATACAGAAATGCGGCTCAGAGGTCACTTCCCTTTTGAGAAAGCCGAATCACTGCTCTATTTTGACAAAGGAGGAGACTCGCAGCGACTCGTGCATAGCATCAAATATCTCGGAGCCAAAGAGGCAGCCTATTATCTCGGTAAAATCAGCGGACAACTACTCTCTGGCAATAAGTATTTTGACTCCATTGATCTCATCGTTCCTGTACCGATGTATGAAGCAAAGAAAAGAAAAAGAGGATATAATCAAAGCAGGATCCTTGCCGATGGCATCGGAGAGATGCTCCACACAACTGTGGAGAATGATTGTCTGCAAAAGACACGTCACACGGATAGTCAGACTAATCACAAAGGAAACGATCGCTGGGAAAATGTGAAAGGATCATTTCGTGTGGATAATCAGGAAAAACTGACCGGCAAGCACATCCTGTTGGTAGATGACGTACTCACTACCGGTGCCACAATTGATGCCTGTGCTCAAGCATTACTGGCAATCCCCAGCATACGGATCAGCGTCTTTACTTTGGCACTGGCAGAAAATTAAATACGGGAAAAAAGAAGGAATCTTTTCAATATTCAATTGAAACTGTTACTTTTGTACAAGATTATCGAATCCTAACTTAATAAGTTAATTGTATGAAAAACTTGGAAAGACAAGTCGCAGAGAAACTGCTCAAGATCAAAGCAGTTAAATTACAACCGCAGAATCCATTCACTTGGTCTTCAGGTATTAAATCGCCTATTTATTGCGATAACCGCAAGACCCTCTCATATCCGGTGCTTCGCAATTTTATCAAATTGGAGCTCGCACGCCTGATTCTTGAAAAATATCCAAATACAGAATGTATTGCCGGTGTTGCTACCGGAGCTATTGCACAAGGTGCGATGGTAGCTAGCGAACTGGGATTACCCTTCGTGTATGTTCGTTCCAGTCCCAAAGATCACGGTTTGGAAAACCTCATCGAGGGTGACCTTCGTCCGGGACAAAGAGTCGTTGTAATCGAGGACCTGGTTTCAACCGGTGGCAGCAGTTTGAAAGCTGTTGAGGCGATCCGTCAGCATGGCTGCGACGTTTTGGGCATGATGGCCATTTTTACCTATGGTCTTCCAGCAGCAGAGATAAGCTTCCGGGAAGCAAAAGTCACCCTGACAGCTCTCTCCAACTACGACACAGTAGTAGATGTTGCTTTAAAAACCAAATATATCGGTGAAAATGATCTGAAATCTTTAGAGGAATGGAGAAAGAATCCGGCAGAGTGGGATAATAATAAATAATATGGCAGATTTCCAGAGCGAAACAAAACTAATCCGTCAGAATGCGGAAACAATATACCAGATGCTTTCAGATTTGAATAATCTGGAAAGGATCAAGTCTCGCATTCCGCAAGACAAAGTGAAGAATCTGGAATTTGACGCAGACACACTTCGTGCGACTGTTGGTCCGATAGGAACAATATCTTTTCGGGTTGTAGACCGTACTCCTTTCTCTACCATCAAATACAAGACAGAGGATTCTCCTTTCGAACTGTTTTTGTGGATTCAGATGAAACAACAAGAGGAGATGGAGACTGCGGTAACAGTGACTATTCATGCCGATTTGAATCCATTTGTGATGGGCATGGTGTCCAAACCTCTTCAGGAAGGAGTGGATAAGATTGCTGATTTACTGACCAAAATAAACTTCGAATAGCCCGTGGCACAAAAACTTTGGGAAAAGAGTGTACTGGTTAACGCTGAGATTGACCGGTTTACTGTAGGGAAAGATCGTGAAATGGATCTTTACCTTGCTAAATATGATGTTCTCGGGTCTATGGCACATGTTACCATGCTTGAGAGCGTCGGTCTTCTTACATGTGAGGAGAAAGAGATTCTCCTAAAAGAGATGCGCGCTGTGTATGCTATTGCACAGAGTGGCGACTTTGTCATCGAAGAGGGCGTGGAAGATGTTCATTCCCAAGTGGAACTGATGCTTACCCGCAAGTTAGGCGATATCGGAAAGAAGATTCACAGTGGTCGTTCACGCAATGACCAGATACTGGTGGATCTCAAGCTCTTCACCCGTGATAAGATCCAGGAACTGACAGCGTATGTCAACGAGATGTTTGACATCCTTATCTCTAAAAGCGAAGAATATAAAGAGGTTCTGATGCCGGGATATACGCACTTGCAGATTGCGATGCCTTCTTCTTTCGGCCTGTGGTTTGGAGCCTATGCGGAGAGTCTGGTGGATGATTTGGTACTGTTACAAGCTTCTTATCAAATTTGCAACCGCAATCCGCTGGGATCAGCAGCCGGATATGGCAGCTCCTTCCCGCTTAACCGTCAGATGACTACCGACCTGCTTGGCTTTGACAGCATGAACTATAATGTGATCTACGCACAGATGGGCAGAGGCAAGATGGAACGCTCCGTCTCATTTGCACTGGCATCCATTGCAGCCACGCTTTCCAAACTGGCGTTTGACGGTTGTATGTTCAACAGTCAGAACTTCGGGTTCATCAAACTGCCGGACGAATGTACGACAGGTTCAAGTATCATGCCACACAAGAAGAACCCGGACGTATTTGAGCTCACCCGCGCCAAATGCAACAAGATACAAAACCTCCCACAACAGATCTCTTCCATCATAAACAATCTGCCTTCCGGCTATTTCCGTGATTACCAGATCATCAAAGAGGTCTTTCTGCCGGCTTTCGACGAACTGACAGACTGTCTCCGCATGGTAACCTATATCCTGAAGGAGCTGAAAGTGAATAAGAATATCCTTGAAGATGAGCGATACGCTCCTATCTTTAGCGTGGAGGAAGTCAACCGACTGGTTCTGTCGGGCGTTCCTTTCCGCGACGCATACAAGCAAGTAGGTCTCTCTATCGAAGCAGGAACTTTTGTGCCGGATAAAGAGATTCATCATACACACGAAGGAAGCATTGGCAACCTCTGCAACGATAAGATACAGGGACTGATGCAACAGGTCTTGCAAAGCTTTGATTTTGATACAATGAACAAAGCTGAAGAGGCTTTGATAAAAGGTTAAACGAGATGGAATACAGACGATGTGGCGCCAGTGGCTTACAGCTTTCACGTCTCGCATTGGGACTGTGGCACAACTTTGGTGAAGAAGCGGATCCTCTCCGCTGCAAGTCTATGTTACGCTATGCCTTCGATGAAGGAATTACCCATTTCGATCTGGCAAACAACTATGGACCTCCCCCCGGTTCGGCAGAAATAAACTTCGGACGAATACTAAAAGAAGAATTTGCCTCCCACCGCGACGAGATGATCATCACCACCAAAGCAGGTCACGAGATGTGGCCGGGTCCTTATGGTGACGGAGCATCGCGCAAGAGTCTGATGAGCAGTCTGGACCAGAGTCTGAAACGGATGCAGCTGGAGTATGTGGATATCTTTTACTCACACCGATACGATTCTGAGACTCCGGTCGAAGAGACCATGGAGGCTCTCAGCGATATCGTCCGTCAGGGGAAAGCCCTTTATGTCGGTATCTCCAAGTATCCCCCCGAACAAGCACAAAAAGCCTTTGAACTTCTCAAAGCAAACCATACCCCCTGCCTCATCTATCAGGACAGATACAATATGCTCGTTCGCAAACCCGAAGAGCAACATCTGGATCTGGTTGCAAAGTATGGAGTAGGATTTATTGCCTTCTCCCCACTTGCACAAGGACAGCTAACCGACAAATACCTGCATGGCATTCCTGAGAACTCACGCGCCGCAAAGAACGGGTTTCTCACTGAAGAGCAGGTAACCCGAAATATCAATACGATCAAAGGCTTACAGGCAATTGCAATCCAACGCGGACAGACACTGGCAGAGATGGCACTGGCTTGGCTACTTAAAGACAACCGCGTCAATTCTGTCATCATCGGAGTGAGTTCGAAAGAGCAAGTGGCTGATAATATCAAAGCACTGGAAAACACCACCTTCTCTAAAGAGGAACTACAGAAGATTAATGAGTTGCTCCAATGAAACAGAAGTTGTGGTTGCTCCTGACGCTTCTTATCGTCGGTGGGTGTGCGGATAATTACAAGTCCAACATTCCCAACGTAAAGTTCAGTATTACGCTCAGCCTCCTCAACCCCTATAATGATACACATACAGGGAAGCTTGTCAGTCTAAGCATACCAGATACCTATCTGACACTTGATCGCATTGACTCACGGTTCCCAACACCGAGCTCTTACGGGTTAGGCTATCAGGGATTAATCATTTATCACTCTTCTTTCGACGAATTCTACTGTTTTGACCGTGCTTGTCCGAATTGTGCCAACTACGGCTATCCGCAAACATCTATCCCAAACGATAATTACGAAGTAACTTGTTCGCAATGCAAGCTGACCTACAGCCTCTTCAACTATGGAGCTCCGACAAACGGAAAGAAAGGGGATCAGGGTTTGAAGCGATATACCAGCATTGGCGTTAGTGGAAACAAGTTGATGATTGCAAACTGATCAGTCCCCCTTTCATTTGTATGATAACCAACTCATCCATTTTATAAATTCTTTCCGGTCTTTTGAATTTGCGGCATTGAGTATTCAACAATCTAATCAACGGTTATGAGAAAATCAATCTTTCTTTCATTATTTATAGCACTGACTACTATATGTTCATCCTGTTCAGACGATAGCGAAAGTGGCTTTCGAGTGCCTTCCTTGCATTTCTCTATCGAAGATTTGAGTTATACTACAAATACGAATGGTACTTCAGCTCAGTTGAGTGGGTGTAGCGAAAAGTATGTCAATAAGGTTGAGATTCCCTCTCAAGTAACTTACTACGGGAAGAGTTATTTTATCACTTCGATAGGAGATTCTGTCTTTCGTAATTGCAGCTATCTTGGCTGGATAGTTATTCCTGAAAAAGTGACTTCTATAGGAGATGGCACTTTTGCTTATACTGGCATTGGATGGATTACGATTCCTTCGAGCATGACTTCTCTCGGAGACTCTGTTTTTGCCGGTTGCACGAACTTGAAGGAAATCTATGTCCGCAATTCTATTCCTCCTGTTGTTGGTAGTGGTGGCTTTTACCAGGTAAATAAAAGCGTCTGCAAATTGTACGTGCCAATAGGCTCAAAAGAGGCATATGCTGTAGCCGAAGGATGGAAGGAGTTTCAGAATATTGAGGAATCGAGCAAGGAGCCAATAATAACGTTCCAATATGGTGACTTAAGGATTACTACAAATGAAGATGGCACTACAGCGGCTTTAAGTGGCGCTGATTGGTGTTCCAAAACGCTTGACATTTCTTCAAGTGTGACATATCTCGGAAAGAACTATACAGTCACTTCTATCGGTAGTAGGGCTTTTCGTGAAACCCAAATTACTTCAATTACGCTTCCTTCAAGTGTCACTTCGATTGGCAAGAATGCTTTTTGGGGTAGTATATATCTAACTTCTATCATACTCCCTGAGGGTGTCACTTCGATAGGAAGTTGTGCTTTTGGATCCACGAACCTCACTTCAATCACACTCCCTGAGGGTATCACTTCTGTGGAAGATTCTGTCTTTTACAATTGCAGGAAATTGCAGGAAATCTATCTACGCAATTCAACTCCCCCATCAGTTGGTGTGGATGGTCTGTCTGGAATGGATAAGAGCAGTTGCTATTTATACGTGCCGGTCGGTTCCAGAGAAGCGTATGTTGCAGCTGATGGATGGAATGAGTTCCAAAATATTGAGGAATCAGACATGTTGCCGATCATGGAGTTTACTGTTGATAACCTGAAATACATTACGAATACTGCCGGCACATCTGCCTCTGTAACAGGCGTTGCAACTAATCCTGTCGGTCAGCTTACTATTCCCTCCAATATTACCAATAACGGGAAGAGCTACACAGTCACAGGGATAGCATATTCAGCTTTCGGGAGCTGTATCGACCTTACTTCGATTACAATCCCTTCAAGTGTTACGACAATTGTGAGGAGTGCATTTAAAGGTTGCACGGCCCTTACCTCTGTAATTATACCATCAAGCGTCACTTCAATTGAAGAGAAAACTTTCGAGGGTTGCACCGCCCTTACCTCTATTATTATACCATCAAGTGTCACTTCAATTGGAGAGAATGCTTTTGAGGGTTGCAGCGCCCTTACTTCAATAACCATTCCATCGAGTGTCACTTCAATAGAAAATAGTGCTTTTAGTTATTGTACTGCCCTTACCTCAATCACAATTCCTTCGAGTGTCACGTCGATAGGTTATGGCGTTTTTTACGAATGCATCGCACTTACCTCAATAACGCTTCCTTCGACTATCACTTCGATAGGCTCTGTTGCTTTTTACGAATGCACCGCGCTTACCTCAATAACGCTTCCTTCGAGTCTCACTTCGATCGGATCGTATGCCTTCAATTTTTGCAGTGCACTGACCTCAATAACACTTCCTTCGAGTCTCACTCTTATAGAAAACACAGCTTTTTGCTACTGTTATGCTTTAACGCAGTTTGTTGTGGAAAATGGGAATACAGCTTTTGTTGCTGATGACGGAGTGCTGTTTACTAAAGACAAAAAGAAAATTGTGGCTTTCCCTTCTGCCAAAGCAAAAAGCTATACCGTTCCATCAAATGTCACTTCGATAGGAGATAATGCGTTTTTAGATTGCCAAGATCTCACTTCGATAACACTTCCTTCGAGTGTCACTTCAATAGGTAGTAATGCTTTTGTGGGTTGCAGCGGTTTGAAAGAGTTTTATGTCAATAATTCAACACCTCCTTCTGTTGGCACGTATGGATTTGATGATGTACATATGAGCACTTGCAAATTGTACGTTCCTGTCGGTTCAAAAGAAGCCTATGCCGCAGCCGATCAGTGGAAGAACTTCATGAGTATGGAGGAAATGAGCATGACAGAAGAATGAAGACTGTAAATAAGACCATATAAGTAGTACTGTAAGAAACAACTTCCCCGGACATTCTTACATCTCCTACTTCACTATCAAAAGGCAGCAAGCGGAGCATTGAACTCTCTTGCTGCTTTCTTTATTCCTTGCGAGTTGTAGACAAAGTTTGCGCACTCCGGTACGTGTAAGAAGGCAATACGAATGAGTATCACTTATCAATTCTTTGTCTGCTCAATAAAAGCACTTGTTTTCACTTGTGCCATGAATATCCACCATTTCTTGCCTGACATCTTTTGCCACCTGATAGGAAGAATTTGATTCTTGATCAGGTTGCAAAGTTTACTACTTCCCTTCTCATTATTCATATTGAAGTTCAGTATAGCTATCTTGTGCCACAAGATAGCTGTCCCGTGACACAAGATAGCTGTCTCGTGGCACAAGATAACTTTTACATCTTTGTTGATTGACTTTATCTTCGGGTTTGGGCTATTTATGTCCCCTAGTGGAAAGACTTTTGTCATTGGTTCGTTCACTGATTCCAATTGATTTAGTGATAAACGCGGCTGTCATTGCGGGCTCCGACCCGCAATCTCCAGGGTCAAGCCCGCAATGACGATAAGGGGGGAGCCATTGACGAAGGGGATTGCGGGTCAAGCCCGCAATGACGGTAAGGGACAGACTTTGAGGGTATGGACACCTCATTTTCAATGAGGAATGTATACAAAATGGTTACAAAAGGGCCTTTTAGCAAATAAAACTGTATACAAATTAGGAATAGCAATGTTTTTTTGAGGAGATCAACATGCCATACAGTATATTGAGAGGCAGTCCATGGTGTAGGTGGTGTAGATAAATAGACCTTTTTTACTGATCTTAAAATCGAAATTCGAAAAAACAACAGACCGTCAATAATATTTCAGAAACACGGTAAGAGGAAAGCCTCTCAAAACGACTAAAATCTTTGGAAAAGCTCTTTGATCAAGCCGGAAAGACTATTTAATGAAACGGGAAGAGCAAACGGATCAAATAGGGAGAAGATACAGTTCAAAAGTTTCAGTATGAGCATGTAAGAAATCTCTCAGGCGCTGTAAGCTGCATTGAGTAAGAGATGCAGCATCCCTTCGTTTCAGAAGAAAATGAAGTTTTAGCGCATAAAGCAGCAAAAAAAAATATGATTTTCTTTGGAGGATTGGAAAAAACACATACCTTTGCAACCGCAATCGCGAAAATAGCTCAGTTGGTAGAGCATAACCTTGCCAAGGTTAGGGTCGCGGGTTCGAGTCCCGTTTTTCGCTCTGGTCCGCTCGAATGGTGGAATGGTAGACACGAAGGACTTAAAATCCTTTGGCTATTGCAGCTGTGCGGGTTCAAGTCCCGCTTCGAGTACACGGGAAAGATATTAAAGCCCTGTTATCCATACAGATACAGGGCTTTTTCTTTCCTTTTTTAAATATCTCTTAGATAAAGCCACGCAATTCATAATGCGGGGCTATTTTCTTTTTATCGCCGACCGTCAACTGCAATTTCGATTACCTACGAGACACGCAATCGGGCAGTTTTAGTAACAAATCTCGACAAACTATTGTTTCAACTAAACAAAAAAGCTACTTTTGTGCGCCTTTTACAACAATACATCGAATGAATAAAATTATCAAAAAAGAGTATTTCTCTGAGAATGTTGTCGCTTTAGAGGTGGAAGCGCCTCTTATAGCCCGTTCACGCAAACCAGGAAACTTCATCATACTGCGTGTAGGTGAACTGGGAGAACGAATTCCTCTCACAATCGCATCTGCTGATATAGAAAAAGGAACTATCACACTGGTCATACAAAAGATAGGACGATCCTCCAACAAATTGTGCGAATTAAATGAAGGGGATTATATCACTGATATGGTAGGACCCCTCGGCAAACCAACACACATTGAGAAGGTAGGAACAGTGATCTGTGCCGGAGGTGGTGTTGGAGTCGCTCCTATGCTTCCTATTGCTGAAGCGTACAAAAAAGCAGGAAACAAGGTTATCACTGTGCTGGCTGCCCGCTCAAAAGATCTGGTGATCCTTGAGGATAAGATGCGCAGCTTTTCAGATGAAGTGGTTGTGATGACGGATGATGGCTCTTATGGCAAGAAAGGTTTGATCACAAATGGTGTAGAAGAAATCATTAATCGCGAGAAGGTGGATCTGGTCGTGACAATCGGTCCGGCTATCATGATGAAGTTTGTTTCATTACTGACAAAAAAATATAATGTTCCAACAGTAGCTTCCCTGAATACGATCATGGTAGATGGCACCGGCATGTGTGGCGCTTGTCGTATCACCGTCGGAGGAAAAACACGATTTGTTTGTGTGGATGGACCTGAATTTGATGCGCACGAAGTAAACTTTGATGAGATGCTGATGAGACTGGGTGCCTATAAAGAGGAAGAACAACTGGAAAAGAACAAGCCAACCCTTTGAAACGATGACAAAAGAAGAAATTTTGAAAGCGGAACGCGACGAGAACTGGCGCGACGAACTCCGTAAAGGCAAGAAAGCCAAAGAGCGTACGGATCTGCAACGCGTGAAGATGCATGAACAGGATCCTGAAATACGGAGCCGTAACAATAAAGAGGTAAATCTTGGATTGACTTTAGAAGAGGCTATGAAAGAGGCGCAACGCTGTCTGGATTGCCCGAATCCCGGATGTATCACCGGTTGTCCGGTGGAAATCAACATCCCGAAGTTTGTCAAAAACATAGAAAGAGGAGAGATCCTCGAAGCTGCAAAGACTTTGAAGGAGACAAGTGCGCTTCCGGCAGTATGCGGACGGGTATGTCCTCAGGAGAAACAATGTGAGGAACAATGTATTTACACCAAGAAACTAGGTAAAGAGTCAGTAGCCATCGGTTATCTGGAACGTTTTGCCGCAGATTACGAACGTGAAAGTGGAAAGATGTCCGTGCCTGCAACTGCTCCAGCTAATGGGATCAAGATTGCGGTGATCGGTTCGGGACCTGCAGGTCTCTCTTTTGCGGGTGATATGGCAAAAAGAGGCTATGATGTGACTGTCTTTGAGGCATTACACCAGATTGGCGGTGTATTGAAATACGGGATTCCTGAGTTTCGCCTGCCCAACAACATCGTAGATGTAGAGATTGAGAACCTGAAGAGCATGGGAGTCCAGTTTTTGACGAACTGTATCATCGGAAAGACAATCTCTTATGACGATCTGAAAGAAGATGGTTTTGAAGGTATCTTCGTAGGCAGTGGAGCCGGTTTACCCCGTTTCATGGATATACCCGGAGAGAACCTGATCGGAGTCATGTCTTCCAATGAATACCTGACACGTGTCAACCTGATGGATGCTGCTAATCCGGCTTCCGATACTCCTGTACTGATTGGCAAGAACGTTGCTATTGTAGGCGGAGGTAATACGGCAATGGATTCTGTGCGCACAGCACGCCGTCTGGGAGCTGAGAGAGCAATGATCGTCTATCGCCGCTCTGAAGAAGAGATGCCGGCTCGTATCGAAGAGGTAAAACATGCCAAAGAAGAAGGTATTGAGTTTATGACGCTTCACAACCCGATTGAATATATCGGTGATGAAAAAGGTCATGTACGCCAGATGAGACTGCAAAAGATGACTCTTGGCGAACCGGATGCTTCGGGCAGAAGGAGTCCGGTAGAGATACCCGGAGCTATTGAAACAATTGATGTGGACGAAGTAATTGTCAGCATTGGGGTTTCACCCAATCCTCTTGTTCCGGAAAATATCAAGGGACTGAATATCAGTAGAAAGGGAACAATCATCGTCAACGATGATTCGATGAGTTCTTCTATCCCGGGTGTATATGCCGGAGGCGATATAGTGCGCGGAGGTGCCACGGTTATCCTCGCAATGGGAGATGGAAGAAAAGCCGCTGCTTCAATGCACGAGTTTCTTCATCAATAAGCACTTTTGATCTAAACAAGAAGAGGATGACCGGTCGGTCATCCTCTTCTTGTTTAGATAGAATTTGTCTTTCTTATAAGTTCAATGTTTTCTTATAGAGTGCCGGATCATCAAGCACTTCCAGTGCCTTCTTGAGATCCTTGTCTTTCTTGAGGGAATAAATAACACTTCCTTTCTGATAGTGATATTGCTTTACTATTTCCGACTCCAGAAGTTCCTTGATCTCCGGCTTGAACTCCTGAAGATCTTTATCCAGATCACTGGCAAACTTGGTCTCTAACGATTTGAATTCATCCTTGGTCTCATCAGAATATCCTTCAAAATCAGAAATCTGTTTCAACTCATTCAGAAGTCTCACAGACTGTTTCTCGTAGGTAAACTTCTGCTCATGTAAGTATTTGCCAAATGCGGCGTAATCCTCATCACTTAGTGCAAACTGATCAGCAGCTTCTATTGACGGATGATGACGCAAATACATGGCTCCATAATCAAGGATATGCCCGTCTCTCAACAGATAATAAGAAATCGTACGCATCTTCTCAGGCTCATTGATAAAGTCTGGCAGCACACCTCCTCCATCGCGCACCACTCGTCCGTGACTTGTGCGAAACTGTGTTGTCAGCGAGTCGGCAATTTTGGATGCTCCTCCATTTGCTTTCCGGTGCGAATAATCTATTTCCTGAATACACCTGCCCGAAGGTATGTAATATTTTGCAGTCGTCAGTTTGAGTTGGCCATTGTAAGGAAGACTTCGTACTGACTGCACCAACCCTTTTCCATAGGTACGCATACCTATGATAACCGCCCTGTCCATGTCCTGCAAAGCACCTGCCACAATCTCGGAAGCGGAGGCAGAGCCGTCATCAACCAACACGGCGAGAGGTATGTCGGTATCTATCGGTGATTGCGTGGTACGATAAACCCTATCCCATTGTTTGATTTTCCCTTTGGTGGAAAGCACCTCTTGTCCACGGGGAACAAAGAAGTTGACCACCTGAACCGCCTCTTCTAACAATCCACCTGTATTGCCACGCAGATCAAGCACCAGCGAGGTAACACCTTTACTCTTCAGATCTTCAAAAGCTTTCTTTACTTCCTGAGATGTCTTTCCATTGAACGTGGACAGATAGATATATCCTGTCGACTGACCCACCTTGCCATAATAGGCAACCGGATTGAACTGAATCTTTTGTCGTTCTATCTCGAAAGTAATTGGCTTCTCAGTTTCTGCACGTTCGACCTTCAGATTGATTTTTGTGCCTACTTCTCCTTTCAGCAGTTCACTGACTTCAGTAGACATTTTTCCGGTCAGATCCACTCCGTTGATCTCCAGCAGCGCATCTCCGGCTTTAAGTCCGGCCTTGTCCGCAGGCTGACCTTCATACGGCTCATTGATGATTATCCGTTTGTCACGCATCCGATACGATATGACCGAACCGATGCCACCATACTCCCCTGTAGTAAGAAACTTCAGATCACCGCCCTCTGATTCGGGAATATATTCGGTGTATGGGTCCAGACTTGCAAGCATAGAATCAATTGCAATCCGGATGGTTTTCTCCGGGATAATCGAATCCACGTAAAACTGATTCAGCTCTTTGTAAATTGAACTGAATATATCCATGTTCTTCGAAACCTCGAAATTCTTCTTGTCTCCGCTAAAGCTTGCTAAAGCTAATACCGTAAATCCGCAAATGATTATTCCGGTCAGCCGTTTACTTATCTTCATTTTATTAATCTCCTAATATATTTCTCTGACGTTCACAACATGAATCAGAACTCAGCATCGGTTGCAATATCTTTTCTATCTTATCCCAGCGTATAACATCCATCTTAGGTCCTTTTACTTCCACAACATTGCCGGCGAGTATCGTACCCATCGTGGCACAAGTAGCCAAAGAGCAGTTTTGAGTGATCCCATACAGAAATCCAGCGGCAAAAGCATCTCCTGCTCCATTGGTATCGATGCAAGAGACAGGAATTGCAGGCACTTCTGCTATTTGACCGTCGCACATCGCAAGTGCACCCTTAGAGCCTGTCTTGACAATGGCAACCTTCGACTTCAGCGCAATTTCTTTCAAAGCTTCGAGAGGTTCTTTTCCGGTGAAGGCATTCGATTCTTCTTCATTGGCAAAGACAATGTCCACATAGTTTTCTACCAGTTGATGCATAAATGCATGATGATCTTCAACCACATTATAACTTGCCAGGTCAATGGAGACGTAACAACCGGCATCTTTGGCGAGCCTCATCGCTTTTTCAATGAGTGCATACGATTGCACCAGATAACCTTCTACATGAAAAATAGTATATCCGGCAAACATCTCCGCTGTCAGGTCCTCAGGAGCCAATGTCGCCGCAGCACCGAGATAGGTAGCAAACGTCCGTTCACCATCAGCCGAGATAAAAGCAATCGCACTTCCGGAAGGTAGATCACCTTCCAGTAAGTTTGGCACGACACCCCTCTCTATCATGTCGTTCTTGTAAAACTGTCCGGATCCATCCTTGCCTATCTTACCGATAAACCCGGTTTTTACACCCAGATGTGCCAAAGAAGTGATTGTATTGGAAGCAGACCCACCGGATGCCAATGAATGGTTCAGCTCTTTTGTGAATTCCAAAATTGAGTTCAATTTCTCTCTATCAATCAACTGCATACTGCCTTTTGGAAGTCCAAGTTCGACTAAAGTCTGATCATCTTTCAACTCAAATATATAGTCCACAAGCGCATTACCGATCCCTAAAATATTCATCTGCTCTATTTTTTTGTGCAAATATATTGCATATTTCAGGAAATCCTATTACTTTTGCAGCGCTATTTCAGAGGAGATAGCAAATTCTTTAGTAGCTCAGTTGGTTAGAGCACCTGACTGTTAATCAGGGGGTCGTTGGTTCAAGTCCAACCTGAAGAGCCCGATAAATTTTCTTATTCTTTAGTAGCTCAGTTGGTTAGAGCACCTGACTGTTAATCAGGGGGTCGTTGGTTCAAGTCCAACCTGAAGAGCAATAGCTCCGAATATCGGAGCTATTTTTGTTTAAACCAATGAACACACATCCTTTACACCTCTTTCACTATTGTCCGAAGTGCGGCTCCGACCGTTTTTCTGAGCACAATTTTAAAGCCTACACCTGTGCGGAGTGCCAATTCGTCTATTATTTCAATCCTTCCGCTGCCACGGTGGCGCTTATCTTTAATGACAAGGGCGAACTGCTTGTGACCCGCAGGGCACATGAGCCTGCCAAGGGCACGCTGGACCTTCCGGGAGGATTCATTGATATGTATGAAAGTGCGGAAGAGGGTGTCATACGGGAAGTGGAAGAAGAAACCGGATTGAAAGTAACCGGCACCCGTTTCCTGTTCTCATTGCCCAATCTCTATCTCTACTCTGGTTTTACCGTACATACGGTGGATCTCTTTTTTCTATGCAACGTAGACGACTGCTCTTCTCTCGAGGCACATGACGATGTAGCCGATTCGTTCTTTGTCAGACCGGAAGAACTGGATGCGAAAGAGTTTGGACTTCATTCTGTCAGCCAGGCAATGGAAAAGATACTCTCTCCCGAATACCTACAAAAAATGATGGCCGGAGAGACGCTCCGGTGATTTTACCGGATTTTTATTTGGGAGATAAATAGTTATTTGTACATTTGCATGTATTCGTATAAATAATGTAATACTCGCTAAATGAAATCCATCAGGCTGCGCATCCTTGCCATTTTCATGCTACTACCACTCTGTATAAAGGCGGAAGTCTTTCATGTTTCTCCAGCCGGTAATTTAGCTTCTTTAGTGGGTAATACAAGAAACTCCATTAAAGAGTTGACCTTGACGGGTGAATTGAACGGGAGCGACTTCAAAGTGATCCGTGAGATGAAACAGCTCTCCACGCTCGACATGACAGATGCCCGGATTGTGGCAGGCGGTGATTACTACTATACAACCTATAAGAATATTGCAAACACTGTAGGCACCTATCTTTTCGCTGAGAATACGATCATAAAGAATGTATTTCTTCCCACCACGACTACCCGCATTGGTGAAGCTGCTTTCTCAGGTTGTTCGAATCTGCAATTTATCTCTATCCCAAACAGCGTAACCTATATTGATAATTTCGCTTTTTACTATTGCTCCAGTCTTACTTCCATCACGCTTCCTACAAAGTTAAAATACCTCGACTATTTCGCGTTTTATGGGTGCAAGAATGTACGGAGTATCAAGACAGGATGCAACATTCCTTTACGAAACGGAATCCCCAACTTCTCTGAGATATCGGATATTACAATACTTGAAGGTACTACAGAGATATGCGTTTCTGCCTTTGAGGGGTGTAGCGGACTGACACATATTGACATTCCGGCTTCTGTGAACATTATTCGCGATCATGCTTTCTCGGGTTGCGACAACCTCCGATCGATTACCATTCCGGATGCTGTCAGCGTGATTGAGAGTCACACTTTCTTTAAATGTAAGAATCTGCGCTCTCTTTCTATGCCTAAAAAGCTTCGCTCCATTGGAGAGTTCACCTTCTATGGATGTGAGAATCTCACAGAGTTTCCTATTCCTGATGGTATTACCAAAATCAGCGCAAGTCTGTTTTACGGTTGCAAGAGTCTGAATGCAATCAATCTACCTGCTGGCATCACCTCCATTGGAAGTAATGCCTTTTATGACTGTAGCAGTCTGACAGATATTATCATTCCTGAAGGAACGACTTCCATTGGCAGTTATGCCTTTCACGGGTGCAGTGCAATAACAGAGCTTTCGATCCCTTCTTCTGTAAAAACCATTGAATTCATGGCTTTTCAGGATTGCGGGTCTATCAATACTATTCATACGGGATGCAGCTTCTCCATTCAGAAACATATACCGGGATATGAGCATATCTCAGACATTCAAATCTTTGGGGATCCAAAAGTGATTGCTACTTCGGCGATGAAAGGTTGCCGGGCTGTCACTACGGTTACGATTCCCTCTTCTGTAACAGCAATTGGCGACTCTGCTTTTGCTGATTGTGCCGGATTAACGGAACTGACAATCCCAAAAGAAGTTGCCTCCATAGGCAAAATGGCTTTCAGTAAATGCAACCAGATTGAACTGCTACGCACAGGTGGCAGCTTTGTCATCGCCAATCATATCCCTGCGTATCGGTCGCTCACCAATATTCTTATACTGGAAGGTACTCAGGTAATTATACCGGGAGCATTTAAAGAGTGCGCAGCTCTTTCTTCCATTTACTTCCCTGCCTCAGTCAGAGCTATCGGTAGCTATGCCTTCTTTAATTGTACGGGCATCTCAGGCGATCTGGTTCTCCCTGAAGCTCTGCTTCAAATCAGTGACTCGGCCTTTTACAATTGCCGCTCTCTCTCATCCATCGTCTTTCCTGAGGGGATCACTTCGATTGGCGAAAGGGCTTTTTATACATGTGGTGGGCTATCCGGCGAACTTACAATTCCTGAGAGTGTCACTGAGATCAAGAATGCGGCATTCTATCAATGTAATGGTATTACATCGATAAAGGTATCTGCCACTACGCCGCCACGACTGGAAGCGAATAACTTCCTGAATAAAACTATCTTCGTTCCGCTTAAGACCAAACAGACATATGAAGAGACTGACTATTGGAAGAACAATTCGATTGCGGACAGCGAATTGTCGGTAACGATTGATATCACGACGCCCGGCACTCTAATCCGGAGTATTCTGAACCTCGGCTATGAACCTTCTCTCGTTACACACCTGAAAGTAAGCGGAAGCTTGAACAGCTCTGATTTTATCTCTATGAAAGAACGAATGCCACTCCTCAACCAGCTGGATATGAGTGGCATCTCAAATAAGGAGCTTCTGGAGGGAGAGCTGAAGGGGATGTCTCAGTTGCACAAACTGATCCTTCCCGACGGACTGCTTAGCATTGAGGCTTCTGCTTTCAGCAACTGCACCGGACTTTCCGGTGACATCATATTTCCTGAAGGATGCTCTCGCATCGGGAAGTCGGCTTTTGAGGGGTGTCTTAATATCACGAGTATCAAAATACCTTCCACACTTACCACTTTGGAAAGCAGAGCTTTCTCTGGTTGCACGAAATTGCGAAAAGTGATGGTATCTCAAAAGAGTCCTGTGACTATTACTGACGATCTCTTTAACGGTGTGGATTATTCTATCTGCAGGTTGTATGTGCCACGAGAGGCGGCAGATGCCTATCTCTCAGCTCCTGTCTGGAGTAAATTTACCAGTATCAATTATTAATCTTTGAAAAACGATAACATGACTAAAATTGAAAAGAAAGTCTTCGGACTAATGCCATCCGGAACAGAAGTATATCTCTACACCTTGACCAACAAGATTGGAGCTAGTGTTTCTGTTACTAACTATGGCGGATATGTAACTTCTATCATCGTGCCGGACAAGAATGGCAAATTGGGAGAAGTAGTATGTGGATTCCCTACCCTTGAAGGGTACTTAAAAGACACATGCTACATCGGTGCTACCGTGGGACGCTATGCCAATCGTATCGCAAAAGGCAAATTTACTCTGAACGGAGTAGAATACACGCTGCCGGTCAACAACGGTCCAAACAGTCTTCATGGCGGAGTTGGTTTCACCTTCCGTGTTTTCGACGCGGAAACAACAGCTGACGGCGAACTGATTCTTTCACTGACAAGCCCGGATGGAGACCAGGGATATCCGGGAACTCTCAATCTAAAGGTTATCTTCTCCTGGAGCGATGCTTGCGAATTTACCATGCAGTTTCTTGCTACAACGGATAAAGATACTATTGCCAACTTTACGAACCATGCCTACTTCAACCTCAAAGGTGAAGGTACAGCCATGGATCATGAGCTGTATCTGAACTGTAACAAGTTTCTACCAATGGACGAGAATTCAACTCCTCTCGGAGAGATGCTATCTGTCAAAGGGACTCCAATGGACTTCACCACTCCAAAGGCAATCGGCAAAGAGATCGATAACTTTGATTTCGTTCAATTAAAATATGGCAAGGGCTATGACCATTGTTTTGTAGGCAACAAAAAAGAATATGGCGAACTGAGTCTGCTGGCTCGTGCCACGGAGAAAACGACAGGACGCACATTGGAAGTAATATCTACTCTCCCGGGCGTACAGTTATATTCTGCAAACTGGTTGAACAGCGAATTGCCCGGACACTTCGGCAAACGTTATGAAGAGCATGAAGCGTTCTGTTTGGAAGCTCAGTATTTTCCAGACAGTCCAAACCAAGGTGGTTTCAACAACACCATTCTAAAAGCCGGACAACAGTTTGATCAAACAATCATCTTCAAGTTCTCTTGATTGAATGACCGTAGATAAACAAAGAGAGTTGCAGGGATTTCCTTGCAACTCTCTTTTTGTTTTGATTTATGATCAGGTTCAATAGGCGCGGTCTCCAAATATGGTGGTTCCTATTCGGACCATCGTGCTACCTTCTTCAATAGCAATCAGGTAATCCTGACTCATTCCCATCGAGAGTTCGCGGATATTGGCATTCGGGATAGAGATGTCACAGCATATCTTCTTGAAAAATGTACGCAGCATACCAAACTCTCTTCGTATCTGCTCTTCATCTTCTGTCAGAGAAGCCATACCCATAATACCCCGAATCTCTACATGCGTCAGTTCTTTTAGTTCAGCACCATGTAGCAGATCATCACACTCCTGAATAGTAAATCCGTATTTTGTCTCCTCTTGTGCCACAAAGATCTCAAGCAGACACGGAATAACCCGTCCGCACTTTTCTCCCTGTTTGTTTATCTCACGAAGCAATTTCAAACTATCCACGCTATGAATCAAAGCGATGAAAGGAGCAATGTTCTTCACTTTATTTTCTTGCAAATGACCTATAAAGTGCCACTCAATATCTTTTGGAAGAGACTCCTTTTTGGGCACAACTTCCTGCGCCCTGCTCTCCCCAAAGATACGTTGACCGGCATTATAAGCCTCAAGGACGGACTCAGCCGGATGAAACTTGGACACGGCAACTAGATGGACAGTATCAGGCAGATTGCTTTTTACTTCCAGAAGCCGCTCACCTATATTACTCACTCTTTTCATTTTCCTCCACAGCATACGGAAAGATGTCCATCAACATAGTTTCAGTCATTGAAGCGATCTCATAATCAGCCATCGTACCCTTCATTCCCTTATCCAGATTATCTATTGCCTGATGAATATTCAAAGCCTGTATCAGCATGTTTGAAGCGGTCTTCTTTTCTGCTCCACTCTTCTCGTCAATGGAAATAAAAAGGACTTTCGCCTTGTACCAGCGATCGCCGGCTTCATCTTCAAATACCTCCGTGTAATTAGCACGTTTGATGTTGGCTACTGTAAATTCGCCACTCATAAAAGGAGTCATCTCCTTAATTATCCGCGCTTCTGCCTCGGTAAATGAAAGCGCATCGACCAAATAAGGTTCAGTCACTTTCTTCATCATTCCGCCTTCTATCTCTTTCTCGTAGGAAATCTTTGTTTCAAACCAGTTATGCATCATATTCTATTCTATTATTTTAGTGATTTATTTATTGTATCAATATAAGCGAGTATCTCTTCCCTACCTTGCTTCTTTTCTGAAGAGGTGACAAACATCTGAGGCAGCTCTTCCCAAACATCAAGGAGGCTTGCCTGGTAACTCTCCAGATTCTCTTTCAAACGGGAGTAGGAATTCTTATCCGCTTTTGTAAAAACAATCACAAAAGGGATTTCATTTTCACCCAGCCACTCCATAAATTCAAGATCGATCTGCTGTGGTTCATGGCGCGAATCCAACAAGACAAACAGAGCGGTAAGCTGGTCACGATAGAGGATATAGTCTTCGATGATCTGACGAATATTCTCACGCCCCTCTTTTCCACGCTGAGCATAGCCATAGCCCGGGAGATCGACCAGATACCAGGAACTATCAATGATAAAGTGGTTGATAAGTTGCGTCTTCCCCGGTTTAGAAGAAGTCATAGCCAACCCTTTCGTGTTGGTAATCATGTTTATCAGGCTTGATTTGCCTACATTAGACCTTCCGATAAACGCATATTCCGGTCTCACGTCCGGTGGGCATTTTCTTACGTCCGTGTTACTAATTACAAATTCTGCCTTTTTAATTTCCATATTTCTCCTTTTTTACGTAATAACACTAATCCGACAAATACTATCAATCCATTGATCATCAATATTTCATATCCAAAACGATACGAAGTAAATGCTTCCACCATACTTTTCAGTGCTATGCACAGCAGCGGACCTGCAACAGCAATATATGGCACCCATTTATCTCTTGGACAACCTCTTGTAAACAAGCCATAAGCATACAATCCAAGCAAGGGACCATAGGTAAAGGAGGCAATCATATAGATAGCATCGATTAAGCTTCTGTCATTTACGGCTCTAAAGATAAGGATTATCAGAATAAAAACCGCAGATACAAGCAAATGAGTTCGCTTTCTCACCTGTTTTGCCTTCACCTCAGAGAATCTTTTTATATCAATAAGGTCGATACAAAGCGAGGTGGTTATGGAAGTCAAAGCAGAATCTGCAGCAGAGAAAGAAGCGGCTATCACCCCAATGGTAAAGAATATCAGTATCGGCTGACCAAGATACGTCGTGCAAAATAGAGGTAGAATCTCATCAGACTCTGTCGGTAAGGCTATCTGTTGATGTTGTGCAAAGTTAAGCATTAGCACACCTAATGACAAGAAGAGGAAATTAAGTGGTATAAACGAGAAACCATACCAGCACATATTCTTTTGAGCCTCTTTGAGGTTCTTGCATGACAGATTCTTCTGCATCATCCCCTGATCCAATCCAGACATAACAATGGTGATAAAGATACCACTGATAAACTGTTTGAAGAAATTCTGCCTGCTGCTCCAATCTGCAAACTCAAAGATCTTCGAGTGATGATCTGAAGCAATCATCGATACTGTATTATCAAAAGAGAGATCCATCTTATACATTACCCCTGCAACAATAAGAATCAACATCAGCAGGAGAAAGAATGTTTGCAGAAAGTTCATCCAAATGATTGTCTTTACACCGCTGGCATGGGTATAAATCCAGATCATAGCCACAGATACACATACTGTTACCAAATAAGGGACTCCCAATGCATCCAGCACGAAGGTCTGAAGAATGATTGTTACCAGATAAAGCCGGGCAGCAGCTCCGATGATCTTGCTCAGAAAGAAGAATGAAGCTCCTGTCTTGTAAGCTCGCTTCCCAATCCGGTCTTCCAAATAGGTATAGATGGAAACAAGGTTCAAACGATAATATAAAGGAAGCAGTACGTAAGCTATAATAAGATACCCTATAGGAAAACCGAGCACCAACTGCATGTAAGTCATATCAAACTCCCTGACCATACCCGGAACGGAAACAAAAGTGACTCCGGAAATTGAGGACCCAATCATACCAAAGGCCACCACATACCATGGGGAACGTTTATTGCCTGTAAAAAAAGAGTCATTACTGGTATTATTCGTCGTTAAACGAGAGATAATGAGTAACATAGAAAAGTAAATCCCAATAATTAATAACATCTTCAGCCCTTTTTACTTGAAATAAAACGCAAAGATAAAAATAAATCAATTAGAAAGCCGTTAATACTAACAAGAAGTTTTTTTAAGTAAAAAGTCCCACCAAGAAGCCCCAATAATGGCTATTTTTTGATGAAATTTGAGATTCTTACCGAAAGAATGTAGCTTTAATGGATTGCTTTTAAGTTAAAGTATTTAAATTTGACATATTTCTCAATTTTGATTGTTAAATTTGCGTGATGAAGAAATCGACCATCTGGTTGCTTGCCATAGTAATGGCATTTGCTTTTATTGGATTGCTCTATTTGCAGATCAACTATATCAATGCAATGGCAACCATGAGAAGCGAACAATTCGCGGAGACTGTTAAGCGAAGCCTGTATCAGGTTGCACGCTATCTGGAATATGATGAGACTCAGAATTATCTGATCAAAGACATTAAAGACCAGGAAAACGATGCTACCGAGTTGCAATTTCAACAACAGATGTTACAAAGGCAACGAATATCGACACGTCAGAGGGATGAATATTCGCTCATTGACGGAACGCTCTCAAAAACAGAAAATAGCAGAGGCTATTCATCCGAGAAAAGGAGCATGTCGCTTCCCAACGAAAAAGTGTTTATTTCAAAGAAACACGGGAGCAGTTCCTTGCCAAGGATTTCAAAAGGAGTACAAGAAACGCTGAAAAACAGATATGTCAAACAGCGTGAGTTGCTGGATGAGATTGTATATAATATCTTATATGAAGCAAGTAACACTCCGATTGAGCAGAGAATTGACGTCTATAAGTTAAATGGATATATCAAGGCAGAGCTGGCAAATAATGGACTAAACCTTCCCTACTACTTTATCGTAGTGGACAAAGAGGGGAAAGAGGTTCTCATGAATAGGGCTAAAAAGGATAAAGATATAAAACAGGCATTTACACAAGCTTTATTTCCAAATGATCAGACGCTAAAGTTAAACTATTTGAAAGTTTCTTTCCCGACGATGGATCGTTATATTTTCAATTCCATCGGTTTTGTAGTTCCCTCTTTGGTGTTTTCGCTTGTATTGCTGGTTACTTTTATTATCACGATATGGATTATCTCCAGACAAAAGCGTTTGTCTGAAATGCGTAACGACTTTATTAACAACATGACCCACGAACTCAAAACGCCGGTCGCCACGATCTCACTGGCATCACAGATGCTCAGGGATGATTCGGTGAGCAAATCACCAATGATGCTTTCACATATTTCAAGTGTCATCGGCGATGAAACTAAACGATTGAGTTTTCAGGTTGAAAAAGTATTGCAAATGTCATTGTTTGAGAAGCAAAAGATTGCGTTCAAGTTTAAAGAACTGGATACAAACAATACAATAAAAACGGTTATCAATAATTTCAAGTTGCGGGTCGAGAAGACCGGAGGTTCGATAGTCTCCGATTTAAAAGCGGAAAACGCCCTTATTTACGCCGATGAGATGCATTTTACCAATGTACTTTTCAATCTGATGGAAAATGCAGTAAAATATAGCAAAGGTGAATTATCTCTGTACATAACGACATCAAACAGAGATAATATGTTGGTGATTACGATCAAAGACAATGGAATCGGAATAAAGAAAGAGCAATTAAAGAAGATCTTTGAAAAGTTCTACAGAGTACCAACCGGCAATCTGCATAACGTAAAAGGATTTGGTCTGGGTCTCCCTTATGTAAAGAAGATTATCGAAGAGCATAAAGGGACCATCAAAGTTGAAAGTGAAATTAATGTTGGAACAAAATTTATTATTACATTACCTCTAATTAGAAAGTAAGATGGAAGACAAATTAAGTATTTTATTATGCGAGGATGACGAAAATCTTGGCATGTTGTTAAGAGAGTATTTGCAAGCAAAAGGCTATGCAGTTGAACTTTGCCTGGATGGTGAAGCAGGCTTGAGATCATTTCAAAAGTCAAAATTCGATCTTCTTATCCTGGACGTCATGATGCCCAAGAAAGATGGATTCACAATGGCTATGGAAGTTCGTTCGGTCAATGAAATTATTCCTATTGTATTCCTGACAGCAAAAACATTGAAAGAAGATGTTTTGGAAGGATTCAAGATTGGTGCTGATGATTATATCACAAAACCATTCAGCATGGAAGAACTTATTTTCCGTATCGAAGCTATATTCAAACGTGTCATTAACAAGAAGAAAGAAGCAATCACTTACGTTTTGGGACGGTTTGTATTCAACAAACAAAAACAAACGCTAATTATCGGAGATAAAATTACAAAGCTTACAACAAAAGAGTGCGATCTTCTATCTCTGTTGTGCGCTCACATGAATGAAGTCTTAGAACGCAATTATGCACTCAAAGCAATCTGGGTGGACGACAACTACTTCAATGCAAGAAGCATGGATGTATATATCACAAAATTACGCAAGTTATTGAAAGATGATGATCAAATTGAGATTATCAACATTCACGGTAAGGGCTACAAACTTATCGCTCCATCTCCAGATGATGAAATCTAAATAAAAAAGGCCGCTTAAACAGCGGCCTTTTTTTTGTGCTTTTAAGGTAAAGAACTTTTATTCTTCGTCTTTTACTTTCTTATTTACAATGATATGAATAATTAGTCCAATACATAATACTGCAAGACCACTGCCCATCAGAAAGTTATTATTCACAGAGCCGGCTAAACCAAATCCTGGTACCGCCAACATAAGAACACCAATCAGAACAACGATGATGCCGAGATTTCCTATTAAATTCTGTTTCATCTGTATAGTAATTTTTGATTTAATCATTGAACGGAACAAAAGTATAAAAAAAAGATTACTTAAGCACCAAATCTCAAATACTTTTGAAATTTTTCTTCAACCATTCGTGTATCTTCTCATAATAGGTAGCACGAACCTTTGGCTGCGACAGAGCCAAGTCGTGTAAACCATCCTGAATAACAACAATACTAACATGATCGCCCAAGCGATTTGCATACCGATGGATATCTTCTACATCAAGCACAGCATCACCACGTCTCAATTCATCCGTCCATATATTCGTCTTCACTGAGCGACTGGAATGCATCACCAAAACAGGCTGAGTAATATCCAGACCGGAATGAACTTTCCTTTGAGCGCTATGCACCGTTTTGATAAAAGCAGCATTGATAGGAATACTCTCCAATGTCTTCCATTGAAGATTATACTCCCATTCTCCTTTGTACGAGGCATGTATACTCTTACCATATAAAGTGTTTACATCCTTTGAAACCACAGTAGAAGGAGATACTCTACCCCAGAGACCAACCAAAGGAATCATAATATTTTCCTTAAACCAACTCTGATTCATATCAAGAAAAGGGCTGTTTAATATCAATCCTTTTACAAAAGAAGAATCGGCTCCATGTCTATCCATTTGAGCCAGATAAATTGATGCTATCAAACCACCGAAAGAATGACCCACTAGTATTACCGATTGATTTCCCTCTGATCTGATTGCAAATAATGCAGAGTCTATATCTGCAAAATACTCTTTCAGATCCATTACATTCCCTCTTTTCTGATGAGTCATCCAGGAACGACCGTATTTTCTAAGATCTAGCGCGTAAAAATTGAGACATTCATTAGTAAAAAAGGCTGCTTCTTCCTTCTGAAAAAAGTAATCATTGAACCCATGAATATACAGAACTGCTTGATCAGCTCCTAGACCGGACGTTTTGCGTACAAGGGTAATATCAACTCTTCCTTCATAGTCATCCGGCATGTGAATTGTTTGCTGAAGAAAATCCTCACCTAACGTATCTCTTTCGTAATCAGCATAACCGGGAAAGGTAAACAGGAAAAAAAGCGAGAAAATGATAGCTATTTGTTTCATAAGGAGCAATTATTCAAAGCATGAATTACAAAGTTAAGTTTACAAGCATTACCCTGCAAGTATTTTGAGATGAAAATCACATGAAATAGAAATATTGAACATCCATATTTGGCGTATTAGAGAAATATCCTTACCTTTGCCCCACTTTTATAACATTTATAGTATTCACAAAATCAAAAGAGTATGAATCATTACGAAACCGTTTTCATTTTGACTCCCGTTTTGTCTGACGTTCAGATGAAGGAGACGGTAGAAAAATTCAAAACACTTCTCATCAATGAGGGTGCAGCGATTGATAATGACGAGAACTGGGGATTGCGCAAACTTGCCTATCCAATTGAAAAGAAATCTACAGGTTTTTATCAATTGCTTGAGTTTACAGCAGAGCCAACTGTCATTGAGAAATTAGAGGTGAACTTCCGTCGTGACGAACGAGTAATTCGTTTTCTGACATTTCGCTTAGACAAGTATGCACTTGAATATGCAGTAAAAAGAAGATCACTTAAACAATCTAAAGAACAAAAGGAGAATTAATTATGGCACAGCAAGCACAATCTGAAATCAGATATCTTACTCCGCCCACTGTGGATGTAAAGAAAAAGAAATACTGCCGTTTCAAGAAAAGTGGAATCAAGTATATTGATTACAAAGATCCTGATTTCTTGAAGAAGTTCCTGAATGAGCAAGGTAAGATTTTGCCTCGTCGTATCACCGGTACTTCATTGAAGTTCCAGCGTCGTGTAGCGCAAGCAGTAAAAAGAGCGCGCCATTTGGCATTGCTGCCTTACGTAGTTGACTTGATGAAATAATTAAAGGAGGAAAAAACATGCAAATCATTTTAAAAGAAGACATCAATACCCTTGGATACAAGGATGATGTAGTTACAGTAAAAGACGGATACGGCAGAAATTACCTTCTTCCACAAGGGAAAGCAGTCATAGCATCCGAATCTGCTAAGAAAATGCTAGCTGAGAATCTGAGACAACGTGCTCACAAACTGGCTAAAATCAAAGAAGAAGCTGAAATTGCTGCTGCTAAATTGAAAGATGTTTCGTTAACTATCGGCGCAAAGACTAGCTCTTCCGGTAAGATCTTCGGATCTGTAACAAATATTCAGATTGCTGAAGCACTTGAAAAAGCTGGTTATGACGTAGATCGCAAAACTATCTACGTGAAAGAGGCAGTTAAAGAAGTTGGTTCTTACGTTGCAACAATAAAATTGCACAAAGAAGTTAGCATTGAAATTGCATTTGAAGTAGTATCAGAATAATTCTGGCTCATAGATCTTAACTAGTGCGGGGCTGTCTCATAAGAGGCAACCCCGCTTATTTTTTGCGTATATTAGAACCCGTAATCATCGGAGATAAGCTGCAAAATATAAAGCTATAAACTGTCAGACCTTTACACAAAAAGAAGCGTTCCGATTATTTCGGAACGCTTCTTTTTATCAAAAATACTACATATTAGGTACGACCTTGATTTCCCAGGTTCCCGGAGATTCAATAATAATTTTGACCACACAACGTGAGTAATTTGAAGCATTGACGCCCTTTATATAAATTGTATAAGGAAAGTCTTCGCGCCGAATATCGTTCCATGTCTGTGCTGTTGAGTTAAAATCCCTATGAACAGCACCAATCTCTATCAATTCACCAATTCCACTTAGTGAAATATCATTTTTACTACTGTTGCGTTTCTGAACAATAACGCGGTTTATTCCCGATGATTCTTCTTTAACCCAAATATAGCCATCCTTGGTTTTACCGACATATTTACCGTCCTCAAAATAACCTTCAAGAACACCTTTTACTTTGTCAGCAAACGTTATCTTTCCCTTGCCTTCAAATTTTCCTTTCTTGAAAGCACCTTCATACTTATCTCCAGGGATATAATAAAAATCGTCAAGCATTATACTATCACCAAAGATATAAGATCCTTGACCTTCAGGAAGTCCTTTCTTGAAGTTTCCTTCGTAAGTATCCTTACCTATCGCTTTTCCCTGACCTTCAGCAAGATCTTTCTTCTTAGCGCCTTCATAGGTACCCGATAAACGATCGATCTTAACTTGAGCCGTCATAGCTGTTATTCCAGAAACCAAGAAAACTACTAATGCTAAATATCTAAGATTCTTCATTGTTCGGACCTCCTCTATTAATATGATTGAGCTTCAATATAAGAACGTTTATTATTAACCCATGTCTTGAAGGATTCGGTGTCAAGCGAACGAGTCAATTCAAACACAGCTACACGAGCCGGATATTCATCGCCACAGCAAAAGAAAATACGTTGCACGCCCGGACGCAATGGTACATCAGGCACAACAGCCGATTTCTCTACTGTACTCATATAAGAGCTATAGACAGTGCGATCCATGTTTATGATTCCACCAAGAGGATACATTCCGGTACCACGGATTGAAATGTCACGGTCTAGGAGGTTACATTCTTTTGTCCATCTCTTTCTACCGGCTATTAGATCCGTATTGACAAAGTCAGTTACACTCATACTATACAACTCCATAAGAAACGGAGTTGAATGAACCATCTCAATTCTCTTAGTATAAGGGTTAATTATTATGTTAACAGGACTATGTTTGTTTGTAGTCCCTTCAACATTTGCCAGATAGCCAAGTTCGAACTTAATGTCCGATATTTGATCTCCTGTTTTATATCGATAGTATGACTGATATATCTTATCCTTGTTGTAACCAAACATCAACATACTTCCAGCAGGAAGTCCACCCAATGAATCATCTGCAAAAGAGTCATCTTCAATCGTATAAATGATAACATTAGATAACAACGGGATACGGTCTGTAATTAAAGCACCTGTACCAGTTTCCAGATATCCTTGAGTATATCTCGGAGCCCAATCTCTCAATGCCTCTGTAATAACTCCGGTAGTCTGATCAATAGAAAGAATATAGCCTGGTTTAGTGGTCGCCTGGTCGAGCTGACTACCCATAAACATCATAAATCCAAATTTGGAGTTATACGCAATTTGAGGAGGAGTCAGCTGATAGAAACGGGCACCTGCCTTATTGGAATCATTCAATGCTTCAAAAGCTTTTGGATAATGATCCCAGTTTACTGTATCAGCTGCAGCATCATAATGGCCAACTATTAAACCGGTATTGGTTTTTGCCATGATTGTTTGTTTTCCATCAGACCCAACAGAAGGATTTGTATCATACAGATATTGCACTCCATAAGGAGCATAACGAAACACGTTACTATACACATACTTACCGGTGCCGCGTTTTTGAGTGACAATGTAATTATCACTGTAGTCATTGGTGTACTTTTCGTTTACGCGCTTTTCTCCCATGAGAACTACTGAAGAGTCGTTGACTGCACATGATGTTGTGAATCCATAAAAGAAATTTCCATCTGATACATCAGCCAAGCGACACGCTGCGACAAAGCCGGGATTCTCAAAAGAAGCATTGAATGCTAATGAATCTGGCGGTAAAGCCGGATTATCACTCTCAGGAAGAAGGACGCTATTCACAGCGAGCATACCTGCTTTGGCTGAATAGTACAAGAATCGTTCCTCCTTGCCATCGAGAATCAGATATTTATCAGAGACAAATAGCTCAATACCAACCGTATCTTTCGCCTTTTCATTGATTGTCGTGGTATCAAGATTATTTGTCTTATCTCCTTCAAGACGATCATACGCTATGTCAGATTGACAACTCGTCATGTAGATACCCGCAAAGAGTATCGATGCTACTAAAAAAATCTTTTTCATATCTTATCGATTTTAGTCGTCTAATTATTAATATTATCTATATACTGCAGGTCTAGGCAACTTCCACCAGTACTGTGGATCATCAGATGAACCAAATTCCAAAGCCTGATTCTTTTGAAATTGCAAACGCGCTCTTACAGCTGCCTGTTCGGCTTGAGGAGCTTTAGCAACAACTCTGTCGATAAGGAAGTTCGGATCGGTACGACGTACAGCAACAGAAACCAGATCATACCAGCGTTCTCCTTCGTAGGCAAGTTCCAATGCTCTTTCTTCGATCAACGCATTTTCAATGTCTTCAACAGAAGCATTCTGTTTAACATTTGATGCTCCAACACCTACACGGTTACGTACTTCGTTCATTAGAGTAACAGCAGTAGTACTCAAACCTACACGGTTAGCTGCTTCAGCAGCTCTCAGCCAAAGACCCGCTGTACGATATACATTGATATTTCCATATCCCAGGGAGCGATTGACACCACGACGAGTAATAGAAGAAACAACAACAGATTTGCCGGAAGTATTTGTTTCTGTATCGGAGGATGCACTTCCTGCTTCTCTAAAACACTCCAAACCAACATACTTCCAAATTATAGTATCAACAGAGCCTGCTCTATATTCATCATCCAGTAAGTAAGAACCATAATTACCACGTACCTGATCATCTTGTTTCATAAACATCTGAATACTCGGATAAGAAGGTTTGACAACGAATTGCCCATTATCACTATAACGGTTGTTGGTCCAGGCAGTCAAAGGATGTCTCTCTGTAGTGAACGAACTTCCTTCTATACTGAAAGCTAACACAAGACCTTCTTCTCGATATGCAAATTGCCCCCCTTGCGATTCGTTAGCATACCGAAACATCGTTCTAAACCATGGGTTTTCTTCTCCTCCTGCCCATGTATACTTAGCCAATGAAATATTGAAAGAATCGTGGAAATTCTCATTAAAAGTAGATACATAGCCACCAACAACAATTTTTGAAGCAACATCCCATGCTTTCTGATATTTTTGTCTGTACATCAGTACATCCGTATACAGACTAACCACAGCACACATATTCACGGTTTCATGATTCCAAAGAGTCGGAAGATTTGCCCATGCCCAGTTGTACTCACAATTGCGGAATGAGTAAGAAAGGTCACGTTCAAGCTGATTCAGGATAGAGTCCTGCGGCACCGGAGTATTATATTTGGCGAGTTCAGACTGCTCTACAGTATAGATTGGTTCCGTATAAAAAGGAACATCTCCCCAGTTTTGAATCAACTTAAAGTATGCCCAAGCTCTCAACCACAAAGTCTCTCCAACAATGTGCTTATAGATAGCAGACAAATTCTCATCGGTTTCCAGTTTAGGTTGTTTAAGCTTCAGGATAGGATATTTCACCAACGCATCGTTACATTGATTAATCAGGTGATAATAACCAGACCAGTCTATGTATTTATTATCAACGGACACGTTATTATCAAGAAACTCAGCAGCATCAGAATATTGTCCCTTTGCACCGGGTCCGCTAGTAACAAGGTCTCCACGACACTCTCCTAATACAAATGACTGTTCAACCAGATCCTGCATAATATCATACAATCCCAGTTTGATTGTAAACATGTCTTTGTAGTCATTGTAAATCTCAGACTGAGTCAGTGCATCATCCGGATCTATGTCTAATGCATCAGAGCAAGAAGGCATTACTACAATTAGTGCGAGCAAGATCGCATACTGTATTTTTGTTATAAATTCTTTCATGTGTCTTTTCTATTTATGTATTACAAACCAATTCTTATACCTGCTGAATAACTGCGTGTTACAGGCATTGAGCCACCATCAACACCATAGAGAAGTCCATCATTCAAGCTATTGAATTCGGGATCCAATCCGGTATATTTAGTCCACGTAAGCAAGTTTTCTCCAGTTACAAAGAAAGTAACTTTTTGAAGATAAGCTTTTTTAGCCAGACTAGTTGGCAAGTCATAGCTGAAAGTCACATTTCTTAGACGAACAAAAGAGCCATCTTCAATCCAACGGTCAGAGAAACGATTATTTCCTGATGGATCTCCATACGAAAGTCGTGGCATGTCAGTCACATCACCTGCTTGTCTCCATCTACGGTTGACCGCAATAGTTTGATTAGCATAGCCAGACTGACTTTCAAGTTCATAACGCAAACCATTTACGATGTCACGACCTAGCTGATAATCAACCAAAGCACTTAGAGTAAATCCTTTGAAAGAAATATCTCCTTTAAAACTTCCGAAATAATCAGAATTTGGGTCTCCAAGAAATACTTTGTCCTTTTCATTAATCACACCATCTTTATTCTGATCGACAAACTTGACATCACCAGCCTGGAAAGCTTCATATACATTTTGATTATATTCATTCTTACCATTAACAACATCCTTACCAGTAGCACTACTGATCAAATCAGCAGACGAAGAATACACTCCGTTTGTCTGGTATCCATAATAAGAGCCTAAAGCCTGTCCCTCCTGAGCACGCGCAGTAAATATTCCCTGGTAGGTATTTTCAATATATGGAGTTGAAGAAGGCATCTTAGTTACTTTCGTATCCACTGTTGCAAAAGTAGCACCCAAGTTGTATTTTACTGCTCCTGTTTTAAATGCAAAATTTAGTCCTGCTTCCAAACCTTTGTTTGTGTTTTCACCCACATTCATATACGCACCTGATATACCAGCTGTTTGTTTGATGTTATTGAACACAATCATATTTGAATTGACTGTATTGAAATAATCCACATTCATAGTAATCTTATTGCCAAACAAACCCCAATCTAAACCAGCCTGAAACTCTCTATTTATTTCAGGTTTCAGTTTTTCATTCGCAAGGTTTTGTATTGCAAAACCTCCAAGATCTTTGTAATTGGAAGGTTGGTACAAAAGTTTAGCATAGTAATTACCAATATTATCGTTTCCTGTCAATCCATAGCTTACTCTTAACTTAAGTTCGTTGATTACAGAAGAGTTGCGAAGAAAATCTTCGCGATCAATTCTCCACGCTGCTCCAATCGCAGGAAAAAGAATAGCTTTTGTTTTTGCGCCGAAACGAGAGGAAGCATCTACACGAGCTGTTGCATTCAAGATATAACGATCATAATAAACATAGTTGAATGTACCATACATACCTAGAGATCTCCAAATATCAGAACGGGAAGAGATCGAATCCCTGCTTCCACTAAGCAGTGTATAATAATCACTTGCAGCGTTAAAAGAACGACCGTAACGATACTGAAGATCATTATTCAATAATTGAATACCAGCTTTAGCACTGAAATCGTGTACATAATTGAAACGTTTATGATATGTAACGTCAAACTTCGTATCAATGAGCATGTTGTCATAATATCCCTGAATAGACGTTCTGTATTTATCACCAACAGTTGCAAACCCGGTTTCTGGAATAAAGACAATAGTCTGCTCGGTACGGTTATTTAAACCTAATGCTAATTTGAAATTAAAATCACCAGCCGTATATGCAAGGGATACTTGTCCTGTCATAGCATTGGAAAGATACTCATTGCGGTATGCACCTCTTGAAATGGCAGCCGGATTGTTCAAACCGCTATTATCAGCAGTAGACCCATCACCTACATTATTGCGCAAACCAAAAATATCTTGATCTTCAAGTACTGGAGTGTTAACACCCCACACATTATCTTGAATATACGGCGTTGTAATAGGGGATTTCTTCATAGAAAGTAACAACGTATTATAATCAGAGTTTAATTGATGATTTTGATCCAGATTAATTTGCGAAAATGAAAGGGAACTACCAAATACTAACGCATTTGTAATATTGTAATCGAGGTTAAAACGTGCACTCAAACGAGTCAGGTTATTGCCAATCATCACTCCTTCATTTCCAAGATAACCAATTGAAAACAGATACTTTGATACATCATCACCACCACGCATTCTGAAATGATAATCCTGATAAAACCCATCTTGTTGAGTTTCATTAATCCAGTTCGTATTATTATTATACTTTTCATATATAAAATCTCTGTTCGGATTGGTCGGATCATTAAACAAAGCAGTACTGAAATTGTTGATCACATCTCCAAGGTTACCATCGTATTGTGAGAGTGCCATCTCAAGCATATACTTTCTATGTTCACTACCTGATAACATAGGAAGAGTACTCTTACGCATTTCACTTGTTCCTAATGTCGCACTAAAATCAATCTTGGAACTACCTTTCTGACCTTTGAATGTCTCAATTACGACCACACCATTGGCACCTCTGGATCCATAAATTGCTTTCGCAGCTGCATCTTTCAAAGGAGTGATTGATTCAATATCATTCGGCGAAAGCGTAATAAGCGAGCTGATAAATGAACCGTTAGAAATCGTTGCATTGTCCATCTGGGAGATTTCCATCCCATCAACGATATAAAGAGGTTTGCTTCCGCCATAAATTGAATTCTTGGCACGAAACACAATGTCAGCACCCGCACCCGGAGCTCCGTTGAAAGCAGTCACATTCACTCCAGGCAACTGTCCCTGAATATAATACTCCGGAGAGGTGATTCCTCTGAACTGGAACTTATCATCTTTGAGGGTAACAGCAGACTGAGCCATATATCTTCTTTCAAAAGTACCTGTTGGTAGAGTAACAGTCTCAAGATTGGAAGGAAAATCTTCCGGTTCCAGACGAACTGTAAAATTAGTAGCTCCACTTAGAAACAGTGTGAGTGTTCTATATCCAACATATGAAAGTTCAAGGAATGACTTCGTATTAGGAGAACCAATAGAAAAAGAACCATCACTCGCCGTTTCCGTCGAGCCGGTTACACCTTGGATACGCACTGATATTCCTTCGAGAGGTTTACTATCGACAGAGGATATAACTTTACCAGTTATGGTAAATGCCTTTACTACTTCCAAGACCGCCGCTGAGTCAGAAGCAACATCTGCTGATTGAGCCGACAAAGGCGCAGATACTACTGAGAACAGGATTACTGAGAGTAAGTATTTAAAAATAATTTTATTTCGTTTCATATTACAGAAATTTACTTGTTAATCGGATTCATTTCCCTATTCTTCTACCTTATCAAAGTAGAAATTATTGATATAAATAAACTTACCACCGGTTGTTTGCGTCTTGGTTGAATTCATCGGAACCAATACGGATCCCAACTCAAATCGAAGCCAAATTTCTTCCGTATAATCAAAAACCTGGAAAGGTTCAAAAGTTACAGAATAAAAATCGTAAGCCGGTTTAAGAATATTCCCTTCCACATCTGTTTTTACAATATCAAGCAATCCGGTGTAGTCAGCACTAAAGTTGATTTCAGTAGCAAGTCTTCGAATTGAGTCAACATCTGTAATGGATAAAGGAACAGAATTCAGCGGTGTAATACCATCTTTCTGCAAAGGATAGAGATATTGAATGTGAGTCGTGTCTTTATTCATATTTACAGAGCGAATAGAAAGACGAAACGAAGGAGCACTCTTTTTTACAGCATAAATTAAGGTAAACTTATATTTCTGCGAATTGAAATATTCTCGAGGGAAACGGAACTGGAAATAGTGTACACTATCTTTGGGAAGTACTTTGTTACTCGCAACACTAACCACAACTGCTGAATTTTCAACTTTTTCCAATTTTGCGGCAAAGAATGAACCTGGCCTTTCATAAACATCAGGTGATGTTGTAAATAAACGGGCTTCATTGTAAGGATCCGCTTGAAAGATTTTTTCCATTTCATCAGTGATAGTAAATTTGGAGATTACGTTGTACATAGCCGTATCAACAATGTAATTATCAAGGAGAGAGAGGTACTTCGGATTCACGAGCAAAGAATCAACCATATAGATCTTATTACCTCCGGTGAGTTTCACTGTAGTTACCTTTGACTTCAAGAAAGAAAACTCTTTCGTTACTTTCTGGTTCTTGTAGTAAAGAAACTTTATGGAGTCTGCTGTCTCAGTCTTACTGATAAACTTAATAATAGAATCAGCAGAAGCTTCACGCTCAATTGTTTTAACAGGATCAAAACCAGCAAAATACTTTGTGGCTTCAGCACTTTGTAAGACCTCATACAAGCTATTAAGCTTAGTGCGCACATCTTTTGTCATCAGGAACTGCATTTCTTCAGCAACAATTTTGACGCTATCTTTCTTGTTATCAGAATTGATAAACAGACTATCAAAATACAATTGACGAACAGGAGCCAGTGATGTAACCCAAATAGTCTTTGAAGGATCAGCAGGATCTTTTGTCTTTTTGTAAGAAGGAAGCTTTTGCTGAGTTCCATCAGGATAATATAATGTATCCCAAGTGAAAGAAGAACCTAATTGACTATATAAAGGATCCAAAGCATCAAAATAAAGTTTAGTATTTTCATTCAAACCAAACAGATTATCAACTTCTTGAAGCATTCCATCATAAATAGGAATATTAGTATATTGCGGATCCAGATTCACCCTGTCATTATGATAATTGAGAAGATAATTCACATCCTCTCCTTCAACAAATTTGATTCGTTCGTTTATCAGATTTAAACGTCCGGTATCATTCTGAAATACATTTGCTTGAAAGAAGATCGCATTCATCAGAATATTACGCTTTTCATCCGCAGAATAAGAACTTCCACCGAAAAGAGAATCAAATGTCTCATTTTGAACGGCAAGAATTGTAAATTGAAGTCCAGAGTTCATCAAATCAGCCATTTCGGCATCTTTGAACCATTGAGCCATATGGCTATACCTGCCATTAAAGACGGTATCCAGTGAATTAATGAGCATAGACTCTTGAGTACCGCGGTTGCTCGAGGCATCGTAGTGAGAATCCCATTCCTCTTCTTTACACGAAGTGACCGTGAAAAGAATCGCCAATGCTAACAAGCTCATAAATATATTTTTCAACTTTTTCATGTTTTTATTTTTTACAGTTACTGACTTTGTTAGATTTAATTATCTGATAACTTCACTGGGGAATCTTCCCAAGAATCACCATCCGTATAGGGAATAAATATCAGATTATCATAGACACCAGGAAGTGCATCAAAATGAAGAAAACGAATAGCATAGTCTCCAAGTTTTTTGCATTCCACAACACCCAAATATCTATTCTGATTGTAATCGCGATATTTAGAGATCGTACCTATGACATAGGATGAATCTTGTGTCCCATCAAGGGTTTTTCCAAGAACGATGTTATCTTTCTGCACATCTTGAAAATTCATAGGATTGCTCTTGATACGTTGTTGAAGAGGATCAAAAGAATCTTGAATATTACGCCAGTAAACAAGAACTTTGCTTGCATTAGAATTGGCTCTTAAATAGTTGATTCGAACTAAATATTTACCGGTACTGCTGGGTGGTAAATCTCTTACAATATATTCAAACCATGAATTCTGAGCAGTCGGATAACAGCGAAGTGCCCTACCTACTGAATAAGATCCTGCATTGGGTTTGGATGTAGTATATTTAGTGTTTCTTTCTGAACCAATAACATCAAAACGTGTTTCTTTTGAATTGAATGTAGCATTGGGCGTATTCATCGTAGACATAGTACCCAATCCTCCTGCATAATTAAAGTAAAGATCCTCACACTCAACTTTATAGGAATTACTCATAGACAAAGTATTCATTTTTACCTCAAGAGGAGCATCCAGTTCATGGACATACCCATTTTTACAATAGATATCAGACTTGTCATACAACATCTTGACCGAGCCGTTCAGAATAGGAGCCGGTTTCTTTACATCTCCTTTTACTATCTGTATCGTATATCCTACCAAACCTGGAAACGAATCACGTAAAGCTGTTGGCATAGTTCCGGTTTTTTCACAGAATTGATAGCAAGATTGTCCATAATAAAAGAGATTATATCCACTACGATCATCATCCTTTTTCCCTGGTACTATATGATACAAAAGATAGGCTTTTAACAACTCATTATCTGTAGAATAGTGATTGGTCCAAGCCGTATCAGAAGTCAAATCTGTAGAACCTTTAATGAAAGATATCAAACTCGACACATCTGTAACTCCTTTTGCTGCATAAGCTGAATCAGATACGGCAAGCACAGTGGGAAAGAAGGTTTCAAATGCAGCCTTTGTCCGCATCACAGAATCCCGATGAGGAGTTCTAACAGTACGCAAAATGGACTTAGTCAATCCAGCTTCTTCAAAAGCCTTTAACATTACTGTAAAACGAGATCCATCGACTTCCGTATATTTTCCTGCATCTTTTAAATATCCTTCAAGATAATTAGGATGAGGGATTAATACTTTACTGATTTCGTAAACATAGCCATTGAAGGTCTCTTTCGGAATGGCATTATTTTTCACTTTAGCAATTTTATCAATCACTAAATCCTGACCATACGCGGGAACATCTACATAATGTCGAACACCGGTTGTTGTAGAATCAGCAATATTCATCGTTCCTGAAATGTAGGCACGAAGAGTAACTTGTTTCTGAACAAGATGTGCAGCCATGAATTCCTCAAGCTGAACACTGTCCATCTGACTAACAGAAGAACAATGAATCGACGTCAGATATTCATTGATCGCATCGTTATTGGGAACAAAAACCGTATAATTTCCATACGAGTTCAGAAGAGCACCATATCGGATATATCCCCCAATAGAATCTGGAACATTATTTATGGTGTCCCATGCGCCTGTCGCGTCTTTATAATTCCGGTACTTCCTTGCCTTGTCTGCTATTTCTTTGAAGAGACTCAGATCGGCACGGGAATCAAGATACTCGGCAATCATCACCTGATCTTTTTCAGTAAAAGGACGATCTACAAGACTTTCTTTACAGGATGTCATAGAAAACGCCAGGAAGGTGAAGATGCCGGATAATACTATATTGAATATTCTTTTCATATTTCTTTAATTTTCGTAGTGTTACTATTTCAAATCAGTCACATCCTGTTTATTAATCAATCGTTTTATCGGTAGAATAGTAAGCATTCTGCTTTAACAGACTGTTGTTATCCAACTCAGTTCGGGAGATAGGAAAGAACCAAGAATCTTCACGGAAGAGCTTTGCCTCCCATTGAGGCTTCATAGTTTGATCATCACGCGCTTCTAAAATACGGTCTATAATGACGTATTTTGCATTAGCAGGGTCAGTAGACAAACGACGCTTAGCAAACCTCACTAGATCAAACCATCGTTTTCCTTCAGCACCCAACTCAGCAGCTCTTTCAGCCAAAATTTCATCTTCAAACTCATTTTTGGATTTCGATGCAAGAGCAGTCGCAATTAAATACTCACGATCTGTGCGCATGTCAGAGATTGCAGGTACAGCACGTCTACGAACGACCAAAAGAGCATCTGTTGCTTCTGCAGAACGTCCTAAACAATTTAAAGCTTCCGCTTTAATCAGATACATTTCTGCAAGGCGGTAAATCGTAAAGTTGACAGCATCATTCACACCTGCAGTACGCTTGTTCTCATCAGATCCCTGTTCATCGTCACGAATTCCAATAAACTTCCATATAACAGAACCTTGCGCATTCGAACCAGTTCCGCTGGTTGATAACACATACGAGATTCCTTGTCCACGTTTGTCATCATCAAGAGGTTGATCTTTCTTTTCTCCCTGCCATTGTTTAAAGGTTTGCGTATAGTTATTTCTCTGCCAAACGTAACTTGAATTACGAAACGCATCAAACATCCAACCAATATCACTGAAAGAGGTCGTTGTATTACGCATATATTGAATACCAAATATCGTTTCATTGATATTTCCTGGATAAAAATTAGTAAGCCATCTATCAGTGCTTGCCAGTCCATATGAGTCATACGGTGTTTTGTACGAAATAACGGAATCTGCATACGCATTCGCTTTTTCATAAAATTCAGCACTGGTTCCGTTAATCTTTATCTTTCCTGCAGCATTGAGATTATCAACCTCAGATGCCATCGACAGATAAACATCAGCAAGTAACGCATAGACAACCGGTTTTGATACTCGTCCTTTCACCGTTGGAGTGCGCATAGCCGGATCTGAGAAGTTATCGGCAGAAGGCCACGACTCCCGTACAAGCGGTAACGCTTTCAACAGGTTAAGACGGACAGTATCCATTAATTTATAACGATCCATCGGAGCAACAATATAATTCTGCATGTCAGTAAGCGAAGCCTCTTCCACATAGGGAGCAGCCATAAAAGTACGCGCCAAATAAAAATAACACATAGAGCGCAAAGTAATACATTCACCCATTAAATTCTCCAGATTTCTATACTGAAAGGTAGCATCCACAGCCTGTGCAGCAGGAGCATAGGCATAGACCAGATTGATCCTGTTAATAGCAGAATATACAGAAGACCAACTGCATATATCCATGTTCTCATTCAATTCATGCATGTAAATATTTCTTGCAGTACTGCTGTTTTCAGCGCTCACAAGTTCACCGCCCAGTTCACCCCAAGAATAGAACCGCTCTGTACATCCTTGTACTTGGTCATAAGCGGCAATCAGAGCTTTATTTACATCCTCTTCTTTCTTCCACATGTCATCCAATGTAATTGTATTATCCAGATTTAGATCCAGTAGACTACAACTACTCATTCCGATTGTAACAGTAGCAAACAAGAACAGTTTTACTTTTGATATTTTAAATAATTTATTCATAATCATCACATTTAGAAGGTTAAAGCAAGATTAATGGTATATGAACGAGGCACTGCAACGCGGTTATTATCCACACCCATGTTACCAATACCTCCTCCTACGGATATCTCCGGGTCTTGCCCTTTATAGTTCGTAAAAGTAAGAAGGTTGTAAGCATTAAATGTTACACTCGCATTACGCATTCCTACTTTTTTGCAGAAGTTTTGAGGTATGTCATAAGTCAAAGCCAGACTCTTTAAACGCATATAAGAACCATCTTCTACATACTTATCACTACCGGCAGAATTATAATTTGTTGAAAAAACAACACGAGGCATATCAGTTACGTCCCCTTGTTTTCTCCAACGTCGCATCACTGATTGCGCCTGATTCACATTAGCATTGGTACCACCTGTCTGAGCTTCCAGACTTTTTCGGGCACCATTGATAATATCGTTGCCGACCTGGAACTGAAAGAATACATCCACGCGCCAGCGATTCCATGATAATTTAGATCCAACGCCTCCAAAGAAATCAGGATTAGCATCACCAATTACAGTACGGTCGCGATTGTTTATTATACCATCGTGGTTCAAATCTTCATAAATAGCATCACCACCTGTAAACCGATAATCATTACCAGTGTTCCAAGTAATTTTTTTGGCATTGCCATCAAGATCAATCATCACATTACCTTGTGCATCTCGGGCAACAGCATCTGCATCCTGAGCATAGACACCCTTAAACTTGAAACCATAGAAAGATCCAAGTGGATCACCTTGGCGAATCAAAGCCGGGTAACCCGTACTTGCATCGTTGGAGTAAGCCCAAGTTATATCTCCATCTACATTCTGAATCAATTCTTCCGGCCAGTAAGTAATCTTGTTTCTGTTGATAGCAATATTGCCATACATACTCCATCGTAATTTTCCTTTCAAAAGCTCGGCACTTAAGTCAGCTTCATATCCTTTGTTGCTCAGAGAACCAAAATTCGCTTCACGAGAACCATAACCAGAAGTACTTGGCATAGGACGTGTTGTCAAAAGGTCTGTGGTCAGACGATCATAATATTCAGCTTCAAGAGTAACACGATCATTAAACAAACCTAGATTAAGACCGTAGTTATGTGTACGGGTTTTTTCCCATCTCAAAGTGCTTAATAAAAGATTGTCGGCTGTAATACCGTATTCACCAAGATACGAACCAGATTGAGAATATTTTGAAACATAAGAACCTGTACTTGAAGGCTCACGACCGGCTATACCGTAGGAATAACGAAAGCTTAATTCACTCAACCAATCGGTCGAAAAAGCCATAAAAGGTTCGGAAGAGATACGATAACGGAAAGCGATGGTAGGGAATGTACCCCATCTGCGGGCAGGTCCGAATTTGGAACTACCTGTACGGTTAATTGTAGCTTGAACAATGTATCTTTCCAGTAAAGAATAATGGAACTGTCCAATACCTGAAAGACTACCGCCATGATTTTCGCCTCCTGAAAGACTCAACCATCTGTTGGATGCGTCAACACCACTTGCAAAAGGCGATCCTGTATTGGTAGCACTCATACCAATGGAACTACCCGTATCATACCGAACACGTGTAATAATATTTGCTGTAAGCGTGTGAATATCTTTAAAAGTCTTCGCGTATGATAAGATATTTTCCTCATTGATCGTCTGTGAGTTGGAATTTGACTTACTTGTATAGTTTACATACTCATCATTCCAATCGCGATTAGTCGCTTCACTGGGAATAAACTTTTGATCACCGTTGCTTGAAAAATCAACTGAAATACGACTCGACAAACGAAGTCCTTTAACAATTTCCCAGTCTATTGATACATTACTACGGAAATTATTATTATTTATTTCACGTGACGTATACTTAGTCCATGCAAGCGGATTATAATATCCCTTATTGTAAATAGAATTATCATGTTCAGGACGCGGTAAATAATAAGCATCCAGATCATTACCGACAGCATCTTTTTCATACACCGAAAGAAAAGCAGGATACTGACGGGCAAGCGCAAGAGGATCTGCTCCTGTCGGTCCACCTAAAGTACCATCACGACCAGAGAGTGAACGACTATAACCAATGGTTGATTTGAACGTTAAGTTATTTGCAATATTATAATCCAGAGTGAAGTTGGCTGTAAACTGATTGTAAGTCGAGCCAATCACTGTACCGCGATCTGTACGATAACCTGTACTAAAACTGTAACGAGTCGTGTTACCACCACCACGGAGAGAAAAGTTGTTATTCCATGAATAACCTGTTCTGGAAACTAGATTAACCCAATCCGTATTGTTGTTATAATAGTAGAAATCATCCCTGTTAGGATCATCACGCAATTGTTGATAGGACAAATTGTCAAGGTTTGAAGTTCCACCTTGAGAAGAGGACCCATCACGTGCATGTTGATCCCCTTCAAGAATGAATGTCTTCTGACTATTACCATTCAAAAGAGGAATTTCAGTAGGGGCTTCACTGATAGAGAATGTACTATTAAAGTTAACCGTTTTTTCATTCTTGGTACCGCGCTTGGTAGTAATAACAACAACACCATTTGCCCCTTTTGTGCCATAAATAGCTGTAGATGCAGCATCTTTCAAAATATCAATGGTTGCAATATCTGCCGGATTCACGTTTTGCAATGGTGAATGCGAACTGGTAAGATCATTGATATTAGCTCCTTGTAAATCGATATCATAGGGCACACCATCAATGACAATAAGCGGATCATTGGAGCCATTAATAGAAGCATTACCACGTACACGAATTGTATATGCGGCACCTGGATCACCAGATGTAGCCACAATCTGCACACCGGCTGCACGACCCTGAATCATCTCAGTTACAGAAGATGCCGGAGAAGCAGCAATATCTTCAATTTTGACTTTGGTAGTTGCAGCAGCAGACATACGTCGGTCAATGTCCAGGTAACCATCATTAAATTTGGGGTTAGCCTGTTCAACAACTTCAACTTCACCTAATAATTTTACATCTGGTAGAAGCACAATATTCTTGACCGTTTCTCCTTTATTAATCTTTATAACCTGGTTTTTATATCCTATATAAGAGATATAAAGGACCGGATCAGGCACGGTAATCTCAATCATATAATTACCATCGAGGTCAGTAGGAACACCTTTAACATTACGTCCTGTAGATGTTTTTAAGATGACACTTGCCCCCATAACGGGATAATTATCCGGACTATCAGTGACAACCCCTTTCAATATCCAGCGACCACTTTGGGCTTGCACATTTAACGAAAAAGCGCAAAAGATAGCCACCACAACACAACTAATATATTTAAACTGTTTCATAGATTCCTTTGTTTATCATTATTGAATCGTAATTCATCATTCCGCTGGGATTGGTCTGGAAATAAAATTATCCCATTCTGCTTTGGAAGTCATCACAGGGAACGGAATTGCATCAATCTCATGGTACACCCCATTAACACACTCCACATTCTTCACAGTAGTGGTTTTCGCGGTTCTTCCAGAAATCGGATCTGTAAGAGTAATCGCACCATTTTCGAAAGAGAGTTGTAGATTCGTGTATTCATTATCATTGAAATAATCAGTGTTCTTGACAATTTTTCTATAGTTAAGCGTCTGAAAAAGATTCACTTTTCCTTCAACCGGATTAGAATAAATATCGTAGAAATTTTGAACACGACTACCATCCGTATACACACGTGTCTTGACAATCAACTGACGAGCTATTTTAGACCAATATGCATCGCCTGATGTAAAATTATTTGCCAAAATTGTTGTTTTAGCGTTGCATGCAAGTCTATATACTCTGATAGCTTCATCAGAAGGATAAAAGACCGTATAAATCTCTTGTGGATCATTTCCTTGAGATATCAGCATTGCCCACAAAGTTTCTGTAGGATCTGTAATATTGCCCTTGTCGTTTTTGTCAGCAAGAACGATCGGATTTTGAGTTAAATCTTCCGCAATAAGATCTCCATTCACTTTCGTGTTCTTGAGCAAATTGAAAAAATTATTGTCTGCCGTTGATTTATTTTTAGTCAGATAACCACTTACTGTTAAACTCGCAGGCATAGGAACACGGTCAATTAACGGATAAACAATACCATTCTCTGTACGGATATATCCGTCAGGATTAGCTGCATCGCGAGGTACAGTAGGAAGTACAGATACATAATCTGTAGTTGCCTTTGTAGTCGGATCATTGTATGAGAATCTGATCGTATTATTCTCAATTTGTATATATCCACCCATATATGTTTTTCTGAATTGGAAGTTTTTCAAACTATCCGGCGTGAGAATGACATCAGGAATAATCAAATTCTTCAGAATAGAGTCGGTAACTATTGGATAAATCGTTTCACCATTCCGATACAGATCGATTTTATCATAGTCATTTTTCATTTCATAAATCACAGAAGGTTGAGTGCGGAATGCATCACGAGTCGGCATAAAAACGGTGTATTTCTTATAGTAAAGTGCCAATAATGATAAAGGTGATATTTCATTGGCGGTACGAGTAGAAAATTCAAGATACCATTTGTATTTCTTGTCCATAAGTGGAACCTTGGCTACAGAACGGAAAATAGTTGAAATGTTTTGCACTGCGTCAGGAAGAGTATAAATCAAACCATTACTTGCAATTTGCATCCCGGTCACAGTCAAATTTTTCGGCCTTTTAGCCTGATTTTCTGTCTGCAATGTATCATTTAATGCATTAGTGAAGCCATATTTCAACTTAGAATCCCACAAAGTTCCAGCAACAAGGAATTGACCGATCAACGCACTTCGTACAACAGGAGGAAGCGAATCCATAGGAGTTTTCAAAATCCCTTTACTATCAATAAGAACATTGAAAGCAGGCAGAATACTATCTTTAACAAAATCTTCAAACCCTTTTCCAGGCAATAAAAGAGTGTATAAGCTTGAGTTATATTCACCAGCAAGATTAAGATCTATTATTTGATTATTTTGAGTTCTAAATCCAAGTTCGTATCTTTTATTAAATATCGAGTCAAATTTGCTGACACCTTCTGTCTCAGTTGCATCTGTATTGAGAGTATGTTTAGCATACAGCTGAAGAATAGACCACATTGTTGGATTTAGTCTCTTGAGCAGCATGTCCACATTCTCTTTGGGTTCAATAACTCCATCAATAATGTGAATAGCTCCATTGACAGCTGCAATATCCGCTTCAATCACCTTCACCCCATTAACGTAAAGATCTTCTCCTTTGGGTGTTGATTGTAAGCCATACAACGCTGCAAACTCATTTACAATACTGTGGCGTCTCAGATATTTATAAGGGAAAATAGTAACAGACTTAGCCTCCGGCCTTACTTTATATACTCGTGGCGTACGTTCATTCGTTTTGCTGTTGAGCACATACTGACCCGGCACCGTATCAATATATTTTTGATCTCTGTATCGAGTAGAATAACGATTACGGTCGGATTGAGTACTCATAACAGATGAAGTTACAACTTCATCTGGTATGAAACGTTTGAAATCATAATGAAAATACATATCGACAGCAATGTGAGCTTCGATAAACTGGCATAAAAGAATTGAGTCAGTCTTTACTCCAGACACATCCTTTTTTTCAACGTCAAAGTCATCAATACCAGACTTACCCGGATATCGCGTTTGCGTAAGAAAATAAGAATTAATTGCCTCATTTGTAGGCGCAAATACGGTATACAAACCGGATGTATTAATAATAGACTTCATGAGCGGAACTTTGTCAATTGCTTTGACGAATTCGCTCAGATTGGAGCGCGAAGATAACTGTTCGTAAATCGGACCTTCAATATCTGACGGATAGTCAAAATACCCTGCAAAGTCGTCTTTACAACCAGTTACCAAAACTGTGCCCAATAAAAATACTAACGCGAAGCGGTACAGCTTCCTCGTTTTGTAATAGAACACTTTTGTCATAGGTCTTTTTTTTATGGTTAGTAATTAAGTTGTTTCTTCCTAAATATTTTCACATTGAAATAATGTTAAACATTTGTTTTCTAGTATATTAGAGCCAATAAAATTCATACTGTTCTACAAATGGCACGATTCTAAGGTGAAAATAAGGTTTATAATCTTGCAAATGTAAAAACATTTAATTCAAATCAACTATTTATTTGAAGTAAATATTCACAAACCTGCAGTTTTAACATTTCCCGATTTGACAGTTGATTCATTTCTACAAAACTGTATTAAAATGGTTTGATATTGAAAGATGTTTTTGGGGTAACATTCTCAAGATTAAAATATATCAAGAAACTCCTGACCACTCCTTTTGCATCATCTTCACCCACACAGACTAACAATTAATTTCTTATTGACACTGTAAATAATAAAAACAAATTATCTTTGCATAGAAGGAAGGAAAGTTGCCGGAGTGGTCGATCGGGGCAGACTCGAAATCTGTTGAACTACTTTTGTGGTTCCTGGGGTTCGAATCCCTAACTTTCCGCTTTATTCATCCGCTACACGCTGATTCTTCTACACAAAAAGGAGTCCGGTGTATTTTCAATACCGGACTCCTTCACATATAATTGAAATGCTCTTACTTACTCTGCTAGAGTTTCAGATTCAACTTTCACCTCAGATTTACTTTCAAGTTCTGTCTCTTCTTCACTAATCTCAACAACATTCCTGCGATTAGCTGTTAATCGATCAAAATCTTCTTTCGATCCAACAATTATCTTTTCATACTCTCTCAAGCCCGTTCCAGCAGGAATTAAGTGACCGCAAATAACATTTTCTTTCATTCCCTCAAGCAAATCAACTTTACCACTGATTGCAGCTTCATTCAGAACTTTTGTTGTTTCCTGAAAAGAAGCAGCTGAGAAGAAGCTTCTTGTTTGCAAAGCAGAGCGGGTAATACCCTGAAGAATCTGTCTGGAAGTGGCTGCGATGGCATCACGAGATTCAATAGGTTTTAAATCTTTTCGAATCAAGCCGCTATTCTCGTCTCTCAATTTACGCGCAGTAACAATCTGCCCTTTCTTGAGAATTGTAGAACTTCCCGGATCAACAATAACTTTCTTGCCCCAGATACGATCATTCTCTTCTCTGAAGTCATTTTTGTCCACAACCTGTTGTTCCAGAAAACGTGTATCACCCGGATCAACGATTTCTACCTTGCGCAACATTTGACGGACAATAACCTCAAAGTGTTTATCATTAATCTTTACACCTTGCATCCGGTAAACATCCTGAACTTCATTCACAATGTGTTCCTGCACACTTGTAGGCCCTTTAATCGCGAGAATATCAGCCGGAGTAACCGCACCATCAGAAAGAGCAGTTCCTGCACGCACATAATCGTTTTCCTGTATCAACAATTGCTTTGATAATGGAACAAGATATTTCTTTTCTTCTCCTGTCTTTGAAGTAACGGCAATTTCACGGTTACCTCTTTTGATTTTACCAAAAGTGATCTCACCATCAATTTCTGATACAATAGCCGGATTGGAAGGATTTCTCGCTTCAAACAGTTCTGTCACACGAGGAAGACCTCCTGTAATATCTCCCGCTTTACCAACGGCACGGGGAGTCTTAATAATCGTTTGTCCAATTCCAATGGCGTCACCGTCATCTTTGATAAGGTGGGCACCTACCGGGAGGTTGTATGAACGAATAATCTCTCCGGTAGCATCAAGAATATGAGCAACAGGAAGAATAGACCTGTCTTTTGATTCTATAATTATCTTCTCTCGCAAACCTGTCTTTTCATCATATTCAACTTTATACGTTGTATTTTCAATTAAACCCTCCAACGCAATCTTTCCGGTAGCTTCAGAAATAATTACAGCATTAAATGGATCCCATTCGCAAATAGTCTGATTTTTCTGAACGGAATCACCACTGCTTAGATACAACTTAGAACCGTAAGGAACATTATTGGTTGTTAATACGATTTTTGTGTTCGGATCAACAATTCTTAATTCAGCCAAACGACTTACAACAATCTTAACTATCTTTCCTGATTCGTCTACTGAATCAACTGTTTTTAATTCATCGATTTCAGCATAACCGTTGTAACGGGAAACAATACTGTTTTCCGCAGCAACATTGGAAGCAACACCTCCGACGTGGAATGTACGCAATGTTAACTGTGTACCCGGTTCGCCAATAGACTGTGCAGCAATAACACCAACAGCTTCACCTTTTTCAACCATACGACTGGTAGCAAGGTTACGTCCATAGCATTTAGCACATACACCCTTCTTCGATTCACAAGTCAACACCGAACGAATTTCAACACGTTCTATTGGCGATACTTGTATTTTGCGTGCAACTTCTTCTGTAATTTCTTCACCTGATTCAACAAGTAGTTCGTTGGTCAGCGGGTGATAAATATCGTGAACTGAAACACGACCAAGGATACGATCATACAGAGAAGAAACTACTTCTTTGTTATTCTTCAACTCAGTGCATATCAAACCACGGAGTGTGCCGCAATCTTCTTCTGTAATAATTACATCGTGAGATACATCTACGAGACGGCGCGTCAGGTAACCAGCATCAGCAGTCTTCAAAGCAGTATCTGCAAGACCCTTACGGGCACCATGGGTTGAGATAAAGTATTCCTGTACAGAAAGACCTTCTTTAAAGTTCGCCAAAATGGGATTTTCAATGATCTGAGCTCCTTCTGAACCCGCTTTTTGCGGTTTTGACATCAAACCACGCATACCAGACAACTGCGAAATCTGTTCTTTAGATCCACGGGCACCTGAGTCAAGCATCATATATACAGAATTAAATCCCTGATTGTCAGATGATATAGTTTCCATAAGGATCTTAGAAAGACGTGAATTCACATGTGTCCAAGTATCAATAATCTGATTATACCGTTCATTAAAAGTAATGAATCCCATATTGTAGTCAGACAAGATCTTATCAACTTCGTCGTTTCCATCTTTTACAAGACCTTCTTTTTCTTTCGGGATTATCACATCAAACAAGTTGAATGATAGTCCCCCCAAAAACGCCATCTTATAACCAAGGTTCTTTATATCATCCAGAAAGTCTGCAGTTCTTGCTACTCCGCACCGACGAATAACTCGTCCAATAATATCACGAAGCGACTTTTTTGTCAATATTTCATCAATATAACCTACCTCAGCCGGCACGATCTCATTGACCATTACACGACCAACAGAAGTATTATGACGTAGTACATCAACAATATCGCCATTATCGTTGAGATCCTTTACATAAACCGAAATGGGAGCGTGAATATCCACCTTACCTTCGTTGTAAGCTATAAAGGCTTCTTCCGGACCATAGAATGTTAATCCTTCGCCTTTGGTTCCCTTACGAAGTTTGGTAATATAATATAAACCAAGCACCATATCCTGGGAAGGTACGGTAATTGGAGCTCCATTGGCAGGATTCAAAATATTATGAGAAGCTAACATCAATAATTGAGCTTCCAGCACCGCTTCATTACCAAGAGGTAAGTGAACGGCCATCTGGTCACCATCAAAGTCAGCATTGAACGCTGTACAAGCTAATGGATGAAGCTGTATAGCTTTTCCTTCTATCATTTTTGGCTGGAAAGCTTGAATACCCAGACGGTGCAATGTCGGAGCACGGTTAAGTAAAACCGGATGTCCTTTCATTACATATTCCAGAATATCCCAAACCACGGGTTCTTTGCGATCCACGATTTTCTTTGCAGATTTTACTGTTTTAACTATACCTCGTTCTATAAGCTTTCGGATAACAAACGGTTTGTAAAGTTCTGCAGCCATGTCTTTCGGTAATCCGCACTCATGCATCCGAAGTTCCGGTCCTACAACAATAACCGAACGAGCAGAATAGTCCACACGTTTACCTAATAAATTCTGACGAAAACGACCTTGTTTTCCTTTCAGACTGTCTGAAAGAGATTTCAAAGGACGGTTCGATTCAGTCTTAACAGCACTTGACTTGCGAGAGTTATCCAACAAAGAGTCAACAGCTTCCTGCAACATGCGCTTCTCATTACGTAGAATCACTTCAGGTGCTTTAATCTCTATAAGTCTCTTAAGACGGTTATTACGAATAATAACACGACGATATAAATCATTTAAGTCAGACGTAGCAAAACGTCCACCATCCAAAGGAACTAAAGGACGGAGTTCAGGAGGAATTACAGGAATAATCTTCAGTATCATCCATTCTGGTTTGTTCCGGTCCTTGGATGCAACGAATGATTCAACTACCTGTAAACGCTTTAAAGCTTCGTTCTTCCTTTGCTGTGCAGTTTCATTATTGGCACGATCACGCAATTCATAGGATAGCTCTTCTAGATTCAGACGTGACAGCAAGTCATAGATAGCCTCTGCGCCCATCTTTGCTATAAACTTATTAGGATCAGCGTCATCCAACATTTGATTGCCCTTCGGAAGTGATTCTATGATTTCCATATATTCTTCTTCAGAAAGCAAGTCATTCACATTGGCAGAATCAGAAAGAACGCCTGACTGAACAACAACATACTTCTCATAGTAGATAATTGAATCCAGCTTCTTTGAAGGAAGACCCAACAAATATCCAATTTTATTAGGTAATGAGCGGAAATACCAAATATGAGCAACAGATACAACTAATTGAATATGTCCGGTACGCTCGCGCCGAACCTTCTTTTCTGTTACTTCAACTCCGCATCGATCGCAAACTATTCCTTTGTAACGAATTCTTTTATATTTTCCACAATGACATTCATAATCCTTTACCGGTCCAAAAATTCGTTCACAAAACAAACCATCACGTTCTGGCTTGTAAGTACGATAATTAATGGTTTCAGGTTTAAGAACCTCGCCACTTGAGTTTTCCAGTATCTCTTCAGGAGAAGCCAAACCAATGGAAATCTTTGAAAAGCTACTCTTTATCTTGTTTTCTTTTCTAAAAGCCATATTGTTAATTTATAAAGAGTTATGGGGCAAGATTGAAAGGGAACCCCCTTTCAATCAATTAAAAAACTACTCTAAGTTAATACTTAAACCGAGACCTCGCAATTCATGCAACAATACATTCAGAGATTCAGGGATACCTGCCTGAGGCATAGGATCACCCTTGACAATTGAGTCATATGCCTTCGAACGACCTGCAACATCATCAGACTTAACGGTCAGTATTTCTTGCAAGATATGAGCTGCTCCAAAGGCTTCCAAAGCCCAAACCTCCATTTCACCAAATCTCTGACCACCAAACTGAGCTTTACCACCCAGTGGTTGCTGAGTTATTAATGAATATGGTCCAATAGAACGTGCATGCATCTTATCATCAACCATATGACCTAGCTTCAACATATAAATGACTCCTACTGTCGCAGGTTGATCAAAACGATCACCAGTACCCCCATCATACAAATACGTTTTTCCATATTGCGGAACACCAGCCTTATCAGTCCATACGGTTAAATCATCGAGAGATGCTCCATCAAATATAGGTGTTGCAAATTTGACACCAAGTTCCTTTCCTGCCCAACCAAGAACTGTCTCAAAAATCTGTCCAAGGTTCATACGGGAAGGAACTCCCAAAGGATTCAAACAAATATCAACAGGTGTGCCATCTTCAAGGAAAGGCATGTCTTCAGCACGTACAATACGAGAAACAATTCCTTTATTACCATGTCTACCAGCCATCTTATCACCTACACGAATCTTTCTTTTTTTGGCGACATAAACTTTAGCCATTTGCATTATACCAGAAGGCAACTCATCTCCAATTGTAATATTTAATTTCTCGCGGCGCATTTCAGCATCCAGTTCTTTATATTTACGGATATAATTCAACACTACATCACGAATCAGATCATTCTTTGACGAATCTGTAGTCCACTTGCTGGTATATACAGACATATAATCTAGATTCTGTAAAACCGGTAAAGTAAATCGAGATCCCTTAGGAATAACATCCGAGCCCAAATAATCTTTAACACCCGCTGAATTCTTTCCTTCAGTAAGTATCATCAACTTATCCACTAAAGTCCTTTTCAGTTCACCGGTAATTTTCTCAAACTTGTCATCAATCAAAGGAAGTCTGGCCTTATCGGACATACGCCCCTTCTTGTTCTTTTGTGCTTTAGAAAATAATTTTCTATCAATTACTACTCCATGCAAAGAAGGAGATGCTTTCAAAGATGCATCTTTCACGTCACCCGCTTTGTCACCAAAGATGGCCCGCAAAAGTTTTTCTTCCGGAGAAGGATCAGATTCACCTTTAGGTGTTATTTTGCCAATCAAAATGTCACCCGGTTCTATGTAAGCACCAATACGAACAATTCCGTCTGAGTCTAAGTCTTTGGTTGCTTCTTCACTGACATTTGGAATATCAGAGGTAAGCTCTTCCATGCCACGTTTCGTTTCCCGAACTTCAAGAACGTATTCATCCACATGAATGGAAGTGAAGATATCTTCACGTACCACTTTCTCATTAATAACAATAGCATCCTCAAAGTTATATCCCTTCCAAGGCATAAAAGCTACTTTAAGGTTCTTGCCGATGGATAATTCACCTCCTTGAGTTGAATAACCCTCTGTAAGAATCTGACCTGCAACTACACGATCTCCTTTTTTACATAAGGGACGAAGATCAATTGTAGTAGATTGGTTTGTCCTGACAAACTTAGGGATTGTATATTCCTTAACAGAAGAATCAAAATTCACAAACTCTTCTTCGTCCGTTCGATCATAACGTATAAGTATTTTTGAAGCATCCACATATTCAATCAAACCAGACCGTTCGGCCATAATCTGAGTACGAGAGTCCTGCACGATACGACCTTCAATACCAGTACCGACAATAGGAGCTTCTGTTCTTAACAAAGGAACAGCTTGGCGCATCATGTTGGATCCCATCAAAGCGCGGTTAGCATCATCATGTTCAAGGAATGGAATCAAAGCTGCAGCAATAGAAGCTATCTGTTGTGGAGAAACATCCATCAAATGAACTTGTGACGGAAGAACAACAGGAAAGTCACTATCTTGTCTTGACTTCACTTTTGAACGAATATATCCTCCTTTTTCATTTAAAGGAGCATTACCCTGAGCAATAATCAAGCCTTCTTCTTCTTCAGCTGTAAGATAAGTAATCTCGTCATTCTTGAGATTTACTATACCAGTCTCAACCTTACGATAAGGTGTGGAAATAAAGCCAAGTTCATTAATCTTTGCAAACACACAAAGAGAAGAAATCAACCCGATATTTGGTCCTTCAGGCGTCTCAATAGGACAAAGACGTCCGTAGTGAGTGTAGTGAACGTCACGAACTTCAAAACCAGCACGATCACGAGACAAACCTCCAGGTCCAAGGGCTGAAATACGGCGTTTATGCGTTACTTCTGCTAAAGGATTTGTCTGGTCCATAAACTGAGACAATGCATTTGTACCAAAGAATGAATTAATAACAGAAGATATTACCTTTGCGTTAATCAGATCAATCGGAGTGAAAACCTCATTATCACGAACATTCATTCGCTCTCGAATCGTTCTGGACATACGAGCCAATCCTACTCCGAACTGGTTATATAATTGCTCTCCTACTGTACGGATACGTCTATTACTTAAATGGTCAATATCGTCGACTTCAGCTTTAGAATTTATTAATTGGATAAGATATTTAATAATTTCGATGATATCTTCTTTTGTCAAGACTTTTACAGACATATCAGTTGAAAGATTCAACTTCTTATTGATACGATAACGTCCAACTTCACCTAAATCATATCTCTTCTCCGAAAAGAATAAATTATTAATAACTTCACGAGCAGATGCATCATCAGCAGGCTCTGCATTACGTAACTGTCTGTATATATAAAGTACTGCTTCTTTTTCAGAGTTACTAGGGTCCTTTTGAAGTGTATTATAGATAATCGCAAAATCAGAAACAATCTGTTCATTCTTATGAACGAGGATTGTTTGTACTCCTGAAGAAAGAATTTCTTCAATATGCTCTTCTTGAAGTACCGTTTCACGATCAATAATAACATCATTACGTTCAATAGAGACAACTTCACCAGTGTCTTCATCAACAAAGTCTTCCATCCATGTATTAAGAACACGAGCGGCCAACTTATGACCAACCATACCACTTAATGATTTTCTAGAAACAGGGATCTCTTCGGCAAGATCGAATATTTCAAGAATGTCTTTGTCATTCTCAAAACCGATTGCCCTTAATAATGTGGTGACTGGTAATTTCTTCTTACGATCAATATAGGCATACATGACATTGTTTATGTCTGTTGCAAATTCGATCCATGATCCTTTAAAAGGAATAATCCTGGCAGAATAAAGCTTTGTTCCATTGGCATGAACACTTTGTCCGAAGAAAACACCAGGAGATCTGTGTAACTGAGAAACAACAACACGTTCAGCACCATTAATTACAAAAGTGCCCTTGTCGGTCATGTAAGGAATAGGACCAAGATATACATCCTGAATAACGGTATCAAAGTCCTCGTGCTCGGGATCCGTGCAATAAAGCTTTAATTTAGCTTTGAGAGGTACGCTATAAGTAAGTCCTCTCTCTAAGCATTCGATGATGCTATAGCGTGGCGGATCAATGTAATAGTCAAGGAACTCCAGAACAAAGTTATTTCTAGTATCTGCTATTGGAAAATTCTCAGAAAAGACCTTATAAAGTCCTTCAATGTTTCTTTTTTCTGAAGGGGTCTCAAGTTGGAGAAAGTCTTGAAATGACTTCAATTGTACTTCAAGAAAATCCGGATAAGCCAACGGATTTTTGATTGAAGCAAAAGTAACGCGTTGATTTTCTGTATTTGAAGACATTGTAAACGTATTTTTAGAACTTAAAAATTGATATAGACACAAAAAGGTTAAGAATCCTCCAATGGAGGAATCTTAACCAAATACCTGTAAATCAGGATTTCTTATTTAAGCTCAACTTCAGCTCCCGCTTCTACAAGTTGATTTTTCAGACCTTCAGCGTCAGCTTTAGCCAAACCTTCTTTTACTGGGTTAGGTGCACCGTCTACTAAATCTTTAGCTTCTTTCAAGCCAAGACCTGTTAACTCTTTTACTAACTTAACTACTGCGAGCTTGTTAGGACCAGCAGCTTTCAGAATCACATCAAATGATGTTTTTTCTTCAACTTCAGGTGCTGCAGCAGCTCCAGTAGCAGCAGCAGCAACAGCTGCAACAGCAGGTTCAATACCATACTCGTTCTTCAAAATTTCAGCTAGTTCGTTAACTTCTTTTACAGTCAAATTAACCAATTGCTCTGCAAATGCTTTCAAATCTGCCATCTTATTCTACGTTTTAAATGTTAATATACAAAATTTTTATTGTTCTCTTTCAGAAAGAGTTTTCAGAACACCATGCAATGTATTTGCTCCTGATTGTAAAGCGGAAATAACATTCTTAGCCGGTGATTGCAACAAAGCAATAACGTCTGCAATGAGTTCATTCTTACTCTTAATATGGATGAGAGCATCCAGTTGATCAGCACCTACGTAAAAGCTTTCCTCTACATAAGCTGCTTTTAGAGCGGGGATTCCTTCTTTTTTATATGTTTCCAATATCTTAGCCGGTCCATTCCCTGTGTTACAAAACATCAGAGATGTAGCTCCTTTCATTGAACCATACAACGGAGTGAAATCACCGTCAAGACTTTCTAAAGCCTTTTTCAGCAACGTATTCTTAACTACAACCAGTTTAATCTCATTTTTGAAACAAAGACTTCTTAGTTTACCGGTCTTCTTTGCATTCAAAGAACTGGTATCTGTCATATAGAAGTGATTATACTCCTTAACAGTAGCAGCGATCTGTTCGATAATTGCGCTTTTATCTTCCTTTTTCATAATTACATCTGTTTAAATCGCTTCTACACCTTTAGGATCAACCTTTACAGCAATACTCATCGTGCTGGAAAGGAAAATACTCTTAACATAAGTACCTTTTGCAGAAGACGGTTTCATTTTAATCAAAGTATTGATAAATTCTTTCGCATTGTCACGGAGTTGCTCAGCATCAAATGATGATTTCCCAACTGAAGTGTGAACGATACCGCTTTTGTCAACCTTAAAGTCAATCTTTCCTTGTTTGACCTCTTTTACTGCTTTCGCAACATCCTGAGTAACAGTACCACTCTTTGGATTTGGCATCAAACCACGAGGGCCGAGAATACGTCCAAGAGCACCAATTTTACCCATTATAGAAGGCATTGTGATGATTACATCAACATCGGTCCAACCACCTTTAATTTTATCAATATAGTCATCCAGACCAACATAATCAGCACCTGCTTCTGCTGCAGCAGCCTCTTGATCAGCTGTACAAAGCACCAAAACGCGTACTTGTTTTCCTGTGCCGTGCGGTAAAGAAACCACTCCTCTAATCATTTGATTAGCTTTCCGGGGATCAACACCTAAACGGACATCAATGTCAACAGAAGCGTCAAATTTAGTAAAAGTAATATCTTTAACTAATTGGGCTGCTTCTATTAGAGAATAAGACTTCCCAGCTTCAACTTTTTCTAAAGCTAACTTTTGATTTTTTGTAAGTTTACCCATTTCAATTGAAGTTTAATTAGATTTACCAGGAAATTCTCCTGTCACTACTATACCCATACTTCGAGCCGTCCCGGCAACCATTGTCATTGCAGAATCCAATTCAAAACAGTTTAAGTCAACCATTTTCTCTTCTGCAATCGTTCGTACCTGATCCCAAGTGATTTGAGCAACTTTATTTCTATTAGGTTCAGGAGAACCTGATTTCAATTTAGTTATCTCTAGCAATTGAATCGCTACTGGCGGTGTTTTGACGATGAAATCGAAAGACTTATCAGCATAGTAAGTGATAATAACAGGTAATATTTTACCTGCTTTGTCTTGAGTCCTGGCGTTAAATTGCTTGCAAAACTCCATGATATTCACGCCCTTAGATCCTAAAGCCGGTCCTACTGGCGGAGAAGGGTTTGCTGCACCTCCTTTGATCTGCAATTTAATCTGTCCAGCAATTTCTTTAGCCATTTCTAAAATTATTAATTTATTATAAATTCAAAAAAGAACGACAGTCAGCCGTAACGCTTAACCTATTCTTTCTCAACTTGAGTGAAGCCTAATTCGAGAGGAGTTTTACGTCCAAAAATCTTTACCATAACTTTCAGTTTCTTCTTTTCATTATTGACTTCCTCAATAACTCCGCTAAATCCACTGAACGGACCAACATTAACCTTTACATTTTCGCCTACAAGATATGGAATCATTACCTCTTCTTCCAAATCCTTAAGCTCATCAACCTTTCCCAAGATTCTGTTTACCTCAGATTGACGAAGTGGAACTGGTTTAATGTTACCCCCCAAAAAACCTATTACATTTGTAAGGTTACATAGTGCATGAATAGCTTCTCCATTAAGAGACGCCTCAATCAGAACATAACCAGGTAAGTAGCTACGTTCTTTCATCACTTTTTTCCCATTTCTAACCTGATATACCTTTTCGGTAGGGATCAGAACCTGTGAGATATAATCACCCAAAGAGGTGTTTTTCATCTCCGCTTCAAGCGCTTCTCTGACTTTCGGTTCTTTACCGCTGATAGCCCTTAATACGTACCATTTTTTTTCTAATCCTGACATTATTAACCTCCGGATATTAATGAATAGAGTTGTAGAAAAAAAGCATTACTTTCTCAAAGCAAAAATCCATAAAAAAAACAATCATGGCAATAATAAGTGATGCGAACATCACAACAACAGCACTGTTTGTTAGTTCAGGAATAGTAGGCCATGATACTTTATAAACCAACTCACTATAAGATTCCTTTACAGTTGTTCCTATTCTATCAAAAAAATTTTTCATCTTATATATGCTTTTTTTGCACGGGTCGAGAGGCTCGAACTCCCGACACTCGGTTTTGGAGACCGATGCTCTACCAACTGAGCTAGACCCGTAGGTTGGTGATTATCTTTTTACAGATAACCACCAATTAATATTATTCTAATATTTCAGTAATCTGACCAGAACCTACAGTGCGTCCACCTTCACGAATAGCAAAACGAAGACCCACACTAATAGCTACCGGATAAATCAACTCAATAGAGATCTCTAAGTTGTCACCTGGCATAACCATTTCAGTTCCTTCCGGCAATGAAATCTCGCCAGTTACATCCAATGTACGGATGTAGAACTGAGGACGATATTTATTATGGAATGGAGTATGACGACCACCTTCTTCTTTTTTCAAGATATAAACAGTAGCTTTAAGTCTTGTGTGAGGTTTCACCTGACCCGGATGGCAAATAACCATACCACGTTTGATTTCGGTTTTGTCAACACCACGAAGCAGCAAACCAACATTATCACCAGCTTCACCACGATCAAGAAGTTTGCGGAACATCTCAACACCTGTAATAACAGATTTCTTTCCTTCTGCTCCAAGACCAATAATCTGAACCTCTTCACCTACCTTAATCAAACCAGCTTCAATACGTCCAGTTGCAACTGTACCACGACCAGTGATAGAGAATACATCTTCAACAGGCATCAAAAATGGTTTATCAATCGCACGTGGAGGAAGATCAATCCATGTATCAACTGCATCCATCAATTCCATAACTTTATCTTCCCATTCAGCAACACCATTCAAAGCACCAAGAGCAGATCCACGAATGATAGGTGTGTTATCTCCATCGAAATCATAGAATGAAAGAAGTTCTCTCATTTCCATTTCAACGAGTTCCAACATCTCTTCATCATCTACACTATCGCACTTGTTTAGGAAAACGACCAACTTAGGAACGTTTACCTGACGGGCTAACAAGATATGTTCGCGAGTCTGAGGCATCGGTCCATCTGTTGCAGCAACCACAATGATAGCACCATCCATCTGTGCAGCACCAGTAACCATGTTCTTCACATAGTCAGCATGTCCCGGACAGTCAACATGTGCATAGTGACGACTTGCGGTCTGATACTCTACGTGAGAAGTATTAATAGTGATACCTCTTTCTTTTTCTTCAGGAGCGTTATCGATTGAGTCGAATGAACGCATTTCAGAAAGACCTCTTTTTGCAAGTACCATTGTAATGGCAGCAGTCAAGGTTGTTTTACCGTGGTCAACGTGACCAATGGTACCAATGTTCACATGTGGTTTCGAACGATCAAATTTCTCTTTAGCCATAGCTTTACTTATTTATTGTTTATAATGTTAGCAATACCTCTAATCAGCATGAGCCGACGATGGGAATTGAACCCATGACCTCTTCCTTACCAAGGAAGTGCTCTACCTCTGAGCTACGCAGGCAAAAGAGCGGGAAACGGGACTCAAACCCGCGACCCTCAGCTTGGAAGGCTAATGCTCTATCAACTGAGCTATTCCCGCAATGTTTGTGGGTAGTGATGGATTCGAACCACCGAAGGCGAAGCCAGCAGATTTACAGTCTGCCCCATTTGGCCACTCTGGTAACTACCCGTTTTTCAAACTGAGCCTCTTGTCGGATTCGAACCAACGACCCCGAGATTACAAATCACGTGCTCTGGCCAACTGAGCTAAAGAGGCTTTTAACAGCCATTTCGCTATTTAATGAGCGAAACGGCTGCAAATTTATGGATAAATTCTGAACCACAAAAGCTTTTGACCTTATTTTTTTACTTTTGGCGCGATTTTTCCTTATACTTCAACAATTGCTTTGTTAAAGCCTCGACCGATTCATCAATTGACTCTTCAAACGTATTACTTATCTTGCTTGCAAAAATATCATTGCTCGCTATAAGTAACTTGATTTGCGCCTCCTTATTGTCTACTGTTTCTGGTTTTACAACCTTCAAAGTAACTTCCACGGATAATATTCCATCATAATACTGCTCAAGCTTAGACACTTTCTTATTAATGAAAGACTCTAGTTGCTGAGATGCGTCAAAATGGATTGCTTTAATCTTAATTTCCATAATAGCCTCCTTTTTTTATGCCCTTGGATGGGCCTGTTTGTACTCTTTCTTCATTTCTTCAAAAGACACGTGTGTATAAATCTGTGTCGTGGAGAGAGATTCATGACCGAGTAATTCTTTAACAGAATTAATCCCGGCGCCATGATTTAATAATACGGTAGCAAAAGAATGACGGATAACATGAGGGCTTCTTTTTGCCAGAGAAGTGACCAACGAAAGTTGAGCCTTCACGACCCTATAAATAAATACCGGATAAAGCACCTCCCCCTTATCAGTTACAAACAAAGAGGGGTTCTGAACAGGAAATGCAGCATTTTTTAATGCTATATAATTTAAAAGAGATTCTTTCAAATGGTTTCCAAAAGGAATCAGGCGTTGTTTATTTCGCTTACCTTTGACTTTTATCTGCATCAAATCAAAATCAATATCAGACACTTTTAGTCCTATCAATTCGGAAGATCTAGATCCGGTCTCATAGAAAAACGATATAATTAGCTTATCTCGCACACCCTTAAAATCAGATGTAAAAGGTATTTCATCCAAGAGACGGTCCATTTCCGGTTCTTTGACAAAGGATGGAAGTCTTCTCACTGCCTTCACACATTCTATTTTGTTCATCGGATTGACAGCGATAACTTTTTCTTTAATCAAATAATTAAAGAAACTACGTAGCGTGCTTATTTTTCTATTTACAGATGCTGAGGTATAGCCATTATCCATCAAGTAGACAATCCATTGCCTCACCATCTGACTACTCAACTCTGTATTATCGGACACACCAAATTCTTTCTCAACAAAATCCCCGAACTGAACGATATCATTCCGATAAGAAATGACAGTGTGCACTGAATAGCACCTTTCGTATGTCAGGTATGTCAAAAAAGAATCTTTATGCATCATTCATCACTTTAGTTATGAGCAACGAATGTAAGAGAAAAAAAAGAAATAAGCAAGCAAAAATAGATTATTCTTCTATTCTTTGCAAATTTAGTACATACACTGCACGCTCCTTTTGGATTCTCTTGACAACAGAAGGTTTATCAAAGCACTGGCGTCTTCTAAGCTCTTTCACAACGCCGGTCTTTTCAAATTTTCTTTTGAACTTCTTCAGACATTTCTCGATGTTCTCACCTTCTTTTACAGGTACAATAATCATACTCTTGTTATTTAATTATTTGTTAGCTTTTTGTTATTTGAGCGTGCAAAAGTATCAATAGTTTGGTTATTATCAAAACTTTCGGGCAACAAATCTTTTAAAAAGAGAGAAACCTCGTTTAGTTATGCCTAATTATAGGTATAAAGGATATGTCCAATCGTATATTTTGATTAGTTTTGTACTTCAAAATCAAAAGCTTCATGCGATGAACCTATCTGTAACGCAACAAATCGATTCATTCCGAAAGGAAATGAAACAAAATGGCCTTAGCGCCTATATAATACCAAGTAATGATCCACACCTGAGCGAATACCCTGCTGCACATTGGAAGGCCAGAGGCTGGATCAGCGGTTTTGACGGATCCTTCGGAACAATCATCCTGACCTTAAAAGAAGCTGCACTATTTACAGACTCACGCTATTTTCTTCAGGCAACGAGCCAGCTGAAAAATACAGGAATCATTCTTGTAAAAATGGGGCTACCAAACTCCCCTTCTTTCGCAGAATGGCTGAGCGAAAGATTGTCTGAAGGTTCGTCCGTCGGTATCGATTCATGGGTCTATGCTGCATCGGATGCCCTGTCATTAGAAGCTGCACTCCAAAAAAGCGGACTTCACCTAAACAGCAAAACCGACCTCATTTCCTTAATTTGGAAAGATAGGCCCACACTCCCGTCTGATCCATTATTTGAATTTCCAACAGAATTTTGCGGTCGCTCATCTCAGGAGAAGATAGGCGATCTTCGTGAAGTTTTTGCAAAAGAAAAATGCGACTACTTACTTCTTTCAGCATTGGATGAAATAGCCTGGACCTTTAATATTCGTGGCAATGATGTCAAATACAACCCGGTTGTCATCTCATATGCCTTGATTTCATTGGACAAGAGTATTTTATTCATATCTCCAACAAAAATAAACAGAGAAGACCTTAATTACTTTAAGCAGGAAGATATACAATTAGCTGATTACAATAAGATAGCACCATTTCTTTGCCATTTACCAGCAGGAAGCAAGATTATGCTTGATGCTTCTAAAACAAATCTCGCCCTTTACAACTCGATTCCTACTGAATGCAAAATTATGAATCAGGTTTCACCTGCCAACAGACTAAAATCGATTAAGAATGAAGTTGAAATAGAAGGATATAAACAAGCAATGATTTACGATGGGATTGCTTTGACCAAATTCTTCATATGGTTGGATGAAAACATAGATAAGGGGAGTGTTACAGAATATACTGTGGGAGAAATGTTGAAAGAATTCAGAAGTCAGCAGCCATATTTTGCAGGTGAGGGATTCGGAACAATTACAGGTTATAAGGATCATGGGGCAATAATTCACTATATTCCCACCCCTGATAATGCATACACAATCGAGCGCAACGGGACTTTATTGATTGACTCAGGCGGTCAATACTTTAAAGGAACCACGGATATCACCCGCACCATTACATTGAGTACTCCATCAGAAAAACAGAAAAAGGATTTCACGCTTATTCTCAAAGGGAATATAGCATTGGGAACAGCAGTCTTCCCGCAAAAGACACGCGGTTCACAAATTGACATTTTGGCCCGAAAAGTAATGTGGGAAAATGGCATCAACTACTTGCACGGCACCGGGCATGGTGTCGGACACTTTCTGAATGTACATGAAGGACCGCAAAGCATTCGCATGGAAGAGAACCCGGTAGTATTGGAACCGGGTATGGTACTATCCAATGAACCCGGGATCTATAGAAATGGAGAATATGGACTTCGCATTGAGAATATGATCCTGATCAAAGAAAAGGAAGAAACTCAGTTCGGCAAGTTCTTCCAATGCGAAACTATAACTCTGTTTCCTATTGATAAGAACTTGATTGCTAAAGAGCTTCTGAATCAAGAAGAATTAAAATGGTTGAATGACTATCATCAGATGGTATATGACAAACTTTCTCCTTCTTTAAATGAGAAAGAGAAAGAGTGGCTCAAGAATCAAACAAGCGTTTTATGAAACATCGACTGATTTTCACATTCTTGATTCTTTTCATTGGATTCCAAGCCAGAGCTGAAAGTTCGGGTGGGTATCGGATTGAAGTAAAGTGTCCTCAATTACGTGAGCAGAAGCTTGTTCTATGGGAGTGCATTGGCGGGAAGCTCTTGTCCATCGATACGCTGACCACCAACAAACGGGGAAATGGCATTTTTGAAGGAAAGGCTTCACTAAAAGATCATTTCTGTTTCATCAAACTATCTCCGTCGCTCAGTTATGACATCCTTGTTGGGGATGAAGAGAAGATGACAATCAGCATAGACACCTCCCGCTTGGATGATACCCGTATCAAGGGTGCAAAGGAATCATCTCTCTTTGCTGCCTTCAAGAACCTTCTAAGCAAACAAAAGGAATTAAAAGAGTCTCTTACAAAGAAGATTGATTCTACACGAAATGAAAAGACGAAACAATCATTAGTGAAAAAGGTCAGGAAAATTGATCAAAAGATGCTCACTTCGATGAACAAAATCATTCACGAGAATAAAGACAGCTTTTTGGCTGCATTCATTCAAGCAATTATTGCACCTTCCAATACTGAATCTGAAGACTATTTTGATTCTATTGATCTGAATGACGAACGACTTTGGAACACTCTTTTTGTGCCACAGAAGGTCAACCGATGGTTAAGAATGCAACTCGCAAAACAGCCGGAATTGTTTGAACAGAAATGTATATGGTTGATTAATAAAGTGGATAGCAACACTCTTTGCAAACGCTATCTGATAGAAAAGTGTTTCGTTTTTGCAGAAGAAAGTCCCTTAGTCGAGATGGAAAACGTGCGTTACTACTTAGAAGAAAAATACTGGCCTCAGCTTGAAAAGGAATACCCGTTCGAACCATTCGTCTTAAGAATGGGCGAAGAAAAGGAGCGAATCCGCTATTGCCGCATCGGACAGATTGCCAAGCCTCTCAATTTATATGATCTCAATAACAACCCAATACAGACAGACACAATTCATGCCACCCATCTGGTGTTATTCTTTTACGAACCGGACTGTGCTCATTGCCATGAGTCAGTTCCAATTATATACAAGGAGGGGTTTGAACGGTTTGAAAAAGCCGGGTTGAAAGTAGTCGCGATCTGTTTGAGTGATCTCAAAGAAGAATGGGAGGCATTTATTGATCAACATGGATGTAATAAATGGATCAATGCATGGGATCCGGAACGGACTTCCTATTTCTGGGAATACTACGATATATCACGTACACCATCAATCTATCTTTTGGACAATAAAGGAACAATCATTGCTAAAAACATTGAAGCTGAAGCTTTAATCGACTTATTAAATAATATATATTCAACAAACTAAGAAATATGGCACTTATAAAATCTGTAAGAGGCTTTACTCCTCAAATTGGGACCAACTGTTATATTGCCGAAAACGCAACAATTGTAGGCGATGTGACGATAGGGAATGACTGTAGCCTGTGGTTCAACACCGTACTTCGCGGGGATGTAAACACAATCAGAATCGGCAATCGGGTAAATATTCAGGATGGAGCAGTATTGCACACTCTCTATGAGAAGTCGATCATTGAAATAGGCAACGATGTGACGATCGCACATAATGTGACCATTCATGGAGCAGACATCAGAGATGGAGCTTTGGTAGGCATCGGAGCTACAGTCCTTGATCATGCGGTAATCGGAGAAGGAGCAATAATTGCAGCAGGAGCATTGATTTTGGCAAACACTATTGTCGAACCGGGAAGTATCTATGCAGGAGTTCCAGGCCGATTTGTAAAGAAAGTAGATCCCCAACAATCGAAAGAGCTGAACCAGAAGATTGCGAATAATTATCTTATGTACGCTTCCTGGTATGAAACAGAGGAACATAAGGAAAAAAAGTAATTTGAGAGAGCAGCGTTCTACAAATTCAAAGAAGAAATAATTGTATTCGTTGCTCCAAGATTTGATTCTACATAGTTAGAGGAAGCGTTGCCATCATGTATGATTGCACCTTCCTCTGTGATGTAACGGTCAAGCAAGTAAGATAATTCCTCGTAGTTCTGAATACTATGTCCACCTCCCATTGTCATCAGTTCTTTCGCCTCACGAAACTTTTCATGATTTGGTCCAAAGATGACAGGAACACCATAGACAGCTGCTTCAATGATGTTATGAATCCCCACGCCGAAACCGCCTCCAATATAAGCTACCTGACCATAGCGATAGATAGAAGATAACACTCCAAAACAATCGACAATCAGACAATCCACATGGACAATATCATCTTCATTACACTTGGTATAACGAGCGAAAGGACGTGTTAATTTGGAAATTATCAAAGAAATATGTTCTTCATGAATCTCATGTGGAGCAATAATCAATCGGATCTCCGGATGGCTATTAAAATACTCGATCAGCAGATCTTCATCTTTAGGCCAGCTACTACCTGCAACTAAAGTAAATCCATTCTCTTTTCCCGGGAGTCTCCTTTGAACAAAGGCTTCAACCAGAGGAAGAGATTTTGCTTGTTCCATGATGGCTTTCACCCGGTCAAAACGAGTATCGCCCACAATCGTTACATTACCTGTTAGACCCAACCCTGCAAGTAGCTCTTTTGAACGTTCATCCTGAACAAAGAAATGAGTGACCTGAGTAAGCATCCTCCTTGCAATCAATCCATAACTTTTAAAGAATAACTGTCCCGGACGAAAAATAGAGGATACACTATACAATTGAATCCCCAACATCTTCATATACATAAAATAGTTGGGCCAGAACTCATATTTTATGAATAAAGCCTTTTCAGGACGAACTAAAAGGAAAAAGCGGAGCACATTGATCAAGGTATCAAACGGCAGATAGCATATAATATCAGCTTTGACATAGTCTTTACGTACCTCATAACCGGATGGAGAAAAAAAGGTCAATAAGATCTTATATTCCGGATGTTGCTTCTTTATCTTCTCAATCAAAGGACGCCCTTGTTCAAACTCGCCCAAGGAGGCGGCATGTACCCAGATATAACGATCTTCTTTTTTAACCTTCGACTTTAAGATTGACCAAGTAGCATGCTGACCTTTGATCATCAGTTTGGCCTTTTTATTAAAAAGCGAAGCAAATCGAATGGTAAAGCCAAATATAATAATTCCGAGATTATACATGATCTATGTGTTTTTAAGAGCCGAATTAAAAGGATCTCTTCTTGTTATGCATCTTATGGTTATCAAGCTGTACCTGGAGAAGAAGCTTCTGTTGCCAATTAACATTGCCTCCCTCGATATGAAACGTTGCACCGAGAGAACATTGAGCAAATCTATTATGTATCAGTTTATAGTAAATATCTGTCCGACTGTAGGTTTTTGAACGGTAGAAGGCATCATTCCAATAATACGCTCCTGTGCCCAAGTCACCAAAACGTTGTTGACTATTCCCAATATATAGTGTCTCTTCTAAGAGAAGTTGTTTCCATGCGATACGAAACTCTGCCAGCATCCCTATTGGAAGTTGCCAGTTGCCAATCCCCCGGTTACGTTCCAATCCGGCAAGCGGACCGATCTGAAAGAGTAATGAATCAAAAGATGTATTTCTTGACAAGTCAATGCCGATAAAGGCATTAGATATAGCATAATCCTGTATTGACATATTCGCCGGCGCGTCTTTGACTTTCGCATAATGATAGTAATAGCCACGCATGCCTCCAAACAATAAATGATAGTTATATTTAGCTGCCCCTCCTACCATAAACTGTTCCCTTTGGGTTGCTGTCTGACGAGAAGTCCAATCAAGAAAGAGTTCGGCGTAATCATGTGAATTACCCCATTGAAAAGTAAATCCTTGTATATTGGGACGATAATAGCGAATAGAATCTGAGAAAAAGGCATTCGAATACTCACCGCGCAAGTGATCGCGGGAGAATGAGCCTAAAGAAAATTTGAAGGATGGAAGAGAATATTGATAATAGGCGGTAAGCAAACCCTTGCGAAAAAGATCAGGAGCTCCCCACTCCAACAAACCTCCAATTCCTATATTTAAAGATTGTTTCTTATCCAACTGCAAATCGAGATGTGGCTGAATCCACATACCTGCCATTGTTTGGGGAATCCGATTGTTACTTTTATATTCCTGATTATCAAAGAAACCATACGTACTTATACCCCACTCTTTTTTTTGGGGAAAAGCTCTCAACGAAAATCCTAATGAGAGAGCAATAAGTACTCCAGTAATTAGTTTTATTTTCATCCAATAGCAGCTACAGCGGACTTAATCCGTCTGATTGTTTCTTCTTTACCGAGAATCTCTGTAATGTCAAAAATATGGGGACCTTTCCCTTCGCCGACTAAAGTTAATCGGAAAGCATTCATCACATTACCCATATGATAATTATTAGAGGTAACCCAGTTCATGACCACTTCTTCTGTATGTTGAATGGAAAAATCATCGATACCTTCTAATAGAGCAACGAGCTCTCTCATCTGAGCAGGAGTATCTTCTTTCCATCTTTTCTTTATTGTCTTTTCATCATATTCAACCGGTGCCACAAAAAAGAAGGCACACGGGTCCCACAAATCCTTTACGAAAGAGACACGATCTTTCATCAATGCAACCACTTTAACTATCATCTCAAAGGGAGCTTCTACCTGATGAGCCTGAAGTTCGGTCAACATCATCCGCGCAACCTCTTCGTTCTCTTTCATCAAAAGGTACTTGTGATTGAACCATTTCCCCTTTTCATAATCAAAGCGGGCACCGTTCTTGCTGCAGCGTTCTATGGAAAAGAGTTTAATCAGGTCATCCATGGAGAACAATTCTTCATCATTGCCAGGGTTCCAGCCCAGCAATGCGAGGAAGTTAACCACAGCTTCAGGGAAATAACCAGCTTCACGATAGCCGGACGAGAGATCTCCTGATTTAGGATCGGTCCAGTTGAGCGGAAAAACAGGAAAACCTAGTCGGTCACCATCACGTTTGCTTAATTTGCCATTTCCATCGGGTTTTAACAACAAGGAGAGATGCGCAAACTGAGGCATCGTATCCAGCCAGCCGAAATAACGGTATAGAAGCACATGCAAAGGGGCGGAAGGAAGCCATTCTTCACCACGAATGACATGACTTATTTCCATCAAATGGTCATCTACTATATTTGCCAAGTGATAAGTTGGCAGTTGATCTGCTGATTTAAACAGCACTTTATCATCCAAAACAGAAGAATTAATCACAACCTTACCACGAATCAGGTCTATCACCTCGATATCTTCATTGGGTTCGACTTTGGCACGAACTACATATTGCTCACCTTTGTCAATAAGTAAATCTACCTCTTCTTTTGTTAGAGTCAGTGAATTACGCATCTTCATACGAGTAGATGCATCGTATTGAAAGTTTGCTATCTCAACCCGTTTTGCATCAAGTTCGGCAGGAGTGTCAAAAGCGATGTATGCATGTCCGCTTTCCAGCAACTGATCCACGTAGGCCCGATAAATAGAGCGCCTCTCAGACTGACGATAGGGTGCAAAAGGGCCTCCTACGCCGACGCCTTCATCAAACTTTATTCCCAACCAATCGAAGGATTCAATGATATACTCCTCAGCTCCCGGCACAAAACGAGTAGAGTCCGTATCTTCAATACGAAGAATAAAATCGCCACCCAATTGTTTTGCAAATAGATAATTATACAATGCGGTTCGTACCCCGCCGATATGTAATGGGCCGGTTGGACTCGGAGCAAAACGAACTCTAACTTTTCTTTCCATTCTCTTCAACTATAATATAAGCCGCAAAAATACTCTTTTTTTCCTCTACTCTGTATGAATTTAAGATATTCAATAATATTTCGAAGAAAAAAGGATTCTATCTCTACATTATTTAGTAATTTTCGGCAATAAATAGCGCATCATGGATCAAGCAATACATACAAATTCAGGACGTAAAAGAAATAAGATCATCAAAAGGATTGTACTTTTTGTGAGTTCAGCGATATTGATCGCCTACTTCTTTCCACGCGATACTCAGTTCAGATACACCTTCACTCAAGGTAAACCCTGGAAATATGAGTTACTTACCGCTCCTTTTGATTTTCCTATTTATAAAGCTGAGGACGTTCTGAACCATGAAAAAGACAGTATTAAAGGTAGTTTCTCCCCCTACTTTAAAATAGAGACACAGATACCAAACGAACAGATTGATAAATTAAAATCAGACTATACAGCCTCACTTCATACGATTATTCCAGTCTCCTACCTGAAATATATTGAGACCAAACTGACTGAGATATACTCAAAGGGAATCATTCATGCTGTTACTTCAGACTCTTTGATCCGATCCGGGAAGAAATCCATTCGTCTCGGAGAGAATAATATCTATAAGAGTAATATTATTTCTCAACTATACACTGCAACCTCTGCTTACGAGGCCATTCTAAACGAATCGCCACGCAGTCTTGACAAAGAGTTGCTCAAGTCGTGCAATCTGAATAATTACATCCACGAGAATCTGGTCTTTGACAGTAATACGTCAGAGAAGATGCTACAGGCAATGCTTGGGCGCATCTCTTTAGCAAGTGGACTGGTACAATCAGGAGAACGCATCATTGATAAAGGTGAGATTATTAGCCCAACCACCTATTCCATCTTGCGCTCATTGAAGATAGTGTCCGATTCACAAAAGAGTTCGAAGACTCATCTGAACATTGTCTTTATCGGACAATTATTTATCATCGGACTCATGTTATTTTCATTGTATATGTTTCTGCTCCTTTTCCGCTTGGAACTATTCAGAAGCGTACGGGATATCAGTTTTATTCTGATGCTGGTTGTCATTTTTATCGTTGCAACCTGTATCGCTGTATCCACTAAGCTACTGACAGTCTATCTTATTCCTTTTTCAATCTTGCCTATTATTTTGTGTACGTTTTTCGATTCCCGCACTGCTCTTTTCACGCATGTGATTACTGTCATGACCGCCTCATTTATCACGCCTTTCCCATTTGAGTTCCTAACCATGCAAATTGCAGTCGGAATGACAGCAGTGTTCAGTCTGCGCGATCTTACCCAACGATCTCAACTTGTCACATCTGCCTTCTACATCTTTTTGACATATTGTCTGCTATACACCGGAGTTGCTCTGATTCAGGAAGGAGATTGGTCCAAAATCAATATCAACATGTATGGTTTTCTCTTGATCAACTCCGCTCTTATCATGTTCGCATATGTATTGATTTATATTTTTGAACGTACCTTTGGTTATCTTTCTACTGTGACACTGATTGAATTGCAAAACGTTAACAATCCGGCTTTACGAAAACTGTCGGAGGAATGTCCGGGTACCTTCCAGCACTCTTTGCAAGTTGGAACTCTTGCTTATGAAGCCGCACGAAATATCAATGCAAATGCACAAATGGTGCGCACAGGAGCTTTTTATCACGATATCGGAAAGATGAAAAATCCGGCCTTCTTCACTGAAAACCAGGTTGGACTTAATCCTCACGACGAACTGGCATTTGACGAAAGTGCTCAAATCATTATCAATCACGTGGCTGACGGGGTCAAACTAGCTGAAAAATACAATATCCCACTACCTTTGGTGGATTTCATTCGGACCCATCACGGTGTAAACAAAGTTCGCTTCTTCTACAATTCCTTTAAGAATAAATATCCGGACAAAGAAGTTGACGAATCTTTATTTACGTATCCCGGGCCCATCCCTTTCTCCAAAGAGACAGCTATTGTGATGATGGCAGATGCAGTAGAAGCGACTTCCAGGAGTTTACAGACATACACCGATGAGTCTATCTCCACTCTGGTTGAAAATACCATTGACATGCAAATAGCCGAAGGAGCATTTAAGAATTCTCCTATAACATTCAAAGATGTAGAACGTGTAAAGAATGTGTTTAAGAAACGTTTGAAGATTATATACCACACGCGTATCAAGTATCCGGAGTTAAAGGATAAACGGATAGTCTCATCCAAATAATAAGCATCAGCGGATGATTACAGGGATTTCCATGGATGAAAATCTTACAAACATACCGTTATTTATATGCGATTTCACTTCTAAAATACTTCCACATCACGGGGTGCCATAAATTATAGCAGGTACTAGACATCAAGATACAATCACCGGATATAAGAGAAGAGTCTGTATTATAATAACATTCTCTTGAAGTCCATCGCCATAAATAAACCTAACATCCATCTGCAAAAAGAACTTTGGTTAGCAGTAATTTAACATGGGATTATCCTTGCTTTTGGCCTGATAATGTTGTATCTTTATAAGGATAAAGAGCGTTAAACGTCAGGTCGTTTGTTCCGTTTCATGAACGTGAAACGGAACTTTCAAAGGCACGCGAGAAGTGCTTCTTCTGTATGTAACTATTTCATTTATCCGGAGTAAAAGACTTCGTTGTATTGTAACTATATGATTGCAACAGCTCATTTACTATTTATCGTCCACTAGCTGCCAATTACTGCCTTAAAACTCACTGAACCTACATTTGTCAAATTCGGGGATTGTACATTTGTATCTGCAAAAAAGGTCACAACGAAGTGGTCTTATAAAAACAATCCAAATGAAAAAATGGCTCTACTTCCCACATGATCTTTTAGCACTCAGCGATGTTAAACTCATGAATCTGATAGAAAAGGGTGGCCTTGAAATGTATGGTGCTTACTGGGTGCTGATTGAACATTTGCGTGCGCAAGATGGATATCGCAGCGACTTAAGCGCCATCCGGTCTATCGCTCGGAAAGTGAAGATCTCGTACACCAAACTCATGAAAGTGGTCACTGACTTTGATCTGTTTATCGTCGAAGAGGGATCGTTTTTTTCAACCGGATTGATCAAAAGAATGGAACCATATGATGTTAAGAAAGATAAATCATCAGAGAATGGTAAGAAAGGTGCTGCAGCTAAAGCTCTGAATAATAGTAGTACTAACTCTTCTGAAGGGGAAGCAAATAGAGTAGAAAAGAGTAAAGTAGAGAAGAATAAAAAAACTTCTTATTCAGAAGGTAAAAAAGTAGCAACAGTCTGTGACGATACTAAACAGAAGAAAACGGAAGAACTTCCTGTATCGCAGTGGGAATATTACATTGATCAGGCTTTTGAAGATGAACTATGGATTGGTTTGGTGGGCAGGCAATCTGCTCTGGAGGAACGTTTTGAGGATAATCAGCTCTTGATTGCGCAATGTTTTAAAGATCATGTCCGACTGATGGGCAGTGAAACAAATATTCGTTCGCTTCAGGATGCGAAGAGCTACTTCTCAAATTTTATCCGTCCCGGTGCCACCACGCGTCCCAGACTGGAGCAAAGGCTCCGGGAGGAACTTCGAAGTGAGGATACTTATCCGTATGAGGATTATGATCCGAAAACCGGAATACGTAGTTGCTTCGGCATAGTGATCCCCTCCAATGCACCTCCACGACCGGATTGTAGTGTGAGATGGAATCAGGAACGCAATGGATGGACCAACTAATAATAGCTTCAGCAAAGAAGGGGAGATTGCGGGTCAAGCCCGCAATGACGTATCAAAGGCCCGCAATGACATATGGGAGGCAGATAGGAGAAATACAATCGCGTTCTTAGCTCTTACGAAGCTCCTCCAAAAGACCTTCACAAGCATCTTCCAACAGATCCAGTACTGTCTCAAAGCCGGAATGTCCACCATAATAGGGATCGGGTACATGATCCATCTTTATCCGCTGGCAATAGTCCGTCATCCGATGGATCTTTTTCGCTTCTTCCAGTCCGGGAGCACGCGATAGAAGTTCGGCGATATTTGAATCATCCATACCAATGATAAGATCGAAGTAATAAAAGTCACTTGTAGTGATCGGCCGGGAGCGTGAGGTCAGTTCATATCCGCGCTTTCTCGCATGCATACGCATGCGCTCATCAGGCAAAGATCCCTGATGATAACTCAATAAACCTGCTGAGTCTATCTCAATGCTTTTCCCCATCCCGGTTTGCTCTACCAATGATTTCATGATTGCTTCTGCCGACGGAGAGCGACAGATATTTCCGAGACAAACAAAGAGTATCTTAACCGGTTTCTTTTC
>CAXXFJ010000036.1:0-54992 GCA_963677415.2 Bacteroidales bacterium | reverse complement strand
GCATTATCAGTTCGTCGTCCTGTAAACTCTGGATTCCGATACTGATCCGGTTGAAAGGAAACTCTTTGAGCATCTTCATAAAGTCGGCACTGAGATCATCAGGATTTGCCTCCAGAGTAACTTCCTGAAACTTGCGGCGCAAGAAAGAGTTATCTATCGTATCGAAAATCAATCTGAAATCTTCAGCCTCTAATAAAGAAGGAGTGCCCCCTCCGAAATAGATTGTTTCGACAGGAGCACCCTTCAGATAACTACTTCGCAACTTCAGCTCTTCACTGAGTGCTGCTACTACCTCTTCTCTGCGTGAAAGATCTGTATTGGAAAAGAAATCGCAATAAGCACATCTCTTCACACAAAAAGGAATATGTATATACAGTCCGGCCATCCCGTTTATTTATTTCTTTGTGGCGCAAAGATACAAATAAACGGGCAATGCCTCTTGTTATTTCACTTCCACCTTTGTGGAAATGCCTGCAATGGTAACAATATACGTACCAGGCTCCAACTTTTGATTAGGATTGAGAGTTATTCCGCTGATTGAAGTGATGGAATAAGGAGCATCTGCACCTGCTACATATATCAAGCCATCTTTTGAGTAGATAGATGCAGCTTTCGTTTCAATAGCAGGTTCCTCAGTGACCATATCCCAGGTCTGAGCACCATCAGTCAGCCAGCTCAAAGAGAAACGCACAAACTGCAAGTTGTAACCGTCACCGCTTGCATCATCTTCAAAGTAGCAGCCGATAGTACCGTCTGGAAGTATGGTCAGTGTAGAATAGGCTGAACCACGTCCATTCAAAGTTTTCTTTACTGGCCATGTTGTACCATCATCCTCACTCATCAGAATGGTAAGGTTGCTACGGGTTGTCGAATAGCACAAGGAATGAAGGATACGGTTCCTATCCAATCCATCTTTTGTGGATGTGTATTCAAGAATCTCACCGTTACAAGCCGGATCCACCAGATAACTGTTTACAGACTGAGTTCCCCAAGTCATTCCACGATCTGAAGAGTAGTTTACATAGCGGTTGGGTGCATGGCGTACACTCATCATGATTCTGCCATCGCTGAGCTCAACGAGTTTGGATTCGTCTCCACCATTGCACGCTTTATTTGTTGAAGTAGTCCAGGTTTCGCCAAAGTCATCAGAGTAAGCGATGTAGTTATTGAGTGATTGTACCTCTGTTTCCCGAACAGCCATAGAAAACATCATGCGTCCGTCGCGCAATTGCAGTGCATGCCCCGATCCAATAAATGATCCCTTCCATGTCTTGGTAAGGGCGAGAGGAGCATTGGCTCCGTAAATCATGTCGGTGATATCTCTCGGAGTGCTCCATGTGACACCATTATCGGCGCTGACAGACTGATAGATTCGGATAGGATCAGTAGGAGTAGAAGCCCATAGTCCCTGGTTGGCTGCAAAGAAACAGTGAATCTTTCCTGAGTACTTGTCCAACAGTAAGGCGGGATCACCATATCCGGTCGTAGTACCCTCTCCGGCAATCTTCAACTGCGGGCTCCAGGTCTTACCATTATCAGTACTGCGGCGTACAACAACGTCTATGTCACCCGGAAGATCAGCGTTATTGTTGTTACGACGGTCGCAAACAGCAACCAGCGAGCTATCTGCTGCCGTTACAAGCGCTGGAATACGATAATATTTTGATCCGTCATCACCCGGCTCAAACAGAGTGGCAGCGCCCAGGAAGATAGTCGTTGTTGCTGCGGTAGATCCGCTTGAAAGAGCAATGTATGTATCATTAATGGTATAACCGGTAATACGAGCATCCACTTTATTCCCTTCAATAGCAGTTTCGGCAATATCATAGGCAATCCAGATGTAGTTCATTCCTGTTTTAAGAGAAGCCGGCTTATCAAATGTAAGAGTCAATGCTGAGGAGGAAGCCGGCACGGATTCAAGCAGTGTAGCAGTAGCCGGAGTAAGCTTTGCATTCTTTCCTGAATAATAAATCTTGATAGAAGTCACATCTGTAATATCGGTGGTGCCGGTAGCTCTCATCTTTAGATTATTCATCAGCAGCGAACCGGACATTCCTGTTACATCAATTGCCATACGGACAACAGGCACATCGCTGTTACCGACACCGGTCATCATTGTTCCCTGACTTAAAGTAACGCCGGAAATCTCAAGAGGAGCTGAATCATCTATAACAGTCAGTTTAAATCCGCCGTTTACCTTAATCTGACCTGCATAGGTATAAATTCCGCATGTCAGATTAGAACTGTAATCAAATTGATTGTAATTACTACCCGGCACATAAAAGAAGAAATAGCCATCAGTAAGTGGTGTTGCAACAACTTCTAATGATGTGCCGGCGGTTGTAGTGAGGTTGTTAGCATTGTGTACTGTACCCATGAGGATGGGCGAAGTCTCTGCCGATTTGTTATACAAGTTATAGCCGGTAGTCGCTTTCTGTAAACGCCAAAGCTGTGTATTGTCGCTTAAATTACTGGTAGAGGTCCATTTTACAACTCCACTTTCCAGATCAGGAATTGTTACTGCTGCAGTTCTACGGCTAGTCAGTTGCATCCATACGGGATCAGCAGCTGTACTTGCGAAAGGAGCTTTGACAAAGATCCACTGTGCAGTTGCAGCCGTTGCACTGGTTACTCCAGCCAGAGTTGATCCGCTGGCATCAAAGTACTGTGTGCCATATTGAATGGCCCAGTTTGTGCCGACTGCAGAAAGAGTAAAAGCGGTAGTAGCTGTCGCATTCCAGTTCATTGCCGCACCTTCCACAGTAATTGCTCCGGATTGTGCTTTATTGATGATTGAGTACGTACTGCCACTTTTCTCAAATCGCCAGAGTTGACGATCATTGTTAGAGGTAATTGGGGTAGCAATCGCAGCGATTGCAGTTCCAGCGGAACTCAGCTCCAGAATTTTGTTGTCTGTGCCCATGTTCATAATGAAAAACCACTGCGGACTGTCAACTGTACTTTCAATGGGTGAATTGTAGTACTTCGCTGTTTGCGCATTCAGTGCATCGAAAGATGCAAAGAAAGCAGCAAGAGCCAAAATCAGAGTAAAAGCATTTCTTTTCATAGGGTAAGGGGTTTAATTAATAACGATATCCAGCGAAGTGGTCTCCTATCTAGTAAGAAACAATCTTATCTTTCAAAGATATGAAAAAAGATAATTCCGAACAAACTATTTATATAAATGATACAAGAAGGGTTCTCTTTTCGTTCTTCTTTGTCATTGATAAACTAATCTATTATAGTTGACTCAATTTCGCTATACGAGATAACTTTTCAGAAATAATCTTATAGAATATGAGAATCAACCCATGAAATAAATCTTTTGAATAGGGGGCATAATTTGCCCAAACCAGTAGATAAAAATCATCCATAAGGATGTTTTTGTTATCCTGAACTTTAGAATGATCGTTCTAAAGTTCAGAACGATCATTCCGTGCTTTGAAATGAGTAATGTATCAAGACAAGATGACTTTTTCATCCTGATAAAGAATACTTTTATTCCAATCAGATGGGAAAAGAAATCAGATAAGAAATGGCGGATCTTTATGGAAAGGCGAAAATAAGTGCTTCAAATGACCGCTATCAATTATAGAGCAGCAAAGGATTGATAAGGGAGTTTGTAGCCAAAAACATAAGTGGGGAAGCTCAATCAGAGCTTCCCCACTTATGTTTAAATATAGGATATAATTAGCTTAGATACGTTCAATATAACCTAGAATATCACCTTTTCTAACAAACTCACCTTGCTTGACGCATACCTCAATCATCTTACCGGAAAAGAGGATAACTTGTCTTTCGAGCGTGTTATATGGTGTTGAAATGTAGCAAAAACAATCTCCATCAGCGTATTTAGTACCAATAGCGGGAGGGATACAAGGCAAAACCGGATTTATCTCCCATAAGATCTCTCCAGGCATATTGGCAGCAACAGGTTCAGCTTTGGCATGTTTGATTTTTTTGATCTCCTCTACCGAAATACCTTGTTGAGACATCTGTTCGCTTTTGGCTTTTTCCACTTCTTCCTCAAAACGTTTCTTGGCAAGGCCGGAACGGTAATCGCGATACTGACGGTCATGCATGGCAAGTTCGAAGAGTTCCTCATCATCAGCTCCACAATCCCACTCATTTTCTTTCATCTCCTTGCGGAAAGTATCCAACGCATCCGGATAATTCTTCTGCGGATCTTCATCCGAAAATAGTAATCCCTTTGACTTTGCAAGCTCTATTATCTCTGGAGCAAGTGGCCCGGGTAAGCGGCCACTCAAACCTTGAATCATTCCCCAGGTATTGGCATCAATCATGGAATATCGCTCTTCACCACGGATCAACATCATCACATTCATCAAAGCTACATTTTTTACATACTGACTAAATGGTGTAACCAATGGAGGATAACCAAGCTTTGGCCATACGTATTCTACTTCATCAAAAAGCATCACAAGAAGGTCATCGGTTGTCAAGGGTTCTTTTCCCTGATTCTTTAGCGTCATGTTGATACTGGAATGAGCCCCCTTCAGATCAGCCATCATGGATCCCATCATACCTCCGGGCAATCCGCATTGAAGCAAAAGAGATGAGGTATGTTTGTTGGTCGGATCAATAAAGTATCCCAGAAAATCATCGATAAACTCTTGTGTCATACTTCTGGCTTTCATATATGCCTTCATATCAATTTCTGCCACCTTGAATCCTGCATCTTTCAGCATAGCTTGTACAGATATTACATCCGGGTGGCCTTTTCCCCAGGATAGAGGCTCCATGGCTACATCAATAATATCAGCTCCGTTTTCACAAGCTTCCAGAATAGAAGCCATATCCAATCCCGGACCACTATGACTGTGATACTGAATAATTACTTCCGGGTGCTTCTCTTTGATGGACTTTACCAGTCTCCCTAGAAAAACGGGACGGGCAATTCCTGCCATATCTTTCAGGCATATCTCCGGTGCACCAGCAGCGACGAGTTCGTCAGCAATAGCAGAATAATACTCAACCGTGTGAACAGGTGAGTGGGTGATGCACAACGATGCCTGCGGGATCATGCCAGCCTCCAAAGCATATTTGATAGATGGGATAATATTTCTAACATCATTCAGTCCGTCAAATATTCTGGTAATATCAACCCCTTGAGCATGTTTTACCTTATACATGAGTTTTCTCACATCAGCAGGAACAGGAAACATGCGGAGTCCGTTCAATCCACGGTCGAGCATGTGTGTCTGAATGCCTGCATCGTTAAATGGTTTGGTGAAGGTACGTACTGCAACGTTTGGGTTTTCTCCATACATGAGATTCACCTGTTCAAAGGCACCTCCATTCGTTTCAATACGTGAAAAACAGCCCATCTCTATAATAAGAGGAGCAATACGTTGTAATTGATCGGCACGTGGTTGGTATTTTCCTGAGGATTGCCACATGTCACGGTAAACAAGGCTGAACTTAATTTCTTTTTTCATAATATCATTAGTTTCAAAAATTCTGTCTTTCTTATAAACTCATACAAATGTAAGTATTAAAAGTGTATCTCGTTTCAATAATTTAAAAATATTTTTGTTACAAACTTCATTGTACGTGATTGGTTCAAAAGAAAGAAAGGGATTATCTGAGAACTCTGCCAAGAGGTATTCTATTTCTCTCAAAATCTAAGAGATAGGACATTGATTCAGCTCACCCTTTTAAATGTTGAATCTGAAAGAAAGGCTACTTATGATTCGTTGAATTAACAATATTTATATAATCCAAACTACTTAAATTCAGGACTCTAATAGAAATAATAGATTAAGTTTGTCTTTTTAGGTGAATGTTGTATTCTGTATAATTATAAGGTCTGTTTTATTCATCAGTAAAACCTAAGCTTATGAAATCAATCTTCAAATTACTTTTAATGTTTTCATTCCTTCTTTGTCTCCCTGCAAGCTACGGTCAGACAATAACAGAGGATGATGGCAATTGGTCTGAACAGTATGTGACTCTCATCAATACCTCTCAGGCGCAATTAATGGTCAGAGTGGGGGATATTGATAATCTGAATTTTGGCTGGCCAACCGAGTTTAATCCTTTTTCGGGCAATAACACTCCCGGACATGGATTTCCCTGGAGTGTCAATGAAGATGATCCTGCCGGAACAGACAGAATCATGGTTGTCAGTAGTTACGTTGGTACACCTCCTTCTGGCAGAGATGGTTATACCAATACAACATCACGTCCTGCCAATACAGTGACCCCGGTTACCCTTCGTTACGACCTCAATGGACTAGCCATCGAATCGGTCATCTTGCAGATCTTCGTCGATGACTTTCAGGCTCCTGTCTGGGGAGCGTCCTACACCGTTACGATTGATAGCGTGCGTGTCCCTTTTCTGGAAAATATAATTAATTCGTTGGCTCAGACCGGTCCGATTGGTAAAATGATAAGTGCAAATGTTCCTTCTGAATATTTATACCTTTTCGAAGACGGGCAAGTAAGTTTTCGATTTGATGATTACACGACTGGTGCAGGTGATGGTTATGCGATTGATTTTGTAAAAATCTTAATCAACAAGGCTAAACTGGGACAATATGCTACAGTTACCGGAACAATAGTAGAATCGGGCACAAATAATCCTTTGGATAGTGTGCTGGTTACTGCCAATGGAATAAGGGAAATCTATACCGGTATCGACGGGACGTATACTATAGACAGTATTCCTGCCGGATATATTAGTATCCGAACCTATAAAGCAGGTTATGGCAGTCAGTCAAAAAACAGTTCTCTGGCTGATGGTGCAACAGGTACAATTAATTTTGAACTGCTTACTCCGGCTCCATATATTGTGCAGATTACTCCGCAATCGGATTCAATCATCGAAGATCTTTCGTCCGCCATTGTTGCTGTTTTCAGTCAAGAGATGGATTCTCTTTCATTCAACAATGTAAATATTATAGTTTCTGACCGGGAAAAGACACTTACAGGCAAGATAACAAGGACATTAACCGGTTTCTCATTTCAGCCGGATAGTCTGTTGGATCAGGCCATGACCTATACTGTGACCATCACCAGCGGAGTGAAAAATGCGCCGGGTATTAGTCTTGGAAAAGATTATGTATGGTCTTTCAAAACGTTTGATCCGACTCTTGATGTAGCCTCTTTATCAATTCAGGATCCTGTGGAGGTCTATTCCAGTCCTTCATCCAATGAGATTACAGTGACGTACACACTAGAGAATCCATCTTTGGTAAATATTGGAATATACTCGATTGTAGGACTAAAACAACTGGATGTAGAAAATGGAATAAAAGAACCTGGGGAGTACCGTATTACGATTAACACAAACAATTTGCTGAACGGGTTGTATATTCTAAAAGCAGGTCTGGGTGAAAAAAGTTATTCAATGAAGCTGATTATAAAGTGATGATTTGTGTATTCAGAGTCGTGCAATCCAAGTTCATGAATCAGGTAATACATCAGATAGTGCTAAGCCAATAGCAACTTGGCACTATCTATATCAGGAGTTTTCAAAAGGGAATCGATACGTGGTTGATTCCTATCAGTAATGATGAAACCAGAATGAATCATTGCGTACTATTTGTTTAGACCTAGAAAGAATATTAAAAATAAACAAACTCAACTAATTTGATTTTCCATTTTCTGAGTGCTTATTGTCGATGTATTGGACAGTCTTTATCTGCACTCTCAGAGAATAAGGTTTGTAACAATGAGTAACAGGAGCTTGGCAATATCCGCACTTATTGTATCTGTTACTTGAAGGCTATTTTATATGTGTGAAAAGGACTTTTCATAAAATGCACATCTATCTCTTTCCATATTAAATTTTATTGGATACTTTTGCTGTGTAGTTGTAACCTTTAATTTCTGAAACGCATGAGAGGAACGATATTGTGCCTTATTCAAAGACTATTTCCAAATGAAAAAGAAAGTATTTTGAAAATCTATTTTCAATCCCGGTATTTAAATTCCTTGAAAGTATTCTGATTATAATACCATTTAAAACAAATAAAAATGACAAGAAAGCTGTACTTCTTAACCGGACTTTTACTTAGTTGCATGATAATCAATGCTAGTCCGTTGAAGAAAAACAATGGAGATAAAATCTCTATTACACTGAATTCTCCCGACAAAAAGTTACTGATAGAATTGTCCGTGACCAAAGAGGGGGCTGTATCTTATTCTTTTAGCGCCGATAAAAAGGAGTTAATAGGGAAATCGGTATTAGGACTTGAAGGCATTGGATCTGTCGAGTTTGTAGAGGCGAAAAAGAAATCGGTTGATGGAGTTTGGGTTCCCGTCTGGGGGAAAAGAACAAAAGTTCGTGATCACTACAATGAATTAACCTTGAATTTAAAATCATACGATCTTATTGCTCGTGCGTTTGATGACGGCGTGGCATTCCGATACAAGGTAAATTCAGGAAGTCCAACTTCGGAACTAACCCAGTTTAATTTTGCAGATGATTATACAGCTTGGTTTTATAATGGAGAAAGGCCGAATCTTGGACCTGATAAACTAACGCTTGTGGATGGGAAAAGATTGCCGGTAATGACAATTAAAGTAAATAATAACAGTTACATGGCTATTCATGAGGCCTGCTTAAATTCCGGCGATCCATTGGTATTGAAATCAAAGTCTAATGAAAAACTTTTTAGTGTGGCTTCAATGCCCAATGATGCATGGCGTGTCATCTTTTTCGGAAGAAAACCCGGCGATATGGTTGATTCCCATATTATTGAGCTTCTAAATCCGGATCCGGAAGAAGGATTGGACTTTTCGTGGGTAAAACCAGGTGTTGCTGTATGGGACTGGCGAATTAACGGAGCTGTGGCTGGTGATTTTAAATATACCATGTCATTGGAATCTTGGAAACGAATGGTTGATTTTGCGTCAGAAAACAATATGAAGCATCTCGTGCTTGATGCAGATTGGTACGGACCTGAATTCGGAGAAAATTCAGACCCGATAAAAGGTGGAAAAGTTGAACAGGTCCATGAGATTATTAAGTACGGAAAAGAAAAAGGAGTTGGCATTTGGCTTTATCTCAACGATGTTGGCGGACGTAATTTCCCTCTGGAACAGACTTTAGAGCAATATGGAAGTTGGGGAGCTGCGGGTGTGAAATATGGCTTTATGCAAGGGAATCCTGTAGAAAAGAATGAACGTACCCGACTGATTACACGATTATGTGCTAAAAATCATTTGCTGTGTGACTTTCATGATGGTCCGGTGCATCCATACGGTCAGATGAGAACATGGCCCAATGCTATTACAAGAGAATACTGTCACGCCCAACTTGATGGACGTCACGTATTTTCACCGGAAACATTTACTACCAGCGTATTTGTAAATATGTTATCAGGTCCTTTGGATATGAACAATGGATTAGCCGATCTCACTCAGGCAGGTCGAGTTGATTATGCGTCTGCTGTGCCATCAACTTTGACCGCTGAAATAGCACGTACATTGATTGTTTTCTCTGGTGCTACTATAATACCTGACATCCCTGAGAATTATCAGAAACATCCTGAATTGCTTCAATTCTTAGCTTCCGAGAAGATGCCGTGGAAAGAAAGTATTACACTGAGTGGCGAAATCGGCGAACATATTGTCATGGCGCGTCAGGCAGCTGATGGAAACTGGCTGGTCGGGGCAGCAACCAATGAACAATCACGTGAACTAGATATCCCTTTGTCATTCCTTGGTCGTGGAAAATTTGAGGCACTCATCATTCAGGATGGTGATGATTCAGATTATCGTACGCATAAGGAGAGTTACAAATCTTCAAAGCAGATTGTAACCAAGACTAACAGTATACATGTCAAACTGGCTCCTGGTGGAGGGTCTTGCATTCTTTTGTCAAAAGTCAAATGAACAGTAACGTCATTATTATAATTGGAGTATGAAATTATCAAAAGTTGTGCTTTTTTGTTCGTTCTTGTCAGTAGCAGCAGTGCTTGTTGCCTGTCATACGGAGAGTCCAATTCAGGCAAAGGTTGCTGATCATCCGAAAACCTTTTGCAATCCAATCAATCTAAACTATCGATTTATGAAGATCGATGGAGGAAATGGGATTAGGGAGGCTGCCGATCCGGTTGTGGTTTCGTTCAAAGGAGAGTATTACCTCTTTGCCTCGAAATCATCGGGATATTGGCATTCCACTGATTTTGTAAACTGGAAGCATGTGTTTATTCCCGATTCTGTATTGCCTATTGAGGATTACGCACCGGGGGTATTTATTCACAATGAATCAATCTATTATGTAGGTTCGACAGCGGGTAGAGGTATGCTCTACAGCTCGGAACATCCGGAAAAAGGGGAATGGAAAAAGGTAAAAGAGTTGTGGTCATACTGGGATCCGGCTTTTTATGTAGAGGGAGATAACCTCTATATGTATTATGGTTGTTCTAATCAAAATCCTATTTCTGTACAGATCCTTGATCTGAATACATTGGAGGCGAAGAGTGATGTTGTGACTTGTCTGAATAGCGACAAGGAAAATCATGGATGGGAGCGAACCGGTGAGCAGAATGAGTTGGATCGCCGTCCGTACATTGAGGGTTCCTGGATGACTGCGCATGATGGAAAATATTATTTGCAGTACGCTGCTCCAGGTACGGAATGGAAATCGTATGCAGACGGTGCATACATTAGTGATTCACCCGTCGGACCGTTTACCTATATGGAGAACAGTCCTGTGTCATACAAACCAACCGGTTTTATTGGAGGTGCCGGTCACGGGTGTCTGTTTACTGTGGGTGGCAATTACTGGAAAGTTGCTACTAATTCTATTTCTGTGCGTCATATGTTTGAGAGACGTATCTCTTTTTATCCTGCTGGATTCGATAAGGATGGTTATCTCTATACGGATACCTATTTGGGTGATTATCCACTGTTTCTGCCTTCTGTAGATTCAACAAAAGAAGAAACTTCTCCAGGTTGGATGTTGCTTTCCTGTAATAAAAAGGTGACTACTTCATCGGTGAAAGACAGTTCCAATGCATCTTATGCCGTGGATGAAGATGTACGTACTTCCTGGGTAGCAGCTAGCAATGGTATTTCTGAATGGTTGGAAATAGATCTTTCCGCCTCTTGCCAGATTCAAGCTATCCAGGTTAATTTTGGCGAATATGGAGCAACTCAGAAAGGATACACCCCGAATGTGTATCAAAGCTATGATATTCAGGCATCAAACAATGGAAAAGATTGGTATCTAATAGTAGATAAAACAGATAAAAATACGGATACGCCGCACGATTATATAGAGTTTGAGAAACCATTTAAGGCGAGGTATATCAAGTTTGTCAATAAAAGATACACCGTTTCGGAGTATCTTTCTATCCGGGATATTCGTGTTTTTGGTAAGTCTACGGGAAAAACACCTGCTGTTGTGAGCGATTTTGAGGTTTCACGCGACAAGGTTGATCCTTGCAAAGCGGTTGTAAAATGGCAAAAATCGAAAGATGCTTCAGGTTATATTTTCCGTTATGGGGTGGCTGAAGATAAACTGTATTTAAACTTTCAGGTGGGTGATCAGGAGGAAGTTCAAATTGGAAGTTTAAATAGTGAAACAACGTATTATTTTACTGTTGATGACTATAATGAGAACGGAATAGGACGGGGTAGTCGGATTGTGTGCGTGCCCGGAAGTGTGGAGAAATAAAAGTAAAATTTTAAACTAATATAAATAGAAAATGAATTATCGCAGATTAAACGGAATTACCGTAGCCTTGTTTTTTGGAGCAGCATCGTTGCTCCAGGCACAGCAGCAGAACTATCCTTTTCGTAATCCGGATCTTCCTCTGGATGTACGTGTTAATGATTTAATCGGGCGGATGACGCTTGAAGAAAAGGTGGAGCAGATGAAACATGAAGCGCCTGCAATAGATCGTTTGGGCGTTCCTGCATACAACTGGTGGAATGAAACTTTGCATGGGGTGGCAAGAACCAAAGAAAAGATGACTGTGTTTCCACAGGCAATTGGAATGGCGGCAACCTTTGATGCAGAGGCGATGCAACGGATGGGTGATATAGCTGCGACGGAGGGACGGGCACTGTTTAATGAGGATTTAAAGAATAATAAAACAGGACAAATCTATCGGGGACTGACATACTGGACTCCCAATATCAATATTTTCCGTGACCCACGCTGGGGTCGTGGACAGGAGACTTATGGAGAAGATCCGTATCTTACATCAGTGATGGGATGTGCCATTGTCAGAGGATTGGAAGGAAATGATCCTACTTACCTGAAAGCGGTTGCCTGTGCCAAACATTATGCTGTACACAGTGGCCCGGAAACTTCTCGTCACTCGTATGACGCGCGTGTTTCAGCTTATGATTTATGGGATACCTACCTGCCTGCTTTCCGTGCGTTGGTGACAAAAGCGAAAGTACACGGAGTGATGTGTGCTTACAACCGTATGGATGGCGAACCTTGCTGTGGTAATAACAAACTCTTGTCGGACATCTTGCGCAATCAGTGGAAGTTTGAGGGATATGTGACTTCGGATTGCTGGGCAGTGGCTGACTTTATGAAATATCATAAGACACATAGCAGCAATGTGGATGCTGTCACCGATGCTGTTCTGTCCGGTACAGATCTGGAGTGCGGTAATTTATATCAGCTGTTGTTTCAAGGTGTACAGCGGGGTGAGATTACAGAACGGGATATTAATGTTTCGTTAAAACGACTTTTTGATATTCGCTTTAAGTTGGGGATGTTTGATCCGGCCGACCGCGTGCCTTATGCTTCAATAGGTAGGGAAGTTATCGAGTGTGATGCACATAAAGCGCATGCACGTGCGATGGCGCAGAAATCAATCGTTCTTTTAAAGAATCAGAAAAATATCCTTCCGCTGAATGCGAAGAAGATTAAACGGATTGCTCTGATCGGACCTAATGCGGATAATGGAAAAACACAGTTGGGTAATTATAATGGAGTACCTAGTGAGATAGTAACACCGAAAATGGCTTTGGAGAAACGTTTTGGGGATCGGATTATTATTGATTACCTACCGGGCTGTGGTGCCGTAACTCCTTTAAAGGATGCTCTTTCTTTTGCACAGGTAGCAGCAATGGCTAAGAAAGCGGATGTGATCGTATTTATCGGTGGTATAAACTCTGAGCTTGAGGGTGAAGAAGGGGATGCAGGAAAGAGCCCTATTCCTGGCTTTTATGGTGGTGACCGTACGACAATGAGTCTTCCAACGGTGCAGACGGACTTGATGAAGGCATTGGCAAAGACAGGCAAACCATTGGTGGTTGTCAACATGTCCGGTAGTGTGATTAACTTTGAGTGGGAGAGTGCTCATGCCTCTGCACTCTTGCAGGCTTGGTATGGTGGACAGGCAGCTGGTGATGCGATTGTGGATGTCCTATTTGGTGAGATTAATCCTTCCGGACGTATGCCACTTACGACATATATGAGTGATAAAGATCTTCCGGACTTTGAAGATTATTCGATGGAAAACCGTACCTACCGTTATTTTAAGGGGGATGTTCGCTATCCGTTTGGTTATGGACTAAGCTATACTCGTTTTGCGTATGATGCGCTGACGAATGACTCTACAGTTACTATTTCGGAAGAGGTAAAAGTATCTGTGAAGGTTAGCAATGTAGGTACTTGTGATGGTGATGAGGTGGTACAGTTGTACTTGTCGCATCCAGCCAGCAAACAGCGTACACCGATTTCTGCATTGAAGGGATTTCAACGTATCCATCTGAAAAAGGGTGAAAGCAAGATCGTTTCTTTCTTATTGCAACCTGAGGATTTGGCAATGGTGGATGTAAAGGGTAATCTTATTGAACAAGAGGGCCTTGTAAACATCTACATTGGTGGAGGTCAACAATATCATTCTGACGGTGTGGCTGGTTCATTCAAATTGAAAGGCTCTCCTTATCAATTATAAAAGTAGATGAAAGCTGTGTCGATAAGATCCTAAATTAAATGAAAGGGGATGCATCCAAATGACGCATCCCCTTTCATTTGGGGATAACTGGAAAGTATCTCCCGATAATTCTGACTTTATGATTATCCGTTTTAGCACTTTTTCTCTATCTTTGCATCTTGTATATCATTTATTTAAGAGCTATGTCTAAACTGCAACAAATTAAAGAACTTTTATCCCATAGGGTATTGGTGTTGGATGGTGCTATGGGAACCATGATCCAACGCAGGAAATTTTCAGAAGAAGACTATCGGGGCTCACGATTCGCTGATTTTCATTGTTTGCTCAAAGGTAACAATGATCTTCTCAGCATTACTCAACCCGATGCAATTCGTGCCATCCATGCCGCTTATCTGGAGGCTGGAGCGAATCTGATCAGTACAAACACGTTTAATGCGAATCACATTTCGATGGCTGATTACGAGATGCAGAGTCTCGTGCCAGAAATGAATGCTGCCTCAGTACGTCTGGTACGGGAAGCGATTGATTCGTATCAGAAATCTCATCCGGAGTCTATTGCCTTTGTAGTCGCTTCAATAGGTCCGACAAATAAGTCTGCATCCATATCACCGGATGTAAACAATCCGGGTGCACGTAATGTTTCGTTTGATGACCATGTAGCTTCTTATGGAGAACAGGCAGGCGCTCTGATTGATGCCGGTGCCGATATTTTGCTTCTCGAAACCGTGTTTGACACGCTGAACTGTAAAGCGGGGTTGTATGCAATCCGTCAGCAATTGGATGCCAGAGGTATCAAAGAGTTTCCAATCATGGTATCGGGTACCATTACGGATAAGAGCGGACGTATCCTCTCCGGACAGACCATTGAGGCATTTATCAATTCTATATCACATGCGGACTTACTGAGTGTCGGACTGAATTGTTCTTTTGGCGCCGATCTACTATTGCCTTACATCGATGAAATAGCACGCAAATCTCCTTTCTTGGTCAGTGCGCATCCCAATGCCGGATTGCCAAACGAGTTTGGAGCCTATGACGAGACAGCGGAGACAATGCGTGAAAAGATCAGACCTTATCTGGATCACAGACTTGTAAATATTATTGGTGGATGCTGTGGCACTTCGCCGGATCATATACGTGAGATTGCCGAACTTGCTCGCAATGCACGTCCTCATCTCGTGCAGGAACCTCCGAAGATGCTTCGTATCTCCGGACTGGAGCCACTGAATATTGATCGTTCACTCAACTTTGTCAATATCGGCGAACGGACGAATGTAGCTGGATCGCGTAAGTTTGCCCGATTAATCCGCGAAGAAAAATTTGATGAAGCAATCGCTATTGCACGCGACATGGTGGATACCGGAGCTCAGATCATTGATATCAATATGGATGACGCGATGCTGGATGCAGAGTCTTCCATGGTAAAGTTTTTGCAACTGCTTGCTTCCGAACCTGACGTGGCTAAGTTGCCGTTTATGGTTGACTCCTCAAAATGGGATGTGATCGTAGCCGGACTGAAATGTACACAGGGTAAGTCTATTGTCAACTCTATCTCTTTGAAAGAGGGAGAGGATGCTTTCGTCGCTCGTGCAGAAGAGGTCAGACGTCTCGGTGCCGCCGTTGTAGTAATGGCTTTTGATGAAAGAGGACAAGCAGACTCCTACGAGAGAAAAATAGAGATATGTACCCGTTCATATAAGATTCTTACAGAAAAGGTTGGATATCCGGCTGAAGATATAATCTTTGATCCTAATGTATTGGCTATAGCAACCGGAATCGAAGAACATGATAACTTTGCCGTTGACTTTATAAATACTGTGCGGTATATAAAGAAAAACCTTCCATATGCAAAGGTAAGTGGTGGCGTGAGTAACTTGTCTTTCTCGTTTCGTGGCAATGATCCGGTACGTGAGGCAATCCATTCTGTGTTTCTTTATCATGCGATAAAAGAGGGCATGGATATGGGTATTGTTAATCCGGGGATGTTACAGATTTATGATGAGATTCCCAAAGATCTGCTGGAGCCTATAGAGGATGTGGTGCTGAATAGGCGTCCGGATGCAACCGAGCGTTTATTGGCTATAGCCGACCAGGTTAAGGGTGGAACAAAAGATAAAGAGATACAAGAGGATATATGGCGTACTAACAGTGTAGCTGAGAGACTTAAACATGCCTTGATGAAAGGAATAACAGACTTTATTGAGGATGATATCAACGAAGCTTTACCGCTTTATCCTTCTACAATTCAAATAATTGAAGGTCCGCTTATGGATGGCATGAGAAAAGTAGGTGAACTCTTTGGAGATGGTAAAATGTTTTTGCCTCAGGTGGTCAAAAGTGCCCGCGTGATGAAGAAAGCCGTGGCTGTGTTGCAACCATACATCGAACAGGAAAAAGAGGGTGGAGCATCTACAAAAGCCGGGAAGGTGGTCATTGCAACAGTGAAAGGTGACGTACATGATATCGGAAAGAATATTGTAAGCGTCGTGATGACTTGTAACAACTTTGAGGTTATAGATCTTGGGGTGATGACTCCTTGTGAAACAATTATGGAGGCTGTGAAAGAGCACAAACCGGACTTTCTTTGCCTGAGTGGACTTATTACGCCTTCTCTGGAAGAAATGGCCCATGTTGCCGAAGAGATGGAAGCAAAGGGATTGACTATTCCACTCATGGTGGGTGGCGCGACGACGTCAAAAGTTCATACTGCCGTGAAGATTGCTCCCCACTACAGCGGACTGGTTATTCACGGTCAAGATGCTTCAGAGAGTGTGACGATCTTAATGAAATTAACTTCTGAAAGTACCAAAAAACGTGCCGCCGAGGAATATCGTTCTGAAAACGAATCTCGACGAGAGACTTACTATAATAAGGTACAGAAAGTGCTTCCTTATATGGAAGCTTGTGCGAATAAGCCAATTACAAAATGGCAACAGACCGAGATTAGTGTGCCGGCCAATCTAGGTAACCGGTTGCTGATGGATATTGATATCCAGACTTTACGTCAGTATATCAATTGGACCTTTTTCTTTAAAGCGTGGGAAATCAAAGGACATTATCCGGAAGTACTTTCCGATCCATTGAAAGGCGTGGAAGCAACAAATTTGTATAACGATGCCCAAGCGATGCTCGACAATATTGTAGCAGAGAAATGGCTCACGGTAAATGCTGTGGTAGGTATATATCCGGCCAATTCGATTGGTAATGATATTGAAGTCTATGATATTGAAGATCATGAAAAGCCTGTTGGCATGTTTTATACGCTTCGCAATCAGATGGAGTCTGGTGGTCCATCGCTATCTCAAGCAGATGATCTTGCTCCGAAAGGGACAAGGAAAGATTACATGGGATTGTTTGCCGTGACTTCGGGTATCGGACTGAACGAGAAGAAAGAGGCTTTCAAAGTAGCAGGTGATGATTATTCGGCTATATTAATTCAGTCAATAGCAGACCGACTCGCAGAGGCTGCGGCAGAATGGCTGCATTTACAGGTTCGAAAAGATATTTGGGGCTATGCTCCTGATGAAATCTTATCCATAGAAGACTTATTGAAAGAGCGTTATAGAGGTGTTCGACCAGCATTTGGTTATCCTTCTTTACCGGATCACTCTGAAAAGACTACAATGTATCAACTGCTGGATGCTGATCGGATTGGTGCAAGTCTCACAGAGAGTTATATGATGGATCCTTCTTCCAGTGTATGTGGATGTTACTTTGCAGCTCCTTCTTCCAAATACTTCATGGTGGGTAAGATTGACGACGAACAAGTGATCGATTATGCAAAGCGAAAAGGGCAGAGCGTGGATGAAGTAATGCGTCAGGTGGGACGATTAGTGATCGAACATGGCAAAGGGTGTCCTTGTTGTAACGGAAAGAAATAAGCTAATTCACCCATGAAAAAGATCTGTTGCCTGCTCAATTACGCGCCTCACTACCGGAGTCCCATCTTCCAAAAGATGGATCAGGAACTTCATTGTGATTGGTATTTCGGGAAAGACCTCAGGGAAGAGATTGAAAAAATGGATTATTCACTGCTCCGTGGCTTCAAGCGCGAGCTAAAGAATATATACAAAGGCAACTGGGTTTGGAGAAAAGGTGTGATTGAGCTTGCTTTCCGAAAAGAATATGACACCTATATTATATCAGGTGAACCTCATACGCTGTCACTGATTCCCTTTAATCTGATATGCCTTTTTCTGGGAAAGAAAGTCTATTCCTGGCAACATGGCATCAGTAACCCGGCAATCGGAAAGGGAAAGCTCTTTAACCAGCGTCTTTTAATTGCCATGCAGGAAGGTGTTTTTCTGTACAGTGAACATGCAAAGAATGTGATGAAAGGCTTGGGGTTTAAGTCTGATAAATTGTTTGTGGTTTACAATTCATTGGATTATAAAAAATCGCTTAGATACAGGGAGCTACCATTGGAGCCCCTCTATTCCAATTATTTCGGCAACGAGGATCCGGTGTTGTTGTTTATCGGCAGACAGACAAAAGTGAAGAATCTTACATTACTCATTGATGCTTTTGTGCAACTGAACAAAAGAGAACATCCATGCAATCTGGTTATTATTGGAGATGGACCGATGGAAAACAAGATAAAAGATGGAGTTAGAACTTCAGGTCTGACTGATCGCTGCTGGTTCACCGGCGCTATCTACGATGAGGAAATGATTGCTTGCTACTTGAAGAATGCGACTTTGTGTGTCTCTCCGGGAAATGTAGGACTGACAGCAATTCATGCACTATCATATGGTCTTCCTGTCGTGACAAATAATAGTTTTGCCACACAGATGCCTGAGTATGAGGCAATCGAACTAGGATTATCAGGAGACTTCTTTAATCAGAATGACTTAGAGTCTCTTATAGAAACAATCACAAAGTGGCTTTTTCAAAATCGTTGGAGCAGAGAGGAGATACGAATTAATTGCTATCGGCGTATTGATGAGCATTATAATGCAGAGGAACAGATAAGTGTATTTATGAAGGTCTTGAATAGATCAATATCTGATTCAATTTAACTTAAATGAGTTCATTTCATTCTTAAACTTTTTTATACTGAGATATCGGTCACATTGCTCAATAGGTAGTATTTTTGCACGAAAAAAGTAGAAATATAGTACAATGAAATTCTCTTTTGTTCGTTTATAGGGTTAGATTATTAATTTAAAAAATAAAGAAAGGATATGAATCAAACAGTGGATATCCGCGAATTGAATGCGCGGATTGAAAGTAAGAGTTCTTTTGTCGATGCAATCACAATGGGGATGAATAAGATGATTGTCGGCCAAAATCATTTGGTGGAGTCTTTATTGATCGGATTACTCTCCGACGGACACATATTATTGGAAGGAGTTCCCGGACTTGCCAAAACTTTAGCCATTAAAACAATGGCTTCGTTAATAGATGCGGATTACAGCCGTATCCAGTTTACCCCTGATTTATTGCCTGCGGACGTAATTGGCACCATGATCTATAGTCAGAAGACCGAACAGTTTATCATAAAGAAAGGTCCGATCTTTGCTAACTTTATATTGGCTGATGAAATCAACCGTGCTCCTGCAAAAGTACAGAGTGCCTTGCTGGAAGCTATGCAGGAAAGACAAGTGACCATCGGTGATAAGACGTATGAACTTCCAAAGCCTTTCCTGGTTATGGCAACTCAGAATCCAATCGAACAAGAAGGTACGTATCCACTTCCTGAAGCCCAGGTGGACCGCTTCATGATGAAGGTTATCATCGGTTATCCAAAGAAAGAGGAGGAACGTGCTATCATCCGTCAGAATATTAGTGGTGAGATTATCAAACTGACTCCGGTGTTAAAGAAAGAGGAGATACTTGAAGCTCGGAATATTGTTCGTGAAGTATATATCGACGAGAAGATCGAACGCTACATTGTTGACATTGTTTTTGCTACACGCTATCCGGAACAAGCCGGATTAGATTCACTCAAAGGAATGATCAACTTTGGTGCTTCTCCTCGTGCTTCCATTAATCTCGCCCTTGCAGCACGCACCTATGCATTTATCAAACGCAGAGGATATGTGATACCTGAAGATATTCGTGCCGTTTGCCATGATGTAATGCGTCACCGTATCGGATTGAGTTACGAAGCTGAAGCCAACAACTTAACTTCCGAAGAGATTATAAGCGAAATATTGAACAAGATCGAAGTACCTTGATTCTATGCAGACAAGTGAATTGCTTAAAAAAGTAAGGCAGATTGAGATAAAGACCAGAGGACTTTCCCGAAACATCTTTGCCGGGCAGTATCACACCGCTTTCAAAGGACGAGGAATGGCCTTCTCGGAGGTCCGCGAATATCAGTATGGAGACGATATCCGTGATATTGACTGGAACGTGACCGCGCGTTACGATAAGCCATATGTCAAAGTCTTTGAGGAAGAACGTGAACTGACTGTCATGCTATTGGTAGATGTCTCCGGTAGCCGGCTTTTTGGTACGGTGAACGCTCAAAAGAAAGATATTATGACGGAAGTAGCTGCCACGCTTGCTTTTTCTGCCATACAGAATAATGATAAGATTGGGGTAATTTTCTTTTCCGATAAGATCGAAAAGTTTATTCCACCTCTAAAAGGAAAGAAACACATCCTCTATATTATCAGGGAATTGATTGAGTTTGAGCCTGAGAGTAGGGGAACTGATGTGAGTGCAGCACTAAAGTATCTTACGAACGCGCTGAAGAAACGTTGCACTGCATTTATCATTTCTGACTTCATGGATAGTAAGATTCTCAAAGATCCAATCACGATTGCAAACCGCAAGCATGATCTTGTGGCTATTCAAATCTATGATAAAAGAGACACCATACTTCCGAATATCGGTTTGGTGAAGGTGCTGGATGCAGAAACAGGTGAGGAAGGATGGAAAGATACCTCTTCTACTGCGGTACGCAGAAACTATAATCAATGGTGGATCAAACAGAAAGAGAAACTGGATGATATACTCAAAAAAGGTAAAGTCGATTCAGTCTCAATGTCTACTGATGAGGACTATGTGAAAGCTTTGATACGAATGTTTAGTTTAAGAAACTGATTGAATAAATAAGATGAGATTCCGTATAGATTCATTGAAATTGATTGCTTTGGCCGGATGCCTGGCACTTACAGCTAATCTGAAGGCACAAAATACGTTTACGGCCAAGTTAGATTCATCGTTATTACTTATCGGCGAGCAAGTCAGTCTGCATCTCAAATTAATTACAGATCAGAAACATCCGGCTTTATTGCCAGTATTGTCTGATACAATTATGAAGGGAATTGAGATTGTTGACATCAAAAAAGCAGACACAGTAACTTTGGATAATGATCGTATTCAGATTGATCAGGATTATCTTGTGACTAGTTTTGATTCAGGGTTATATTATATTCCTCCATTCATCGCTATCGAACAGTTGGATTCTGTGTTATCTAATTCATTGATGCTAAAAGTCTTCACTATCCCGGTTGATTCTGCCTCCGTTGAAAAGCTGAAGGATATCAAAGAGGTGTTGAAACCAAAGTTTGTCTGGTCTGATTATGCATATATCCTTTATATTATACTGGTACTTGTGGGATTAGCCATTGGGGGTTATTACCTGAGAATGTATCTCAAGAAGAAAAAGGAAACAGTAATTATTCCTCCTGAACTTTTGTTGCCTGCTGATGTGGCTGCTCTTCAAGCATTGGATCGGATCAAACAGGAGAAGCTTTGGCAACAAGGACGTGAGAAGGAGTATTATACAGAGCTAACAGATGCATTGCGTAATTATGTTGACAGACGCTTTGAGATAGATGCTCCTGAAATGACCTCCTCCGAGATTCTCACAGCCTTAACATCGGTAAAGTGCGAGAAGAGTTCTGTCAGTCATCTGAAACAAATCTTTGTAATCTCAGATCTGGTTAAGTTTGCGAAGTATAAGCCCTTCTCTGATGAAAATGATTTATCACTTTCAAATGCATATACTTTTGTAAATGAGACGAAAGTGGTAGAACAGCCCGCTGAAGAAGTGGAGGTCAATCCGCTGTCGGTTTCGACTACAAAGGAGAATATTGATAAAAAGTAAATAAAGAAGAATATGTTTTTTGCAAATCCAAAATATTTATTGTTGCTGCTATTGCTTATACCCATGGCTGTATGGTATGTGTATAAGCAAAGGAGCAAACAAGCGACTATAAGGATGTCTTCTCTGGAACCATTTCAGAGAGCACCCAGGAGCTGGAAGAATTATCTCCGTCACCTGCCGTTTGTTCTCCGAATGGTAGTAACAACGCTTTTGATAATTGTACTTGCCCGTCCCCAATCGACTAATAATTGGGAGAGCAGCACAACAGAAGGAATTGATATCGTTATGGCGATGGATATCTCCAGTAGTATGCTGGCAGCAGATTTAAAACCCAACAGACTTGAAGCTGCTAAAGATGTTGCTGCTGAATTTATCAACGGACGCCCGAATGATAATATAGGACTAGTATCCTTTGCAGGAGAGAGCTTCACACAATGTCCGCTGACGACTGATCATGCAGTACTTCTAAATTTATTTGGAAAGATGCAAAGCGGAATGATCGAAGATGGTACCGCAATAGGTGTAGGTATTGCTAATGCTATAAACCGCATCAAAGAGAGCAGTGCTAAATCTAAAGTCATTATATTGCTTACTGACGGTTCCAATAACCGTGGAGAGATTGCACCTGTTACAGCAGCTGAGATTGCAAAAGCATATGGCATCCGTATTTATACAATTGGAGTTGGTACCCAAGGTACAGCACCGTATCCTGTGCAGACGGCTTTTGGCATTCAGTATCAAAATGTTCCTGTTGAGATTGATGAAGTGACCTTGAAGCAGATTGCCAGTACTACAGGAGGAGCCTATTTCCGGGCAACAGATAATGCCAAACTGAAAGAGATCTACTCTGAAATCGATAAGATGGAGCGGACAAAGATTAGTGTGAAAGAATACAGTAAGAAACAAGAAGAATATCTTCCTTTTGCTCTGTTGGCAATGTGCTTGCTGTTGTTAGAAGTTGTATTAAAAAATTCTGTATTACGAACGATACCTTAATTAAATAGATTATGTTTCGATTTGCTCATCCGGATTATTTATATTTATTGTTCCTCATACCAGCACTGGTACTCTTTTTTGTAATAAGTAATTACAGAAGAAGAAAACAGTTTGAACATTTTGGCAATTCACAATTGATCAAACAACTAATGCCAGATGCATCTATTGCGCGTTATTACGTAAAGTTCTGGCTTTTGCTCGGGGCCTTTACGCTGATGATTTTTGTGATTGCCGGACCACAGTTTGGATCAAAACTTGAGGAAGTGAAGAAACAAGGTGTTGAACTGATGATAGCTCTTGACGTATCCAATTCTATGCTTGCAGAAGATATCACCCCAAGTAGAATGGAGAAGGCCAAACAAATGCTGTCCAAGCTCATAGACGAACTAAGAGATGATAAGGTCGGACTGATTGTTTTTGCGGGGGATGCTTTCACGCAGTTGCCAATCACCAGTGATGTAAACTCGGCCAAGTTGTTTCTCTCATCCATAAGTCCGGGAATCGTTTCAACACAAGGTACTGCAATTGGTGCTGCCATTGACTTAGGCGTTCGATCTTTTGGACCGAAAGCAGAAGCAGGACGCGCGATCATCGTTATCACAGATGGTGAAAACCATGAAGATGATCCCGTTAGTTCAGCTAAACAAGCTTTGGAGAAGGGTATCAAAACATATGTTATTGGTATTGGATCTCCTCAGGGAACACCTATACCAGTGGAAAATACGTCAAGCTCATTCCGAAAAGATAACACAGGAAATGTAGTCATATCTAAACTGGATGAACAGACTTGCCAGAGAATTGCTGAAGCCGGCGGTGGAATCTATGTTCGCACAGATAATTCGAACTCTGCGTTAAAGATAATAACTAAAGAGGTAAATAAGATGTCAAAAGCCGAAGTAGGAAGTAAAGTATACTCAGAATATGAAGAACAATTTCAATCCATAGCATGGATTGTTTTGATGCTGCTTCTTGCTGAGTTTTTTGTACTTGAACGAAAGAATCGTCTATTTAAAAACTTTAGACTATTTGCTATTGATAAGAAGAAAGGAGGACTAATATGACACAGAATCACTTGCTCTTACTGTTGTTTCTCGGTGTTACGACCTCTCTGTCTGCTCAGAAAGCGGAGAGGATGCATATTCGTGATGGAAATAAGCAATATAAGGAACAAAAATATACGGAAGCAGAAATTGAATACCGTAAAGGTCTGGAAGTGAATGGCCGTTCGGCGGAAGGTACCTATAATCTAGGTAATTCTCTCTATCGTCAGAATAAGAACAAAGAGGCAATCAGTCAGTATGAAAGTATGTCTGCCATCGAAAAAGATAAAACCAAGCTGGCATCTACTTATCATAATATGGGTAATTCCTATGTGAAGGAAAAAGATCTGCAAAAGGGAATTGAGGCATTCAAACAGTCCCTGCGTTTGAACCCGAAAGACGACAATACCCGCTTTAATCTTGCTTTGGCACAGAAGATGTTATCCGATCAGCAACAACAGCAACAACAGCAACAAGATCAAAAAGAAGAGCAAAAGCAGGAACAGAAACAAGAGGAGCAACAACAAAAGCAAGATCAACAAAAGCAGCAACAACAAGAGCAAAAGCAGGATGATCAGCAAAAGCAACAACCTCAGCAGCAGAATATGTCGAAACAAAATGCAGAACAACTCCTCCAGGCAATCCAGCAAGATGAGAAGAACACGCAGCAGAAAGTAAAAGAGCAGCAAATGCAGATGCAGCAACGTCGCAAAACAGATAAAGATTGGTAATATCAGCAAGAAAAAGGAATATGAGAAAACTAATAATATGTATTTTGGCATTGCTTCTTACCTTTACAGGTAACGCTACTGCCGCTAACGCGATCACCTTCGTCGCCTCTGCTCCAAATGCAGTTGTTTCCGGTGAACAGTTTCGTTTGACATATACGGCAAATAGTGCCGATGTGAGGGACTTCCGGATTCCTGAAATAAATGGATTCGAGGTTTTGATGGGACCTACTATCTCAAATTCAAGGAGTATTTCTAGTGTTAATGGAAATACAACAAAAGTGGTTACTGTGACATACACTTATATCTTGATGGCGAGTAAGGAAGGTGAATATAAGATGCCAGCTGCAACAGCAAAAATTGAAGGTGGCAATTATACATCCAACTCATTATCTATAAAGGTGTTGCCTGCAGAAAAAGGCAGTGCTCAAGCATCAGGTAATAGTGGAGGAGGAGGGAGTGCTTCTTCTAGCTCTTCGTCATCCGGAAATAACAGCGTAAGCAGTTCCACTCTTTTCATGCGCGCCATAGTTTCTGACAATAGTGTGTACGAGCAAGAACCTCTGTTAGTAACATACAAACTATATTCACGCGTGGATATCAGTCGCCTGGAAAGTGCTAAGTTTCCCGAGTTTGATGGATTCCTTGCTCAGGAAATCACTTTACCCGATGAGAAACAATGGTCATTGGAAAATTTTAATGGACAAAACTACCGTACCGTTGTCTTGAAGCAGACGCTGCTTTTTCCTCAACGCAGTGGCAAACTGACACTAAGAAGTGGTACTTTTGATGTAGTGGCTCGAATAGCTAATCAAGCTCGTGCCCAGAGTATATTTGACGATTTCTTTAGTTCCTATTCAGAAGTGAATAAGACACTTTCAACACCACAAGTAGATATTGACGTAAAGCCCCTTCCATCAGGAAAACCAGCATCGTTTTCTGGAACGGTAGGTGATCTGAAGATGACTTCATCCATCAATTCAAAGGTTGTAAAAGCCAATGAATCTATTACCCTTAAGATTGAATTTTCCGGCACAGGTAATCTTAAACTGATCAAGACTCCTGAGGTAAAATTCCCTGCTGATTTTGATTCCTATGATCCAAAAATAGAAAATAATCTGAAGACAACAGCTTCCTCTGTTTCAGGTAAACAATCGATCGAATACCTTGCAATTCCACGTCATTCAGGTGACTTTACCATTCCAGCGGTTGAGTTTTCCTATTTTGACTTGAAGAGCAACAGCTACAAGACTCTTACGACCCCTGAATATGCTATTCATGTTGACCCGGGAGCCGCAGGAAGCGAAACGACAGTCAGCTCTTCATACACCAATAAAGAGGATGTGAAGTATCTGGGCAAAGATATCCGATATATTCAAACTGGTAACTTCAGTGTAAAGAAACAAGGAGAGTATTTCTTTGGTACAGCTACATACTGGTTATTCTATATCATACCTTTCATACTGTTTGTCATCTTCCTGTTTATCTATAGAAAACAGGCAAGTGAGAATGCTAATATCGCACTAATGCGTAATAAGAAAGCAAACAAGGTTGCTTCAAAACGTCTCAAGAAGGCAGGTCTTTATATGAAAGAGAATAAGAAAGAAGCCTTTTATGAAGAGACGATGCGCGCTTTATGGGGATATGTGAGCGACAAGATGAATATGCCTCTTTCTGTGCTGACAAAAGATAATGTGGGCATCGAACTCGCCAAGAATGGTGCAGATCAAGTCTTTGTTAATGAGTTTATGGATATACTCAATACTTGCGAGTTTGCACGATACGCTCCAAGCAATGAAGAGCATGCGATGGATAAATTGTATGAACGTACCGTGAATGTGATCAACAAGATGGAAAGCTTTATAAAAAGATAAGGAGAAATTTATATGAAAATCAAAAATATATTACTGGCGCTATTACTGATTATCGCACCGCTCTGTAAAGCACAGGAAGCCGTGAGTGATGCTGCGGAAGCTTATTCAAAAGGAGATTTCAAGAAAGCAATCACTCTATATGAGTCCTTACTCAAAGACGGAGAGTCCGCCCCAATACATTACAATCTAGGCAATGCATACTACAAGGATGGACAAAATGCACGTGCCATATTGAATTATGAGAAATCCTTATTGATTAATCCGGGCAATGGAGATGCCAAGTTCAATCTTGAGCTGGCACGTATAAAGGTTCTTGATAAGATTGAGCCTGTCGGTGAGTTCTTTCTCATTTCCTGGAAGAACTATCTTCAGTCACAGATGAGTGTCCGACAGTGGGCTGTTGCAGGTATTACCCTGTTTCTCCTTTTCATTTTATTTACTCTGCTCTTCATATTTTCCCGTATCAGCTGGTTAAAGAAAACATCTTTTTTTGTGGGTGTCTTCTTATTCATATTCACGGTGGCAGCCAACTCCTTTGCATACAGCTTAAATAAGTACCTGACCAATCGCAATACTGCTATTATTATGGCTCCATCAGTAACAGTAAAGAGTTCACCGGACAACAGTGGAACGGATCTTTTCATTCTTCATGATGGAACCAAAGTAGAGATACGCAGTAAACTGTCCGAGTGGAGCGAGATTCAGTTAGGAAATGGGAGTATAGGTTGGTTGCCTTCTTCCTCATTTGAGGTTATTTAATATCTAATGGAAACCCTATTACAGAGACTTGTAGAGTGGGATCAGCAATGGACTTTGTTTCTCAATGCCCAAGGTACTCCTTATTGGGACTCCTTCATGTGGGTCTTTACAAATAAGTTCACGTGGATACCAATGGTTTTAGTATTGGCTTTTTGCATTTTTTCCCGTCCACGCAAGGAAGTTATATTGACTGTTCTTTCTATTGCGATACTGATCCTGCTTTGCGATACAGTGACATCATCCATCATTAAACCTTGGGTTGCCCGCTTCCGGCCCGCTCAAGATCCGTTTATTGGCCATTTAGTACGTCTCGTTAATGATTACAAAGGCGGTAAATACGGTTTCGTTTCCAGCCATGCCTCAAACTCTTTCGGCATTGTCTGCTTCACATCCTTACTTTTTCGCAACAAACTTTATGCAATCAGCGCAATAACTTGGGCCTGCATCAATACCTATACTAGAATATATCTGGGCGTTCATTACATTCTTGATGTAATCTGCGGTGCTCTATTCGGCATTCTTTCTGCAATTTTGATCTATCAGATCTACAAATATTTCTTTTTAAGACTTTTGAACAATCATTTTCCTGATAATTTGCAGGAAGTAGGGGAGACCCCTACCCATTACAAGAAGAAATATATATATGGTATATGTGCCATATTATACCTTTCAGTCATACTTATAACCCTGTTTCCGCAATTTATCAGTAGATTGTATTAAACTGTAATAATTCACCTTTATAAAAAGAGAGATTTCAAACGATTTTTTTGTTCAAAAAGTTTGCATCTATCTTATTTCTTCCTTACATTTATTGCGAATTTAAAAACAATTAAGTTCAAAGACGAGTCTAATTAGTAACCCTTAAAACTGATAGAATATGACAAAGACAATTTCATTCAATGAACTGCGCAAGATTAAAGACAGTCTTCCATCAGGAAGCTCGCAGAAAATCGCGGATGAGTTAGGAATCAATGTGAATACTGTTCGTAATTATTTCGGTGGGCAGCATTATAAAGAAGGTGGTAATTCATGTGGGGTTCATATAGAGCCGGGTCCTGATGGAGGAATTGTACTGCTCGATGATTCAACAATTTTAGACAAGGCACTTATGATGCTCGACGAACTAAACGCCGGCAAATAACTGGGCCTCGTTTTTATTTAATGTTCTAACCATTTAAGTCCCTGTATAATCTACAGGGACCTTCTCTCCAAATAACAAACACAAACTATGGAAGATAAACTTGTTACATTGGCTATACATAGTTTTGAGAAAGCACAAATTTTAAAAACTATACTGGAAAACAAAGACATTGAAGTGTATATACACAATGTCAATCTCATTCAACCGGTGGTCTCTGCAGGAGTACGTGTGCGCATTAAAGAAAGTGATCTCCCTGCTGCGTTAAAGATTATTGAAAGTATGAAGTTCAGTCTGGAAGACGATGAAACGGAAGAAGGAGCACCTTCCACGATGGTTCTTGTTCCAATTGACTTCTCTGAATATTCTTTACAAGCCTGTAAATTTGCATTTAATTACGCGCAATCTATTAAAGGAGAAGTAATACTTTTGCATGCCTATTTTAGTCCATTCTTCAGCAATCCATTACCTGTTGGCGATCTTATCGGTTATAGTACCAGTGAAGAATTGGCAATCAAGGATGTGCTTACTCAGGTAAATAAGGATATGGGTAACTTTAAAAACATTATTCAGAGAATGATGGAAAAAGGTGATATACCTTATGTTAAGTTCAATACTATCATTCGTGAAGGTGTACCCGAAGAAGAGATTATCCGTTATGCACGAGAGGCAAATCCGGCACTTATTATCATGGGTACCAGGGGAAAACATCAGAAAGATATCGATCTGATAGGAAGCGTCACTGCTGAAGTTATTGATCGTACACGTGTTCCTTTGTTTGCTTTTCCAGATCAGACCCATTTGGATAAACTTGAAGATATTAAGAATATCGCATTTGTGACAAACTTTCAGCAACGAGATCTTGTTTCGTTTGAGTTTCTAGTTAAGTTTTTAGCTATTAAGAATCTAACAGTTCACTTTGTCTATTTATCACCATCGAAGGATAATACCTGGGATGAAATTAAATTAGCAGGAATTAAAGAGTATTTTATGAAGCAGTATTCGAATCTCTCAATAAATTACAAAGTGATTAAAGGTGAGAATGTGTTGGAGAAACTCGATGAATACATCCAGAAGGAGAAAATAGATGCTATCTCTTTGACAAATAAACGAAGAAATGTTTTCTCTCGATTATTCAATCCAAGTATGGCAAGAAGAATGTTATTTCACAATGACACTCCATTGATCATATTTCCGTAATTAATAGACATAGTAAGTTGCTTTAGGGCATTTATTTTCGTATCTTTGTATTCAGACTAATTGGAGCAAACCATCAATAAGCAGGCCTAAACAACCTCTTTAAATGGTTTGCTCCTTTTGTTATATAATACATATTATGTTAAGTTGGATATATAAGAACTCCCTATCTTGTCTTTTCCATAATACATAGCATGAAATGAATGTATTCTTTGATCAGAAAAGTAAGTCAAAGAATGTATCTCCCATTGTTCTAAAACACCGATTTAAGGAATCCGTCTTCATCGTAAAAAACTGTCTGAAAAGAGACGAATTTCTTCTAATAGTTTTTGTAATTTCATCAGATAGTTTTTGTCGTCCGATACCTATGCAATAAACATTTCTTCAGGTAGAAATTTGTCAAGCATACGGGGACATTTTCAGAATGTATAACTCGTTATTTATCAGCGTTATAGATAGAGTAAGATTTCTACAAATTGACTATTTTGTTTCTACATTCTCTTAATTTGATCTGTCTACTACCTCCTTCATTCAATACTGAATTGTTCTAAAACACCGATTTAACTAATTTAACATACTTTTAATAGAGAGAATGAGAATCCTTCCATCACTATGCAACATTGCATTATTTACACATAATGTGTGATTATAGTTATTTAATTCCGACAGAAGTTCTATATTTGCACGAAAGATCACTCCTCTTTTTTGAATGTAAATACGTAAAGATGAGTCTTTAGTAGAAATAAACTTTATAAACTAATTATGAAAACAACCATGAAACGTTCATTAATCTTTGCAATGCTGGCATTTGCTATTACTCAATTTGCGACCGCTGCAGGACGCGATTATTATCAGATTCAAACGTTCCGTTATTCCGAAAAATCACAGGAAGCACGTCTTGACACTTATCTTAAGATGGCATACTTGCCAGCTTTGCATCGGGCAGGCATCAAAAGCGTCGGAGTGTTTAAACCTATTGCCTCCGATACTGCCGCAGGAAAGCAGATCATTGTATGGATCCCATTAACCTCTCTTGACCAGCTGGATAAATTACAGATGACTTTGGCAAAAGATGCCGTTTATCAGTCTGCTGGTGCTGATGTTATAAGTGCACCGTATAATAATGCAGCGTTTCTGAGAAAAGAATCGGTACTGTTAAAAGCATTTCAGGATGCACCTAATTTTGCCATCCCTAAACATAAAACGAAACCTTCAGAAAGAATCTATGAATTGAGAAGTTATGAAGGTGCTACAGATCATCTATACGCTCAAAAGGTGAAGATGTTTAATGAAGGTGGTGAGATCAAACTATTTAAATCTCTTAATTTCAATGCATTATTCTATGCGGAGGTTATCTCTGGTGATTTGATGCCTAATCTGATGTATATGATCACATTTGAGGATATGGCTGCACATGATGCTCTTTGGTCTGCTTTTGGAAGTCATCCTGATTGGAAGAAACTTTCATCTATGGATGAGTATAAGAATACCGTTTCCAGAATAGTAAGGATATTGCTTTACCCAACTGATTATTCAGATTTGTAAGAGCATTGATTTACAATGCTGAGATTTGTAATAGATTCATACACAAAAGCAAAAGAGCGCTTCAATCACTGAAACGCTCTTTTCGATTTAATCCTTAAAACAATCTTAATTTACCCAATTCTCCATGTCTTCATCTACTGTAGAGATGGCGGAGATACCAAAATTATCAACCAATACTGAAGTTACATTTGGTGATAGGAACGCCGGGAGTGTCGGTCCGAGGTGAATATTCTTTACCCCTAAGCTCAGCAACGCGAGCAACACAATCACAGCTTTCTGTTCATACCATGCAATGTTATAAACGATAGGAAGGTCATTAATATTATCCAAACCGAATACTTCTTTTAATTTTAATGCGATAAGTGCCAAAGAATAGCTGTCGTTACACTGTCCGGCATCAAGCACGCGTGGAATTCCGTTGATGGAACCAAGCGGCAGCTTGTTATAGCGGTATTTTGCACAGCCTGCAGTGAGGATGACAGTATCGGTAGGCAGTTCGTTGGCAAACTCAGTATAGTAGTCGCGGTTTTTCATACGGCCATCACATCCAGCCATGACTACAAACTTACGGATAGCTCCACTCTTCACAGCTTCTACTACTGGTCCGGCAAGCTCCATCACCTGATGATAGGCAAATCCACCAATGATCTCTCCTGTCTCAATCTCTGTGGGAGATGCGCAGATCTTAGCCTGGGCTATGATCTCAGAGAAGTCTTTTTGCCCACCTTCAGCACGAGCCGGTACGTGTTTGAATCCGGGATATCCTGCTGAGTTCGTCGTGTAGATACGGTCTTTGTAAGATGCACCGGCCAAAGGCGGAACAATACAGTTGGTAGTAAACAAGACCGGACCGTTGAAAGACTCAAACTCTTCTCTTTGTTTCCACCATGCGTTTCCATAGTTACCGGCAAAATGTGCGTATTTCTTAAACGCCGGATAGCAATTGGCTGGCAACATCTCACTGTGTGTGTAAACGTCCACTCCTGTCCCATCTGTTTGTTTGAGCAGCTCTTCCATATCTTTCAGATCGTGGCCGCTAATGAGGATCGCGGGATTGTTGCGCACTCCTATATTGACATGTGTTATCTCCGGGTAGCCATAAGATGTCGTATTTGCTTTGTCAAGCAAAGCCATTGCCTTCACTCCATATTCACCTGTCTTCAAGACCAGTGCTACCAGTTCGTCAACAGTTTTCTTTTCTGTCAAAGCTGCCAGCGAGTCCTGCATGAAACGATGGATATCTTCATCATCAAAGCCAAGATGCATGGCATGTTCGGTGTAAGCAGCCATACCCTTCAAACCATAAAGTACAAGTTCTTTGAGCGAACGGACATCAGCATTTGCTTCGCGGAGCACACCAACAGTAGCAGCCTTTCCGGCAAATGACTCTTCACCACCATTCCAGATAATCTCATCCACTACAGGTAATTCGATGCCATTTAATTGAGCCTCTGCAATCAGTTCGTTGCGTAATATCAACCCTTTGACCACTCTCTTGTGAATACTCTCCACGTCAAAGTTGGCATTGGTGATTGTAGAGAAAAGTCCGTCGGTGATAAATTCATTGACCTGATTGTGTACTGTGTTTACTTCACGTAAACGACTTGCTGCTATAGCTACCCCACGCAGCACAAAGAGAAGTAAATCCATTTCCGCAGAGGTGACATCGTCTTTTCCACACACGCCTTTAACTGTACATCCTGTACCTCTTGATGCTTCCTGACATTGAAAACAAAACATTTTACTGTCCATATTCTTTTGTATTTTAATGATGAATACTAATTCTGATTCTGATGCAAAGATCGGAGTTACAGAAAGCGCAAACTGTATCATTTGTTACAACGGACTATTAAAAGATGTTATTAATGAAACAGGGCGTTGATGTGAGTGAAAGATTAGCTTATTATTTGTACTTTTGTTTGATATTAAGTTTGTATATCGCCTAATTACGCATAACGGCAATGACCGAATTATCCTCAAATATTCCTCTTTTTCAAGGACTCTCAACAGTTGAACTGTCACAAATGCTTGCTGATACACCTCATAGCATCCGTAGCTATGATACCGGTGATCCTGTCGCACTGCAAGGAACAGTGTGCAATCAGTTGATGGTCGTGCTCGAAGGTGTCGTAGAGGCTCAGATGGTAAGTGAAACGGGCAAACAAATTGTTATAGAAAGACTTCAAGCAGGCAATCTACTCGCTCCTGCATTCATTTATGCACGTGACAACCGTTTTCCGGTGTGTATTGTAGCTGCCACTCCGTGCTCCATATTGGGCATTCAGAAGGATACATTTAGTCTTCTCATGCAGCATGAAGTTCGTATTCTAACTAATTTCCTGATGCTGATCTCAGAGCGAAGTAACTTCCTGAGTAAAAAAGTGTCGTTCTTTGCATTTAAGAGTATCAGAGGCAAACTCGCTTCGTTTCTTCTTTCTCAATCTGCTGTCAATGGAGTGATTCATCTTAAAGAGTCGCAGCAAAGCATTGCCGACCGCTTTGGCATCGCCCGTCCATCTCTGGCTCGAGCATTGGGCGAACTTGCTGAAGAAGGACTGATCAAGGTAAGTCACCGTTCGATAGAGATACTCGATTCTGTGGGACTACGCAAACTTTCGGAAACATAATCCATATATTCTATGCTTCACAAAATAAAAATCGGAGTGATCTCCGTCTTGCTGTTGTTGCTTCTGCTCGTTATTGGTATGTATGCAATGAGAAATTCTTTGCTCAATCACTATGTAACGGGTAAGACTGAGTCTCTGTCGGCTTCTGCCGGATTGGCTATTCATTACGACAAACTTGAGATGAATGGAATACGTACTATTCAACTCAATGGTCTGACGATGGTTCCTCAGCAAAGAGATACGCTCCTAAGGCTTCATCAACTAGAGGTAAAGTTGAACTTCTGGGCGTTGCTTGGATTGCATATCAACATCTCTGAAGTGAATGCCGACGGACTGAATGTGAGCTTTGTCAAAGGAAATTCTTCGTCTAATTATGGCTTCTTGTTTAAAGGAAAGAAAGTAGAGACTGAGACGTTGGAAGAAGAGAGCGTAAGTGACTTCTCAGATCGTGCTGAGCGGTTGCTCCACCTGGCTTTTGGTTTTCTTCCTTCCAACGGAGAGATTAAAGGGATAACTGTCACTCATGTCAAAGGAGACACAGTAACGGCTATTGGAATTGACTCTCTGATTATATCTGACAATATATTTAGTACAAATGTGACCGTCACAGAAAAGAAAGAAAGTCGTAGTTGGAATATAGGTGGTAGCATTAATAATAAGGACAAGAGCGTGCAGATGAAGATTAGTTCGGCAACGAAAGAGAAGGTGCAGCTTCCATATATTGACAACTACTATGGAGCGGGTATCTCTTTTGACACACTGGCCTTCAGTCTTGCAGAGTCGCGTGTTGAGGATATCCTTCTCATCGAAGGAAAAGCCGAGGTCAGCGGACTGAACCTCTTTCACCAGACACTCTCTCCGGATACGATCGATCTGCACGAGGCGCGTTTCAAGTATCTTTTGCGCATAGGTAAGGAGTATATCGAAATGGATAGCGCTACTACGGTGCAGTGCAACAAACTTCAATTCAATCCCTATATCCGTGCGGCAAGAAATGGGAAATGGCACTTCACCGCCTCTGTCAACAAACCGATGTTTGATTCGCAGGAACTGTTTAGTTCGCTCCCCAAAGGGCTTTTTAGCAATCTTGATGGGATCCGTTCGGAAGGAAAACTTGGTTACCATTTCTTCTTTGATGTGGATATGAATAAGGTGGATAGTCTGCGATTAGAGTCTGAAGTAACAGCCGATCACTTCCGGATCCGTCAATATGGAGCTACCGATCTGAGGAAGATGAATGCTCCGTTTGTCTATACGGCGTATGAACAAGGAGAGCCAGTGCGTTCTTTTGAAGTAGGTCCTGGTTATCCGGGCTTTGTGCCGCTGGATTCGATATCTCCGCTGTTGCAGATGTCGGTGCTGCAATCTGAAGACGGGGAGTTCTTTTGGCATCGAGGCTTCCGTATAGATGCGACGCGCGAAGCACTCATTCAGGATCTGAAGGTGAAGCAATTTGCCCGTGGAGGGAGCACCATAACCATGCAGCTGGTTAAAAATGTATTTCTGAACCGAAAAAAGAATATGGCCCGCAAGGTAGAAGAGGCAATCATCGTATGGCTCATTGAAAATGGCGGACTCACCACCAAAGACCGGATGTTTGAAGTATATCTCAATATTGCGGAATGGGCTCCAAATGTCTATGGTGCAAGGGAAGCCTCTGAATTCTATTTTGCCAAACAGCCTTCACAGCTTTCAGTTGAAGAGGCAATCTTTATGGCATCCATCATCCCGAAGCCCAAGCATTTTCGTAGTTCGTTTACGCCAGACATGCAGTTGCGTGAGAGTCTCTTGGGATACTACCGTTTACTGGCTCAGCGTCTGGCTATCAAGGGACTGATCAGTGAGGAGGAAGCTGCGACTATCAATCCACAGGTTATACTCAGGGGAAGAGCAACGGAAACATTCTTCCATCCATCCGACACAATCCTGACGCTCCTCTCCGCCTCTCCTTATCAGCTCCCGCTAGATACGCTGCATAGAATCACAATAGCTCCGAAATAAGATTATTCCGGAGCTATTGGAGTTATTCCTTTATAATTGCAACTCCCCAAGCTGCGAGGTTGATCTTGTCGTTTACTGAATAGTTCTTACCGGTCAGTAAATCAATGCCTTTGAATGGCATATCGACACTATTTGGAGCAACACTGTAGTTAAATATATAATGTATCTTCTTGCCGTTTTGATTGACTCCGGAGCGGATAATCGTCGGAAATGAATACGTGATAGCCGGGAGATCAAGTTTGGCTCTTTCAGCAGCACGAGCTATCAACTTCTGCAAAATATCTTTGGAAGGTACAGTTGCACAGTAGATGAGATGCCCTTTGCCGAATGAATTTTCAGTGATACACGGCCACTTGCCAAAGAAAGGATGATCGGCAAAGGCTAAAGCTTTAGCAGTCTCCGGGATGATAAATTCCATCCAGCTATCTATTCTCCCATTTAGTCCGGCATCGTTAGGTTTAAGATTCAGACCATTAATGCTGGAGTACTCCTGATAATAAAACCCACAAGCTTCACGCAATGGTCCGGGTGCCAATGTATTGCGAACCGTAGACTCTTCATTGCAATAGCCGCTCTTATAAAGCATAACGACTTCACCACCTTGTTTGACGAAGTCACTAATCTTTGTAAGCAACCCGTCAGAAGCAATATATAAGGGTGGTATAATCAGTAGATTATAGTTCGTGAAGTCACTCTTTTTATCGCAGGGAATAATATCTACCTCAATATTTTGCTTGTACAATGCATCATAAACCAGTGATATCGGATAATTGTCGTTATTGCGGTAAGGCATGAACTGCAACCCAAAATAGGAATCATGGCTGTACAGAATCGCAGTTTTATTCACTTTCTTCAGATTAACCAGCTCCTTCCCTATTTTCTTTAGTTCGCCGGCAGTCTCCTTAAATTCATTGTAGATACGGTTTGGTTGCTGATCATGTCCGAGAATCCCTTTCCAATAAGTCTCCTGCCCGTAATGCAATGTAGACCAGTGCCAGTATTCCACCATATTCGAACCAGAAGCCAGATGGCTATATACGTTCTGACGCAACTGACCATCATACGGAGGACGCTGATTTTTGCTGTCCCATCCTATGCCTTGTGCATTGGTTTCTGTCACAATATAATTGCCACCGGTCACGGTACGCATAAAATCGCCTGAATAGGCCACTGTTTCACCATCCTGTCCGTCTTGTACATCATGATAGATATTGATAGCCGGATACTGCATCTGTCTGAAACTCTCTACCTGATCTACATTCTGAAAAGCGTTCATGAAACAATGTGTCACAAACTGATCCTTCCTTTTGTATTCATTGACTATATCGACCTGCCAGTTGAGGAAGTCTGCCACAGATTTACGGTTCCACCGCTCCCATTCGTTCTTGTATGCCGTACTTGTTACGCCATCACGGGTGTACAAATCCTCCCATGTATTCACGTTCATTCCCCAGTAATTCCATCCCCATGCCTTATTCAAAGCCTCCAGGTTATTATTGAATTTATCTTTCAGATAGTTTCTGAAACCATCAAAATAATCGTGATTATTTATGCCACGGGCTTCACACTCATTGTCCACCTGAAAACCGATAATAGCCGTATTCTTTGCATAACGTTCCATCATCTTCCGGATGATACGCTCACTATAAAACAAATAGGTCGGATTGGTGATATCCATATTTTGGCGGATACCGTAATGGCTTTGATTTCCATTTACTTGCTCAGCAAGAACTTCCGGATGGCGTTGTGCCATCCAGGTAGGAATCGAATAGGTCGGTGTACCCAGTATGACTTTGATACCTGCGGCATTGAGTTTTTTCAAGGATCCGGTCCATCCATTCAAATTCGAATACCCCTTCTCTTGGCTCAAAAAGTCCCCACGACGATTCTCCGATGCGGACGACAGACAGGCCGCAATCCTTCATCATCTGAATGTCTTTGTCCAGACGTTCGGTCGGGTTATACTCGTTATAATAAGCTGCTCCGTACAAAATATTGTCAAAAACATATTGTGCGGTGAACGGATGGGGACCATGCTCCTAGCAATGTAAATAATGCTAATCCCTTAAATACTCTTTTTAGTAGGCTCATATACAGTACTGTTTGTGTGGCAAATAGAGGTGATTTATCTTATTGATTCTTTAATTAAGACAGTTACACCCATAATCTGAGGTTAATAATATGATCAATATGCGAAAATACACTTTATCATTTATATGCAAGGTATTTCGTTTACACTTAACATTCATTGACAAAGAAACAGATCCTATTCTGTATTGCTGAATGTTTGAAATAGAAGTTTTAAATGATCCTTCTTTCAATCTCATGTACGAGTAAAGAATGTTATTTACTTGTTTATCTGAAATATAATTCTTAAATTTGTAATTCTTCTTTTTAAAAAGAGAGATTATTTCACCAAAACAATATCTATGAGGCTATTTATTATATCCAACCGACTTCCCTTAAAAGTGTGTAAATCAGAATCCGGCGAATTTAATTTTAACGCGCAGCGAAGGAGGGCTCACCACAGGTCTTGAATCTGTGACGGTCGGTATTGAGAAGCACTGGATTGGATGGCCAGGCATTTTTACTGATATGAAGAAGAACAGGAAACTATCACAAAAACATCTGAATACCTTTAATTTTCATCCCCTCTTTTTGGATAGCGAACAGATAGAAAACTTCTATGAAGGATATGCTAATAGTACAATATGGCCTCTTTGTCATTACTTTTATTCATTTGTCGAGTACAAAAATAAATATTGGGAGACTTACAAGCAAGTAAATAAACTCTTTGCACAGATATGTAAACTTCATATCAAATCGGGTGATATCGTCTGGGTGCAAGATTATCAGCTGATGCTACTTCCTAAAATGCTTCGGGGTACCATACGCAATATTAGTATTGGCTATTTTCATCATATCCCCTTCCCTCATACGAACTCTTTCGTATCCTTCCAGAACGTGCGGAAATACTCAAGGGATTGCTTGGGGCTGATTTGATTGCTTTTCATACCTATGATTATATGCGCCATTTTGTGAGTGCGACAGGACGAGTGCTTGATCTTCATTTCAAACTGGATCAGATCCAACTGCATGACCGGATTGTATCAGTGGATGCCCTGCCGATGGGGATTAATTACAAACTCTATCACGATGCAGTGCTCAATCCTGAGGTTCAAAAGAAAGCATCCGAATTGCGCGCCAATTTAGGTTCAAGCAAGGTAATCCTCTCTGTCGATAGGCTTGACTATAGCAAAGGGATTCTGCACCGCCTTAAAGGATTCTCAAAGTTTTTGAAGAACCATCCTGAATATCGTGAAAAAGTATCTTTAGCCATGGTAATTGTACCTTCTCGCGATCAGGTTGACAGATACGCCAGTCTCAAGACTAAAATAGATAAAGCCATCAGTGAAATAAACGGGGTTTATGCCACGATTAACTGGAATCCGGTATATTACTTTTATCACAGTTTCAGTTTTGAAGAACTTGTAGCTATGTATCACATTGCCGATATCGCACTGGTCACTCCTTTAAGAGATGGAATGAACCTGGTTGCCAAAGAATATGTCGCTACTCAACGAAATACGCCGGGAGTCTTGATACTGAGTGAGATGGCTGGAGCTGCTATTGAACTAAGCGATGCGATAATGGTCAATCCAAAACGATGTTGGGGAGATTGAGTCTGCAATATTGAAGGCATTGGAAATGCCTGAAGAGGAACAGCGGAGAAGGATGCAAAATATGCAGAACTATCTTTCTGTGCATACAGTGAACAGGTGGGTAAGAGACTTTCTGCTGGAGCTTGATGGTGTAAAAAAGCAGAATGAGGCATTGAATAAGAAAACGATTCAGGAGGATACAATACTTCTAATTCGCCGTAAATATTATGAGAGTGAGAAGCGTCTGATTATACTTGATTATGATGGCACTCTTGCTGCTTTTCGTAATAATGCTGATGAAGCCGTGCCAACAAAAGAAATGATGGACATTCTCGATCGACTATGCAAAGATGAGAAAAATCGTGTTGTCATCAGTAGCGGACGTGATCATCGCACGCTCGACCGTTGGTTTGGACACCTTCGACTCTCTCTCGCTGCTGAGCATGGCGCATTTTATAAGGAACAAGGTGTGTGGCATGAGAATATCCATACCATTGTTTGGGACGAAGAGATTCTCGATACTTTGCAAAAGTTTGTTGATAAGACTCCACGTTCCAAACTGGAGGTGAAGGAGACTGCTCTGGTGTGGCACTATCGTGAAGTCGACGCTTGGCTTGCTGCCTTACGAGAACAGCAGCTCATCAATACACTTATGATACCGTGTGCACGAAACAATCTTCAGATCATGAGTGGCAACAAGATTGTGGAGATCAAGTCGCCTCTTTTCAATAAAGGTTCGGAAGCACGGCGATTGTTAGAAAAAGAGAAATATGACTTCATTCTGGCCTTGGGAGACGATGTGACAGATGAAGATACTTTTCACGAACTACCCAAGAGTGCTTTCACAATCAAAGTGGGAAGTATCTCTCCCGCTGCAAAATACAGCCTACTGGCACAGACTGACGTCCTTCCATTCTTGCGGTTGCTGATGCAGATAAAGAAACTACGGTTTGATAAACTTGGACCGCTCAACCTCATTGGTAAAAAGAAGAGCCGTATTAACCAAAGCAAGGTGGGAATAGGCTTGGGGAAAGTTGCCGAGCTGGCTCTTGGTCCCAAAGTCGAGGTCCTCACTAAAAAGTCCCAAATGATTCGAATAGGTAACAAGCTCGTCAAACAGCTTTTGAGCCTCTTCTTTTCGTCCCGTAACAAATAGCGCCCGTACCATCCAGAAGGTACAGATGGTAAATGCAGAAGTTGGTGTGCCAAAGTCATCCACGTGACGATAGCGGTATACCAATCCTTCATGCATGAGCTCTTTCATGACAGCTTCCACTGTCATCTTATAATGTGGATCCTCCGCTGTAACAAACCCATATACCTCCATCAACAGAAGTGAAGCATCCACCTCCATGTTGCAATAGGTCTGCGAGAAACTACCCAGTTCCTCTTTCCAACCGTGTGTCATAACATCCTGTCGGATTTCATCAGCCACATCCTTCCATTTCTCTGCAAAACTTATCTTGCCCAACAATCGGGCTATACTCTCGGCACGGTCCATTGCCACCCAGCACATTACCTTTGAGAGCACGAAATGCTTCTCCGGTCCGCGTATCTCCCAAATTCCTTTGTCCGGTTGCTGCCACTGCTCAACGACTGTACGTACAATATTTCTCACTACACTAAATATATCTTCGATCTCATTCAATGTGCCCGGAAAATAAAGGTAATACTGATAGATCACATCCATTAAATAGCCGTAAGAATCATTCTGCTTCTGTATATACGCCTCATTACCAACCCTCACCGGGCGCGAATTTTTAAACCCGCTTAGATGATTCAGTTCGCGTTCTACCAATATCCGTTCACCCCGTATACCATACATGATCTGAAAGCGGTCACTCTTGCTGAGCAGTATGTTATGAATAAAATTCATGAAACGCTCTGCAGCACCTCTATGTCCCATTCGCAGTAAAGTCTCAATAGACATAGATGCATCCCTGATCCAGCAGAAACGATAATCCCAGTTGCGCACCTCCCCTATTGATTCAGGGATACTGGTGGTCAACGCAGCCAGCACAGCGCCTGAACGCTGATAGGACATCAGCTTAAGTACCAGCATGCTTCGTTCAATCAAGGCATTGTATTTAACAAACTTCTTAGATCTATTGCTCCAGTCCATCAGTATACCTTTGTGCGCTCATATTCCAGCTCGACACGATCAAGACTAATTGGTATCAGCTTAAGGTTATAAGAAAACAGTATAAATTCGTCATTTAAAAGTGTGATCTCTGTTTGATTGAGTATATCATCCAGTTTCAGGCTAGAATAGAGATAAACAGAGTCTCTCTCATTGATTGAGGAATAGGTTTTGATATATTCTGGTCCAACTTTATGCATTACAGCTTCACTTGCGTAGTTTATACGCGGATCGTAAATCACCTTTAAACGGGGCTTACCATATTTTAGGCGAATGAACCGATAGCATTCAGGAGGCAGATAATGGTCATTGAGCGACTCAACACGGTATCTTGGCATAAAATCTACTAGTTCGAATCCACCCTCATCCGAGTCAAACATGGTAGAAAGCATATTGGTGTGAGACACATATTTCTGTGAAATAGTATAGTTTTCACCTACATTCACACTCATACATCCCCCCTTCTCTTCATCCAGTATCTTAGCAAACACGGAAGGAGAATCGAAATCAGGGAAACAAAACCAATCTATACTTCCTTTATTTGAGATAAGAGCCGCTGTCCGACCGTTGCCAACAGCTCCATAATTGAGATATTCCATAAAAAATCTATTTTTTTGAATGAACTTCTGTTCATTGTCGCAAATATAGTGATTTATAAGCAATAAGCACCTTTGAATCTGCGATAAAACAAAACGGGTGTCATTCCATATTTGGAATGACACCCGTCAAAAGGCACTATAGTGAGATTAGTTATTCCTGGAATCCTTTACGATTACATCATGTGCTCCACCCTCAATGATACTGGTAGATGATACCAGTGTAATCTTGGCATTATGCTGAAGATCAACTACAGAAGTTACACCACAGCTGCACATCGTTGATTTGATCTTTCCCAAAGTGATGCTGAGATTATCTTTTAGTTTGCCTGCATACGGGACAAAACTATCCACGCCTTCCTCAAACTTCAAACTGTCTGAGCCACCCATATCATACCGTTGCCAGTTGCGCGCACGGTTGGAACCTTCGCCCCCAGTACTCTTTCATATAACTACCATTGACCATCAGTTTGCGCGTGGGACTTTCATCGAAACGGGCAAAATAACGGCCCATCATCAGAAAATCTGCTCCCATGGCCAATGCAAGTACCATATGGTAGTCTTGAACCAGACCCTCCATCTGAACAGATTGGAACATATATGCCTGTCTTTTCGAAGTACTCATCACGTGCATGTGCCACTTCAATCAAAGCGGTAGCCTGACCTCTTCCAATCCCTTTTTGTTCGCGGGTAATACAAATTGAGCCACCACCTACACCAACTTTCACAAAATCTGCTCCGGCTTCTGCAAGATAAAGGAACCCATCTCTGTCCACCACATTTCCGGCTCCTATTTTTACTTTATCACCGTAATTTGAACGAATATATTGCAACGTTTCTTTTTGCCAGACAGAAAAGCCATCAGAGGAATCGATACAAACCACATCTACACCGGCTTCAATCAACTTAGGCACCCTCTCAACATAGTCGCGAGTGTTGATGCCAGCTCCTACAATCAGTTTCTTATTCAAATCAGAAAGTTCATCCGGATTTTCTTTGTGCTCATCATAATCCTTACGGAACACCAGATATTTCAGGTTTTGATCTTTATCGATGATAGGCAGACAATTTAGTTTATGATCCCAAATGACATCATTTGCATCAGTTAAAGAGATACCGAACTCGCCGGTAATCAGCTTATCAAAAGGAGTCATAACCTCTTTGACAGGGGTGTTTAAGTCATCTTTTCCTGGTCTGTAGTCACGTCCAGTAACAATCCCAAGAAGTTTGCCGTCAGCTTTCCCATTCTCAGTAACGCCGAAGGTCGAGTGACCAGTTTTTGCCTTTATTGCCAACATATCACTGATGGACTGATCTGGTTTGACATTAGCATCACTAATGACAAATCCTGCTTTATACTTCTTTACTTTTCTCACCATCTCTGCTTGATCATCAATAGGCTGCGAACCAAATATAAAGGAAATACCTCCATTCTTTGCCAGCGCAATGGCCATGTTATCATCAGAAACGGATTGCATGATTGCAGACACAAATGGTATATTCAGAGTGATATCAGAGATCTCGCCCTTTTTAAATTTTACCAATGGAGCTTTCAATGAGATCAAATCGGGAGTACAACCCTCTGTGGTCAAACCCGGAATGAGTAGGTACTCGCTAAAAGTTCTTGAAACGTCACTTAAATATTTTGCCATAATTCTTCCTTGTTTTATGATTTTGCAAAAGTACTAATTTCTCTGTAAAACACATCAGATATTCTTTCGAAAACGATGAAATAGTATTGACTCATCTTTCTTTCCTTTATCAGGCATTACCCCGTTGACTTATATGTAAAGGTGATTTAGTTCTTATTCAGTGTAACTTTGTTTCCAGTTGGTTTAATTTAGTACTTCAGTTGTATCGATTCCTGCATCGTTTACTCAGATGATACGCTTACCGAATAATGTATTTCGATCCGTGTGGAGGATGATCTTTTGGATGTGGGAAAACCATTCGTTTATCAAGATACACTTAAAAACAGAATAATTTCTTAAGTTTGCATTGTGATAGAAGTAATCAATGCTTGTCGCTCACACATTCTTCTCCTCACAAACAAGAATTAAAAATCGAAAAAACCTTAGAAATGAAAAAAGTAATTTGTTCCTTCCTCTCTCTGTTATTAATCTCAGGAACGCTTTTGGGTCAAACTAAAGTCATTGCCCACCGCGGCTATTGGGACTGCAGTGGATCTGCTCAAAACAGCATTGCCTCATTGCAAAAGCACAAGAGATAGGAATCTATGGCTCGGAATGTGATGTTTATCTCACGGCCGATGGCGTTTTGGTGCTTAACCATGACAAGATACATGGCACAATGGGCGTGGAAGATACAAAATACAAACAGCTGAAGAAGACAAAACTAAAAAACGGGGAATCTCTCCCCCACCTTCAAAAGCTATCTCAAACAAGGTTTGAAGGACACAAACACCAAACTGATCGTGGAGATCAAACCTCACAAAGACACCACCAATGAAGACCGCTGCGTAAAGGAGGTTGTGAAGATGGTAAAGAAATACAAGATGGAGGGGCAGGTGGAATACATCTCATTCAGCAAGAGGGCTTGTAAAAATCTAATCAACCTCTCTCCTACTACCCCTGTAGCCTATCTGGGCAGCGATGTCGCTCCCAAAGAGTTGAAAAGCACTTGGCTATAGTGGTGTGGATTTTAGTGATTCAACCTTTGACAAGCACCCGGAATGGATAGCGGAAGCAAAGGCATGCGGACTTACTATCAACGTTTGGACGATTGATAAAGGAGCAGATATGCAACGTTTTATGAACCTGAAGGTAGATTATATAACAACAAATAACCCATTATTATTGAAAGGATTACTGAAATAATCTAAAATGAATAGATTAAAAGAAGAACTGCCGTTCTTAGAAGTTTAAACGCTTCTTTAAACGACAGTTCGCTTTAGTTCTATCTTATAAAATTCAATTCAATATTGTACAAACGAAGAAGAGATTTTTCTCACACGAGGGACAGGCACCGATATATCCACCTCTGCCACACAAGTGTTTCCATGATTCATCTGAACTTCTGAACTGAATCCAATTAAGTTGTTTGTACTGGTTTATATCTCCGCACTCAGGGCATCTGATCAGAAAGGCACTTTTCATTGAATCTAGAGTGACGGATTTCAACGAGTTAATGTCTGTTTCCGGATCTGCTGAAGTTACGTTCTCTTTCGAATCGGGATGTTCGTTTGCGTTCATTCAAGAAATGGTATTATATTAGATTTGATTCAAGGCAATTACAAATGTAATGACAAAAATAATTTAAACAAGCTTTTCTCTTTAATTTCATGCAACTGGGTAATAATTTTGCAAATAATTGCATTCTCAAGTTCTAATTGGACTACTTTTGCACTAAATATCAAGTATGCATGAAACGGACTTATTTCCTTTTCAACCCGGAGAACGACTTGGCACTTGCTAATGGAAGTCCTTATTTCTGCGCACCCAACAGTGCCAAAATGATGAGTGCAGACTTATCGCTGTTGCCGCTCTGGTTTGCCACTGAAGCAGGGACTGTACTGGCTGAAAATCTCCCGGTTGATACTGATTGGCTGGAAATGATTAGTAAACTGGAATTGAAGGCAGACTGGATTAAGAAAGAAGACTTTCTATCCGATCAGCAGACTGATTCGGATCTACTCTTTTCGCCGTGGGGCTGGAGTCCTGCTTGCGTGGGAATTCTTCAGAAAAAATGGAATAGCCGAAAGTCTTCTTCCAAACAAAGAACAAATTGATACTAATAGACTACTACTCTCCCATCGTTCTACAGCGTTTAAAAGTGCTCAGCGAACTTCAACAGGATGCTATACTTCCTTTTGACTCCTTTCAGGCCGGTGTCGAACTGACAACACTCGAGCAAATACACGATTTGCAGCTAAGCACATAAATTGTGTCTATAAAGCACCATGGTCTGGTAGTGGTAAAGGGATACATTGGCGCTCTGAGCATCATAAAATGGATCGTTTAGATCATTGGGCTGAGGGGATTCTTGATAAACAAAAAAGTGTCATCGCTGAACAGAAATATAACAAGAGTATTGATTTTGCAATGGAATTCAATTGTAAAGAACAGCAAGCGACATTTTCTGGTTATTCTCTCTATTATACAGATCCATATGGGAGCTACAAAGGTAATCTGCTTGCTTCAGATACATCTATTCAAGATCAGCTAAGTCAATCTGTATCTCTGGAAATACTTCAACGGTTACAACAATCACTGGAAGTTATTCTTAGCAAAATCATTGCTCCTCATTACAATGGCTATCTAGGTGTTGATATGTTTATCTACAAAACAGAGGATGGACTATACTTGATTCATCCCTGTGTGGAAATCAATCTTCGGATGAATATGGGCATGGTAGCACGTTTGATTTACGATCTTCACATAGAGGAAGGAAAACGCGGACTCTATTCCGTAGACTACCTGAAGGATCCAACCAAACTGTATGCAGATCATTGCCAACGCATGAAGACTCAGAAGGGTGTGATAAAAAAGGGCAAACTAAGTAGTGGCTATTTTTCCCTTACTCCTATCTCTCCGGAGAGTCATTACCGAGCACGTGTAGAAATAATTGACACGATAGTATTATGACACGTATCAATTCAGCTATACCGGTCAAAGCCCTCACCGACGAACATTTGCTGGCAGAGCATCGTGAGATAAAGCGGATATGTGCTCAGTTTAAGTCCAGTATCCTGGAGGGTAAGAAAAGTGTGAGAATTCCGGAATGCTTCACGTTGGGTACAGCCATGTTACCTTCTTTCTTGACAAGGGTCTTTTTACCTTCAATCGCTATCGGGCAATCTATACGGAGTGTAAGGAGCGTGGCTTTCTGGTGGAAGACTACTCAGCCAATTGGGATATCTACAAGGAAGCACCCTTATATTATCTGGATTATCAGTGTACGAAAGAAGAATATCAGCTTTTGAAGGAACGTATTTTTGAACGAATAGAAAGCAGCTCAAAGTAACGTTCCACTACTACTCCATTTCCGTGAATAAAGAACGTGCTGCTGAGATCTTGGTAACAACCAACAATGAATAAGTGTTTCTCTCAGAACTTATTCAACAATATTTGGGAAGCTACTCCAACTAGAGGAAGCATATTTACCTTTTGATCCTTTTGGAACAATCACCTTAACACCGTCTTTATTTATTCCTGAGAAGGGATCATTATCAGTGAATACTTTGGAGGAATCTTACACAAGAGACGGATCTCCTTCAGATTATTACATGCGCCAAAAGCTACTTCACCAATATTTGTCTCACTGGAAGTAATAGTCACAGTAGCTATACTTGCACAAGCACCGAAAGCACCTTCGCCAACGGAAGCGATACTCTTGGTAAGGTGACAGAAGCCAAACTGACACAAGCGCCAAAGGCTCCTTCGCCTATCTCTTTGACTCCTTCCGATAAAATCACCGATTTAAGACTCACACACGCTCCAAAAGTTCCTTCAGCTAAAGAAGTACAACTTCCCGGGATAGTCACTGATGCCAGACTAGTGCATGCTCCAAAAGCTCCTTCACCAATAGAAGTAACTCCGGCTGGAATGATGATTGATTTAAGACTGGTGCAAGCACCAAAGGCTCCTTCGCCAATCGAAGTAACTCCTTTAGAAATAGTTATTGAAACAATCTTAGTAGCACCAAAAGCTCCTTCTTCAATCGCATTAACCACATAAACCTTCCCCTCAAATGTCACGGTGGAAGGAATCACAATATTTCCGGACAAGTTCTCATTTTGACGTACTACAGATAAAGTGCCGTCATCATTTGTAGAGTAGTTCAAACCACTGACTGTAAAATCTGCTGCATGCGTAATTATTGCGATCAGCAAACAGAAGGAAAGGGATACTAATCTTCTCATAATCTTGGAATTTAAAGAGTGAATATTCAATAGAGGTAACTCGGAAGAAATAAACAGATTACAATGCGACTTTACTTGTTTGATCACCAACCTTAACAATATAAACCGCACCTGCTGCCACATTAATCCATTGATCATTGCCATCCGACGTAAGGGTCTGAACTTGTTCACCGGAAGCTGTATAGACAGATATGATATCACCTTCCTTCGCTCCCTTTACTACAATGGCTTCTTTCTCTGTAAAAATGGAAATATTATTTTCAATTATTGCTCCATTCATGGAAACTCCTGATACAATATTCCTAAACTGGAACCAACCTTCTACAGCTCCATAAACAACCTTTGAAACTTCTGGAATATATAAAGTGCACAATTCCATATCAACTTCATTGAAGCAACCTTCACCTGCCACAGGAGGTGTTATGCCCAAGCAAATTACCTTGCGCAAACCTTTGCATCCATCAAAAGCCCAATCTCCAATAGAAACGACGCTTTCAGGAATAGTAACTGAAGAGAGACTGTTACAAAAAAGAAATGCTTCATTCCCGATCGTTTTTAAGGAGGAAGGAATAGATATGGATGCAAGATTAGTGCAGTATCCAAAAGCAGAGTCTCCGATTGAGGTAACATAATTTGAAATAACCACAGACGTAAGATCCTTGCAATTACAAAATGCAGATGGACTAATCGAAATGACCGTATATGTCTTTCCTTTATAATGAATACTGTCAGGTATCACAAGATCACCTGATAGCGTTTTGTCCTGATTGGGAGCAATACTAACAGTCGCACTATCACCTGTCATCACGTAGTTCAATTTGTCAACTGTAAAAGAAGTACATGATGTTATGGCACACATCAATAGCAGACTGAAGGATATAACAATTAGTTTCATTCTTGTAAATGTTAACTCAAACAATTGGATTCAGTTCTAATTCGGTAGCTATAAGTCTGATATGTCTTTTGTTGTATGAATGATAATTCTTCAGCAAAAATAGCATCTAAATTCTTATTTGTTTAGTTTTTAGTAAAAATAATTCAAGTTGAGAGAGAAAAAAGAAGAAGCGGCAGGTCGGAATATCTCCGCCTGCCGCTTCTATTTATCAAATCAGTCTGCAATTATTTCATGCGAATAATCTTTGCAGAGTCTTCCCCTAAACGAACGAAGTAAACTCCATCTGCCTGTCCGGAAAGATCAATGGTTGCTTTCCCAAAGTCATACGTTCCTGTTTGAACAAGCCTCCCCTGAAGATTATACACTTCATAATCACCAGTATCACTCTTCAGACCGCTAATGTTATACACGCCTGTAGCTTTATTCTGGTAAACATTTAATACCTTTTCAGATGAAATTGACTGATTGGTAGAGATCTTATCAAGAACCAACATCTTCCAGTTTTCTCCAAGGTGATTATCTACATCATAACTTTTCAATGTAAGTCCTTGATTAGAGGATTGAGGAATCGGCCATGGCAACTTATTATTATAAGTCACTTGGTCAGCAATCATTCCATAATTGTCCAGCAACTGAATCGTTTCTCCTTCATCAGCTAATCGTCCACTCGTCCATTGGTAGATAGGTTCGTTTCTTCCCTCCCAGTAGGATGCAAATGGATTTGAAGTTACAAACACTTTCTCTTTCGGGCTGATATGTGTTCCGGCAGGAAACTGGAATGTTACACCCTTGTCAAACAAGAAACTATCCAAAGCTATGGGCGTATTGCCTGGATTATACAAACCGATAAACTCAAGATCTTCAGTTCCTGCTTCTGTGTAATATGCAATATCGCTGATCATCACAGAAGGTGCGATTTCTGGTAATTGTAAGCTTGCACCCATATTCCCGTGGTCTGCTGTCCTAATAAGCGGTGAACCTTCCAAAAGTGAGAAGTCATATAAATTTGGATTGGCGAACATAGGATTACCAAACACATTGTTTCCTTCTGGAAGTAGCTCTGTGTCATCTGATGAATAAGAAATCTTTATGGCAGAGTATTCATCACTCTGATAACCTGATGTATAGGAATTGGAAAGAATCGAGTTTATTACCTCTGCATTAGCACCTGCATCGCCCACATGTTTCTGATAGTTTGCGATAGCTATTACATTTCCATAATATGTACAATGATCGATCAAGACACTACTGGAATCTTTCATTCCCGCACCCATACCACAATTTAAGAACACAGAGTTGGTAATTTCAGTAGACGATTGCTGACCAATTGAAACGCCTTTATCTTGAACATTATGAACCACAATTCCATCAATGATCACACCCTTTGAATGATCACCTAAATCGACTGCATCACTATTAAATCCCGTGAAATCGTGAAAATAGGAGTTTGTTACACGTGCTGTACCAGGAATAAGATCTCCAAAATCGATAGCATCCACGTCGAGTTTAGGATTACCAATAAATTCGCAATGATCTATTATTACCTTACCTAGCTTGACATTAATAAAGTCTGCCCCATCAAAATCGGTATGTATCTTGCTATTGGAAATTGATATATCTGAATTGTAAGCAGCAATTGGGTTATTATAAATATTATCAATGCTTACACTATCTATAATAGCTGATGAGTTAGAAATCGAAATGGCAGCGAGTTGGTAAATTGGGCGTGGACCTTTAGATGCACTTTCTAACACTACATTCTTAAAATACGAAGTGTCACTTACATTCTCAATGCTGATTGCTCCCCATTTCTTTTCCACGCTTTCAGGATTACTCTTGAATAAGATTGGTTCTGAAGCTGTTCCCATTGCACGGATGGCACCGGCTGCAAAGATGGAAACACCATCGGATATCCATAATTCGACACCCGGCTCAATAATCAGTTTGCCTGTTGATGTGATATTTACATCTTCTGGAACTAATATAGGTGAACACTCTTTTGAAACTGTATATACATCTGAAATAACAGCAGGAAGGATACATTGTCCGTCATTCAGGAAAACAGCAGTAACATTAAATGCTGATGTTGGATTAGTTACCAGTTCCTTTGATGTAGAGATATAATTACTTGTTCCTGCAATTATAGCCGATAAATCGAGGTCAAAGCTCACATCGCTACTTGAACCATTCCCTTGATGTACTTCGACTGAAATTACATTTTGTCCGTTGACAAATAAATCAGGACTTACAGAAAACTCATTTGTTGGGCTTTCGTTTGTTGAAGCAGCATAGGTAGAATAACCGATGGTACCAACAGGCATATTTAATCGTTGAATCTCAACTCCGTTTAAATAAACCACTGCTCCGTCATCATACTTCACTCTCATAATAAGGTTTTGAATATCCTCTTTGTTAGTCAGCTCAAACACTTTCCGAAAGTAATAAGTGGGATACTTCTTATTTTTATCAGTTCCATAGCTAAGAACGGTTTTTTCATCCCCATCCCCATATCCCATCTCAGTAGCACCCGACTTCCATGAAGAATCATCGTAATCAATTGAATACCATGAAGTGCCTAGATCAGTACCTTCATCCGAATAGTTCCATGTACTTCCCATAGTAATCAATTGCGACTGGGATTGATTATTCAATTGCCATCCTTTGAAGGTATAGCCGGCTTTTGCCTCTGCAACTAGTCTTATTTCTTCGCCTCCGGGATATCCACCGCTACAATTTGCTACAGGTATCTTCATTCCGTTGAATGTAAGATTTCCCGCATTTGAAGGATAAGTGGATACGGAGACTGATACAGGAGCTTGAAAACCATAATTGGTCAAATCATTCAATAATAGGGAGGGGCGCGCACCGATGAACGTTTTCATCGCCTCCACCTGAGTCAACCAATAATTAACAGATGAAATCGGATTTCCATAACTTGAGGATGTACCTTTCCAACGCTCTACATGATATGGAACTTCATTCTCAATCGTTTTCTTATGTAAGTCAATCATAGAATCGATACGTTCCGGATTAAACGAAGTAAAGAGATGGTTGGCAAGCCTTAATCCAAAATACTTCTTATAATTAGCATTGGTCATCAGTTGTTTTAAAGGCCATGGGTCTTGAGAGACAAAGAAACTAATAAGTCTGCTTGAGGGACTGAAGAAACCACGATCCAAGTCCATGATTATCCATTTCCAGAGTCCTGATTCTTTCGGTTTCCAAGACATAACATTATGGTCTACTGAACTATTTCCGCTAATTACTTCCGTGCAAATCAGGTCTGTAAAGTTTTCGACATCCATCATTCTAGCCAAAGAATCCATATTCTCCTGTACTGTAAGATCCTTAGTCGTATAGAATGTTTTGAACTTATTGTACGCAACCAGGTCACCAGCTTCCGCATAGTTCTCATTTTCCACCATATCAAAGGTACCACTCTTTAATCCACGATTTCCAACGATAAAATCCTCATCAATCTTCTCGCGAATATTATGGATACCCATATACTGTCCGTTAATATACACGACGCATGCCCTGAAACCGGAGTTATCAAGATCGGTATATTCCATAGTTGCATTCTGAATCATAGCATCTCTAAACAGTGAATAGCCCCAATCACTACCAGATGCCCTAAGTGCAAATGTATCAAAACTCTTACGACCCTTATCAAATATCAAAGGATAATCAAGTTTGGAAGATCCATATGCTTTACGAAAATAGACTCCCAGCATCTTTTGTGGAAGCTGCCAGGAATACAAGCCGTTTATTTTCACACCGGCCTTCAGATTGAAAGCTGCTCCTTCCCTGCCATCATTTTCAAACATCTCAATATTGACCGGAATCTCCCACTCAGGTTTGAAACTTTGAGCATAAATACCAGTACTAGAACTCCAGAAATTGGCTGGCGCCGAAGACAGAGATACGATAGGAAGATTGGTGAGTCTGTGTTCTGTATCAATAAAATAAGAATTGGTTATTACCGGTCCCAATACTTGGCCAGGTTTATATATACGTGCTCTGATCACCGTATTTTCTGTAATTGGGATTGGAACACCTGCAACCGGAGACAATTCAGTAGGCTCAGCCCCATCCAACGTATAGTGCACTTCTCCACCAAACATAGTTGTTAACTCAACGGTTACAGGAGAACTAAAAATGCCACCTGCAATAGAAAAGGTTGGGTCACTAAGAACAACCCCATCATAAGTGGTTGAGGTATTCGCTTTTCCAGGTGTAGACGTTGTGAAGAAAACCCATTCATTACTATCAACAGACTTCCTACCCATTGAAATATTTGGCTCCTGTGCTCCAAAAGTACATGAATCAATCACACCCCCAGAAGGTGATACGATTGCGAGCTCCTCACCCGATGCAGATAACTTAAAATTAGTATGCAGACCGGTATTCATCCCATCTGCCCAGATAATCAAATATTGATTGGGCTGAATGGTCACATTGGTATTGATCTGCCATTTGGCAAGATCGTTCAGATTATCTGTGAGATAATATCCATTAAGCTGAACAGCAGTAGTTCCAGAGTTGTATATTTCTATCCAGTCGGCACTGGCATCATAATCGGGGTCAATGTATGCCCCCGCATTCGATGCCATAAATTCATTAATTATGAGCTGTGCAGAAGCATGAAAATTGGCTGTCAATAAGAACAAAGCCAATATTAATGGTTTAAAAAAGATCTTTTTCATATAGCTTAGAGTAACAGATTCTATTTTTTCTATTTGATATCAATGGCAAAAATAGATATCAATGTTGAAGAAATTCTGAATTTATATTTTCTTTAAGAAAACAATAGGATCTTACTCTTATGACCATTTAATGAATACTACTTGAAAGTTACTTTAAAACAATGCAAACCATCATCAAAGCTATACTCAATCGTATATTTATAATAAGAGCATATTTTTCTGCATATCTCTAGTCCCAATCCAACGCTATGTCTATTCGTTCCTTGTTTATGGAAACGCATAAACAGATTCTCACTATCTAAAGCTCCTCCGATGGATGTATTCATTATTTTGAAAAGACCAGGCTGTAAATAAAAATGAATAAAACCCCCATCCGGCGTATGTCGAACAGCGTTTGAAATCAGATTACCAATTAGAATACCGAGCAATGTCTTATCAGCATATATCTCTGCATTCTTTATATAGGATGTTGAGATCCGAATCTTTTTTAGCTGCATTGCATCCTGATAAAGAGAAATATACTCTTTAATAACTTCATTTAAACGGATTTGTTCCTTTTCAGTAAACTGATTATTCTCTATTTTTGCCAGAAGCAAAAGCGTTTTGTTTAGCTTGCTGATTCGATGATTTGCTATAGTGAGCGACTCTATCAGATGGGCTTGTTCATCATTAATAGGAGTCGTTTGCATCAGCAGATCCAAGTTGCTTTGCATAATAGCCAGTGGAGTCTGCAATTCATGAGCTGCATTTTCGGTAAATTCTTTTTGTGAGACAAACACCTTATAATTTCGTCCTGTAAGCTCATTCAATGAAGAATTCAAATCATTAAGTTCGCTGATTTTACTTGGTTGCAATGTTAATGGCTCCTGTCTGTCCATCCTGTAATTGTGCAATTCATTGAGCGTGTGATAAAACGGTATCCAGATTCTTCGGTTCAACCTGCGATTAATAAAGAGAAGGGCTGTTTGCAACAATAAAAAGATAACCACTTGCAATACAATGATAGTTTTCAAGAGGTCTTTATTTTCAATCAAGGATTTCTGGATACGAATATTGTAAGGCTTGTCGTTTATAACTGAAGTACATTCAAGCACCCGATGAGTGATTGTTTCCTTATCTTCAGGAATAAAGACATCTTGGTCAAAAACACGTTCTTTTGTCTCATACGACTTTCCGGGACGAATCGTTATATTGTTATTATAAGATACAAAATCCTCTGGCAAAGTCGTTAGCAGTTTTTGTTC
>CAXXFJ010000035.1:0-54399 GCA_963677415.2 Bacteroidales bacterium | reverse complement strand
TGACAGGTAGGTTTTTATCCCATACGGACGTAAAATAGCAGCGATAGCCTTCACCCTGTCAAGAGTTTTAGCACTTAGCACGTCGGCGAAGCATTCACATTATTCAATACAGCCCCATTGATACCCACCGATGCATTGGCACGGGCATAGTCCGTCCACAAACGTTTGTCCGCTTCAGTAACCGCAAAAGCCTCATCCCCTTTACGCCAGAAAATGGAAAGTCCGGCATAACCCCTTTCAACTGTTCCATCTTGATTGTCCCAATGATTTAAGATGCGTCGCTCATACGAAGGATTACTTACCTTCTCATTCACGGATTGACCGGTTTGCTGACAACGCAACAACTCGTACACACCATACAAAATGCCCGATTCGGTATTGGCCTGAACTTCATTCTTACGGAGTCGGAAGCCATCTCCTTTTATCGCTTTGTCACTCTTAAGAGTCAGGGCAATTGAAGCATTGGATTCTCCAAGCCAACCCTGTTGCAGCTCCTGCTTTGCAAGGGTCAGGGTAGCCGAACTCTGAGAGCAAACAACATCTACGGTTTTGGCACTTTTATTACGTAGCCAAAGCTGATGACCATTTTCAGCAAAACCATGAAAAGTAATGTATAGCAATAATAACAGTAAACTGACGATTCTTTTCATCCTTATCATTTGTATAATATACTTGGGAGGACTATTTGAAACGAATCCAGTCAATTTCAACCGGCTTATCCTCTTTCAACACTACCACCAGGTTCTGAACTCCCGCTTGCCAATTGGATACTTTCGCCTCCACAGTAGTCCAGCCTTCGCCGGCAGGAACTTTCACCTCGGCAAGTAACTGTCCATCTACTTTATTCAAGCAGATACGTATCGTTCCTCCTTCTCTGGAGAACGCTCTGACCTGAACAAGTCCGGCTTTTTGTTTCCCAAAGTCAACACTATTATACTGTATCCATGCATTGTTCTTTTCGAGTATTGTCTTCCACCCTTTAAAGGTGTTGAGGGTATCCAAAAAAGCAATGGAAACTCCGGCATCACTCTTGAAACTGTATCTGTCGAGCTCAACTTGTTGCGACGCTTTGGTTAATCCCACACCACGCAATGTAGGTGTCACTTTACGTATAGTACCATCCGTGTTGAAAAACATGCTGTCAACACAGATTGAACGGCTTTTGTCAAACTTTGGTGAATACGCATTCTGATGATAGAAGAGATACCATTGACCTTTATAGTCAATGAACGAATGGTGATTGGTCCAACAGTTCATCGGCGACTCATCCATGATAACTCCTGCAAATTTAAAGGGCCCCATGGGATTATCACCAATCGCATACTCCAGTCTTTCAATTCTATTCTGAACATGCGGATAAGTCATGTAATAAATGCCTTTTCGCTCAAAAAGGAAGGGTCCTTCTTTCAGTCCGACCTCAGGAAGTTCTTTTACTTCCTGAGGCTCTGAAGCCAGTTCCAGCATATTCTCTTTGAGTTTGGCTACATATATTTTCCCCATTGCCCAATAGAGGTAACCTTGCCCATCCTTATCAATAAACACATTGGGATCAATACCTGCCACATTTTTGATCGGTTCGGTTTGTGGCATGTACGGACCTTCGGGCTTGTCGGCAATGGCCACCCCAACGGCAGAGCCACCTCTTGCATTCGGATCAGTCTTCTTCTTATTAGCCGGAAAATAGAAGTAATACTTCCCGTTACGTTCCATACAATCAGGAGCCCACATGCTATAAGTCGTCGAATCGACCCAAGCCACCTTCTCCTGACTCACAATGACTCCGTGATCGGTCCAGTCCGTCAGATTTTCCGATGAAAAGACATGATAGTCTTCCATGCAGAACCAGCTCGGACGGCCTTTTCCTTCCACAGCCAGGATGTCGTGCGAAGGATACACATACACTTTACCATTGAAAACCCTTGCCGTCGGATCAGCTGAAAACTGATCCCGCACAATTGGGTTCTGAGCCAACATCTGATTGATTCCCGTGCAGAAAAGCAATCCGGCACAGAACATTGCTGAATGAATATATGTTTTTTTCATCGTTTAGCTCGTTTTTGTTTGAAATCAGTTCTTTTCAGTAATCGTATCTGTGATGTGGAAATAGTCGAAATCAACCGATCCACCCACATTCTTCGTCCCGTAGTTGAACAGCGCGAAACGGTAGCCCATGAAGTGCTTCAGGTCGTATGTCATCTTCAACGTCGAACCGATCTCTTTCCATGTTTTGCCATCCAGACTGTAATAGAAGGATGCAACATCGGCACGCTCTCTGAAATTACATTCTGCTTTCAGATAGACGGTCTTTTTCTTCAATGGAACGCGGGCCATCTCAACGGCTTTACCGGTTTCGCTGCTGACCATGACAATTGATTTTTTACCGTTTTCATACTTCACACCGACCAGTCCGTATCTCTTCTGCAACAACGAGAGACCGGCAAAGTCACCCTCTTTCATCTTGGATACATCGATGGAGGTGGAACCGGAACATACCGGACCAATAGTGCGTTGTGTCAGCATATTGCGAACCATCTCGAAATCGTTGTCCAGACGACCGTTGGTCAAACGGAAGTAACCTTTGCGTTGGGTGAGTGACCAGTATTTGTTGTCGGGATTGTGGTTCCACTGCCATACCAGTGGCAACGCACGATCGCCTTCCTTGCGGGTAAACTCGTCGGAAGCAACAATGCCGGGGATCAATCCTTTGCTAGCGGGCAGATCGAGTGTCTCGGGTACTTTGCCATCGACGCCTAATACTGGCCAACCATCTTCCCATTTCACAGGAACGAGGTAAGGGATACGACCTACCGCACCATTGTCGCGGAATAAATAAGCAAACCATTTACCATCAGGGGTGTCAATGAGTCCACCTTGTGCTACGCCTTTGTCCTGAAGCACCACTTTTCCTTCATACGGACCAGTGATTTTGTCGGCACGATGCACAGTAACGGTACGCATACTTCCTCTGGGCCAAGAAATATTAAAGATATAATATTTCCCGTTTACTTTAAACACCTGCGAACCTTCTGCAGCCAGACCTGTTGAACCTGATGGCGCAGTTGCATTTTCAATAAGTACCTGATTGATTCCGCCTTCTTTGATACCGGTGGCATCGGCGTTCAATTCCACGATAGTGAGTTTGCCGGCACCGTAAATCAGATAGACACGTCCGTCTTCATCAAAGAACAACGATTGATCGTGAAAATCGGGTCGAAAAGAGACTTCTTTAAACGGACCTTTTTCCAGGTCTTTGGTAGTATAGATATGTGTCATACCGCTGGTATGCGAAAAGGTATTGATATAATACAACCCGTTGTGATAGCGGATACAACTGGCCCATGTTCCTTGTGAGTAGGCGTTCTTGCCATTCTTCAGATTCATTTCATCTTTATCTGTCAACTTATCGTACGCGTAGTTGATCAGTTCCCAGTTGACCAGATCCTTCGATTTCATGATGGGCACACCGGGATTCATGTGCATCGTGGTACTACTCATGTAGTAGGTATCGCCTACACGGACCATGGACATGTCGGGTACATCGGCATGAATAATGGGGTTGTGTGCCTTGTTATTCTGTGCGGACACACCATTGCATAAGGTTACTGTCATCAGACAGATGAAGCTAAAGCATTTAAATTTCATAGGTATATGTTTTTAGATTGTTTTAATAGATTTGTTCCACTCATACGGTTCTTTTTCACACCTTCTCATTTCTTGCGTACAAGACGCAGATAATAAACGGCTCCCGCCGTACTCTCCGACTGGGACTGAAACTTCACCCTGATATGATCCTTGCCTTTGAGCAGAGAAGGCGGAATGAGATATTCCACATTCTGGAAAAGGGGTTGGTTCCACCGACGGGTGTTATCTTCAGTGATCAGCTTCTCGTCATCAATAAAGATGTCAAACTTTCTGTTTCCCCTCTCAGATCCCAGGTAGCGAACCATTAGAGTTAATTCTGTTTCTGAATTGGTAGCCAAAAGATAGCTGAAAGAACCTCCATTACGGGCTTCACGAAAGAACTCATCCTGATTGTTTCCCGTTCTGGAATTCTCTGACTGCATCGCATGATCCGTCTCAGGTTGTTGTTCGCCGGGAGCAACAAAATCGACAGTGCGATTCTGAAGGTCCAGTTTCTCTTTTTCTATCAGAGCCAAAGAGTCGGCAAATGACTGAAAACGGGTATTTGTCAGTTGCATCCAATAGACCATGTAGCGGGAATCATGGATGCGGAAGAAAGGCTCAAATTCAAGCTTTATAGGATTTGCAAACTTCAGATCCGGCGCTGTAAAAGTCAAAGGACGACCTTTAACCGGCACCAACTTATCTGTAATCTTCAAACGGTCGTCAGCCACCATCACAGGAGCTTTATCGATCGGCAGTTTCTTTCCGGCGGCAATATGGCCAAAACGACTGTCATTGGCAATGATGCCTCTCAAGTCTTCAGTGCCGGTTTTAGCACCTAACAGGATAGGTCCATGCATCAGAGCGATATAGTCGGGCACATTGGGCAACTGCTCAATCGTGTTGTGCATGGGTAAGGTAATCAGGATCTCATCGCCTGCTTTCCAGAGCCGGTCGATGGAGATATAGGAGGAAGGATGTGACACATACGCCATATTCTTGCCGTTTACCTTGATCTTCAACGCCCCCTCTTTTACCCAAAATGGGTAACGGATCATCATTTTGAAGCGGGAAGAGCCTTTGGTAACAATTAGTTTAGTCTGTTCTTCATCGGGAAAGTTCGTTTCTTGTCTGATCTTCATCCCCTTCTCCTTCCAATTGAGTTCGGAGGCTATGAAGAGATTTACAAACAGGGAATCACTGGCATGGGTGTAGATGAACTGATTGTATTTGCTATGGTTTTCCATGCCCGAACCTACGCAACACCACATGGCTTCATTCGGAGCAGAATAGACTCTGTAATGACGAGGGCGAACAGGCGTGAAATAGACATATCCGCCATGTTCAGGATGTTGGGTGGATAGAATATGGTTATAGAGTGTCCTTTCGTAGTAATCCGCATACAAAGCCGAGGGATGTTCTCTGAAAAGTTCTTCGGTGAGCTTCAGCATGTTATAGGAATTGCACGTTTCGGGACCTTCCACATCATTGACAAAATCACCACACGAGGAGACACTCGGGAAGAATTCCCTTCTGCTGTTTCCTCCGAAGGCAAGCGACCGGTTTTTGGTTACTGTTTCCCAGAAGAAACGACCGGCTTCCGCATATTTCTGGTCGTGTGACACTTCAGCAATACGTTCAAATCCGACCACTTTAGGCACCTGGGTATTGGCATGTTTGTTGTCAAGATTGTCCTTGTCTGCCGACATGGCATCCAGCAACATCAAGTGGGAGAAGCGTTTGGCAAGGGTGAGATATTTGGCCTCTCCGGTCATCTGATACGCATCGGCAAACACCTCGTTCATGCCGCCATGTTCCATATCCAACACCGATTGCATCTGTGCATCGGAAAGCGCTGAAGTGATATCCAAGGACCAGTCGCAAAATGTCAGAAAGAGTGTTCGGGCCTCTTCGTTTCCGGTATACAGCCATGCATCCCGTAACCCTGCATACATCTTGTGGATGTTGTAAAAGGGTACCCATGAAGAGTTATAAACGCCGAAATCTCCTTTCTTAAAGCCTGACCAGATCGCGTTACTGTTGGGCATGCCTCCCGCATATCCCTTGCCCCATTCCTGATGATTGGTTTGATTGGCTTCCTGACAGGCTTTAAGTTCGGCAATCATATAGTCCATGCGTTTCTTACATTCGGCATTGCCGGTGGCTGCATAATTCATAGCCATTGCTGTAAGGTAATGTCCGCCGACATGTCCGTCCAACCCTTCCCAATTGGGATAAGAGAGAGCCTTTACAGGCAATCCGGCTTCTTTGAGATAAGGCGCCATCAGGCGATCCACATCATACTTTAACAGCGTCTGGATATTGAGGTCCCGGGCATGTTTGAAAATGCCATCCAGCAGCGTCACATCTTTGAGCGGGAACGTGTTCGGATAGAGTTTTTCCTGAGCCTGTACCGCACAACTAAGTCCCAAAGTACAGATCAGTATCTGTATCGATTGTTTTATTCTTTTCATTCTGTTTGATATTACTACTTTTACCGGATATTTATTTGTAAAGTCTTAAGGTCTTTCGAATCCGAACTGGTGCCATACAACACTTCATAGGCTCCTGATTGTACATTCAACTGTCCCCATTCACTGTCGAAAAACTCGAACGAACGATAGGGCAAAGTAATGACAGCCCGGGCAGTCTTGCCGGACTGTACCTCGATGCGCTGAAAGCCTCTCAAGGTCTTGATCGGTCCTTTGTCATCACCAATCTTGCGCACATATACCTGAACGATTTCCGTTCCGGCTCTCTTGCCTGTATTTATGACAGGGATGGTCAACTCCAGACTTTGATCCTTCTTGAGTTCCTGTGTCGATGCTTTGGCTTCGCCAATGGAGAAAGTCGTGTAGCTCAGTCCGAAACCAAATGGGAAAAGCGGGTCGGACATGTAACGGTAGGTGCGTCCCTTCATCGAGTAATCTTCAAAATCACCCAATTGATTCAGACCTTTGTAGAATGTAATAGGTAGCTTTCCTGATGGGTTATAATCGCCGAAGAGCACATTTGCAACTGCCTGTCCGCCGGATTCTCCCCCATACCAGGCTTGCAGAATAGCATCACAGCTTTCTGTTTCCGGTATCAGTGCGATCGCTGAGCCTGAGCAATTGACGAACACAACTTTCTTTCCCGCCTCTTTCAACGCCTTCAGACAATTACGTTGTACTGCCGGAAGTTCGATGTCCGTGCGATCACCTCCTTTAAAACCGGGATAGTTAACCGGCATCTCTTCTCCCTCCAGTAGCGTCGATAATCCTCCAACAAACACGACGACATCAACCCCCTTGAGTCTTTGGATCAGGTCGTTGAAATTAACATTTACCTCCTTGCCAAAATCAAACTCTATATTTGCCTCCCAATTGTTGAGCTGGGCATAACGGATCTCGATGTTATATTTCTTTCCGCTTTCTACCTTGAAAGGAACACGGGAAGGTAAGGTGCGCCAATTGCTATATTTTGCTATGGATTGCCCATTGACAAACAGTTCAAAGGAGCCAGTCGCCCCACATTTAAAGACAATTTCTTCGCTTACAGTAGGCGTAAACTCTGTTTCATAGATTGCAGAGAAGCCTTCTAGCTTCACGCCGGAAGCAAATTCATGTTGCCCTGCCGTGGTCAGTTTGATAGGGTTCACAATCTGTTGTGTAGCCACTACGTCACCTTTCAGATCAGGGTTGTTCCAGTAGGTTGCCCTGATCCCTTTCTTGCCTTCCTTTTCACATTTTGAGAAATAGCTCTCCGTCACCTTGTCCTCTACCAAGTCGCACGCTTTGTCATAGAGTATTTTTCGGGCTGAAAGCTTCGAGGTGATACCCTCAAGGATCGTGATGGTACGTACCGGCGTACCGTTGTAATTCCCCCACAGCATCGGTTTGTCATTGGCATTCGGTCCGATGACTGCGATCTTATTAATATTCTTGCTCAATGGAAGAACTCCGTTCTTGTTCTGAAGAAGCGTCATGGATTCCAGTGCCATATCCAGAGCCAGCTTCCTGTGCTCCTCATTATTGACAACAGACATTGGGATTTTTGTCCAGGGAACGATGGAATCATGATCCATTTCACCCAAGTCAAAACGACCGATCAGCACACGCATCAAGTTTTTGTTGATATCATCTTCTTTGATCAGTCCGGACTTAACAGCCTCTGGCAGTTGCATATAAGGATAGTTTTGCCAGACACATTCCACATCCGTACCTGAAAGTACTGCCTTGGCGGCTGCATGTTTGGCATCAGAGGATACTTTATGACTGGTATAGAAATCGGTGACGGCACCACAATCTGATACAACGAGGTACTTATAGCCCCATTCTTGTCTGAGTATGCGTTGCAAGAGTCGGGTGTTGCCACAGCAAGGTTCGTCGTCAAGACGCTGATAGGCACACATTACCTGACGGACATCGGCCTGCTGCACCAACGCCTTGAAAGCCGGCAGATAGGTTTCATAGAGGTCGCGCACATCGAGATTATTGATATTCAGTGAATGGCGGCTCCACTCCGGACCGGAATGCACGGCAAAATGCTTGGCGCAAGCAAGTAGTTTGCGGTATTTGGCATCCTCCGGACCTTGCAGTCCTTTTACCACAGAGACACCCATGCGGGAAGTGAGATACGGATCTTCGCCGTAGGTCTCCTGTCCTCGTCCCCAACGTGGATCGCGAAAGATATTGACATTGGGAGTCCAGACCGACAGACTGAGGAAGCGCCGGTTCTCCTCTCCTCTCTGCATCGCTTCGTTGTATTTGGCGCGTGTTTCATCAGAGACGGCATTGAATATACGATAGAGCAACTGATCATCAAACGAAGCAGCCATGCCTACCGGCTCAGGAAAAACGGTTACATTTCCGTTATTGGCGAGTCCATGCAACGCTTCACTCCACCAGTTGAATTTCTTGATACCCAGACGAGGGATAGCGTCAGACTGATCGCACATCAGTATTGCTTTTTCTTCAAGAGTCAGCCGCGACAAAAGATCATTGGCCCTTTCTTCAGAACTCAACCTTGGGTTCTGATAAGGGAATGGCTGTCCGAATACGGATACAGATGCTAAAAGGACACAGACACTCAGAAGTAGTTTTTTCATAGATTAGCGTTTTTGAAACTAATTTTTAAAATAGAGTTGTAAGGTCTCATTCAAATAATGTCGGGAGTTCATCCATGTATGACCTCCGCCTGTAATCAAACTTTTATATTGAATCTTTCTTTCTTTCATCAGATCGATAAATTTCACAGCATCCTGGTACAGAAAATCATCCGTACCCACACCCATCCAAAGCAGTTTCAGCTTCTTATTGGTTTCACCGGGATTAGCAGACAGGGCACTGAAGTTTTGGTCAAAGACCTCTTTGGTAAGGTATGCGCTATACGAACCAATCCAGGCAAACTGATCCAGGTTTTTGAAACCGGCAAACAAAGACTGGCCACCCCCACGCGAGAAGCCCGCAATAGCACGGCTTTCCCTGTCAGGAATAACTCTGTAATTTGTTTCCACATACGGAATGATTCCTTTCATAAGGTCATTACTAAACACTTTATACATATCTGCTGCCTGAAGAGAAGAAGGAGCTGGTGTGCCGTTCAGCATATTGCCATAAGGCATCACAATAACCATCGGAACAGCTTTGTTCTGAGCAATCAGATTATCGAGAATCAAGTTGGCACGGCCCACTTTAAACCATGTCTCCTCAGTATCAGTCGTACCGCTTACCAGATATAGTACCGGATACTTCTTATTGCTTGCATCATATCCGGGAGGTGTATATATCAACAACGGACGGATACACTTTAAGGTCTCCGAGGGATAATAGCAATATGAAACCTTGCCGTGCGCCACATCCTGCATGGAGGTAATAAGGGGTTTTTCACCAGGAATCTCTACCAGGCTGGCTTTAAAGCGTTCATTAGGGAAAAGATTCGTATTGTTGGGATCGGAAACAGAAACCCCATCCACAATGAAGTTATATGGATAAATATCAGGGGCGATTGGACCCAGTGTGATGCTCCACACGCCGGACGACTCTTTTTGAAGCTGTTGATTTCCTTTTAAGAATTGCGCACTGATTTCTACTTTCTTTGCCTGAGGAGCGTTCAATGTAAAAGTAACCATCTGTCCGGGACCTATGACCGGCGATTCAATAGATTGATTCCATGGTGACTGAGCAAAGAGTGAAAGCGGCGTAAAAAGAAAGAGGCAGAGAGCCAATACTACACTCGAATTTGTTTTCATTTCTAATAATTTAGTTCGTTATATTTGTTGTGAACAATTCCAGATCCACAGCTTCTCCCAGCATACGGTGACCTGCTTCATTCGGATGAAGATGATCTCCCGTATCTGCTGCGGGCGACAGACTCTGAGCATCATCCGGATTACGTATTGCTTTCTCCAGATCAATGACCGCATCAAAAGCACCACCAGTACGGATCCACTCATTCACAATCTTTCTTTCCATCTCGTGGGCTTCAGAAAAATAGCCGTTACCGCGCATGGGAAGCAGCGTTGCACCATATACCAAAATACCTTTTGTGTGTGCTTTATCAATCATTTGACGATATGCTTCAATCAGTTTCTTCCCGACACCTGGTTCCCGGGAATTGCCGATATCATTGATTCCCTCAAAAAGGATGATCCACCTGATGCCATTCTGATTGATCATATCCCGTTCAAAACGGCTCAACGCAGAAGGCCCCAGACAAGTTCCAAGCACACAATTACCACCAAGTCCTTCATTTAAAACTCCAACATGCCGAGTAGCGGCATTTGCCTGAAGGCGTCTTGCCAATTCATCTGTCCAGCGATTCTGTTTGTTCGTTCCCGAGCCTCTCCCATCCGTAATAGAGTTGCCCAGGATTGCCACCGCATACGAACTGTCGGATGCCATCACGTCTATTGTATTAATCGCATACCAGTGATCTGTCGTTACAGCTCCTGAAAAGTTTACGTTACCTGCTTCATTCCCCGGAAGGAGATAGGAAGTAGTTCTCGAACCTGGATGCCCTGTTATATCGGGCGATGTTTCACTCATATACATAGTAACAGCCACGTCGCTCAAAGGTTGCAAATCAAACTCAAAAGGATCGGAGGTAACGGCAGCACCAGGTTGCATAGTCACCTCTGGCAAACCGTTAAACAACAAAATTTTATCAGTTGACTGATTAATCTTACTGCCACCGGTGGAAACAGCGAGATGAACCGATTTCATAGTAACAGGCATGGAACTGAATTCATTTGAAAATTTCATCTGCAAGCGATTCCCTCCTATGGAGACGCGTAGGATCTGCCGGATGGTGTGATTACTCAAACCCGGTTCCGGCGGATTATTATGCGTTTCGACCAGTTGCATTGCCGTGCTCCACGTTCCCACCCATTTTGTCCCTGTTGGCTCATTGGCACAAGCGGATAAACACACTCCGCTCAACGTGCCGATCAAACCCAGCAAAGTGACAATCCGAAAAGGAGTCCATTTGAAAAATATCTTTTGATTCATATCACACGCATCTGTAAACATCTGTTTGCTGCTCAATAAGAGTTATAGTTTGACGGTTAGTTTTTTCCCGGTATATTCAATCACCTTATCTACTTTCACACATTCACCGACTCCAATCCCTTTATCTGTACCTACCTTCACAATCCGAAACATCCGCTTTCCGATCAGTTCGGGGAAACTGCCCTTTCGGTCCGCTACACTCAATGTCTGTTTGCTGTCATCCCACAGCAACTCCACCGTCGCATACGCTCCTTGTTCGTACTCATACCCATCCCCGCTATCTTCATAGAGAGTAAACTGTGCATCAGCACCCGGATATACACGAATCTCATAGGGAGCATCAGGCCGTTCAGAAGTATATTGCTGCACAGGCATCATTGGTACGATGCTTCCACAACGTACGAAAAGCGGCAAGTGACTGATCGGAGCATCCGCCTGCATCGTCTGACCCCCTTTAAATGATTTGCCTGTCCAGAAATCAATCCAATCCGCACCTTTTGGCAGATAGACACTCCGCGTCTTATCCACACCAGACAGCACCTTACTATCTACATCGTAGTACATAGGTTTGGTAATCGGGCAGACCAAAAACGAAGGACCAAACATACATTCATCCTTGATATCATAAACCTGTTTATCAGACTGAAAATCAAAAGCCAGCAAACGGGTCATCGTGTAATTTTCCAGCGTCACCTTTCCCGCCAGACTGTAGATATACGGCAGCAACCGATAGCGCAGACGTATGGATTGCACCAGGCTCTCATAGATAGAGTCGCCGGGATTACCAAAGCGCCAGACCTCCCGCGGAGTATCTGTTCCGTGACTGCGTAAAAGAGGAAGGAAAGCACCAAACTGGAACATACGCGTATAGAATTCGCGGTATGCCATGTCTTCCACTCCTTTATTATAATCGCCATTCTGATACCAGGTACCTGTTTTACGGGTAAAAAACGCTCCGATATCCAGTGTCCAGTATGGGCAACCCGTAGCCATAAAGTTCAGTCCCTGAGGGATCTGTTGTGCAAAAGACTTCCAGCTCGCATACGTATCTCCATTCCAGGTTATGGTTGCAAATCGTTGTTGTCCGGCATAGCTCGAACGAGTCAGGTTAACCACACGTTTCGCATCCGTCGTACTACGTTGATTCTCATAGATACCCTGAGAGTGAACCAGCGAGTAAATGTTTGTCCGGTCGTTGCCCAACAGAGCACTCAATATTTTCGAATTCTTCTGGTAACGCAACTGCTGATCAGCAGGATCAAAATCCTTCCCCCAGTTCCAGTCCGCATCCAGTGGTTCGGTGCAATCGCACCACCACGCATCCACCCCGTAGCCAAACAATCCTTTGTCGGCATACTCCCAGTAAGCCTTTCGGGCTATCGGATTAAAAGCATCATACACACTCTTGTTGCGCATCATAAAACCCCTCTTCTGCATATCTTTGGACTCCTCACAATCGGTGATATTGGGCCAGATCGAAATCATCAGTATGGCATTTTGGGCATGAATATCATTCAGCATCTTCTTCGGATCCGGATAACGGGCAGGATCCAGACTCTTGCCACCCCATCCACTCTTCCAGTAATGCCAGTCCTGCACAATGATATCCAACGGTATCTGACGTGTGCGATATTCCTTTACAATATCCACCAGTTCCTGCTGATTGGTGTAGCGTTCCTTCGATTGGATATATCCAAAGAGGTACTTCGGCATCATAGGCGATGTGCCGGTCAATGTACGGTATTCACTCACCACATCATCCAACCGTGCGCCTGCCATGAAGTAATAATCAATCTGATGAGCAGCCTCCATTGTCAGACTGCCCTCTTTGCCGTTAAATACCATGGCACAACCGGCATCAAACAGCAGACCATACCCATTGGTAGAGACCAGCACAGGAATCACCGCTTTCAGATTATGCTGCACCAGATACAGTGTCTTATTTCTCAGATCCATATAATCTTCCATGTGACTCCCCAGACCATACAGCGCCTCATCCTCCTTGAAATCGAAGCTTAGTCTGAACTTCCAGGCACTCCCCAACGTATCTACTCCGGCAGTCTCCACCCTCAGTTTCTCACCATCGGTTGTTTTCTCTATAAATTGGCGTGATCCGTCAAAACGGTCCATCGTAATAGCCACAGGTTTGGCCTCACGGGGACGCTCTGATTCTTGCAACAAAATCTTACCTGTGGCATCCCGAAAACTCACACTCCCTGTCGCCCGATTGATGCTCACCTGGAGCTGCTTACTTTTCATTACATAGTGTACAGCATCTTCGCTCAGTTGCCAGCCGATCGTTTGAGGTGAGCGTGGCACACACACATTCGTTCCATTACCCAGAAAGTCAGTGTCTTGAGTATATTGAACACGAGCCACAGAAGGAGAAGTGAACTCGACCCTGAGTATTCCGTCTTTCATCTGACAATACACCCCATTTGTCTCTTTGGTAATATGGGCTACTTGTGCTACAACTCCCGCTGTGACAAAAAACAGAACAACCAATGCAGCAATATGTTTATTCATAAGAATTGATTTTATATAGAGAACTTACTAACCTTTTTCCGGGAATTATTTAAATAACAACTGTGCAAAATTATACAGATTGTTACGCCATACAGGCCAGGAATGTCCACCGGGATATTCACTGTAGCTGTATTTGATTTTCATTTCGTCAAACTTTGCAAGCATGATCTTGCAATTTTGATAAGCGATATCTTCTTTCCCACCCATCGCAATCCAAAATTGTTTCAGGTTCTTGTTGATAGCCCCAACATTGTTTTTCATATAATCATACTGCGGATTGGAAAGTTCAAGTTGATTTGCCCACCATCCCGAGCTAAACACACCCAAATAAGCGAACTGTTCCGTATTTTTTACTCCTGCAGCAAGCGTCTGCATCCCACCCATGGACAAACCGGCAAGAGCACGTGAATTGGCATCAGTCTTAACACGGTAGTTTTTCTCTACAAAAGGAATGACACTTTGTTTCAGTTCCTTTTCAAATGTGCTCAAAGCATCAGCTCCAAAACCCCTTGAAGGCATATTACCATCCACCATGACCACAATCATGGGAACAGCTTTCTTTGCTGCAACCAAGTTGTCGATGATCAGATCCGTCTTACCCTGCGTAGCCCAACCACGCTGATCTTCTCCACCACCATGTAAAATATAAAGCACCGGATATTTCACATTACTATTCTGGTCATATCCCGCAGGGGTGTACATATAGAATGTACGCCAACTGCCGAGCACCTCCGAATAATAACGTTTGATGCGAATATCACCATGCGGCACATCTTTAAGAGCGTAGTAATCATCACCCTTAAATGGCACCTCGATACCTGAGGCCATGCGCCCCATACCATAAAAAGTTTCACTGGCAGGATCAGCTACCGCTACCCCATCAATGATCAAAGAGTAATAATGAAACCCTTCGGTCAGCGAATCCGTAGTTACTTCCCACGTCCCTTCGCTATTCTTTACCATATCATATTTTCTGCCCAGATCCACTTGTACCTTCGCTGCATCAGGTGCTTTCATCTTAAATACAGCACGGCTGTCAGAAGTGATCTGTGGATATTGTGCATTGCGGATATTAGACGATGCAGGAGCCTGCGACAGAGTTGTTTGCGCCTGTGTATACAGACTACATGCGCAAAAGCATAATACACTAATTACCACTTGTTTCATAGTACCTTAAATTTGTTCGTTCGGACATTAATTATAAATCCCAAGACAGCTTAAGCAAAGCAACATAATTTATTTCAATATTTACCGGAAAACCGACCTTTTCTCATTCCCTACAATATACATTCCTTCCGGAAGATTCAGTATCGCTTCTTTTCGTATCACTTTGGAACGAACTTTCACACCCATCACACTGTACACATCAACCGGCTCATTTTCATCCAGTATAGTATCATACACACCCTCTATGCCCGTCGGTTTGGTATAATCGGTATTATTGGTCACATACACATCGCTAATTACGATATTAGAACCACCGCTAGACCAGATACCAATGATATACAAATGACTTGGATCCACCTTTGTCTTTGTACCATATCTGACCATGGATGCCAGATTCACCACAAGTTGTTTCTTTACACCAAAATCATACTGAGCAGCACCGCCCCAGTAATTATTCTCATCAAAAATCCGCAAGGAAGCACCACTGGTATTTGTAGATCCTAACTTAAAAACCAAGTATGTGTAAGCTGATAAGTCAAGTCCACTATTGTACACCCAACCACCAAAACCATACTGACCAGTCCGGAGAGTTTTTGTTGTCTCGTTAAAAGTCCCGGTAGCATAAATCGACGGATTAAATAAGGCATTCGTCAGAGGAAAAGAAGTTGACTTGACACTAAACACAACTTCTTTTTGTTCCCCGAGTGCACCTCTATAACGTGCGGTTATAGTCGCTTCCCCATCTTTTATTGCTTCCATAATGCCATTTTTGATCATCACTGCTTCGGGATTGCTTATCTCGTAAGTCGCTCTGAAGCAGATATCTTGCGTATGACCATCGGCATAAACTGCAGTAAGCGGAATTCTTTTATTAGAGCCTGCCAGTAATACAAAATTAGTAGTATCAATAGCTAAGTGATCCACTGTCTGACCTTCTTCGGATGTGTACGTTTTAGACAGCGACACCATCTGAAGCCCATAGCGTTTACCTAGTTCCCGGGCACCTTCGGTCGAAAAGTGAAAACCATCCACACCGTTGCCCACGCATCCATCCGAAGAAATGACATAGGAATTGGGGATATAATACGGCAGCGTGGCTATAATACTGTTCATCCCCCAGCATATTCCACCCTGATCCTGATGGAGCATCTCACCCACAAGCAAGGGAATGGAATCAGACTTCAGATTCAGGTCTTCCAGCATATTTTCGTAAATCTTCTGCACCTTCTTTGGCCAGTCCGATTGCATGTTATTCGATTCTCCCTGATGCAGCAATATGCCTTTAATCACACCTTTTGTCTGCGCAAGCTTGGCCATCTCAATCATCTTGGCATATGGATTACCACCATATATATTCATCAGACCTTTCTGCCATGCATCCGCATCCTGATAATACTGTTTGTAATTATCCTTGTCAAATGCATCAATGCCACTACCGCCCATTGCTATGACGATGACACCAATCTTAATGCTGGCAGGAAGACTATCGTTCAATGTTCGTCCGAAATAATCGGCGGGGGTCAGTCCGGTATCCCAACGACATAAGGGTGGTACAGCCTTATACCAGCTACCCACAGATCTAGCCAAATGCGAAAGATCATCGGGCGATACCGTCATCACCTTGAAACGCGTATTGCTGATTCCCAGACGATCTGTCGCCGTGATAGCAGCGTTTCCTTCCATATTTGACTGTCCGAAACAGAGATAGATATGGAAGTTAGGATCTGGAACTGAAGCTTTTGCTGGCAGGTAGGCACCAAAAGATAAGATACCTGCTACTACCAAAATAAGAAATTTCATATGTAGATACTTGTTTTATTATATATACCACAAAACTCGCATGTAAGATATTCACCAACATTGGTGAATATCTTACTCATGCTTGTTTCATTCAAATCCTCAACAGATTTGTACGTCTATTGTTTGGATACCATTACTTTCTGTTTGCCTACAATATACATTCCTTCAGGAAGATTCAGTGTTGCATCTTTCCGCAGCACATTGCTACGAATCTTTATACCCATGATGCTGTACACATCCACCGGTTCATTTTCATCCAGTATGTTATCATACACGTCCTCTATACCCGTCATTTTGGTATAATCGTCGTTATTAGTCACATAGACGTCACTAATTACAATATTAGAACTACCGTCAGACCAGAGACCGATGATATACAGATGACTTGGGTCCACCTTCGTCGTTGTACCATATTTGACCATGGATTCAAGATTCACCACGACTTGTTTCTTTGACCCGAAATCATACTGAGCACAACCGCCCCAGTAATTATTCTCATCAAAAAGCCGCAAGGAAGCACCACAGTAAGAGATCGAATACAACTTGAAAACTAAGTATTTGTAACCCGACAAGTCAACTCCATTACTATATACCCAGCCTCCAAATCCCCATTGACCTGTACGGAGAGTTTTTATTGTCTCATAAAAATTTCCGGTTGCATAAATCGAGGGATTAAACAATTTTTTGACGAGCGGGAAAGTAGTAGAAGTTACGTGTGTAGTCACCTGTTTTTGTTCACCGAGAGGTCCGGTGAAAGTGATGTTAAGGTCTGCTTCACCATCCTTCAGGGTAGTAGCTATTCCTTTACTGATTGTTAATACATCGGGGTTCTGATTTACATATTTGCATACCGCGCTAATGTCTTCGGTATGTCCGTCAGCATACGTTGCTTTTACAATGATGTTTGCTGAACTGTTGGTCAGAAACGTCAAACTATCACCCCCTGTAACCTTTATTTCAGACAATGTCAGCGAATTTCTGGAATAGCTCACAAAACTGCTGTCATAATACGTACTTTCATCAAAACTACTTTCGGTGGAAAACCAGTCCAGATCGACATATCCACCCGTTTCATCTGTCGCATAATTGAAGATGCCAAACTTACTGGCGGTTGCGGCAGCCAGATTATATTCTATCGTCATGTCATCGCCAAGTTTGGTGAATGTAGTATCATTGAAGCTGTAATAAAAACCAGCTGTACCCGTCGTGATGTTTGCCACAGCCCGCAGATAAATGACCGAATCTGTCACTGCCGGTCCGGTTTGCAGATCATTATTGACACATGTGACTACTTTCTTTTCGCCATTGTTCATGGTAACTCCGATATACCCGTAAAGGTTTTGCAACACCGATAACCCAGCCATATCCCCATTCTGCATACCTTTGATTTCCATCCGGATCGTTCCATAAGAATGCTCGAGGTCTTTCGGAAACGCGAAAATACGCTGTGTAAGTATATTTTTGGCTCTTTGCAGACTATCTGTAACGCCCACTGTTTTCATGCGCAGATAACCTACACGATCTATCAACGACCATTGTGAGTGATCCGGATTCTCATTCCATCCCCATTGCAAACCTAATTTGTAATGACGGAATATATCGTTCGTCACGAGTGATGTCGAGATGTAACTCCTACCTACATTCGGTTTCTTTATTTTGATCGATTCTTTGACCGTTTCATCAACAACAGGTTTGCCATCTACCCAGGTAACGGGCAGAAGATAAGGAAATTTACCATACGAACCTTTGTCATAGCTTACTATTGCCCACCATTCGCCGGACTTTGTTTGCACCATGGTTCCCGCATGAATATCTGAATTATCGACCAGTTGTTTACCATTCAAAGAAATGCTATTCAACGGTTGGTCGCTATACTCCCAATTGACCAGATCTTTCGATTGCAGGATCGTTGTAGAGGGAACGAAATTCGGATTTGCAGAAATCATATAATAGGTGTCACCGGACAATACTACGATCGGATCCGGAAAGTCACCGGCAATCACCGGATTAGCAAAAGTGCCGTCTCCATTGTCGGTCGTGCATTTATTTGCAAAATCGGGACGCGGATAATTAACCTTTTCATAGGCCTGATACCAATGATACGTAGGCCATGGACATGCCTCCGGGTCATTAAAGAAAGTAGCTGTGTCAGCTCCTCCCGGTTCAAAAGGAATATCTTTAAATTTAGCAAGCAGATCCGGACCGGTGAATATGAGCCAGCTCACATTTCCGGATTTGTCGGCAATCTTCTGGAAATTAGCTCCGAATCCATCTCCACCAGCAACTCCGGTGATGTCTTTCCCCCACGACTTATTATATTTAGCCGGAGCCCAATCCATTTCGGTCACCACAATCGGTGCAAAATCAGCAACTGGTTTGACCTGGTTATCCCACCCTTTCTGAAAGGCGGCATAACCCTGTCCGCTGTTAAACCAACCCGGATACACATGCACGGCATAACCAATATTTTTCCCCTCGATAGGATTGGCTGCATATCCGGAATACAATGATTGATAGCCCAAACCGGGCACCAAAAGGATATTATCCGCACTAGCCCGCATCGTATCAACTACTGCTTGAAAATAGGTTTTCAGGTTGTCGAAATGCCCTTGCGAACCCGCGCCATACGTACCATCCTTCCCAAGGATATTTACCGGCTCATTGGCCAGCTCAAACATAATAGCAGGGTTGTTTTTCAGTTTGGAATTTTGAGCAACGTATCCCCATACTTTGATCAGATACTGGTTGTAGGCATCCCCCACAGCAATCTTTTCCGGACAAACACCGGGAGGGCGTATGATGACATACAATCCTTTCGAAGCGGCATATTGCGCCATAGGGATAAACACACTGTTCAGATAGGTTTTAAACCTATTAAAGTCGAAAGCTGAGATGTCATTTTCACCTGTCACATGAGCACCCGGGGTATTCGACCAGTACGGATCCATGTGTAATCGAATGAAGCTCATTTTCCAACCGGCATTCAATATTCCGTCAATAAGACCTTTGTTATATTTCAAACATCCCGACACGAAATAATTGCTCCAAATCCTTCCCTCCTCGTTAAACCAGGGAGAGTACGTTTGAGCAAAACCATGTAAATTAACAATATTTCCCTGAGGATCTTTCAGATAGCGACCGTCCACATGAAGTTGCGGCATTGGCATTCCTTCCCATGCAAATATTTTGAAGGAAAACATTAGAAGCAGAAAACCCATAATGAATTTTCTGCTAAAAGAATTTGTTCTAACTACGCGACTGTTCATTATTCTATGTATTTATTATTGACAATTAGTTATTCTTCCGGGTAGCATATAATCCGATCACACTTCCGGTAAACCCTCCTGCTGTAGCTGTGGAAAGATATTTCGCATCAATATCTTTAGCTATTAATGTCCATTCTCCGGCTTTTACAGCAAAATAGAAGTCATAATTTAAACCCTTTGAAACCACTTTCAGATCGATAGCTTTCGGATTACCGGGAATCTCCACTCGGGCTAGTTCAGTATCGGAAGCACGGCCAAACTTTTGCAGCATGACACAAGTCTGAGATCCTGCTTTACTTACAGAAAGGAAATACTGATGCGACTCATCTTTAAACAACAACAACCCTGCTGCATCCTTCTCATCCGCCGGATTAAATGACATCCGTGTCGTACATTCAAACTTATGATGCTGCATACGACGTGCCACAAAAGCAGGAGTTTTACGTTCCTTGCTGCTCACCTCCGCACATTTCAAAGAGAGGAAACCTTTCTTATCCGTCAGAGAGTAGAGATCTGTTCCCGGAGTCCGCAAGGTCATCCAGTCCATCCCCAGCACAGCATTATCAAAATTCTCTTTCACCTCAAAATTGCCGAAGGTCACCACTTTATCACGCTTCACCCCTTCTCTTTTGAGTATCCTTGGCACAAGATCATCTCCCTGAGTCAAATACGGAAAACCATCTTCACTCCATTTTACAGGCATCATGAACGTTTCGCGTCCCAGGTTCTCAAAATTGTTATTAATCGGTCGGCATGCCAGAAATACTGCCCACCAGTCACCTTCCTTCGTCTGAACCAGATCTGCATGTCCGGCACAGGTAATAGGAGTCGGACGATCAGCTTTCAGAGAACGTTGAGTCAGTATCGGATTTTTCTCCCAGGGCGTAAACGGTCCCATAGGAGAGTCACCACGTAATATCACTTCCGAATGCCAATCACCAGTGCCCCCTTCAGCCGACATCAGAAGATATTTCCCCTTTACCTTATACATGTGAGGCCCTTCAATCCAAATTGGTTTCTCCTCCGGACGCACTCCTTTATTGACCAACACCTTACGGGGACCGAAGGTCTTTTCTGTCTTCACATCAAACTCCTGAATGCGCAATGCGCGGTGTCCACTATATTCTGGCTGTCCTTCCGGATCATCATTATTAACGATATATCCTTTACCGTCTTCATCAAAAAAGAAAGAAGGGTCAATGCCTTTCACATCGGGCAACCGGATCGGATCAGACCAATCACCCGCAGGATCCTGTGTTTTCACAAAGAAATTGCCTGCACCCACATTGGTGGTGATCATGTAATACGTTTTGTTGTGCGGGTTATATTCAATGGCCGGTGCAAAAATACCACCACTCACCTGTTGACCGATCATATTGACCAGTTGCGACGGGCGTTCAAGCACATGGCCAACCTGTTTCCAGTTCACCAGATCCTTACTATGAAATATAGGAATACCGGGGAAATAGGTAAATGTAGAAGTAACCAGGTAATAATCGCCCTTTCCATTCGTACAGATACTTGGATCTGAAAACCAGCCCGGCAGTATCGGATTGTAAAAAGAAGCAGCATCGGGCAGAGGATTTTCAGCATAAAAATCATCTTCCCCTTTATACGTAAACTGATCGAAAAGAGCTACAGATTGTCCGAATGAGCTGAATATGCACGCAGAAGAGATCAGCGTAGGAATAAGGATCGATATGAGCATTTTTTTCATGATGAAACGGTTTTTTTGTGATTGATTATTCAGGCGCAAATGTATCCATTATATTTACCCTCCTGTCAAAACAATGATACATCTGTTTTCGCTCATGTTACATCTTTCAGTTTGGACTTTACTTTTCATAATTATCCGGGCAGCACATTTGTCGCAACAACAATCAGAGAAGATGTAACATACACAAAAGAATGTGTTACCAATTTATTATCAGGAAAGTCAACTACCCGCTACTTTTGTTTCCATATTTTTTAATTACTGAAATCAATAGCATGATAACACTGAATCAGAAAGTTCCGATGATCGAGAAAATTGGCTACAGCATGGGCGACTGCTCCGCCAATCTCGTGTTCCAGATGATGATGATCTATCAAACCAAGTTCTACACAGATATATTCGGACTGGAAGGGGCCATTGCAGGTACAGTCATGTTAGTCGCCCGTATTACTGATGCTTTTGTTGATCCTACAGTCGGCATCATCTCCGACCGCACACAAACCCGTTGGGGCAAGTATCGTCCGTGGGTACTTTGGACCGCATTGCCATTCATGGTCTTCTATGTGCTTGCATTCTACAATCCAGGTATTGAAGATAAAGGTCTTGTCGCGCTGTATGCTACCCTCTCCTACACCTTATTAATGGCGATTTATTCTTTCAATAATACCCCTTATGCTTCCTTGGGCGGAGTAATGTCCGGTGATATAAAGGAGCGAACCAGTATCACCTCCATCCGTTTTGTCGCAGCTACTATTGCCCAGTTTGTGGTGCAAGGACTGACCCTGCCACTGGTGGGCAAGTTCGGAGATGGAGATGCAGCGCATGGATGGTTATGTACGATCAGTTTATTTGCCGCTATCGGTTTCTTTTTTCTGCTGATTACCTTTTTCTCAACTAAGGAGCGAATCCGACCTGCCAAGAGTCAGAAAACGGATACAAAAGCTGATATCAGAAACGTTATTTCCTGTGTCCCCTGGCGCTCCATGTTTGTGCTCACCCTGTTTATCTTTATCACTCTCGCCATGTAGGGAAGTGCGATGAACTATTACTTTGAAAACTATGTGGATCAGGCAGCTCTCTATACGTTTCTCGACAAACTGGGACTGGTAGCTACTGAAGCGCGTGGCGGCATCAGCTATACGGTATTAAATGCTTTCGGGCTCATCGTCAGTTCGCAGGAGAGAGCCTATGAAGTAGGCTTTGGTGTATTCAATATGCTGGGAGCCGTGATACAATTTATCGGAGTGATCTTCTTATCACAATTTCTGGCAAACCGCTACGGTAAGAAACGGGTCTTCCTGATCTGCCTGACGCTCACCTCTATCTTCACCGCGATGTTCTATTTTCCCGGTAAGGCAGATGTAGAAACGATGTTCATACTCAACATCCTGAAGAGTCTGGCCTACGCCCCAACCATACCGCTGCTCTGGGCAATGATCGCCGATGTAGCCGACTATTCCGAATATGTGAACCATCGCAGAGCCACCGGATTCGTTTTCGCCGGACTGGTCTTTGCACTCAAAGCCGGTCTTGGCATTGGTGGAGCTATCCTTGGCTTCCTGCTTTCCGGTTTCGGCTACGTATCCGGAGCAGGTGTCAGTCAGAGCGACTCGGCCATCCACGGCATCTTGTTATCCTCCAGTATCCTTCCTGCCACCACCTTCATCATTGGAGTCGTGGCCCTCTGGTTCTATCCTATCACTAAAAAATACAATGAGAAGATGCAATCCGAATTGGCAGAACGCAGAACTAAATCAGATTATTAATAAATTTACACTATGAAACAGAGAAACATCACCTTATCAATGTTGCTTATTGCCGCCCTTTCCTCCTTTAACAGTGGAAACGCGATGGCTCAGGAAGGCACTACTTTAAAAGAAGTTGTCAAAGACAAGTTCCTGATTGGAGTCGCCTTGAACACCCGGCAGGCAGCCGGACAAGATTTGAAATCCACAAACGTAGTCATAAAACATTTTAATGCAATTGTGCCCGAAAACTGCATGAAAGGCGGCGTCATCCATCCTGAAGAGAACAGGTATGACTTTACCCAGGCAGATGAATTTGTGGCATTTGGAGAAAAAAACAACATGTACATGACCGGACACTGTCTGATCTGGCATTCACAACTCGGACGCTGGTTTTGCACAGATGAAAACGGACAGAACGTCACTCCTGAAGTGCTCAAAAAACACATGAAAGATCATATCACAACCGTTGTAACCCGTTACAAAGGGCGTATCAAAGGATGGGATGTAGTCAATGAAGCCATCGTAGAAGACGGTTCCTACCGGAAGAGCAAGTTTTATGAGATCCTGGGCGAAGAATTTATTCCCCTCGCTTTCCAGTATGCTCATGAAGCTGATCCTGACGTCGAACTCTACTACAATGACTACAACATGAACTACAAAGGTCGCCGCGAAACTGTAGTGAAGATGGTAAAAGACATGAAAGCGAGAGGTATCCGTATAGATGCTGTCGGCATGCAAGGTCACGTCGGAATGGATTATCCCAATATCGATGAATTTGAAGAAAGCATCGTGGCTTTTGGCAAAGCCGGAGTTAAAGTGATGATCACAGAATGGGACATGAGTGCCCTACCTACCGCCAACAGAAGTTCCAATATCTCTGAAACGGTTAATTTCCAGAAATCACTCAATCCTTACACAGAAGGATTGCCCGATTCTGTATCCGTAGCATGGAACAAACGCATGAATGACTACTTCAACCTGTTTATCAAACACTCCGATCTCATTATCCGTGTCACAGCATGGGGTGTAGCAGATCAAGACTCATGGAAAAACAATTTCCCTGTAAGAGGCCGCACCGATTATCCTTTGCTGGTAGATCGCAACTACGAACTCAAACCATTCATTAAAGCCCTTTTGAAACAAAAATAAAAGCATGAAGAAAGAAGCAAGATACCTGGTTCCTGGAGATTATATGGCTGATCCTGCCGTACACATCTTCAACAACAGAGTGTATATCTATCCCTCACATGACCGTGATAGTGGCATCGGAGAAAATGACAATGGCGACCATTTCGACATGAATGATTACCACGTCTTTTCTACCGATGACATCATGAACGGGGATATCACAGATCACGGCGTTGTGCTGGCTGTAAAAGATATCCCCTGGGCAGGGCGTCAGCTGTGGGACTGTGATGTAGCCTTTAAAAACGGTAAGTATTACATGTATTTCCCCTTGAAAGACAAAAATGATATTTTCAGGATCGGAGTAGCTGTGAGTGACAAACCGGAAGGACCCTTTGTGCCACAGTCTGATCCGATCAAAGGCAGTTACAGCATTGATCCTGCCATACTCGATGACGGCAATGGTAATTTCTACATGTATTTCGGCGGACTCTGGGGTGGTCAGCTACAGCGCTACCGTGACAACAAAGCACTGGAAAGTGCCCACCTTCCATCCGGTGACGAACCAGCACTTCCCTCCCGCGTAGTAAAGTTAAGTGACGATATGCTTGGGTTTGCAGAAGAGCCCCGTCCTATCCTGGTGCTGGACGAAGATGGGACACCACTCAAAGCAGGTACAGACAAACGTCGTTTCTTTGAAGCCTCCTGGGTACACACATACAACGGCAAATACTATTTCTCCTATTCAACAGGCGATACCCACCGCTTGTGCTATGCCATAGGAGATAACCCTTACGGCCCATTTACATACCAGGGAGTGATACTTACTCCAGTAGTGGGATGGACCACCCACCATGCCATCGTCGAATACAAAGGCAAATGGTACCTCTTTCATCATGATTGTGTACCCTCCGGAGGTAAGTCATGGTTGCGCAGTCTGAAAGTTATTGAATTGGAATACGATAAAAAAGGAAAGATTGTCGCCATGGACGGAGAAAGTGAATAATACACATGATGTGTGAATTGTCTAACTATTATCAGAAATTATGTAACACGAACCCACAAAAAAGTAGTGATCTTTGCCTCATGAGATTTTGAAGACTCAAACTCATGTTAAACAGATTACAAAATGAAATCAGAAGAGCTGATTGCCACCGCAACAGCGATGATCGCCAACAATAAAGGATTGTTAGCAATGGATGAGAGTACCCCAACCATTGACAAACGCTTTGAAGCATTGGGAATACCACAAACAGCAGAACTACGGTGTGCCTACCGTGAGATGCTCGTGACAACGCCCGGACTGAATGAAAGTGTCAGTGGAGCTATTCTTTTTGACGAAACCATTCACCAGCACTTAAAAGACGGACGATCGTTTATTCAGGCGCTTACCGATCAAGGGATAATTCCGGGCATCAAGGTGGATGCCGGAGCCAAAGATCTGGCATTACATCCCGGCGAGAAAGTGACCGAAGGATTAGACGGTTTACGCGAACGATTGAAAGAATATGCACAACTAGGGCTGCGCTTTGCCAAATGGCGTGCAGTCATTGCCGTGGACATTGACAAACCGAGCCGAACCTGTATGTTTGTGAATGCACATACGTTAGCCCGCTATGCCACTTTGTGTCAGGAAGCCGGACTCGTTCCGATCATCGAACCGGAAATGCTCATGATCGGTGATCATACCATGCAACGCTGTTATGAAGCGAGTGAACGCATGCTGAATATCGTTTTCAAACAACTTTACATGCAAGGCGTGATGATGCAGGGAATAATTATGAAACCCAATATGATCGTACCCGGTTTGACTTGTGCAACACAAGATTCAGTGGAAGACGTGGCCGATGCAACGATGAGATGTCTGTTACGCACCGTTCCGGCATCAGTGCCGGGAATCACTTTCTTGTCCGGGGGACAATCATCCGAACTAGCATCAGCCCGTTTAAATGCAATAAATATACGGTTTAAGTCCCAACTACCCTGGAAGATATCCTTTTCTTTTGGCCGAGGCATACAGCAACATGCCATGGAGATATGGGATGGAAAAGAGAGCAATGTGGTAGAAGCACAAAAAGCCATCTACCACCGGTCAAAATGCAACTCGGCAGCCTGTCGTGGCGAATACAACGAAGAAGAGGATGATTACCACTTCACGGATGACACACCCATCTTACCGGTAGATCTACCGATTGAAGAACATATCTGGTAACCCGGGAGCATTAACTGATATTTTTCTCTTCATTTCTTTGGAGATACAATCTCTTTTCTCTTAATTTGTACGGAATGAGCCTTTAAGCGAGCGAGCAATGTTGCAAAGCAACAAGCGATTTCGAGGTTGCGCAGCAACGAGCAATGTTGCAAAGCAACGAGCAATTTCGAGGTTGCGCAGCAACGAGCAATGTTGCAAAGCAACGAGCGATTTAAAGGTTGCAAAGCAACGAGCGCAGCGATAAATGGAAGCTGCCAAGGCAGCGATTATTTGAAAGGACTTCCGCCTTGTCGTTACGAGCCGGAGGAGCAGCTTGCGGCAGATTTGCGACCGTGGCAACCCCTGTTTGAGCGAAGCGAGTTGGTGGGTTGTCACAGCAAAGCAGCCGCAAGCAGCCCGGCGAGAAATGCAGCGGAGAGTTTTTTCTTTGCTTCGTTTCTTTTTTGCGGAAAAAAAGAAAGAAGAATCCCCTAAACAAATTTCATAAAGTTATGAAAACGAAAACGAATTTACTTTTGCTCTCATTATCAGCAGCTTCTGCATTATCCGCACAAGAAAAACCAAATATTCTATGGATTACCATTGAGGATACATCGCCCCAATTCATTGGCTGTTATGGAAATACAGATGCTCGAACACCCGTTATAGACAAGCTGGCAAGCAATGGTGTCCGGTTCAGCAATGCCTTTTCGTGTGGCACCGTCTCCTCTCCAAGCCGAACTTGTATTATTACAGGAGTAAAGACCTATGAAACGGGCTTAGGTAATCACAGAAGTAGCTATCCTCTCCCCGGCACGATGCATGGATTTCCTTATTATTTACAGAAAGAAGGCTATTATACTACAAATAACAGTAAAACAGATTATAATGTAGCCAATAGCAAGAAATATATAAAAGATGCCTGGAATGAGAGTTCCGGAACCGCAGGTTGGTGGAATCGCAAGTCCGGTCAACCCTTTTTTGCCGTATTTAATTTTATGGATTCACATCAATCCAGAACAATGACAAACCCCTATTCCTGGTACCAGAAAAATGTGCTTGACCAGCTTAAGGATAATGAACAGATAGATGAAAAGGGTTTTGATATGCCCCCTTTCTATAACAACACACCTGAGATGCGGAAACAATTTGCCAGAGTATATAATTCCATCAAACTCACTGATAAAAAGATTGGAGATTTATTACAGAAGCTGGAAGCAAATCATTTAAAAGATAGTACCATCATTTTCTTTTACGCCGACCATGGCGAAGGAATTCCACGCGGAAAGACAAACGGTATCAATCTCGGCTACCGTGTCCCCTTTGTGATCTGGTTTCCTGAAATGTATAAGCACCTTTCTCCGTGGGGAAAAGCAGGAGTTGTGACAGACGAATTGATCGATTTTGAAGACTTGGCACCTACTCTCATTTCATTAGCAGGAGGTCAGATTCCCGACTATATGAAAGGACGTGTTTTGCTCGGAGATAAACGATCACCCAAAGCCGACCATTTGGTTCTATCTGCCGACAGGTCAGACAATGGGATTGATTTAGTGCGCAGTGTTACAAATGGCAAATACATGTATTCCCGCAATTTCATGCCATTTATGCCCGAAGTAAGATACATCAGATACATGGAACAGGGTGAAATCAAGCAACAGATGAGAAAAGATTTGGCAGAAAACAGATTAAATACATTGCAAAAAAGCCTCTTTGAAAATCGACCCGCTGAATTTCTTTTTGACATTGAAAACGACACATGGGAAACACGAAATTTAGCTTCAGACCCAGCCTATCATGATTTATTATTGAAAATGAGGTTGGACTTGAAAAATGAGATACTAAATTCCCGCGATGTAATGCTATTACCGGAATATGAAATAGGTCTGATTTCACACACTACAACAGCGTATGAGTTTAGACAGAAAGATACAGACTACCCCGTTTCTGTCGTCTATGATGCAGCAATATTATCGGGATTCAGAGGAGCCGATATAACACAAAAGCAAATTCAATTACTCAAAAGTCCAAATAAGATTGTTCGATATTGGGCAATGGTTGGTTTAAGAAGTCAAAGCAAGAATGATTTGAAACCCTATTCAACACTCATTGCAGAAGCCATGAAGGATACATACCAACCTGTTGCCGTGACAGCCTCTGCCATTGCCTATGACATTTTTGCCAATAAAGAAGCAATCAGTAACCTTAATACTTTTTGCACGGACGAAAATCAGGACATTGCACTCATGGCAATTAATTATTTACTATATGTGACCAATAAAAAGCCATTTATCGAAACAATACAAACTATATCGAAAGAGAAAAAAAACAATTACAATGTAAGTTCAGCAGCAACAGATTTTTTAGTGAGTATAGGTATGTTGAAAAGCGATGTAGGATCAGATGAATTATAACATCCGGTAGAGTGACATATCTATCTGGTATGTCATTCAAGCCACTTTCATCCTCCGGTCAATCATCGTCAGTTCAAGATAAGTTCCACAACCGGTATTTCATACGGAGGCTTTTGAGTCGGTAATTGAAGCACCACATCCGATGGATTTTCTTTATTGGGCAGGTATTTCAGTTCCGAATCATCGTTCAGCAATTGAGCGTACTTTATTTTGCCGTTGTAACCGGGCAGCGTCAACTTTCCGTCCGTCGGATAGTCAAACAGATGCACATACAGTCTCTTAGCAGCCGCATTGTAGGTGAGGCGTACATTCATCTCTTTAGGCAGCGCATATTCATCCGGAGCATAGGTACAATTATAGATTGCATCACTGTTGGCATGCATCCAATAACCAATTTTCTCCAAGGCATCCGTCGCGCGATAATCAAACTCACCCTTCGCCGTAGGCCCCACATTCAAGATAAGATTCCCCCCATTGGCTGTCGAAGTGATCAGCAGATCCAATAATTGCCGTTGCGTTTTCCAGCTGTTCTCATCGCGGTAATAACCCCATGAACCCGAAAAAGTCTGACATGTCTCCCAATATTTCCCTTTAAATTTCGCCAGTTCCTCAGGCCCCACCTGCTCCGGAGTCTCAAAATCATACCCATCCGTATACTCCAACAGATCGAGTCGGTTATTGATAATAATGCCGGGTTGCAGTTTACGAACCATTTTGATCAGTTCAATAGAACCCCAATCATCTCTTCCCTTCCCATTTTTGCCCGGATAGGAGAAATCCAGCCATAAGATATCTATCTTCCCATAGTTGGTCATCAGTTCCTTCACCTGATTATGCAGATAGGTACGATAGCGACTCATATCTTTGCCCACATTCAACGAATCGTAAGCAACCTGAGATGAAGTACGCTGAGGATGCACCCGGTCAACAGTAAAATCAGGATGATGCCAGTCAATCAGCGAATAATAAAAGCCCACTTTCAAACCCTGCGACCGGCATGCATCGGCAAATTCCTTCACCAGATCGCGTTTAGCTTTCGTATTAGTTGCTTTATAATCCGTATATTTAGAGTCGAAAAGACAAAAACCCTCATGATGTTTGGTGGTCAGCACCATATATTTCATACCCGCCGCTTTCGCCGTCTTCGCCCATTTCACAGGATCATAATTTACCGGATCATATACATCAAAATACTTTTGATACTGCTCATTGGTCATTTTCTCATAATTCTTGACCCATTCATGTCTGGCAGGAAGAGAATACAACCCCCAATGAATGAACATACCAAAATGAGCATCGGTAAACCACTGCATCCTCGCTTGTTTATGCTGAGGAGTCTCTCCTGTGATACTTTTTTGAGCAAACAGACCAATGCTGCAAGCCACAAATAATAAAGTAATCAAGTTTTTCAAAGTAAAAATCCGTTTCATACTTTCAGGTATTAATAGTTCTGTCGCAAATGTACACATAGTACACACATCTCCAAAAATCTTTCAGTTTAAATTGCAGGATACAATCCAAACAGCTAACTTTAAAACTTTTTAATAACTAAACCACCAACCCATGATATTACTCTCCATGAGTGAAAAAGAAGTAATGAAACAATTTACTGAAGACTTCTATGAGATCATACAAGTATCCATACAGAACTACAAAAGATTCAAGAAAGAAACCATGCGTAGAAGCGTATTTCCCGTCCATTTCAAGCCAATCGACCGCGTTAGCAAAAACAAGAACAATTGGAAGATCCTGACGAACTCCTACGAACGTACACAGAACCCAAAGAGTACACTTTTTTGTATTTTAGAAAGCAGTTTCGGAACACACATCTTTAAAGCCGCCTTTGTAAATAACAATATGTCACAGTTAAACATCTTCAAGTTCACGCCCCATTTCTTCAGCAGATACAATGAACGCAAAAACCTGGGGCTTCACGGCATGGAGTTGATCATCTATTATTTTCATCGCAACACAGATTACAAGATCGAGTTGCATGAACCTACCGAGAAGAACAGTGAATACATAAAAGAAATTTTCGGAACCACCAGCGACGGAGTCACACTAGGAGTCGTAAACAAGGACATGAACATCATTTTCCGGACATTTATCACTCCTGAAATGCTCAAAGGCGAACAAGTCCGCAAACATTCAGCTTATGAAAAACTAAGAAAAGAGATGTATGACATCCCCCCAACCATCAACGGACTACTCATCAAAAGCCAAGAATAAATTACAATATAGAGAGCAATTTGAGCAACGAGCAATGTTGCACAGCAACGAGCGAAAAACAGGAGGCAGCTAACGCTGCAATTGTTTTAAGGACTTCCGCCTAGTTATTACAAGCCGAAAAAGTTGCTCTCGGTAGCATTAATCGTTCTCCAGTCAGTTGTTGGTCCATTTTCTCAAACGCAGAGGAGTTTTGCGACACAAACTCAGGCACTGTCTTTTTCATCAGTATCACAGTATCCTCCACCTTCACTTTGCGCGACAATCTCTCAAACTCAGCATATGTATCCAAGATCTCCTCATACACATAATCACGCACCTTGGCTACCCGGATCTTCTCATTCGAAGTAGGAAGCGTATGCTCCTCATCGCTGAGCATCTCCTCAAAGAGTTTCTCGCCGGGACGAAGTCCCGTATATTTTATCTTGATATCCCTGTCAGGCACATAACCTGCCAGTTCAATCATTTTTCTTGCCATGTCAACAATCTTCACCGCCTCGCCCATCTCAAACACAAAAATATCGTTCCCATTACCCAATGTAGCAGCTTCCAGCACCAGCCGGCAAGCCTCAGGAATGGTCATAAAGAACCGGATAATATCCGGATGCGTCACAGTAACCGGGCCACCACGCTCAATCTGTGAGCGGAAGCGAGGAATCACCGAACCATTGCTACCCAGCACATTTCCAAAACGTGTCGTCACAAACTTCGTCTTTCCCTGCACCGTCCCCTCATGGAGCGCTTTACCCAGACTCTGTATATAAATCTCGGCAAGTCGTTTGGAGCACCCCATCACATTGGTAGGGTTCACCGCCTTATCCGTAGAGATCATGATCATCATCTCAGAGCCATACTTCACGGCCATGTCAGCTACCTGTCGGGAACCGATTACATTGACCAGTACAGCCTCACACGGATTCTCCTCCATCAGCGGCACATGTTTATACGCAGCCGCATGAAAGACAACCTCCGGACGAAACCGTTCAAACACCATATCCACACGTTGCAACACCCTTACATCACCCACTATCGGAGCAAAATTAAGATCCGGAAACGAACGTTCCAGTTCAAGCCGAAGCTCATGCATCGGCGTCTCAGCCGAATCAAATAACACCAGCTTCTTCACCCCGAGCTTCGCAAGCTGACGGCACAGTTCGCTGCCAATACTTCCTGCCGCACCGGTCACCAGTACCGTCTTCCCCCTGAACTGCGCATCAACCTCCTCCATGTTGATATGAATTTCTTCGCGTCCCAGGAGATCCTCTATCCTCAGCTGTTTCAGTTCGGTGTTAAACAGACGCTCTCCACCCACCTCATTGATTGGAGGAGCAATAAATGTCTTTATCCCTGCACGCGAGCAATAGCCGATCAGCCGGTCCTTCTCCGCCTGTGCCTGATCATAACGTGCAAATAAGATACCCTTAATCTCTTTACTGAGAATAAAATAATTAAAATCATCTTCATTCCGGAAGTAATAGACCGGAAGACCTGACAGATAATACAGATCCATCTCACATCCGAAGAGATAAAAGCCGGCCACCTGATAATTCTTGCTCTCCGACATCCGTTTGACCAGAGCCGCACTGTCATTGCTCGTTTCATAAATCAGAATCAGGTTCTTACACCTGCGCGGTTTCCCGTTCGCTTTTATCCGTTTGTAAATCAGGACCATTGTCATCCGGATAACCACCAGCGCAATAGAGGTGATCATCATATCAAATAAGATAAATGCAATCAGATAATTGTTTATCAGATAAATCCGGTGTACAAACAGTGCAACAAGCACATACAAGATTATATCTTTCAGAAAAATGGAAAGACCAATCCGCCATAAGTCTGAGAGGGTAGAATGGCGAATGACATGCCTGTACGTCTTGAACATATAAAAAGAAAACAACCCGGCCAGCATGGAAAGTACAGCTAGAGCCGCAAACATTGCTGGAATAGTAGGTATTGCAGACAGATAGCACACCATGAAATAGGCGACCAGAGTACTCACAACAGAAATTAAAAGATCAATCAGCAACACAATCCTATAATTCAGGTAATGTGAAGATAAAATTCGCTCAATATACCTCCGAAGATTATTCATAAGATGCAAAATAGTAGTTATTATCCTTATCCGAATTTACCTGTAAGATACGCTTCTGTACGTGGATCGTGAGGGTTAGTGAACATGATTTTAGTTGTATTGTATTCTACCAATTCACCCAGGTACATAAACATAGCATTATCTGATATCCGGGCTGCTTGCGACATATTGTGCGTCACCATAATAATGGTATACTCCTTTTTCAGTTCAACCAGCAACGTTTCAATCTTAGCTGTAGCAACCGGATCGAGTGCAGATGTTGGTTCGTCAAGTAGAATTATTTTTGGTTTGAAAGCAAGTGTTCGCGCAATGCAAAGACGCTGTTGCTGACCACCAGATAAGAAATTTCCTTTTTTATGCAATGCACTTTTTACCTCATCCCACAAAGTCACATCTCTCAACGAGGTTTCTACAATCTCATCACGCTCGGATCGTTTCAAATTTATTCCATTCAATTTATATCCGGCAATAACATTATCATAAATACTCAAAGTGGGAAAAGGATTTGGACGTTGAAACACCATTCCGATTTTTCTTCTTAAATTTATGGTTGGCATTTCATATATATTCTCATCATACAACATTATTTTCCCTTGGGCCACAATATTGGGATACAGGTCGTGCATCCGGTTGATTGCACGTAAAAGAGTTGTTTTTCCACAACCAGAAGGTCCCGTAATAGCTGTAATAGCATTTTTCTTTATCCGGGCAGTTACATCCTTTACAGCAAATTTATCATCCCCATATCCAATTGAAAGATTTTCAATTGATAAAACAGTTGCATTCGTTTCATTTTTCATCTCGATCATCTTTTTTTAATACTATTTTAAGTTGCAAGAACGTAGTGAGTTCTTCCTTTTCCTATACTTTTCTTTTTGCATAAATCCATTTGGAGATCAAGTTCAAAAAGAGAACAAATCCCATTAGAAATAAGGTAGAACTCCAAATCAAATCAACCATATTGGGATCATTATAAAATTGCCATATTAATAATGGAACAGAACTTACAGGTTTGCTTATATCCCAATTGATAGCAGGATTACCCAGTGTAGTAAGCATCAGAGGAGCCGTTTCTCCCAAAACCCGTGAAATGGCAAGCAAAACACCGGTCAACAGTCCGGAAAAACTGGTTGGAATCAACACTTTTAGCACTACTTTATAATAGGGTACTCCTAAAGCAATGGCAGCTTCTTTCAATGTTTCAGGAACCATTTTCAACGATTCTTCTGTAGAACGGATAATCAAGGGCAACATCATGATTGCTAAAGCCACACTACCTGCCAACACAGAATATCCTTTCGTGATTGGGACAACCACCCAAGCATAAACGATCAATCCGATCACAATCGAAGGGACTCCCTGCAATATATCAGCCATGTCACGAATCACACCTGCATATCTTTTTTTGCTATTCTCATAGAGAAAAACTCCTGTTGCTATTCCAAAAGGAATTGCAATCAGTGAAGCAATGCAAACCAGATAAAGAGAACCCAATATTCCATTGACAATACCACCGGGGATTATCTCTCCACTTGATCTAGCCATCATGGCTTCGAACGTATTGGGAGCTACCTGAGTAAAAAAGGCCAAATTAATTTGATGATATCCTTTAAACAATAACGTTCCAATAATCAAGAAGACGGTGGAAATGGTAATCGAAGAGAAAAAGATGACCGCTATTAAGAATAGTCGATTCTTTATTCCTCTGGCTTTCAAAGGAACAGACAATCTATCCTTTACTACTGCTTCCGTTAAGATGTTCTTTGAATCCATTATGCCATGCTTTTAATAATATACTTTCCGATGGCATTGATGAAGGTTGTAATCACAAACAAGAGTAACCCAATCTCAATCAACGCACTCAACTGTAATCCACTGGCCTCACCAAACTGATTGGCAATCACACTTGCCATCGTATTTCCAGTACTAAAAATACCGGTCGGTATAATATTATGATTCCCTATTAACATAGTAACTGCCAATGTTTCTCCTAAAGCACGGCCAAAAGCCAAAATATAGCTGGCTGCAATACCCGAACGTGCATTGGGAAGAATCACATTCCAGATTACTTCGAGACGTGTCGCCCCCAAGGAGTAAGCAGCCTCTTTCAATTCATTGGGTACCATCATGATCGTTGAATTACTTAATGAAGTAGCATACGGAACAATCATAATAGCCAAAATAAGAGAAGAAGTGAATATTCCATACCCTTGCGGACTTAATCCTATTGAAACAATAAATGGCCGTAACATGTAAAACCCCCACAAACCATAGATGATCGACGGAATACCAGCCAGTAAATCAACTAAAGTTCCGACAACAGAGGCAATACGGGTACCCTGAAAATATTCTGCGACAAACAACGAAGTGGAAAACGCCAATGGCAAGGCAAGCAACAAAGCAAGAACAGATGTTATTAATGTCCCTACAATAAACAACAGAGCTCCATACTGTTCTCTCCCTGCAGTAGGGTCCCATTTAGGAGAAACAAGAAAATTCCATCCAAATTGATGAAAGGAAGGAATAGAACCTTGAACCAGCGAGAATACCATTGCTGCAGAAATGAGCAGTATTAGTAATGAAGCTGAGAACAAAATACATTTAAAAAATTTATCACTATTCACTTGACTATATAAGTTAAAAACAAGGAGACCCTCTTTACGTCCTGAAAAGAACAGCATGAAGGACTCCTTTCATATGAAAAAACCAAATTAGAACATTTATTTCATAACCTGTTTACCATCGTAAGTCACTGTTTGCAAAATAGCTTTCGCTTTAGTTACAACAGCAGCAGGAAGCGGTGCATAATTCGTTTTCGTAGCAATTGCCTGTGCATCACTATTTATCATCCAATAGATTAAATTAAGAGTAGCTTGCGCTTGCTTCAATGAACGATTATTATAATTCTGCTCTTTATAAAGAATCAACCAGGTAAATCCTGCAATAGGATAAGCATCTTCTGCTGTTGAATTGGTAATCATGATGCGAGTATCATCAGGCATGGTTCCTTTGCCGGCAGCACTTGTAGAAGCGATGCTTGCTTTAATGAAGTTGCCCGCTTTATTTTGCAACAAGGCAGATGAAATCTTTTGCGCAAAAGCATATTCAGAACCAACATATCCGATCGAACCAGCTGTTTGGCTCACAGTCCCTGCAACACCCGGATTCCCTTTCGCTCCAATTCCGACTGGCCAGTTCACTGATTTGCCTGCTCCGACTTTGGTTGCCCAGACGTTACTTACTTTCGTCAGATAATCGGTAAACATATTCGTTGTACCACTACCATCAGAACGATGAACCACAGTAATATCCATATTTGGGAACTTAACAGTCGGATTAATTTTCTTCAAAGAAGCATCATTCCATTTAGTAATTTCACCCATGAAGATTTTAGTAAGCAAATCGGGATTCAGTTTAATTTCCTGAATACCGGGAAGATTGAAAGCAACAACAACAGCGCCGCTACAAGTAGGGATATGAACTATTGAAGCTGGCATTGCTTTCAATTCGTCGTCACTAAGAAATGCATCAGTGGCACCAAAATCAACGATTTTATCTGTCAGACTACGAATTCCACCGCCAGAGCCAATGCCACCATAAGTAACCTTTGCACCGGTCATTTTAGCATACTGTATGAATGCAGTATTATAGAAGGGTTCTGGAAATGTAGCACCTGCACCAGACAGAGATTGTGCTTTCACAGTCGAACCAGCCGCACTCAAAAGGAATAACCCTGTTAATAATAAACTAATTTTTTTCATAATTAAAACTGTATTGAATTATTTTCGAAATGGAGAGATTAGAAATATAAATACACATTCATCAAAAGAGTCGTAGTTGGTTTCAAAGAAGCCAATTTAGGATCTGTATATTGAATATTCGGAGAGAGAGTTACTCCTTTTACAGGGAAGTATTCCAGACCGGCAACATACAACTGACCATCTTTCGATTTATTCCAAGGATCACTGGCACCCGATAGTGTATTGGAAGTCAGATTGTCATAGCGGGCAAAGACAGATACTTTTTTGCTTGTTTTGTATGTTCCAAAGAAAGAAACTCCTGATAGATTATGGTCACTTACCATCTTGTTTCCTTCTTGATAGTTATACTCACCGCCTAGCGTAAAGCTTTTCCCGGTATAACTCAAGAAAGCATTAAATGTCTTTTGTGCCGCATCTTTTTTCATATAGTCTCCGTACACCCTGACATTCAGGTTCTTTATCGGTTGAAAAGTCAAACCAACAGCCACCTTCATAGCACTGTCAGACTGAAGTTGCTGATACCCTTCGCCATTTAATACCTGAGCATCCACACTCAGTTGTGGCAGAAGTTGAAATTTTACAGCAGCTCCAAGGTCGGCACTTGAACTAAATCCGTTTAAATCCTGAAATGATTTCAAAAGATAACGTTTTCCCCAAGTCGACTCTTGTAATTTAAATGTGGAAGTTGAGATCATACCAAAGTCCACCACAACTAATTTAGTCTTATACTCTCCAAAAGCATTTTTCACGTAAGCAGTATAGGATGACGGCGATAAACCAGCTTTGCTGGAAACATCAAATACAACTTTGCTCGAAAAGACAGGACTAAAGTTATAAACGTATCCAAAGTAAGATCTGGATAGTTCAAACGCAGGTTTCGACTCACCATCCTGAATAGTTTCTCTGAAATCGGAGTAGATCGTTACCAAAGGTTTTCCATTGGGTTGGAAAGCTGCTTCACTGCCTGAATCCTGAGAAAACGCATTCAAGCTGATAAAGAGAATTGAAATAGCACTAATAAATAATTTCTTCATTTTGTTCTTTTTTAAAATTTAAGTAACTCTATAATTGAATTCGATGCAAAAATACGGTGGCAGTATTACATTCATATAAAGGCCAAATTACAATTTCAAGACATTTTAAAAAAGTCATCCAAACCTGATTGAAGTAACCACATAGCTAGAAGACAATGTTGCAAAGCAACGAGCGAAGCGATCATTTCAGCGCAGCGATACATGGAGGGATTCCGTCAGGAGATTGCGGGTCAAGCCCGCAATGACAGCAAAGGGACCCAGCGATAAATGGAGGCAGCTGAAAGCTGCGATTGTTTGAAGGACTTCCGCCTTGTGTTACGAGCCGAAGAGGCAGCTTGCGGGGGCTTTGCGACCGCGGCAACCCCTGTTTGAGCGAAGCGAGTTGGTGGGTTGTCACAGCAAAGCATCCGTAAGCTGACCGGCGAGAAATGCAGCGGAGAGTTTTTTCTTTGTTACTTTTCTTTTTTGCGGAAAAAAAGAAAGTAAGAGCCCTTTGCGGAAGAAAAGAAAGTCGGGAGCGAAAAGAAAGAAGGAATGAAAGAAGGAAAGTAAGGAATCTAAAAGTTCCACTTCATTTTCAGAAATGCAAAATTATAGGTTTGCGCAGCACCAGCTAAGAATTTTCCGGTAAAAGATTGAGCCAGCATAGAGGCTTCCAGGTTCTCAGTGAGAAAATAAGTGAGTGACGGTCCGACGAAATAGCCATCAATATCCGGGAAATACATTCCGGTAAAAGAAAGGTTGAGAAGAGGTGAAACAGGATAACTTGCCTGCAGCATGGCAGTATATTTACTGAACGAAAGATTTTTGGCAGACAAATCCATGTAGTAATAGTCTGTAAAGCTGCTATTTGTTTCTTGATGTTGATTGTATAATAGTTCAGCTTGTAAAGTAAGTGAGTTGCTGAACGTATAATTACTTCCCAGTGAAACAGCAACGATATTGGTGCTGTCACTGAATCGTTTTGTGGGCTGAAAGTAAGAAAACTCACCGTTAAAAGCTGCATTACCTATATTCCCTGTCCATCCGGCACCTAACACATAATCTTCGCTGTTCATCAATCCGGCCAGTACTTGAAAATCATAGTTTAACACATTGAAACGATAAAGACCTGCAGCCGTTATGCGATTATATCTATCAGCTTTAACTGCCATTTCTACCGAAGAAGCACTGCCCGTGTAGTATTGCAGCCGGATAGCATCACTCCCTGGTTTTTCTATGTAATCAAAATCGAAAAAGGAGTAAGCGTTAAACAAGTCATTGGGATTCCACACCATACATTGTGCCCAGTTGATGCGTTGCCGGCCTACACGAAGCTGTACTTTATCCAATGTAATATCAAAATAAGCCCGATCGATTTTTGAAGTCAGCACATACGAATTGCCCGATGCAATATTCACGAACAGTTTTTGCCAACCATTATCGGAAGTAGTAGACGAGATATAGTTCGGTATCTCTTTGATGGATTCTCCGCTTATTAACCGATTGCGAAGATCAACAGTCAACCCAAAGACCTTTGAAGAGCTGTTCCAGTGAAAGTTTAGCCGGTTATGCAACAGATTGTCAGAAATCCACGCTTTGTTTACGTCTTGAAACATAAATGACTGCATGTTGGTGATGTATCCATTCAACGACCAATTGCGTGGGATGGAATCCTGCGCCTGCACCAGACCAGGAAACATGACAAAAAGGACAACAGCACTTAAGTAAAATTTATTTTTTAATATCCGAAACCACTTTTCCATCTTCTATGGTAATTACGCGTTTAGCCTTATTTACCACCCGTTGATCGTGGGTAGAAAAAATAAAGGTAATCTTTTCCTCTTCGTTCAGTTTCTCCATAATATCCAACAGATTCTCTGTCGATTTCGAATCGAGATTCGCTGTTGGTTCATCAGCAAGGATGAATTTAGGTCGTGAAGCCAATGCGCGCGCCACAGCCACCCGTTGTTGCTGTCCACCCGAAAGCTTTGCGGGGCGACTATCCATTCTGTCGCTCAAGCCCACGGCTTTTAGCAGTTCCTCTGCCCTGATTGTTCTATCAGATTTTGATTGTCCTTGCAGATGCATAATAAATTCAACATTCTCGCGGGCTGTGAAAACAGGAATCAGATTATATGCCTGAAAAACGAATCCGATATTATTCATTCTGAAATCTGTTTTCTGGCTTTCAGTCAGTCCATTCATTCTGACATTATCAATAACAACCTCTCCTTGGCTGGGATCATCCAGTCCGCCGATGATATTCAGCAAGGTCGTTTTCCCGGAGCCCGATGGACCCACTATGGCCGTAAATTCACCTTCTTCAAAGCTGATAGTGATGCCATTGACAGCTTTTACAGGCATTGATTTTTCGTCGTAAACCTTGTACAGGTCTTTCATTTCAATGATACTCATCTCTTTCTTTATTATATTATCAGATAGATCGAATGGCTTCAACCGGTTTTAGACGAATGGCTTTCAGTGCCGGATAGATCGCCGAACCAATTCCGGCAATAACCACCATGATAGCAGTGTACACAATCACGCTGTTATCAATAGCCGGGTAAATCATCGAAGAAAAGCCCATTTCACCAAAAGCTTCTTTCCAGAAATAGAGATTGATGCCCGTCTTTTCGAAATGATTAGCAGCAACCCACCCCAACACAATACCCAATGTGCCACCGGTCAGTGAGAGAAAAACCGTTTCGAGCAATATCATCCCGAAAACCCGGGCCCTGTTCATTCCAATCGCCATAAGCATCCCCAGTTCCCTGGTTCGTTCCATGATCACCATGAGCATGGTATTTACAATCCCAAAACACAAAGCCAATAAGATGATAACTGTAAAAAAATAGGTGTATTGGTTCATAGCACCAACCAGTGCCCCTGCATCCGGACTGAGTTGCAACCAGTTTTTTACATCCATTTGAGGAAACTCAGCAGAAAGCTGTTGAGTAACTGCTTCCGTGTTATCGTTTTTGTCCAGTAAGACCGCTATTTCATGTGCCTGATCAGCCGCGATCCCGGTCAAACGAGCTAAGTCACTGTTTCGCACATAAATATTAGCTTCATCAAAAAGCATATTTTCCGTCCGGTACATACCGACAACACGAAAAGCGCCGCCAGTAATATCTTTATTCTCATCCTGAACGGTAATGATTATCTTATTGTGCAAACTAACGTTGAGTTTTTGTGCGAGTCGTTCGCTGATTACGACCGAATTATGTCCTTTTTCGCTTAGATACTCCCCTTCGAAGATTTTAGAGGGAAGGTTGGTCACTTTGCTTTCCGCCACAGGATCCACACCGGAAATTTTCACTCCCATACCAGTCTCAGCAGAAGCAATCATCGAATTGACGATGATCCGTTTTGAAACAGCAATCACGTGAGGCGAACCAGCAATCATATGTATCAACGAGTCGTTGGCAACGAAGCGCATTGAGAACTGATCATTTTCCATAAAACCCGGAGTATGAAGCTGAATATGTGACATCTCGGTACCAATAACCGCATTTACGCGGCTGTTCATCATGCCATTAGAAAAAGCAATCAGAAAAACTCCGGCAAAGATCCCGATTGTAAATGAGGCAATAATAATGGCACTTCGAAGTTTGTTACGCCATAAATTTCGCCAGGCAAAAATAGGTATCATCTCTTTTGTGTTATAACTATTAACTATGCAATGCTTTGCTAACCTTAAGTTTACTTATATGAGCAATCGGATATAACCCGATAATCAAACTGAGTAGAAGAATTATCAACGCCTGAGTGTAAAACACAGACGGGGCAAGCGTAAACGACATCACAGGTTCAAATCCCATTTGAGACATAGACTCGCCGGTTTGTCCTGTAAAGCGTATCGGATTATAAAAGAAATACAAGGCAATCGGAAAACTCATCAAAATGCCGGAGATACTCCCCAACAATCCAATGATGACCGTTTCTAAAAGTAGCATGAGACCCAGTTTGACTTTCTTCATTCCAACAGCAATCAGCACACCAAATTCTTTGCGCCGTTCGAGCGTCATCATCATCGTCGTTCCAAAAATACCAAACCCGATAATCAAATAAAGAATCCCTTTGATCACCATACCAGAAGCACGATCACTGTCAATCTGTTTCAGCAAGATACGGTTAATTTCTTTCCAGTCCTTCACTTCATAATCAGTTCCCAACGTAGCAGCTATTTCTTTCTTAGCAATGGCAACATGCTCGTTGTCATCCGTCATAATCACTACAGAGGTGACCCTGTCATTGACAGAAAGAAAATACTGGCATTCATTCACATCCATGTAAACCACGCTACGGTCCAACTCCGGAGATCCTTGTTTAATGATACCTTTCACTTCATATTTTCCCGCCGCACTCATCCCGTGATACCCTTGTCCCAGCAACACCAAGGTATCACCGGTAGCCACCTTCATGTATTTCGCCAGACTGCTTCCCAGCACAACGCCTTTGTCACCATCCTCCAGAAATTTCCCACCGACCATTTTCTTTGACAGTGACGTGATTTTATCTTCTCTCGATGGCGAAATCCCCATCACCATTACCCCTTTTGTCAACTCATCGCCCGAAGCAAGAGCAAACGTTTCGATGCGGGGAGCAATGTTTGTAATTGTCTTTATCTGACTGATTTTAAGTTGAACATCAGGCGAATATGCCATCGAGTTATTAATGATTTTATCCTCCGAATATCCCGCTTTGTGCACCTGCAAATCACCGGAATGTGAATTGACGATGGTTTTGATATATTGATCATACGAACCATACTGCATCGAAGTCATTATGGATGACAATACCACACCAAAAAAGATGGACGCGGCGGTAATCATTGTCCTTCGTTTATTTCGCCATATATTTCGCCATGCAAGTTGGATGTAGGTGTTCATGCTATAATACTCTTTTCATGTTTTGTTGTGAGAAAAAACTCTCCGATATCGGTTTATTAAACTCAATAAATTGGGTATCGAGCACTGTTTTTTGACCTTTCTTATTTTGTGGAATCATTTCCAAATGGGTTGGAATGTCACGGTCGCCCATGTGTTTGATTTCGGAAGCGTTCATCACATTCACCAAAACCATATCTTCATCATAATATTCCGCTTTCCATTGATTAAACCCGTCAACAGTAATCCATGTAATGACTTTCCCCCAGGTCACGGCCGCATCCGGCAACGGATCCAATTGAATTTTGTAACAAGCCTGTCCGCGAACAGTCTCTTTCCCAAGCAATATCTGATTGTAGTCCACCACGATAGACGATTCCTTTACGAGATCATCGTTTGTAAAATCCGAACCCATCCACGATTGCATCATCATGGAAGGCGGTACTTTTATGATACGTTCGATGGATGGAACCCAGTTCCACATATCATTTTGTCTCTTCAGGAAAACCTGTCCTTTCTCTTTTGCCGGCGCAGTAATGTAGATCATCGCGTATTCAGTGGTTTTCGACCACATTTTCATCGAGATGCTTCTCGACCAATCCGGGCGAACAATCGTCATAGTCATTTCGGCACTGCTGGTCTGTCCCCTTCCTTTATCGTCTGATTTTTTCACAATTTCTTTTGCTGTCAACTCCTGTCCAAAACTCATCGTTACAGAAACAAAGGCAAGACAGAACAAAAGGATTTTTCGGCAAACTGATTTTGATAGCATAAAATATATTATTTTGATCGTTATCTCAATGAATTCCAAAGTTAGTAATTTTATTCAATGAAACTCATCAGAAGAATTTTTCGAAGTTCCAGGCCTATCTTATACTATGCTGAATGAGATAATATTACAACCTTCATACCCTTTACAATGTACACACCCTTTTCTAAAATAAAGCTATTGATCCCTTCCTGTACAGACAGCCTTCTTATTATTCGGCCATCCACAGCATACAACGGGATTTCTTCACTCTTTGAGGCTCTGATATAGAGGATGTTCTTCTCTGCATAAACAGAAAGACCCTCCATCTCCGTATTGTCAACATCCGCAATTCTGTTACTTATAGTTGAGTCGCCGGCTGAAGTAGTCAAAAGGTATGCATCGATGGCTGCTTTGTAATTAGGAATAAACACCCATTGTGCAGTAGAATCAGAAGAAGCACCCAATTCAATATCTGCCAACTTCTCTGAAGGAGCGATATACTTCCAGGATGCGCAATTTAGCAGACGAAGACCGGCATCGCCCTCTTTTTGAGTCAGGAACCATGAGAACTTACTATCCGTTTCATCCTTACTTCTTAAAGAACCATTGTTATACAAATAACCATTGTCATAATCGATTGTGTAATACTGCTTGTCAGCCGCAATAGAAGATTTCTTTACATTCCAGACCTGGAAGTTTGTCTCTGAATTAGCAGCATACATTTCCGGATCGAACTTCGAAAAGGCAGTCTGTGCATAACCAACCGGAGGATTAGATTGAGCTGTCATACAGTAAGAAGTCACGGCATAAAAGATGAGGTACTGTGTACCATCATCGGCTACTGTAAGAGGCACTTCAGCACCTAATTCAATATTCTTAAAAGCTTTCTGACGGTTATCAAAACAAATATTATCGCAATACCAGGTTGCGGCACCTGTGCCACGTTCTCCCTGAATCTGAATACTATAGAAAGTAACTCCAAAAAATGGACGCATGTCATAATCCAACTCTACCCAGCACTGACGAGGTCTGTCATTTGCATTGTAGTCAGCAGGATATTTAATCTGGCCAACTTCTCCATCATGAACATAACCTCTGGCACCCATGTTGGGAGCATCAAACATATTCATCGCAAAGATACCACCTTTTACCTGAAACTCAGGAAGCACCATTTGAATATGGAAAAACCAGGTAGAAGGATCCAATGCGGAGATAGTTACCGGATGAGTAAAAACGAGATTAGGGCCTTCCCAAGAATCCACACCCGCAACATTCACTTCCAAACAGTATGCACTTTGGTTGATAGGATCGACAGGAGCGCCCATATCATCCCAAAAATCCATAGCCAACAGGTTGTCAGTGATTCTGGCGGTATACGTACCGTAACCTTGTGTGATGTCTTTTCCATCCACAAAGTTATCGGGATCCTCGAAATCAATGACCATGGACTGTTTATAAGGTTCAGCCGCAGTACTGAAGACAATATCAACAGCAGCTCTTCCCATCCCTACAAAGAAGCTGATTAGACAAAGTGCAATCAGCCTTCGAAAAACGATCTTTTTCATAATCTTTATATTGCAACTCCAAAGAAGCTGATTTCGAGAGAAATAAAAAGACTAATATTTAGTAACTATATGTTTATATCACACTATAATCCCAAATAATAGAGCAAATATAATCAATTAATGATTACTTCTGCACAAAAAACAAGAATTTTTATATAAAAGACGACAGATTACGCAGCAACAAGCGATGTTGCAAAGCAACGAGCGCAGCGATAATTTGGAGTTGGAGGTTGCGCAGCAACGAGCGCAGCGATACATGGAGGGATTCCGTCAGGAGATTGCGGGTCAGGCCCGCAATGACAGCAAAGAAGCGCAGCGATAATTTGGAGTTGGAGGTTGCGAAGCAACGAGCCGAGTTAAAGGTTGCGAAGCAACAAGCGAAGCGGCAGCAGCTACGCTGCGATTGTTTGAAGGACTTCCGCCTTGCGTTACGAGCCGAAGAGGCAGCTTGCGGGGGCTTTGCGACCGTGGCAACCCCTGTTTGAGCGAAGCGAGTTGGTGGGTTGTCACAGCAAAGTATCCGTAAGCTGACCGGCGAGAAATGCAGCGGAGAGTTTTTTCTTTGTTACTTTATTTTTTGCGGAAAAAAAGAAAGTAAGAGCCCTTTGCTCCCAAAGAAAGCAAAAGTTAAACAAACCGCGCCCCCGAGTCCAACTTACAAAAGAACACTTCAAAAGAATCCTTATACTGAGGATACTCAGCCAAATACTTACTGGTGATTGATTCGCGAATTGATTTTTTCTTTCTCGGATCCACAAGAGCAATACAAGCCCCTTTGAAACCGGCACCGGAGAAACGTCCACCATAGATACCCTTTGTCCGAAGCATTGCATGATAAAGAGTGATCAGCTCTCCACTCCCACATTCGTAATTATATATTGAACTCTCACAACTCTTAAAGATCAACTTTCCAAAACGATCAATATTCCCTTCCTGCCAAGCCTGCACACCCTGTCGTACCCGCTCACATTCGGAATAGAAATGAGCAGCCCGACGACGAAACCTGTCCGGCATCTTATCCGCTGCCTTATAGTACAGCTCTTCCGGCACATCCCGAAGGAAGGTCTCTTCCATATTCTTCAGCGGACGTTTTTCATACGCTTCCATGATCCATGCAGCCGTCTTACATTCCGACACCCGTAGATTATAATCAGTAGAGACAAGACTCCGTGTCACTCCGGAGAAAAATATCCCTATCTCAAAAGGTTTTGCTGACGGATGAACCGGTAATATCTTATGTTCATTTGTTTCAGTATCCAGATACAGAAGCCCATCTTTCTGGCACAACACCACACAAGCCTGATCCAGGATCCCATTACGCAAACCGACATACTCCCGTTCCGCTTCTGAGGCAATCTGTATCACTTCCATATCAGAGAGTATGATATCGTTCGCTTTGGCTAGAGCCATCACATACCCCACCAATGCAGCCGCTGAAGAGGAGAGCCCGCCAATTGGCATATTCCCCTGTATGACACCCCGTATTCCTTTCTCCAGCCGATATCTCTTCTTTAGCGCATAGACCGACCCACGAAGATAATCACCCCAGTTGCCCTGCTTCTCATCCAATGGATACGATATATTGAATGTTACCAGTCCCTCAAACGACAAACTACACATCTCTATCATTTCTGTATCACTCACAGAAAAGAGAAGATCAATACCCTTGTCAAAGGCAAAACCGGACACCAAGCCATGTTGATGATCCACATGAGCACCTAACGGACAAATACGATAAGGTGAAAAAATCTGATAGAGCGTATCAGATTTTCCAAAAAGAGAGTGATATGTTTCAAGTAATTTCGTCATGATCAATGTAGTTTATAAAAAATTTTATACCAATCCACGGTCTCTTTGACCCCTTCCTTTATCTCTTTCGAAGGCTTATATCCTATTTCATTCTCCAGAGCCGTCGTATCAGCATTTGTCTGATACACATCCCCTGGTTGCATCGGTAGATACTCTTTGATTGCCTCTTTGCCACAAGCCACTTCAATAGCAGAGATAAAATCCATCAGTTTGACAGGCGAGGAATTCCCTATATTATAGATCCTGTATGGAGAAGACGAACCAGCCGGGTCCGGGTTTGATGCATCCCACTGCACATCAGGCACAGCCGGCTTGTCAATGCAACGAACCACCCCTTCCACTATATCATCGATATAGGTAAAGTCACGCAACATATCCCCGTTATTAAACACCTTTATTGAACGATCATGCATGATAGCATCCGTAAACAGGAACGGAGACATATCCGGACGACCCCAAGGCCCATAGACCGTAAAGAAACGAAGACCGGTAGTCGGTATGTCATAGAGATTACTATACGCATGCGCCATCAGTTCGTTCGATTTCTTCGTTGCCGCATACAGACTCACCGGATGAGCGATGCTACTCTTTTCTGAAAAAGGAACATTCGCATTCAGTCCATACACACTACTCGAACTCGCATACACCAGATGCTCCACCTTATTCCATCGGCATCCCTCCAGAATATTCAGAAAGCCATTCACATTACTCTGGATATACGCATACGGATTCTCAATCGAGTAACGCACACCAGCCTGCGCAGCCAGATGACACACACGATCAAACTTCTCCTCTTTGAAGAGATTCAGTATCTCCGCCGTATCTTCCAGATTCATTTGTACAAAACGATACTTCGGATACATTGTACTTTGAACAGCAATGTTCCATTCCACAGCCATATGATCGATCCCGGCATTCTCCAGGCGGCCATACTTCAGATTCACGTCATAATAGTCATTGATATTATCCAGACCAACCACCTCATCACCCCGATCCAGGAGATGAAGAGCCACATACGATCCGATAAATCCCGCGGTACCCGTTACTAATATTTTCATCCTATTGTTGTTTTATTGAAATAAAAGCATCGCCTCATTATAAGAACCGATCGTCCCAATGTCATACCGTTTGCCGGGCATCACCCACGCATGCAACGGAGTATGTCGAAACATGTAACCAGCCAGATTGCCCGGCGCATCCGTATGACAGCCATTGGCAACCGCCTCTTTTATCAGAGGTAAATCCTCTTCTCTATAGATATAAAACGGAGGAACAGCCCAATGCGATGCAGGCTCCTGAGGCTTTTCCTGCATCTGTAACACGTTGAAATCATCATCCACCACTATCACACCCGTTCGCTGCAAGGCAGCTACTGATGGTTCATGATGGCACATGATCATGGAAGTCTTCTTGGCAAAGAAACTATCAATAAACCCCTGTAAAGAAAAGTCCAGAATATTATCAGCAGCGATCACCAACAAATCATCCTGTATATCGCAGCTATTAATAGCTAACAGTAAGTCATTGACAGCCCCCAACCGTTTCTCATTGCAAACAGAACCATCATCGATAATGTTAATGGGCTTAGAATACGTTGTCTGTGCAGCCCAAGCCTCGAATTGAGGAACAAACTTATGATTGGTGACAATGATATGTTCATCGATACACTCCAGTCTGTCAATATCGGCAATCAGCCGATCCAGGATAGTGCTATTCCCAATCTGCAACAAAGGTTTGGGGAAGTTCTCGGTCAGTGGGTAGAGGCGCGTTGCGTAGCCGGCAGCTAGTACTATATTTTTCATCATAGCGTAAATTCGAGGCAGTTATTCAATTATAAGAAGCGAAATTAGTTATTTATTTCGGATATTTGGGTTTCTAGTTTTAGTTTTCATCCATTCCTGTGTTTCTTTTCTTCTTTACGCTGTTGCGCAGCAACAAGCGAAGCGAGTTGGAGGCTTCCTTCAGGAGATTGCGGGTCAAGCCCGCAATGACGGCAAGGGGCAACAAGCGAAGCGGAGTTGGAGTTTAAAGGTTGCAAAGCAACAAGCGAAGCGGCAGCAGCTACGCTACGATTATTAGGATTCCGCCTTGTCGTTACGAGCCGAAGAGGCAGCCGCAGGCTGACCGGCGAGAAATGCAGCGGAGAGTTTTTTCTTTGCTACTTTCTTTTTAGCGGAAAAAAAGAAAGTCGGGAGCGGAAAAAAAAGAAAGTTGGAGCCAAAACTCAAATCATTGATTTAACTCTCGCGAAAGACAAATTTTGTCGCAAATAAATTGAATGTATGCAAATATCAGTTCGTATAAACAAATAAAATACAGATATTGGACACATTAGAGATTGTGAAACAAAGATTAGAAACAATCAATTGCGTGATAAAATGTAAGCTTTTGGAAGTTGCGCAGCAACGAGCGATCATTTCATGAGAAACATACATGTAAAGGTTAAAGAAAACTCAAATCCCTATGAGAATACATTTTTATATCATTGACAGGAAATTTAGCCTCATTCAATCCTTTAGCATCAGTTATAAATTTATTACAATCTTCAGCTGTATATATTCCTTTTTGCATTGCAATGACAAGAATATCCAACGTTCCAACGTATTCAATACCATTTGCTTCGCAATAAGGTGCCACATCTCTGAAGTTGCTGCTGGCAACAACCTCCTGACCAAATCTTGCAATAGACATGCAAGCTCTCTCCCCATCTCCTAAAAGAGGGGATTCTTTCTTAATTCGGTAAAACTCCTTGCGTACATTTTCATTAAATTGCGGAAAGGATATTCTCGTTATTTTGCAACGCATTATCCAGTCATCAATCTTTTGCTTTCTGTCTTTTTCACCAGGATGGTGTGTTGCTTCTTTATATACATTCTCAACGATCTGCAGAGTATGAGGTCGAAATATCTCACTCAAACGATCAATATTCCCTGTAGCGATGAAATGTGAAATTACATCTGTATCAACCAATATCGCCTTATTCCTCATCATCGATGAATGAAGAGAATTTCACACCAATATCTTCCAGTAAAGAGAAATACTTTGCTTGAGAAATCAAACCCTTATCGTACAGTTCACGGGCTTTTATGTTATAATCACCTACTAGCTCCGTATCATTTGTAGGATTATAAAGATCCGGACTGTACCCATATTCAGTAGCTGAACTCTTCACATTACGAGAGTATTTATCGTAGACAATGGCAGTTATCCATTTGAGATCCTTCAATCGCCTCAGCAACGTGATTCTTGAACAGCGGTAATTCTGTTCAACCTTCAGGATAGTAGCAAGTTGAATTTTATCCTTCTCCTGTTCATCTACCGGAACAAGCTCTTTCAATCCATTTTCAGGCAATAATAAGAAAGAAGCAAACACATCCGCATTATATTCCTCTGGTTCTTTCACATCGAACTTACCGGCATTATTTTGCGAGACTGTAAACTCCTCCTGATATAATAAATGATAAAACTCATGACAAGCTGTAAAACGTTGTTTTCCATACGATTGAGCCGAATTGATCAGCATAAAACGCTTGCTCGGTGAAGCAATATCCGACTGTGTCCGGATAGCCATTCCAGAAAACTCCGGATCCAACTTTCTAAACCATGCCAGAATACCCTTCGTCTTAAGAATCTGATGAATACGGACTGGCTCTTTCGTCAGAATATTCATTTGTTCCCTCAAATCATTGGCAAGACATTCCAGCCGAACATTATTTCTTTTCGAGTTCATTGCACATCACAATATAATTTTTCACTATTTTCTGGAACTCAGATATCGGCGTCAAATCAGAGAGAACCCCTTCCCTACGATAAGCACATGCTAATGAAGGTAGAACCAACTCTTCATTCTCCTCCATAAAATCATACTCATACACGTTATATAAATCTGAAAGTCTAGCCAGAGATTCCATTGGAACAACAGTAGCTCCACTCTCATACTTTACATAGGCTGGCTGAGAGATTCCAAGAAAAGAGCTTATTTCTTCTTGACTGTATCTCAACCGTTTGCGAAAAGCAGTAATATTCTTTCCAATTGTTTCATTCAAGCTCATAAGATAAAAATTTAGACGTTTCTTGATCTGCAAAGATAGTACTTATAAGTTATATAATATACTATTTAGAATAACATTTTAAGAAATTTATAACCAAAGTAAAACAGGCTCCAATGAAGGATGCTACGCAGCGATCATCTAAGTGCAGCAAGCAATGTTGCGCAGCAACGAGCGAAGCGATAAATTGGAGGCAACTACGCAGCGATAAATGGAGGCAGCCAAGGCTGCGATAAATGGAGGCAGCTACGCTGCGATTATTTGAAGGACTTCCGCCTTGCGTTACGAGCCGAAGAGGCAGCCGCAGGCTGACCGGCGAGAAATGCAGCGGAGAGTTTTTTCTTTGCTACTTTCTTTTTAGCGGAAAAAAAGAAAGTCGAGAGCCCTTTGCGGAACAAAAAGAAAGAAGGAGCCCTTAGCAGAACAAAAACAGTGAGTAATTAACTGCTATTGAACTCATCAGAAAAAATAATATTATTCACTTTTTTAGTGAATTACAAATTAAAGGACTATATTTGCAGAAAGAACAGAAAAATGGTTGTTGAATACGAGAAGGAGTCTCTCAAAGAGTTGTACAAAGATGGGAAGAGCAAGAAATACCGTTTTGACGCTGCTGTTGTAAAAAAGTATCAAAAGCGTATAGATACACTGATGGCAGCAACATGTATTCAAGATTTGTTCGTATTCAATTCGCTGAATTTTGAAGCGTTGCAAGGTAGAGAAAATTATTTTTCCATTCGGATAGACTCTCATTACCGTCTGGAATTCAGAATAAAAAGAGAAGAGTCAGAAGTTGTGCTAACAATTTGTACAGTAACAGATATAACGAATCATTATCAATAAAAGAGATGGATACGATTAAAAGATTGCCAACACATCCGGGTGATGTATTGAAAGAAGAATTGGAATATCGTAAGATTTCTCAGAAGAAATTTTCCGAAGTTTTGGGCATATCTTATACTATGCTGAATGAGATATTGAATGGAAAACGCCCTGTCACCAGCGACTTAGCACTGATGGTAGAAGCAGCACTGGGTATCAACCCTGAATTACTTGTTAATATGCAAACCCGCTACAATATGGCTTTAGCGCGAGAAGAAAGTTCGCTAAGCAAACGGTTAGGGGAAATTCGAAAGATGTCTGCATCTCTGCTTAAAAACAGTGAGGCATCAGTACCATCTCTTGCACATTAACCGACAACACACGAACTCCATTCTTTCCACGAGAATGTACGCCTCATAGCCGAGCAACAAGCGAAGCGGCAGCAGCTACGCTGCGATTATTAGGATTCCGCCTTGTCGTTACGAGCCGAAGAGGCAGCCGCAGGCTGACCGGTGAGAAATGCAGCGGAGAGTTTTTTCTTTGCTACTTAAATTTTTTGCGGAAAAAAAGAAAGTTGGGAGCGGAAAAAAAGAAAGAAGAATCCCCCTAATACTTTTTACCAGAAATATATTTCAAAAACTGACTATTAGAATATTATAGAGAAAACCAATGCATAATCCGACATAAACATTATCTTTGTAGTTGACAATACAGGCAATAAATAGATGGATATGAAACGGAAATCAGAAAATGAACTTATATTAAACTGCATCAAATCCGAAGGGAGGAATGCTTATAATCAAACGCTTGAAGAAGGCATACCTGTTACAGTCCTCAGAGGCAACACAATTTGCAGGATTCATCCTGATGGTACAAAAGAGACACTGGGCGAAGTCAAACGGAGTAGATGTAAGGTTGCAAGAACATATTCATTAAAAAATGGATAATGTAAAGCGTTTAAGAATTTTCGCAGGTCCAAATGGATCAGGAAAAACTAATCTATAGAAGAAAGCTCCAATAGATCCCGATTGAAACGATACACCTCACAGACGCTCCCCCCACAAATCATCAAGCAATGTTGCACAGCAACGATTATCTGGAAAGGACTTCCGCCTAGTCGTTACGAGCCAGGAAAGCAGTGCACAATAAATTATGCGGAAAGAAAACATAGAATAAAAACAAGCAGAAATAATATGGCAAGACCTATAAAAGAAACCCCGGTATTACGAGGTAAGGATGCGGTTCTCTTCGAAAGAATGATAGCGAAAGCCAAGCCTGAATCCCAAGAAAAGATAGAACACGCCAAGAAAGTTTTCGAGAAATTCAAAGCTATTGCTACATTTTCATTGTAAAGGAGTCAAAGCCGCATATCACATTCTCAAAGCTTATTCAAATAATGTTTTTGATGCAGCAGCGAGCGATTTGGAGATTGCGGGTCAGGCCCGCAATGACAGCAAGGGGGCAGCGAGCGAAGCGGAGTTGGAGGCTTCCTTCAGGAGATTGCGGGTCAAGCCCGCAATGACGACAAGGAGGCAACGAACCGAGTTAAAGGTTGCGCAGCAACAAGCGAAGCGGAGGCAGCTGAAAGCTGCGATTAATGATTCCGCCTTGTCGTTTCGAGCCGAAGAGGCAGCCTTTGGAAGCTTTGCGACCGTGGCAACCCCTGTTTGAGCAAAGCGAGTTGGTGGGTTGTCACAGCAAAGCATCCGGAGGCTGCCCGGTGAGAAATGCAGCGGAGAGTTTTTTCTTTGCTTATTTCTTTTTTGCGGAAAAAAAGAAAGAAGAATCTCCAAAAATAGCCGCCAATATCATCTTCTTCATTACAGTTTTGCTTTACGACCGGGAGTCCTTTTTTTGTCCATGGAACTCTTTTGGTCACTCGTGCCGTTTTTCTTACTGTTCACTCTTAAAATCGTGATTGGATTTGAAGCCGGAAGATTCGTTCCTTGTTGCATCATTACCGCCTCTACATCACAATTTGCCATTATCGCATAAAAAGACATTTCCATCAAACAAAACAGCTGAGATTCACAGTCTTTCTCTGAATACATTTGAAGCATGATCGCAATCACACCATCAAGTCTCAGAGGTCTTCCACTCTCAAAAGAGTTAATTGAAGAGACAGAAGTAAATTTCGGATCAGCCAGATCATTCACTGTAGGATAAATCCAGAGTCTCAACATACGGGCAGATTTCGTCCATAAGGTTATTGCTCTTTTCTCATCACTCATTCCCTCCGTAAGAATCCCATTAAAAGCATCACCTTCTTTCGGGGTTATCTTCCCCATCATTACAAGTGTTTCTATGAAATAATCATCATTTCTGTAGTTTTTTCTCTCATACTCTTTTTCACT
>CAXXFJ010000034.1:0-95943 GCA_963677415.2 Bacteroidales bacterium | reverse complement strand
ACAGGACGGGTCAAAGCACCTATTACACTGAGCTACTTGGCGGCTCCATTCCAAAAAGTTTTTTATGTACCAAAGTATTATCCGGAAGATCCGATTGATCAGATCAACTATGACGGCAAACAGGTGTACTACTGGAATCCCGCGTTACTTACAAACGGTGAGCGCGAAGTGGAAGTCACATTCCCGGTTGGTGCCTACATGAAAGGCAACCTGCAATTGGAGATAGAAGGTACTGACCTCAACGGGCATATCGGCACATTCAGACAGGATATTCAGATTAAACAATAAACAAATGAGATAAATAATCCTTGTATTGCTCCCATTACTTGTAGGGTGCACTAATGCACAAAACAAAGGAAAGCATTCGGAAAAGTAAGTAGGGTCTGTCTCTATTTTCAGGAAAGGATAAAAGCACCAAAGTGTAAAATCTTCTCGCTATTTGCCTTATTAAAAAGGAGATGCTCAAAGTCTTTCTGTTTTCTTTTCAAATCAACGGTTTTAAGTAGCTCTTCTGTCCTATCTTTGAATTCTTTCTGATTGCTGATCCCACATCGCGTGGACAGAAAATCATAATCGGGTTTCGTTTGTGCTAACAGGAACATCAAGTCATAAAAATCACGTCCTTTGGCACGGGCTAACATCGCGGCGATTTTCATACTACACAATACGCCATCGGAAGGTACGGGGAAAGGAAAAAAGAATCCACATCCTTTTATATTTGCAATGACAGGTTCATATATGACTCCCTGATCCTGACTTTCCAGCTTTATCAGAAAGCGTTCTTCTCTATGTCCACTCAATCCTAAATCAAAGAGGAGTTCGGGGAAATACATAGTACGTCGAAAAGCTGTCAGTCGGGGATTTTCTTTGTCTCTTGTTTCTATACGAAACCCGGAACGTTCAAGAAAGCGGACTACACCATCGGTCATCTCAACGAATTCTTCTTTTGAGAGATCTTTACAATCAAAGTCCAGATCTTCGGAAAAACGGTCTATGCCTTTTACCAGACGAAGGTTTGTTCCTCCGATGAAGATGATTTTCTGTATATAAGGGGTCGTGGAAAGATAATCGAGAATCATCAATTGTAGATACTCTTTCAATAAGTGTTTGTCGAAAATGGACTGTTCCCGTAACTCTGGCGGAAAAAAGTTCTTGATCTGTTCTATTTGTATCATAAATCATACGTTTTAAAAAGCATTTTTACCCTTTGTTCGAGAGCTTTACTTTGGAACTTTGACGTATATTGCACAAGCAACTCCTTCTTCAAGTCTTCATGCATATAGTCTTCATCCAGACGTAACTCCATCAATTCCTGCTCATTGTCATAAAATGGATAAAGATAAAGCAAATCAAGTAAGGCTTTTTCCGGTGTGGCAAACTGTATTGTCCTGTTATCGGACATTGGCTTGAGTTCAAACCCGAACATCAAGCTCTCTTTTTCTGTCTTGTAGGAATATTCACCGAAATCATTTGCAAAAGAGGTTGTTTTCAGTGATGTCACACTGGTAATTTGCACTACGGCCTCCGGTATCATCCCATAAAACGATAAAGCTGTGTGCAGACTGATATAAGACGGTCTGTAAATCCTGTTGGCAAAATAGAGGGAGTAGTCGGGCTTACTTTTGTATTCCGGGAAAGCGAAATAGCCTTGACGTAAACGCGCAAGATATCCTTTCTTCACCCAACGGGTTAAGTTATTCCGGTCAAAATCCGGCTTCCATGCATATATCTGGTAGATATTAAAGCAGGCAAAGTCGAACATTCTATTCTTAAACTCCAAGAAATTCATTGTGTTTTATTTCTATTATGCTGCAAATATAATGCATTATAGAAACATAACCATACAAATGGCGAGAAATATATATAAATGAATATTGTGTGTAAGCGATAAAAGAACTTGTTTTCACCTGTGTCCTGAATATCCGCCATTTCTTGCCTGATCTATTTTGCCATCTGACAGAAAGAAATGTATGCTCTATCAGGTTGCAAAAGTTATCGCTTCTTGATACATTACTCATTCCAAAGCACGGAATCATTGTTCCAAACCGTGGAATGATCATTCTGAAGTTCAATATGATCATTCCACGGTTTGGGATAAGAAATGCATACTGAGCGAAAGATCTGTTCGTCCTAATGAACGCAGTTAATCATCAGACGTTTGGTATAAAAAGTACAATGCGGATAACGATTACCGTCACCCGCATTGCAGCTTATTCTTTGTTTTACAGCGTATTACTGCTTTTGTTCGAAATATGATTTCAGTACTGAATCAATTTTGTCGTCATCTGGACGATTCTCTGTAATATTCCCTTCTTTGTTTACCATGATTATATGTGGAATGTATTCTACTTCATAATGGGCAACAGTGGAATGCTCTGTAGTACTATCACGCACATTAATCCATGGCAAGAGCTCTTCATCCAGCGTCTTTATCCATGTCAATGAATCATTGTCCACTGATATCGCGTAAATATTCAGTCCTTTATCATGATACTGTTCGTACAGTGATTTCATGTGAATCATCTCATTACGACAAGGGGTATTCGAGGATGCCCAGAAAAGTATCAACGTGTATTCTCCTAAGTTTGAAAGCAATGAAACAGGAGTTCCTGAGCGATCTTTGAGATTCATATCAAGGACCTTGGTACCAATGAAATCCTTGGGTAGTCTGCTGAATAGAATCTTACCATAATAACTCTGTTGTACTTCAGGTGTAAAGCTGCGATAGACATCTAAAAACTCATTACGCTGGTTTCTGGTGGTAACCAATATGATGAATGGGGAGAAGTCAGAGGTAGGATTCCCTTTCGGCACATCAATAATGATTCTCTCCATATCATCCATTACGCTGCGAAGACTATCCATGGCCGATTGCAAACGCGTCGTATCCAATCTATCAATAGAGCGTAATATGTTATTTGCTTCCGCATATTTCCTGTCTGCTTGAATGAAAGGCTGAAACAGGCGATTAAACTCTGCATTGATCGGCGAACCGGTGATCTCGACATCACGCAGCCTATCCAAAAATCCGGTCACTTCTATTTTTTTGTTCTCCAAAAATATCATCGGGTAGCGCTGATTCTTTTCTCCTTCAAAAACAATTCTGTAGGCCATAAAAGAATCAGGGGCAACTCCTTTAATATCAAAACCACCTTCCGTAGAGATAGCTTGATAGGCAGTATCCAATGTCGATCTGTTCAAATCAAAATCAAGTGCGATCAGAGCAACTTTTTTACCTGCTTCCAGACCTTCAATCTTTCCGGTCAGTGTAAAACCTTTTTCTTCCTTGTCCTTGCATGAGGATAGTAATATGACAGCAAGCAATCCTGCAAAAAATAGAACTCTTTTCATCTGTTTATCTGTAATTTCGTTTTTTAAGATAGGAAACCTTGTTTCTTCAACACCTCAAGAAATGCAAGCGAGAAGGTTTCATTATTCGCTTTCGTATAGCGTATATCGGTAAATATCTGAGCAAGTGTATCCTTTTTGTTTATATCGACAAAATGCTTGCTCTCTGCCAGAGATTCCTTGTATGAGAAGGCATCGTTAATTGCTTCAGGCGTATAATCCACATATTTCTCCTGATGCACGACAGAGCTTAAAGGGAGACGGTCGGATAATGACGGGATCTCTTTTGGATAACCGACTGTAATGGTGGTAATCGGTACTACTAGTTTGGGAAGGTTCAAAGCTTCAACAATACCGGCAGCGGTATACGTAGTAGTGCCCATATAGCAAATGCCAAGTCCTTTGCTCTCAGCAGCTATACAGAAAGTCTGAGCAACAATAAGCGCATCAATGGCCGCGGTCATGAAAGATTGGAAATTGGCATAACCGGGCACAGCTTGACGTTGTTCGCACCAAAGACTGAAACGGTTAAAGTCGGCACAGAAAGTCAGCACGACAGGCGCATTGATTATCTGAGGCTGATTGAAATGCAAAGGGGAAAGACGCTCTTTTCCTGCCTGGTCGCGAGTCACAACCACACTGTACAATTGCATATTGCCAGTGGTCGACGCTTGAAAAGATGCTTCTAATAACTCATTGAGTAAACGATCATCAACTTCTTTTTCTGAATAACTGCGAACCGTTGCTCTGTTTTTTAATAAATTCAGCATTAAATTCAATTTAAAAATAATATCCCAAAGACAGGCTCCACATTGTGTTTTGTTGTGTAGTATCGAAGTTCTTAACGGATTGCAAGAATCCCCGTTCGTATCCTGCTCTCAGAAACATACGGTCATTCAACTCGACACCACCACCAAGTCGCCATCCAATATCATAATTTTGCAACTGTTCCATATCGCCTGTTTTTACATTGCCGAAAGTATCCATAACTTTTTCCCATACTACATCATCTTCTCTGATTTTACCGAAAAGACCTACTGAGAAGTAAAAACCTCCATCCACAAAAAGTTTAATATTTTTGGTTATAGGTTGTTTGTAAGCAATTGATAGAGGAATCTCCAGATAATAAGCACGAAGTGTATAATTAAAAGCAGTATCTGCCGATTCTCTTTTGTAACTCTTATATCCTTTGGGCACAAACATCACACCGGGTTGAAGGTAAATATTGTTACCCCATAACCAATCAACCATAACACCAAAAGAGAGGGAATTCATTGGGGTAGCACGATGTTTCTCATCAGTAGCCGAAGAGCTGTTACCACCAATAACAATCGCAACTTTTGTGAGGCTTTCGTCTCCTCCGTCTTCCTCATCAAAAAACTGATATTGCGCATGGGCGGAAAAGCCACTCATAAAGAGTAAAAACAACAACACGATTGATTTTTTCATGGTTTTCTATTATTTAAAACATGTAAGAGAGAGAAAATGCAATATTTGTGTTTTTAGGACTTTCTTTTTTTACCAATCTGATCCTGCAAAGAAGATAATCCCTTAGTATATGAAACTCCGACACGGTAGTGTTTGTATAATTCTGCAGTAATACCTCCACCTATTCCGAAATCAGTTCTGTCAAACCCAGACTTACTCTTAAAACTATCACTGGAAAACTCGTTTCCCATATATTCATCCTTTGTTTTACCAAATAGGCCAAAAGAGATTGTAGGACCTGCTTGCAATTCAAGCTTCAATATATCTGTAACAGGTATTTTATAGCCTAACATCAAAGGTAGTTCCAGGTAGTATAGATTGACTGTCTCTTTTACTGTATATTCAGGCCTGTAATCTTCTTTCGGAACAATGTAATATCCTTTGGCCCCCTTCTCTGAAAGAAGTAAAGAAGGTTGGAAATGAAAGCTCTCAGTGAGAAAATAATCTCCTGTAAAACCAAATTGAGAACCGATCTTACTTTGGGTATTAATATTCAGAGGATAATCAGATATATTGGATATATTGACACCTGCCCTGATCCCGAAAGTCCATCTCTTTACCGGAGATGCTCCATATACACGATTACCACTCTGAGCAGACATCTCTATTGCACTTAAGCAAAACAGTATAACCAACAGATTCCTTATTTTCATATTTTCTTTTCCGTAACTTTGATAAGAGGCAAAGATAAAGAGGTTTTCAGTTTCAACCAAATAAAGAAAGAAAAATGAATGCAAAAAAATACAGATTGTTATTCCATGAACAACAATCTGTATTCTGATTCAAAATTAGGAGTAAATACATCTTTCCCTAAATTTGCCTCAATCTCATCAATACTCCAGAATCTTCCATCATCAAGTTCGGATGGATCGGGATGCGGTAAAGCGTCAGAGACAACTGAAAAGGTATTGACCAGTTCGAATTCTACTTTGCTCCGAAAGGCGTATCTCTTTAGAAAGATTGGGTTGAAACCGGTAATTCCGATCTCCTCCCTCACCTCTCTGTATAATGCTTCTTCAATAGTCTCACCATAATCGACATGACCTCCAACGGCTGTGTCCCATTTGCCCGGCTGAATGTCTTTATTCATCGCCCTCTTTTGAAGATAAAGTTCTCCTTTCGTGTTGAACAGGTGAAGGTGTACCACAGGGTGAAGCAGGAAGCTTCCACTGTGGCACTCAGCCCTGGTTGCTTTACCAATCACTGCCCCTTGCTCATCCACCAATGGAAACCACTCTACCTTCGTGTTCATTTACTCAATGATTAAAGCATCTTTCACTTTCTCATCCGTCAAGGCATGCGCTATCAATTGTTTGATGTCAGAGACATAATTGAAAGTGACTCCCTTCAGATAAACGTCATTAATTTCTTCTACATCTTTGCGGTTGTCCTCACAAAGCAGAATTTCTTTTATTCCGGCACGTTTGGCAGCCAAAAGCTTTTCTTTCACTCCTCCGATAGGTAGGATCTTTCCTCGCAAGGTAATCTCACCGGTCATCGCAAGCGAACCTTTTACCTTCCGCTGTGTATATGCAGAAACCAGTGAAGTGATCATCGTCACACCTGCTGAAGGCCCATCTTTAGGAATGGCTCCTTCCGGCACATGGATGTGAACATTCCAATTAGAAAAGGCTGTTTCCGGAATACCGAAATAGGATGCATGTGCTTTCAGATATTCCATCGCCAGCATGGCTGACTCCTTCATCACATCTCCCAGATTACCGGTCAAGGTGAGTTTTCCTTCCTTTCCTTTGCTCAGACTAGCTTCTACAAAGAGTATCTCTCCTCCAACTGAAGTCCATGCCAATCCTGTTACAACTCCTGCATAATCATTGCCTTGGTATTTATCTTTCGTATAATCAGGTTTACCCAAATATTTGTCTACCAGTTCAGGTGCTAGAATGGCAGGTATCGCTTCATCAAGTGCCTTCTCCTTGGCTAGTCTACGACACACCTTCGCTATTTTCTTTTCCAACTCACGAACTCCTGATTCACGGGTATAGTCTTCGATAATAGCCCCCAATGTTTTCTTTGGAAAGTCAACGGACTTGGTCGGCAAACCGTGGTTTTCAAGTTCCTTTGGCACAATATGGCGTCTTGCTATTTCGATCTTCTCTTCGGGAATATAACCGCTGACTTCTATCAGCTCCATACGATCAAGCAACGGCTTGGATATTGTGCTTAAAGTATTGGCTGTTGCAATAAATAATACTTTCGAGAGATCAAAATCTATATCGATATAGTTATCGTGGAAGGCACTGTTTTGTTCAGGATCCAACACCTCCAGCAATGCGGAAGCAGGATCTCCTTTATAGTCATTGCCTACTTTATCTATTTCGTCAAGTATGAATACAGGATTAGAAGAACCTGCTTTTAACAAAGCCTGTATGATACGTCCCGGCATCGCTCCAATATAGGTACGACGGTGCCCGCGAATCTCAGCTTCATCATGCAAACCTCCCAAAGAGATACGTACATATTTTCTCTTCAACGCTGCGGCTACTGATTTACCTAAAGAGGTCTTTCCGACTCCCGGAGGGCCATAAAGGCAAAGAATAGGTGCCTTCATATCACCCTTTAACTTCAATACCGCCAAGTGTTCAATGATACGTTCTTTTACTTGATCTAATCCGAAATGATCCTTATCAAGCACTTTCTGAGCTGTTTTTAGATTGAAGTTGTCTTTCGTATATTTATTCCAAGGCAGGTTTACCAGATTTTCCACATATCCCATCTGGGTGGAAAAGTCCGGAGACTGCGGATGCAATCGTTTCAACTTATCGATCTCCTTATTGATAGCCTGGCGCACTTCCGGTTTAAGGTCAAGCGCATTAGCCTTTTTCTGCATATCATCGATATCCTGCTCATAGACATTGCCTCCCAATTCATTTTGGATGGTTTTGATCTGCTGCTGAAGGAAGTATTCACGTTGTTGCTGATCCAGATCTTTGTGCGTCTTATTCTGAATCCGTGCCTTTATTTCAACTATCTGAGACTCTTTATTCAAGTGATCCAGCAACTTGTAACCTCTCTCTTTCAAATCTGTAATGGTGAGAAGAGCTTGTTTTTCTTCTGTTGTGATCTGAATGTTACTACATATAAAGTTGAGGAAAAACATGGGATGTGTGATATTCTTTATTGCAAAGATAGACTCATCACTACCGCTTCCCATATTCTTGAGCATCTTGATCATGGTCTCCTTGATCGCAATCAACAAAGCATCAAACTCTTTATCGCCTTTGATATAGGTGAGTGTTTCCGGCAGAGCCTCAACGCGACCGGTAAAATAAGGAGTTGAACTAACCAATCCGGACAGCAAAAAGCGTCTGCGTCCTTGAAGAATCACAGTCGTAGAACCGTTTGGCATCTCAAGGATACGAACAATCTGAGCTACAGTACCGGTGGAATACAAATCCTCAAACTGCGGATCATCTATATTTGATACTTTTTGTGCAACAACTCCAATAAGGGTTTTCTTCTGGTATGCTTTTTTTACAAGCTTCATTGATTTAGCACGACCTACTGTAACCGGCATGATTACTCCGGGAAACAGGACCATATTCCGCAATGGAAGGATAGGCAATGTCTCGCTGATATCCACATTAAAGAAGGTATCATCCCCTCCATTGATATCTGCTAAAACGGGAAATAAATCATCATCTGATTCAATCTCGTCCAACCCGGCTTCGTTAAATTTAAATTCCATAATATTTTGTCAATCTGTCAGTTTATACTAAATAATATTCTCAACACCTTTTCCTCTAATCTGAATCACACTCTGTTATCTTTGGCTGATTCTAATCGAAAAACTTATTTACAGGAAGACAAACAGGTTGCCAACTCCATATATGCAGATAAAATTGGTTTATTCTGCCATTCTAACAGCAAAGATAGAACTATTTCCGGCTATTCCGGCAGGGACTTTCTTACATATTTCGAATAATTAGATGATTTTGTATTCTTCCTATGATATATATGAACAAACTTCCGTTATATTTGTATCTCTCTATTTTTAAGATTAAACCTAATATGAATTAGGTATGAAAAGACGTGATTTTTTTCGTTCCACAGCATTTATTGGATTGGCCTCTATATTTAGTACCGATAAAATAAAAGCTATTGCTAGTTCAGAGATGGCTCTTGCTACAACACCGGACATGGTAGCAGTGATGGGCGGTGAGCCGGATGAAATGCTGGATCAAGCTATTAAAGAGCTGGGTGGCATAAAACAATTTGTCAAGAAAGGGCAGAAAGTCGTAATCAAACCTAATATTGGATGGGATCGTGTGCCCGAACTTGCGGGTAACACCAACCCAAAACTGATAAAAAAACTAACCGAATTATGCTTAGATGCCGGAGCTAAAGAGGTTCTTGTGTTTGACCACACGTGTGATAACTGGCAGAAAGCATATAAAAACAGTGGCATTCAGGATGCAGTAGAAGCTGCCGGAGGGAAAATGGTGCCGGGAAATGACCAATCCATGTATAGGGAACACGATTTCCCTCAAGGTAAGAGACTGAAAAAGGCTTTAGTTCATCAGGCAATTCTTGATTGTGATGTATGGTTTAATGTGCCTGTTCTAAAAAATCACGGTGGAAGTAAGATGACTATTTCGATGAAAAACCTGATGGGTATAGTTTGGGACAGACAGTATTTTCATGCAAATGACTTGCATCAGTGTATAGCTGATAGCTGCACCATTGACAAGAAACCCGCGCTGAATATTGTAGATGCCTATCGCATTGTAAAAACGAATGGACCTCAGGGACGCTCAGCAAGTGATGTTGCTTTACTGAAAACATTGCTTGTTTCTCCTGATTTTGTTGCGGTAGATACCGCTGCTGTCAAATTCTTCAATCAGGTTCAGCCTCAAAAGCTTGAGGATGTGAAATACATCTTTAATGGTCAAGATATGAAAATAGGTACAGCTAATCTGGATGCTATCAATATCAAGAGAATAAAGATCTGATCATGACTAAACATCTTCCGCTCATCAGAAGAATAGCTGCAATTCTTATTTTTGCATTGTTCGTGTTGAAGTTCCTGGATTTTACAAATCTATTGAATAACCAAGGAGGTTTTCTTCCGAGAGTTCAATGGGTACCAGCTCTTCTCTCCTTGAGCGGGTGGCTTATATTTCTCTTTGCTATTAGTTTGTTATTTGGTCGAATTTATTGTTCGGTGCTCTGTCCGCTGGGTATTTTGCAGGATCTCATCTCTTTCATCTCCAGAAAGATCAGAGGGAAAAAGAAGAGCAGGTTGAAGTATGTTGAGCCAAGTACGATCCTCCGCTTTAGCATCATGGGAATAGTCATTCTTACTTTCTTCTTTGGTTCGTCCCTTTTGGTATTATTACTGGATCCATACAGCAGCTTTGGGCGTATTGCATCTAACCTCTTCCGCCCATTGTATATCCTGGCTAATAATGCGATTGCTGATGTGGCAAATAGTTCCGGAAACTTCTTTTTCTACAATATTCAAATTACAACGGTCAATATATTATCGATTTTGACAGCTGGAGGGACATTGCTTATTATTGGAGCTTTTGCCTGGTTTCGCGGCAGACTTTACTGCAACATGATCTGTCCGGTAGGAAGTTTCCTGGGACTTCTCTCCCATTTCTCTCTTTTCAAGATTCAGATAAATGAGAGCCGGTGCACTCACTGCAAACTTTGTGAAAAGGAATGCAAATCGCAATGTATTGACAGCAAGAATGGGATTGTTGATCAGACTCGCTGCGTGACTTGTTTCAATTGCATCTCCTCCTGTAAAAACGAGGGTATTACCTATAAGATTTGCCTTCCGGGAAAGTCGGTTACTAAAAAGGCTGTTGCTGTAAAGAAAAAGGCAAAAAGACCAATTGAGAATATTGAACGGAGACGAATCTTAACTTCTGCCGGATTGATGCTGCTCTCCATTCCCTTGATTAAAGCCGAACAACTCGCTGATACGTCCAAACTAACAGCTATCACCCGGCAAACTCCGGTTGCCCCTCCAGGCGCTGGAAGCATCAAAGACTTTTCCAAAAAATGTACTGCTTGTCAACTCTGTATCACCCAATGTCCATCTCACGTATTAAAGCCTGCTACAACTCAATATGGACTGCAAGGAATCATGCAGCCAACATTAAACTATGAGAATGGGTTCTGTAACTTCAGCTGCACGCTTTGTTCTACAATCTGTCCAACCGGGGCCCTTAAACCGTTAACTACGGAACAGAAGAAAACAACACAGATCGGTATTGCTCATTTCATTACAGAAAACTGTGTCGTCTTTCGTGATGAGACAGATTGTGGAGCCTGTTCGGAACACTGTCCGACACAAGCTGTTAAGATGGTGGACTATAAAGACGGACTGCGCATCCCTAAGGTAAGACCGGCTCTTTGTGTGGGTTGTGGAGGTTGTGAATATATATGTCCGGCGACACCGTTTAAGGCTATTTATGTTGAGGGAAATAGCAAACATCTGGAATCCGAGAAGATCGAAGAAGGTAAACAAGAGGAAGTCGAACTTGATAATTTTGGCTTCTAATCCGTTGAGAACTCATGTCCAACCCTAATTTCCAATTCAAACAGTTTACCGTTTATCATGATTTGTGTGCCATGAAGGTAGGCACCGATGGAGTATTGCTTGGTGCATGGGCTCCTGCTCAAACGGCTACAAGGATTCTAGATATCGGCACTGGCAGCGGACTGATTGGTTTGATGCTGGCACAACGTTCTCAAGCATCAATTACTGCAATAGATATCGACGAAGGCGCAACAAGACAGGCAGAGATTAACTTCAGGCAATCTCCTTGGAGCTCCCGTATGAAAGTGATTGGGTCTTCTCTGCAAGAGTTTAGTCTGCAATCCCCTGAGTCTTTTGATTTGATTGTTTCTAACCCTCCTTTCTTTATCAATGCACTCAAATCGGGTCAGTCATCAAGAGATCAAGCCCGTCATACAGATACGCTTCCGCTTGAGGTTCTTATGCATCATACCGCGCAATTACTCTCTCCTACAGGGAAGGCATCCTTCGTATTTCCTGCCGATGCAGCTGATAAACTGGAAGATATTGCATGGGAAGAAAATCTCTTTCTTAATCATCGTACTGATGTATGTAATAGTGAAGGCGGAAAACCAATACGGGTTTTGATGACTTTCAGCTTTGCCCGCATACCGGTCGTCCACGGGAAATTAGCGTTGCGCGACCTTAAGAATCAATATACTGATGCTTATAAGGCACTCTGCGATGATTATTATCTGAATCTGAAATAGCAATTTCCACGATTCATTTTCCCTACTCGGCAAATAGCACTACCTTTGCCGCGAATTAAAAATTATAGTATCAATCTTATGAACAAAACAAAACGAGAGACAAGTCGTGCTATCCGGTTCAAGCGCTTTGCAAACAAGCCCTATGCAATGTTCAACAGTTTGCATCGTGTGGTTTCACATGGTGTCATCACTGTAAGCATGATTGCATGTGCTGTGCCTGTAAAAGCGAATGCCGTTATCAGCAGCGACACAATCCAAGCCAGACAACTGGGTGACGTGGAGGTCACCGTTGGGCGAGCGCCGCTCTCTGAGACAGAAACAGCCAAACTGGTGACTGTTATTGAACGGGATGAAATTCTTGCGGCGCCTGCCGGTAGTATCCAAGACCTCTTAGAATATGCCGTTGGCGTAGACGCCCGACAGCGTGGCGAACTTGGCATTCAATCTGACCTTTCTATCCGCGGTGGCACATTCGACCAGATCACCGTACTCCTCAACGGAGCAAACATCACCAATCCACAAACCGGCCACTTTAACTTTGATCTTCCTATTTCACTGGATGACATTGTCCGGATTGAAATCCTGGAAGGACCTGCAGCACGGGTATATGGAACAAGCTCATTCACCGGTGCCATCAACATCATCACAACTACTTCTGCAACAAAAAACAATGCTGAGATCCGTTTATCAGGAGGTCAGCACGGACTGTTTGACGCAAGTTCGAGACTCTCTGTCAGTCAGGGTCACTTTGCGCATCAGCTTTCAGGCGGATTTAAAAGTTCGGATGGTTACACTACCAATACGGCGTTCGAAGCAAAGAACATTTTCTTCCAGAGCAGTTACGATAATCAGGAGGATACCCGGTTGGATTTTCAGTTTGGTTACTCAGATAAAGGATATGATGCCAACACCTTTTATTCAGCAAAATATCCGAATCAATATGAACGGGTACGTTCGTTCTACTCTGCCTTGAAGGGTACAAGCTCCGGACGAATCAACTTCACTCCTACTTTGTACTGGAGTCGTCACTATGACCGATTCGAGTTGACACATGGCAATGATACATACAACTATCACCAGAGTGATGTATATGGTCTGAACCTAAATGCTCACTTCTACTCTGCTCTGGGAAAGAGTGCTTTCGGTGCTGAACTGCGCAACGAAGGAGTACTGAGCAACAATCTCGGCGAACTGATGAAATCAACGGTCCGGGTGCCATTTGAATCAGGTAAGTTATATACAAAGAGTGCCAACCGAACCAACATCAGTTATTTCCTTGAACACAACTTTCTGTTCGAACAGTTCACTCTTTCTGTAGGTACAATGGCTTTGTATAACACTGCGTTTGATCGTGATCTTCACTTCTATCCGGGAGTGGATGGCAGCTACCGTTTTGGTGACAATATCACTGTCTATGCTTCCTGGAACACATCCATGCGCATGCCGACATTCACGGATTTATATTACAAGAGTGCAACTAACGGAGGAAATCCCAATCTGAAGCCGGAAGAATCTCAGGCATTCGAAACAGGAATTAAATATCATACTCCACTCTTGCAAGGAAATATTACCAGCTATTACCGACAAGGAAGTAATTTGATTGATTGGGTACGGGTACATCCTGATAGCATATGGAAATCTGTCAATCATACTTCCATCAACACCTTTGGGGTGGAAAGTTCACTACGGCTTTTCCTTCAGCGAACTATTAGGCAAAGAGAGTCTGCTTCAATCCATGCAATTGGGATATTCATGGATTACACAAAATAAGAAAAGCAGCTTTGAATCGCAATATGCGATGGATTATCTAAAGTACAAGTTTCACCGCCAGTCTTGATCACAAGATATGGAAAGGAATTACTGCCCGGTGGAATTTTCGCTGGCAAAAACGAGAAGGAACTTTCGCTCAGATCAGCAAAGGTATAACTACTATTAAGTCATACCCTGCATACAGTCTGGTGGATCTCCGAATCAATTATTCAGTTCGTCAGTGGCAGTTCTTTGGAGAGATCAACAATCTTTTGAACACTAACTATTACGATCTGGGCAATATAACACAGCCCGGCTTTTGGGGCCGGGCTGGTGTGAAGTATTCCATCCAATGGAAGTAACAATGCGGTATGAATTACATGCCGTAACTCATGGATGCGATATATTCATATACATTACTTGCTACACCTAATACAAGGATTCCTGCCGTAGTGATGATCAATGCTAAACGAGTATAATTATCAGATCTGAACGATGCAATTGGTGCATCGTTCGGATTGATAAACATTGCTTTTACAAGCAGCAAATAATAATACAAGGATATCACTGTATTAATCAGAGCTATAAATACCAACAAGTAAAACTCCTGATTAACTGCTGCTGCAAACACAAAGAACTTGCTGAAAAAGCCTGCAAAAGGAGGAATACCTGCCAGTGAAAACAAAGCAAAAGTCATCACGACACTTAAGCGTGGATTAGTTTGGTAGAATCCGTTGTAATCACTGATATTCAGTTTGCCACTGCGATGTTCTACAATGGAAATGACGCCAAAAATGGCAAGGTTGGAAAAGAGATATACCAACAGATAATAAACCAAAGAGGTCATACCCAGTGCCGTCCCTCCAATCACACCCAACATGATATATCCAGCTTGAGAAATAGATGAATAAGCCAGGAAGCGTTTCAGATTCTTCTGACGAATTGCAAACAAGTTGGCAACTGTGATAGAAAGAATTATCGTTGCATACAAAATAGCCTGCCATTGAACTACCATCCCACCAAAGACCTTATAAAGAAGAGTGAGCAAGACAAATGCTCCTGATGCTTTTGAGACAACAGAAAGATACGCTGTTACAGTTGTCGGAGCACCTTCGTACGAATCTGGAGCCCATTGATGAAAAGGAACCAGTGATATCTTGAAAAACAATCCTACTACAAAGAAGGCAAAAGCCATAACCTGAAGCGGATTGCCGTTTATACCAGCAGGGATATCATCGAAATACAAAGTCCCGACAGAACCATAAATCATAGAGATACCATACAAAGATAGTCCGGAAGCAAAAGCTGATGAGAGGATATATTTAGCACCGGCTTCCGCTGAGACCTTTTTGTACTTGTCAAATGCAATAAGGCAAGCCATAGGAACAGAAGCTGTTTCCAACCCAATGAAGTACATCAGGAAATTGCCGGCAGAAAGCATAAAATACATACCCAGCAAAGTGGAAAGTGTCAGAAAAAAGAATTCCCCACGTTTATGGATAGTCCCTTCACTCTTCAGCCAATTGGAAGATAAAAGGAAAACAATCAAAGTTCCAACGTTTAAAATTGTCTTGACAAATGTAGTCATTTCATTATACTGATACATTCCTCCAAAGGTCTCTCCTGCGCCTCTGGGCAGTACAAGCATCAGTGTATGTATTGCAAACAAAACACAAGCGACAGGCTGAAAATAGTTCAAAGCTTTCTTTCCTGCAAACAAGTCATAAAGAAACAAGATGACCATTAATACAATGAGTGAGATCTCCTCACGCATGTACAAAAAATTGCTATAATTCATAGTTTAATTTATTACAAATAACTCAAGACTCTCACGTATCATATCACTCATCCATAGCGGAGCAACTCCGATAGCCACAATTGCAATTATCAGAGTAGCAACCGAAAGGCGTTCGTACCATACTGCATCAGTAAGCTTTGTATGCTCTTCGTTTACAACACTTCCATATAATAACTTGCCAACAACACGCAGGATGTAGACCGCAGTAATAACAATAGATGAAGTACCTACAATGACCAGTACCCGATGAAAAACATCTGTATGCTGGAATGCTCCAACAAAAATAGTCATTTCAGCAACGAAACCGCTCAAGCCCGGCAGACCTAAGGATGCCAAACCGGCAATCACATAACAACTGCCCAGAAAAGGCATTATTTTCATCAAGCCACCCATTAGCCGGATATCACGGGTATGAGTACGTCCATAAATCATTCCTATCAATGCGAAGAAGAGAGCCGTCATCAATCCATGACTCAACATCTGAAGCACTGCACCTGTCATCGCAGTCGTATTGAACATCAGGATTGCAAAAAGTACCATACCGCAGTGACTCACTGAGCTATATGCATTAATATATTTAAGATCTGTCTGCACACAGGCTGAATAAGCACCATATACCACGCTTATTCCTGTGAGAATTAGGAATATCCAAGCCATCTCATGCGCAGCTTCAGGCATCAGAGTAATAGCAACACGATAGCAACCATACCCTCCAAGTTTCATCAACACACCTGCATGAAGCATTGAAACAGCAGTAGGCGCTGAAGCATGTCCATCAGGGCTCCAGGTATGGAACGGGAATAAAGCACCCAGCACACCAAATCCGAGGAAAGTCAACGGGAAGAAAATCCGTTGCATCTCTATAGGGATGTTAGCCTTAGCTAGTTCAAGGATATTCATAGAAGTTGCACCTGATGCGAAGTAGATCCCTAAGATACCAAGAACCAATAAGGCAGATCCTCCCATCAACATCAACGTAAGCTTCATAGCTGCATACTCTTTCTTTCCTGTGCCCCATACACCAATCAGAAGGTACATCGGAATCAATGCTACCTCATAAAAAAGGAACATGGTAAAGAGGTCTAAAGAGATAAAAAAGCCATACACACCGACACTCAGCAGACTAAACCATAAGAAATATTCCTTGGGAAGTGGAGTCATCTTCCAGGATGCCAACACTCCTGTTACAACAATAATAGAAGTAAGCATCAGCATCAAAACAGAGATACCATCAACTCCTATCGTATAGTGAATATTTAAAGACTTAAACCAGGTAATATCTGAAAGAAGCAACATAGGTGAGTGATCACCGGCAGCACGCATATTCAGATACAGAGCTATCAGATAGCCGGATAGACCTAGTAATAATAGAGCCCCGGAGAGCATTACGCTGCGAATAGCATGCATAGAGCGGGACAAAAACACACCCACGATCATTAACGCAGGTATAAGGACAAATAATGATAGTATATTCATTTTCGTATGATTAGAAATTGATATATTGAGATAGAGCCAATGCAACTATCAAAAAAGTTCCTATTAAAAAGACATATGCATATTGCTGTACATTGCCACTTTGAAAACCTCTGATCAGATAAGCGACACGATTGGCGATCCATGATAAACCATTCATGAATCCATCCACAATATGCCTGTCAAACCATGCAATTGGAGTTGATATGCCATCAAAAATGATTCGTTTGGTAATAAACAGATACACCTCATCAATGTAAAAGCGATGACTAGCTGCCATATGCAAACCACTAAATGTTGTAGCCAGACGATCAGGCATTGTACTTGTACCTTTCTTATACATCCAGGTAGCAAGTCCTATTGCAACGCACGCCATAAGAATGCTGGATATTGCAACTGTCGGGTCCAAATGAATCTCATAGATCAGTCCGTCACTGCTGACAAACTCTCCAAATGGGATAAACCCGGCAACACAAGTCACAGTTGCCAGAAAGATCAATGGTACCGTCATAAATGCAGGAGCTTCATGCGGAGTATGTGCATGTTCGGATGGAGTTCCCCAGAATATTCTGTAATAAAGACGGAACATATAAAACGCAGTCAATCCGGCAATGCCACTCATGGCTACACCCATCAGCGGACTGAATGAGAAAGAAGCAGCAAGGATCTCATCCTTACTAAAGAATCCGGAGAAAGGAGGAATACCTGAAATAGCAAGACATGCTATCAGGAATGTGATATGGGTAATTGGTAAATGCTTACGAAGACCTCCCATATGGCTCATTTCATTACTATGCACCGCATGAATGATAGCACCGGCACCTAAGAAGAGTAATGCTTTAAACATGGCGTGTGTAAACAAGTGGAACATACCAGCCATATAACCGGTACCTTCATGTGAACCCATTCCACTTACTCCCAACGCCACCATCATAAAGCCAATCTGAGAAATGGTCGAAAAGGCAAGTACCCGTTTGATATCGGTCTGCACACAAGCAATTGCAGCAGCAAAGAGTGAAGTGAAAGCACCGACATAAGCAATGCCATGAAGTACATCCGGAGCAAATGCTTCATACACCGGAAATAGACGGGCAACCAGAAATACACCGGCTACAACCATCGTAGCAGCATGGATCAAAGCAGACACCGGGGTTGGTCCTTCCATTGCATCCGGCAACCATATCTGTAACGGAAACATCGCGCTCTTACCGGCACCACCAATAAAGATAAGTGCCAGAGCAACACTGATCACAGAGTAGCCCAGAAAAGAAGCCTGAACAGCTCCGGAAAACAATACCGGATCGCATGAACAGAGTTTATCAAAATCAAATGTACCCGTATAGAAGGAAAGAAGTAAGATACCTATCAGAAAGCCAAGATCGGCAAAACGAGTCACAATAAACGCCTTTTTACTGGCAGCCACCGCTTCTGGTTTGGTGTAGTAGAATCCGATCAACAGATATGAAGAAACACCTACTAGCTCCCAAAAAAGATACATCTGGAAGATGTTTGTTGCCACAACAAGCCCGAGCATTGAGAAAGTAAAAAGGCTTAAGAATGCATAGTAGCGTTGAAAACCTTTTTCACCGTGCATATAAGCCATACTATAGATATGAACCATCAGGCTGACTGTGGTAATCACTACCAGCATCATCACCGAAATAGGGTCCAGCAGAATACCAAGGTTAAACTGGAGTGTTCCTCCAAAGTTCATCCATTCCATATTATATGGCATCAGCTTCATAAAAGCGCCATCCACACGTGGAGCAGTAAAATAGATTACTGCGGTAGCATAAGAAAGCAGGGTGGTCGCACCCAAGAATATACTCCCCAAGACTCCGGATACAGCAGGTTTCATTTTATATCCGGCTAAGCCGAGAATCAAAAAAGATACCAAGGGAAGAATAAGTATGAATAATGTAAATTCCATCTCTTTAATTAGTTTTTGATCATTAATGCTTCATTTCATCCAGATTTTTCACTTGGATATTCTTCAAATTACGATATACATTGATACAGATTGCAATAGCGATTGCAGTTTCCGCTGCAGATATACCAATAGCAAACAGTGTAAAGAAGAACCCTTCCAACTGATCCGGATACAAATAGCGATTGAATACCATAAAGTTGATATCCACTGAATTCAGCATAAGTTCGATCGAGATCAGGATTCCCAGCAAATTCCGGCGGACAAAAAAGCCATATATACCGGCAAACATCATGATGGCACTCACCACCAGATAATATTCCATTCGTATTTCCATATTTTATCTTTTTCTTGCTATTAGAATACCTCCGACTATACAAGCCAGTAATAAAACGCTGATTGCTTCAAAAGGCAACAAATACTGATATTTCTCTGTTCCCATCAATATATGACCTATCGTTTTCACATCAATCTCACCTGCCACATACCTTGAAGCAGGAAAAGTATGCGTCAGCATAATGTAAATACACAATACTGCTCCAACAATAACAGCTGAAAGTCCGACAATCATATGCTTGATCTTTGGACGTTCTTTATCCCCCCCCAGACTACTCGTCAGCAGGATGGAGAATACATATAAAACGATTACACCACCGGCATATACAGTCAACTGAACCGCTCCCATAAAGGAATAATTCATCTGAAAATACATTCCTGCTGTGGCGAAAAGCACAAACAGCAAATAAGTTGCCGAGCGCAAGATACGCGATGTCATCACTGTAAGGATAGAGCATACTATGATGACACCCGACAACAGATAAAATACAACTTCATTCAATGTCATTTCCATACTATTTCTTATTAAGTTGTTTCACTAATTTTGCTCTTGTAAAGACTGCATGTTCAAATGAGTTATCAAAACAGATCGCATCGTGCGGACAAGCCCTTACACACATCTGACAAAACATGCAGGATCCATGATCATACATATATCTTGTCAATACTTTTTTCTTTTTCCCCGTCTCCTCATTTACTTCAATCACACTTTCAATGTGTAGCGTTCCATTGGGACAAGCTATCTCACACAGTCCGCAAGCAATACATTTATTGTTTCCTTCTGCATCATGTGGCATTGTCAGTGTCCCTCTGAAGCGTTCAGCAATGATCAGCGTATCTCTGTTTTCGGGATAGCACTCCGTCGTCTTCTTACGGAAAAAGATACGTAACGTAACTTTCATTCCGATTAATAGTGATTTCAGTCCTTTGAAGAAGGAGACAAAATATTCTTTAATACTATTCATACCTCTTTAATTAGTAATTAATACCTGTTTATGAATGATCAGAAATGCAATCCGAATACAACGATTATTACCATCAGCATCAGGTTAATCAAGTTGATAGGAAGCAAGTACTTCCACTCCAATCGGAGTAACTGGTCAATACGCAACCGGGGGAATGTCCATTTGAACCACATGATGATGAATATCATCACAGCTGCCTTACCGAAAAACCATAAGAGAGATGGAATATAATCCATGATCATATTAAAGTTGTCGAATCCGGGAATATGCAACGGCATCCATCCACCCCAGAAAAGAGTTGTAGCTACTGCCGCAACCACAAACATATTGAGGTACTCTGCCAGATAAAAGAATCCAAACTGAATGCCGGAATATTCTGTATGATAGCCAGCTGTCAACTCAGAGTCAGCCTCCGGAAGGTCAAACGGGCCACGGTTAGTTTCTGCCGTTCCTGCAATCATATAGATTACAAATGCGATGAATGCAGGAATATGTCCTGTAAAGATAAACCATCCGTTTGCCTGACTCTCCACGATCGTAGAGAGCTGCATACTTCCACTTAACACTACCATGGTCAATATCGTCAAACCGATAGAGAGTTCGTAACTGATCATTTGGGCACCACTTCGCATGGCACCAATCAATGAAAACTTATTGTTACTACTCCAGCCGGCAAGTAAGATTCCAACTATTCCAATGGAAGAAACCGCCATCAGAAAGAAGATACCAACATTGAAATCAAGAATCTCCAATCCTTTTGCAAAAGGTATACAACCAAATGCCAGTACTGAAGAGATGATTACGATAAACGGAGCAACACGAAAAAGAAATTTATCGCTATGGTTCATATCAATCAGCTCCTTGATCAACATCTTGACCATATCTGCTACCGGTTGAATCAAGCCATAAGGACCTACGCGATTCGGGCCGAGACGGCACTGAAACCAGGCGCAAATCTTTCGTTCACCATATATAAGAGCTAGCGCTATGAGCGCATACGCTGTCAACAGGCATAAACCGACCAATAAAAACTCTACAAGTAAAGTTGCCTGATCCGGAAGAAAACTTCTCAATAAAGTATCTATCCACTTTGTGACTACTGCAAAATCAAACATATTTTCTATCTATCTATATCAGGTACAACATAATCCAACGTTCCTCCGATAGCAATCAAGTCGGCAATCTTGGCACCTGTAGCCAGCAGATCTACGACAGAGACTAAAGGAAGGCACGAAGAACGGAATTTCAAACGATACGGTGTCTTGTCACCTTTACTTTCTATATAAACACCAAAAGCACCACGGCCGGCTTCCACCATTTTGAAGAAAGATCCTTCGGGAAGTCGTATGATCGGTTTGGTTTTTACAGCAAAGTCTCCGGCAGGGATATTATCAATGAGTTGCTCAAGTATATGGAGGGACTCCAGAATCTCGTCCATACGTACCATATAACGGGCAAAACTATCTCCTTCAGGATAAATGATCTCTTTAAAATCAACTTTGTCATAGACTCCATAGGGAGCCAGTTTGCGAATATCGCAAGAAACACCGGAAGCCCTTCCAGAAGGGCCGGTCACTCCATATGAGATTGCGTCCTCTTTTGAGAGAATACCCACACCTTTCAGACGTTGAGTCGCAATTACGTTTCCTGTAAATACATCATGATACTCTTGAAGCATTGGTGGTAAATACTTGATAAACTTCTTTACTCCTGCTACAAAATCAGGATCAATGTCTGCCATCACACCACCAATGACATTATAATTCTGAATGAGTCGACCACCGGTCGTTTCTTCAAAAATGTCCAGTATCTTCTCACGATCACGAAATCCGTAGAAGAAAGGTGTTAAAGCTCCCATATCCATACAAAGACAGGAATAGAAAAGAAAGTGCGACTGAAGTCTGGAGAGTTCATCCATAATCGTACGGATATACTTTACACGATCGGGAATCTCAAGACCCATAGCCTCTTCCACACACATACAAACAGCATGGCGGTTCTGATGTGCGGATAGATAATCCAGACGGTCGGTATAACCCAATATCTGAGGATAAGTAAGACTTTCAGCCATCTTCTCTATCCCTCTGTGAATATACCCGCAATGAACATCCACCTTCTTTATAATCTCACCTTCCAATGAAGTACGAAAATGAAGTACACCATGAGTAGCAGGGTGCTGCGGACCGATATTCACCACATATTCTGAATCTTCAAAAAGCACTTTTTGCTTTTCTTCAACTTCTCCCAGCGCATTTTCCACAAGCACAGGAGCTATATCATCTGTCTCTTCATTGGTCATTACGAGCGGATTGTTCTCTTCGCTCATATCATAATCTTTACGGAGAGGATATCCGACAAAATCATTACGAAGAAACAACCGACGCATATCAGGATGATTGATGAACCGGATACCAAAGAAGTCATAAACCTCACGTTCATTCATATCAGCTGTAGCCCATATATCGGAAACACTATACAGTTGCGGTTTTTCTCTATCCGTTGTTGTTGTCTTTACAACCAGATAATTGCGATACTTTAATGAAAACAGATGATAAACAACACCCAGACTATCGCCCCAATCCATCCCGGAGAGGCAGACCAGAAAGCTAAACATCAATTCTTTATCATCGCGAAACTTCATCATAGTATCATGTACCGCAGAAGAAGGAAGTATCACTTCCAGGGGTTTGCCCTCCACTTTCACAAATTCAGCTTCAGGTGCTAAGGCAGTTATTCTTTCTTTAAGATCAATCATTTTCAGTTCCTTTCTTTTCTTTTCTGTTTACACCTCCAAAGAACTTCTCAGTCTTCACCTTCCGTTGCAATTGCATCATTCCATAGAGCAAAGATTCAGGACGAGGAGGACAACCGGGAATAAAGACATCCACCGGAATAATCTTATCAACTCCATTGACTACATGATACGATTGGGTAAAGGGTCCGCCGGAGATGGCACACCCACCCATCGCAATGACATATTTGGGCTCAGCCATCTGATCGTACAAGCGTTTCAGCACAGGAGCCATCTTATTTGTTATCGTACCGGCAACAATAATTACATCTGCTTGTCGCGGACTGGCACGTGTTACTTCAAACCCGAAACGGGAAAAGTCATAACGTGCGGCACCAACCGCCATAAACTCAATACCACAACAACTCGTTGCAAACGTAAGCGGCCAGAGAGAGTTGCTTCTTCCCCAATTGATGAGATCATCAAGGGAACCAACGATGACATCGACAGCACCTTCCCTGAGTTCTTTAAGTGACTCCAGATATTCATTGTCATTGAAGTCTTCATACTTCATCGATTTAATTTTCACTTCCATTCCAATGCTCCTTTCTTCCAGGCATACGCAAGGCCCAAAACTAAAACTACAAAAAAGAATATCACATTAATCAGACCGTCGATTCCAGCCTCACGAACAGTAACTGCCCATGGGAAAAGGAAAACAGTCTCGACATCAAACATAAGAAAAAGAATCGCATACAAGTAGTATCCTACTTTAAACTGCATCCAGGATCCTCCTCTTGTTGGAATACCACACTCGTACGCTTCTCCTTTCTGTTTATTATAAGACCTCGGAGAGAGAAGACGTCCAATGATCAAAGCCGCAGCAACAAGTACAATGGCAGTAATCAACACGACTACAAATAGTGAGAGATTCATAAAATAAGATTACTGATGAATATATAAATTACTAAATAACAAAAGAGTGTCCCGAATTTCCGGGATTGGCTAAAGAGAGTCACAAACGACTATCACGGAAAGAAATCACTGGCAGAGGTAGATAAGAAAAGCCTGTTATTCAATCTTTCTGATGATTCAGATGTAAGATTTGTAACAGGCTGTAATATGGTTTGTTTTCGTAACTGCTTACAATCAAAGAGAGAGGTGATTCTATCGCAGACAAATGAGATATACATCTTTATAGTTATTTGACAATCAATAGATTGGACATAAGTATCAACGCTCTGTTTCTTAGCATTAGCTTTGGAAGCAAAGAACAGAGTTACCGGTAATAACAAACCAAACTTTAATCGAAAAGACATACCCTATTTTTAAGACTGCGCAAAGGTAAAAATAATATTTGAATATCGATTAATTGCTACTTAAAGATTACAAAAATCAAATGCAATTGATCTTATTCGGTTTACTTCAGATAGTTCCTCATAAACTCATCTTTCGGTTTAGAGACTGTTATCTCCCATATTTTCTGATAAGCAGGTTGCTCCACGTGGTGAGCACGATAAGGAACCGGATAGATTATCTTCTTCCCTTTAGCCTGATTGATAGCCGCATAGATCGATGATGAAGGACAGGTAAAGTCGATCAGTCCAATCTCAACAACAAGTGTTGCCTTGCAGCCTTTCAGCAGATGAGCTGTATCAAAATAAGGCAAAGTAGCCAGCATCTTAGCTTTATCAAAAGGCGCCTCAAACAATTGGGACCATCCTCCTCTACGCCCAACCAATGAACCGCCCCAGTCGCACATCGCCGGAACAACTGCAATTGCAGCAGTCACCCTGTCATCCAGTCCGGCAGCAGCCAGTGCCTGTCCACCGCCCTGACTCTCACCCATCACCAGAATGCGTTTCCCATCCCACTCCGGCTGACTGCAAAGAAAATCAAGCGTCCGCATGATACGTAAGTACATCCCTCTGTAATAGATATCTTCTTTGCTTTCCAGACCTTGTTTGTAATAGTCTTTCAATTCACCGTTTTCGAGATCAGCATAATACTCTTCGGGCTGACCATTGAGCATGCCGTGGGCATTCAGATCAAAACAGAGCGTTCCTTTCCCGATCTTGGCATAAGGCAGGGTACTCCATGTTTCGGTGCGGCACCAGCTCCCTTTTACACCAGCGGCATGAAGATATAACACGATAGGAAGAGACTTAGGTTTGGCAGATATTGGTTTGGCAAAATAGCCTCGAGCCGGCTTGGAACCGGTACAATTTATTTCCATATCAAAACATTGAAAATCCTTCTCATCAATTGTTACAGGAGTCGATTTCACCTCCATTGGAAGAGCACGCAAAGCTTTTCTTTGAGCTTTCCAGTAACTTTTCAGATCCTTCGGATAGTTCGTACCGGGTGTGTATTTCTCAGGATCAGCAACCAGTCCAATGCTGGCATACTCATTTCCTGAGCGAACATCAAAGATGACAGTTGTTGGACCTGTCAATGTTTCATCAAACACAACCAGCGTGTCACCCTGAAATTTAATCTTTTGCAGCGTTGTCTGACTGTTGTTATAGTTCTTGACTATTTTGACAGAAAGCGAATCTGTTACAGTATCTGTTGCAAACAAAGTGACACGCGCTTTCTCTCCTGTCTTGTAAATACCTGATTCATTCGATTGACGAAGTACGATGTTTTGCCCCGAAGAAATGGAGCAGAACATAAATGATACTAATAATACAACTAAATGGTAACCAATTGTTTTCATGCTATTATCTAAATTATTACTTTTATTTATTCTCTTCCTTTCGAAAGATGCTTACGATGAAGAGTCCAAGCACTACTCCCCATAATACACTCACTCCGGGAGAAGTTGTAAACGGAGAAGAAGCACTTTTGCTTCCTATAAAATGATAATACAGATACCCGACAGTTCCTCCACATAGTACTCCTATATAATAGAACATATTCTTTCTCAACCACTTTTTCATAGTCTGACTGTATTACTTAAGTTCAATTTTTACAACCTGCTTGATAGACCCGGAAGAAGATCCGACCATCAATTTCATCATACCCACCGGTAACTGCCACGTAGATTGAACCATGTTCCATACGCACAGATCTTCAGCAGGCAACGGAATTGTAACCGTCTTCTTCTCTCCTTTCTTCAGCGGCACACGTACAAAACCTTTCAGACGCTTGGATGCTATATCGTTGCCGGACTTCACATACAGCTGCACCACTTCCTCGCCATCGCAGGAACCGGTATTCTCCACAGTCACGTACACTTTTAACGTCTCACCCACTGTGAGTATCTGTTTATTTGTCTTCAGATCGGTATATTTGAAAGTGGTATAACTCAATCCAAATCCAAAGGGATACAATGGTTTGCCTTTGTAATACATATACGTACGACCGTTGCGAATGTTATAGTCTAGCATCGGAGGCAGTTCGTCGATACTGCTAACCCAGGTCTGCGTCGTCCGTCCAGCCGGATTATACGCTCCAAACAATACATCTGCAACAGCATGACCCAGTTCCTGACAACCCTGAGTAATATGTAAGATTGCCGGCACATGCTCCTGAGTCCAGTTGATCGCATACGGAAAACTGCTGATAAGCACCACCACAGTACGGGGATTGGCCTTGTACACCAATTTGATGAGGTCCTCCTGCTCCAGCTGAATCGAACCACGATCCACATCTTCTCGTCCCTCACCGGCTATCACTCCTTGTCCCCAGGGAGAAGAAGCCCATTCCGGACTGCATGTCGGATGATTGCCCACGCATACGATCGCCACATCTGCCCAAGCGGCAGCCTTTTGTGCCTCACCGCGTCTGTCATCTTTCACATACCGCACTTCGATATTAGTAGCCTGAGCCACCTCGCTAATCCCCTGCAATGGCGTTACCTTGTAGGGCAGTGTGCCACTATACCAATCTTCAATCACATCATCGGCACGGTTACCAATAACTGCAATCTTCGTAATCGTCTGTTTGTTCAATGGCAACGTCCCTTTCTCATTCTTCAGCAGCACTGCGGACTTATTTGCAACCAGACGCGCAAAATCCTTTGTCTCCTGCTTTGTCCACGGATCAATAGTATCACTGATGCCGATCTTACTATATGGATTCGTGACAGTACTGTCCAGCAAGCCCAGTTTGACCATGAGCCGGATGTTACCTTTGATATTTTCTTCCAGTTCGGGGTACGATATAAGCCCTTTATTAAAGGCGCCTTCCAGTGCCTCCTTATAGGTATCTAAAAAGCGGGAAGTACCTGCCTTCACACAAGCCTGAGCAGCATATTCCAGATCGGTAAACACCTTGTGGGAAGTTTTCAGTTGCTGAAATGCACCTCCGTCGGTAGTTATCATACCATTAAACCCCCACTCCTTCATCAGTATAGTACGAAGCATCGGATGAATGGTACATGGCGTTCCGTTATAAGCATTATAAGCAGTCATCAACGCATTGGCTCCCCCTTTCTTTATCCCTCTCCAAAAGCCGTAGGAGTAATATTCACGAAAGAGCGCATCATCAAAATCTGAGGAAGTCTCGGTACGTCCATATTCATTGCTGTTAGCAAGGAAATGCTTCATCAGGGAAGCTATTTTCCAGTATTTGGGATGATCTCCCTGCAAGCCTTTCACAAACGCAGTAGTCATTTCACCCACGAGGTATGGATCTTCACCATAACACTCCTCGGTGCGACCCCAACGGATATCCCGCCCCAGATCAGCATTGGGCGACCACAGCACCAGTCCACTTCTGCGATACTTCAGACTCTGGTAGAGATAGCGTGCTTCAGTAGCCACCTGATCTGCCACCTGTTGAAGTAATTCCGTATCCCAGGTCTCACCCAGTCCATAGCCTTGTGGAAAGATCGTCGTCGGCTGTTTGGGACTTCTCTTTTCATTCCAGGCCGGACCGCCTTGCACCACCCCATGGATAGCTTCTGAACTTCCCGGACTACGCACGCCCAACCGAGGCACACCGGCACCGCCATACATATCAATAATCTCATCAAAATTCATCAGTGAGATCAGGTTCTCTATCCGCTGTTCATCGGGCAGATTAGGATTCTGAAACGGATAGGCATAGGAGCCTTGAGCCTGCATCGTTAGTGCTGCACTTCCAAAAAACAGAGTAAAAAGAAGTTTCTTCATGGCGTCTTCCGGTTTATCAAATTATGTTTTACGAAATAAGTTCACAAATATATTGATTATTATTATTTGATGATCATCTTTATTAGATTTCAATTGAGTATCAACAAATAAAGAAACGTATTATATTTGTAGAGTTGAAAAATGACAAATACCAGAATTATGAAACAAAATGCGATCTCACTCTTATCGGTGTGCCTTCTTTTTAACCTGAGTCTTCAAATTACAGCACAAAACAAAGTGTTTATTCATCCGGGCATACTGCATTCTGCAGCTTCTTTGGAGCATATCAGAGAGGTAGCCGTCAAGAAAACAATGCCGGAATACGGTTCGTATGAATTATTGAAAAATCATCCCTGTGCCGATCCTCAGTATAAGATGAAGGGGCCTTATCCTGTTATTTCAAGGGATGGCCAATATGGGTACACGAAAAGTAAAATGGAAGCCGATTTCAGTGCTGCATATCTGAATGCTTTGATGTGGGTTGCAACCAAAGATGAAAGTCATGCACTGAAATCGTTGGAGATACTGAGTGCCTATGCTGATAGCTTAAAGCAAATCCCAGCTACAAATGACGCTCCCCTTTTGGTAGGTTTGGAAGGGACGAAGATTGTCAATGCCATGGAAATACTTCAATATACCTATAAGGGAGTGACTCCTGAACAGACGGAGAAGATTACTAAAATGATTACCGCTGTTTTCCTTCCTGTATGTGAAACGTTTTATGCAACCAAAGCGTATACGAATGGCAACTGGGGACCAATCGTAACAAAGATGTATATCTCATCGGCTATTTACCTCAACAACGAAACGATGTATAAAAAAGCACTTGACTTTTATTGCAACGGTAATGACAACGGCACCATCAAAAATTATATCAACGGATCTACGGGTCAGATTCAGGAAAGCGGACGTGATCAGGGACATTGCCAGTTAGGCATCGGTGCGTTAGCTACAGTCTGTGAGATTGCCTATAACCAGGGAGACGACTTGTACAGTGCCCTTGACAATCGTTTGCTGAAAGGATTTGAATATGTTGCCCGCTATAATCTGGGCGATGACACTGTGCCTTTTGTGACCTGGAAAGATGTGACAGGTAAATATTCTGACTGGACAGTGATTTCAGATAAGAGCCGGGGGAAGTTCATGCCAGTTTATGAGATGGCCTATAACCACTATGTGCGAATAAAAGGTTTGAAGATGCCCTACACGGAACAAGTGATCAAACGGATTCGCCCGGAAGGATACGACCGCGACCAACCGGCATTTGGCACCTTGCTCTTTTACGGTTCAGGGAAATAAGATGCGAAATAACACGAAACACACAATCAGAACATCTAAATAAACAAAAATGAAAAGCAGAACATGTATCCTTTCAGCAGTTTTATGTCTGTTGACAACAGTCAATGGCTTTGGACAGGTTAAGAAGCCCATTCGCACATACTCTCCCGACAAACAAACATCCATTGAAGTAGGAATCGACAAGCAGGGAAAATTGCTCTATCGGGTGTTTTATTCCAAACAGGAAGCTGTCACCTGGTCTGATTTAGGTCTTGAGGTGAAAGACATTGCTGCCGGAGAGAAAACGGAAATAAAAGACAAAAAGCAAAGCAGCCACACTGAAAAGTTTGCCTGGTCTTTGGGCGAAAATGATACGATCACAAACAATTACAACGAATTGCAACTCTCTTGCGCAAACTTATCGGTGCAGTTTAACCTGATCATACGGGTATTTAACGGCTCGGTAGCGTTTCGGTATGAGATTCCACAGCAAGCAGCTTTTCAGAGCAACAGTATAACGAAAGAGAATACTAAGTTTAATCTGACTCAACCCTTTATCATTTACCAATACAATCAGGAGTCGATATTCACACCCACAGCCATTGATACGCTCTCCAAAACCTGCGATTTTCCGGCCACGATACACACCGGGAAGTTGTATCTCAGTATCGGTGAAGCAGAAAATAAAGGATACACCAAAGCTGAACTAACAAAGGGTAAAGCATCGAATAGTCTTGCTATCGCTTTTCCAAGAGATAAAGAGGTAAAGACGGGTGATACATTTCAGACTCCATGGCGCACTATCAGTATCGCCCGAACAGCTATTGGGCTGCATGATTACAGCGAGTTATTTTTAAAATTAACGCAGAGCTCACTGAAAGAGATTCCCGCCTGGATCAAACCCGGAAAATTAATACGATCACAGTTGACCACTCAAAGCGGATTGGAATGCATTGATTTTGCAGCAAATCACAATCTACAATACATCATGTTTGATGCAGGATGGTATGGAGCAGAGTTTCGTTCTACATCCGATCCTACTCAAGTCATACCTCAAATTGATATGCCGAAAGTCATTCAATACGGAAAGGAGAAAGGCATCGGGGTCATTCTTTATGTCAATTATGTCGGACTTAGAGCAAAGCTGGATACGATCCTGCCTCTCTTCAAACAATGGGGTGTGAGCGGAATGAAGTTTGGGTTTGTGGATGGATTGACTCAAAATGGTCTTACGTGGCTGACTTCAGCTATCAGGAAAGCCAATGACTATGGGTTTGTCATTGACATTCACGACAACTACAAGCCAACCGGATTAAGCAGGATCTATCCTGCCCTGCTCACTCAGGAAGGTATCCGTGGAGATGAAAACAGTCCGGACGCATTTCATACGACAGTCTTACCCTTTACCCGCTTTCTGGCCGGCCCGGCAGACTTTACCTTTTGCTACCCGAATGAATCAAACAAGTACAGCAAGAACCTGAAGGTCAGCAATGCGCAACAGCTAGCTTTGACAGTCGTTTATTTCAGTCCGCTACAAGCGATGTTCTGGTACGGCAAACCCACCGAATATACCAATGAAGAGGAGATAGAGTTCTTCAAGTATGTACCCACCGTGTGGAACGAATCCCATTATCTTGCCGGCGATATCGGCAAGAATATCAGCGTGGCTCGTCGCAAGGGCAATACCTGGTTTGTAGGCAACGTAGCCGGATTTGAGGCGTGGAACAGCAGTGTGCAATTAGATTTCCTGACCAAAGGTAAAGCTTACACAGCTACTATTTATGAAGACGATGGCGCAGGAAGCATCCGTAAAAGAACCAAACAAGTATCAAAAGGCGATACATTTTCTTTTGAGATCAAAGCAAAAGGTGGTCAGGCCATTATTATCAGACCTAAAAGTTAAGTCGTTCAGTCATTCTATCTATTTAGACCAGACTTTACTAATTCTTTTTATCAGGTATTAGCTGGTATGATATTATTCACTATATTTGGCTGATTATCAGAATAGCCTGATTCGTATATAGTTGAATCTTTACATACCAACAGATATGAAACACATTTACCTTTGGATTAGTACTATCATCTTACTTATTCCATTCAGCCAGAGTTGGAGCCAATCAACAATCACCGTCAGTGAGGCAGACGTAAATATCCCTACATATCTGTCAGCGGCACCTGATCCCAGTCCGATGTTTTTCTTCGGTAGAGGTACACAGGGTGCCGAGCAGCGGATCTATCCCTACCCGCTCTATGACAACCTGACGAATAAGAAAAGCGACAAGAGCTACCATCTTGTTTATCTGGAAAATGAATATGTGAAGATCAGTATTGCCCCCGAACTTGGCGGCAGATTGTTTTCTGCATTGGATAAGACGAACAATTATAACTTTGTGTATGAGCAGCATGTCATCAAGCCGGCACTGATCGGATTAACCGGTGCCTGGATCTCCGGTGGTGTCGAGTGGAACGTACCGCATCATCACAGAGCTAGCACATTTGTACCGGTGTGTCTAGCACTGATTTTAGTTGACTCTCAGAAGTTCAACTAAAAATTAGAAACGATGAAGAATCAAGGTCATTATTCAGATGAGTTACGCATATCCGCGGTCAAGGATCATCTTGACGGAATGAGTAACAAAGAGGTTTGCCGGAAATATTCGATAGCAAACCGTACTACGTTATTGAGTTGGATGCATACCTTTGCACCAGAACCAAATCAGGAGGATGAATCTATGAAAAAAGAACGGGAAAGATTAGAGTCCGAAGAGATTGCCAGATTGAAAAAGGAACTGAAAAAAGTAAAGATGGATTTGGAACATGAAAAGATGCGCGCTACGGCCTTTGATACAATGATAGACGTTGCGGAGGAAATGTTTCAGATTCCAATCCGAAAAAAAGCTGGCACCAAACAGTAGTAAGGCTTCACACAGGAGCTCCTTTGTATCATACAAAGGCTCTTTGCGGTCTGTTTGGTGTATCTAAGCAAGCCTATTACCAGTATCTGGATCACGGTTTAGAGAATGCTGCAAAGGTACAGTTCGTACTTGAATATGTACATGAAATCCGTGGAAAAGATCCCGGCATCGGTGGGGAGAAGTTATGGGTAATGTATAAAAGCTATTTTGGTGTGGAATACAGCCTTGGGCGGGATTCCTTCTGTAGGATACTCTGTGTTTATGGTCTGACCATAAGGAAAAGAAGAAAACGAATCCGGACGACGGATTCCAATCATCCTTATCTTTTATATCCGAACCAGATACAGGATCTGATTGTGGAGCACCCCAATCAGGTGTGGGTGAGTGATATCACTTATATCAGGATCCGTGAGAAGTTCTGCTTTCTCTCCTTGATTACCGATGCTTACGACAAGGAGATTGTGGGTTATTATGTCGCCCCAACCTTACAAACGGAGTTCACAATCCGGGCTCTTCAACAAGCTTTATCACGGATAGAAGAGGCTGACCGGCTTGACTTAATCCACCACTCAGACCGTGGTGTTCAGTATGCCAGCGACTCATATACCAGACTTCTAAAAGAGAACCATATACGGATAAGCATGACGGAGAAAGGAGATCCGAAAGAGAACGCGATTGCAGAACGTGTAAATGGGATCCTCAAACATGAATTCCTGGAGTATCGTGATTTTAAAGATATCGAAGAGGTGCGAACTGCCGTTGCAGAAGCTGTAGAGTTCTACAACACCCAAAGACCTCATAAGAGTCTGGATATGATGACACCGATGGAAGCTTCACTTATGAATGGACCCATCAAGAAAAGATGGAGAAGTTATCGGGAAGAATATCTGCAAAACAATTTGCCTGTGCAGATATAATATGTATGTTTGCAGAACAAACCTATCGGATATTTCCGAGCTTCAAAAGAGCAAAGTCAACCTCTTTTAGGGTCTTGTTCTAAAAGAGTCAACCGTAGTCAGAGATAAAGATAAAGGAGTCAACTGTAGTCAGAGATAAAAAATAAAGAGTCTACTAAAATCAGAATTAGAAGCTAAAAGAGTCAACCCCTTTCAGGGTCCTACAAGCCGATGGCAAATGGTTTTCCGTCGTCATTGCGGGCTCGACCCGCAATCTGTTCATTCAGAAATCTTGGTAAGAGCACATGGTTCAAATAAGGAAACATACAGTATAATCGCACCACTCATCCGTATGCTTGGAATCACGCGTCCTGATAGATGGATCCACGCTCACGGAAGCGGTTAGCGTTTGACAGTTGTCCTACGCTACTTCCACAGTTGTGGTACGCAAAGTCTACAGTAGTCAAACGCTATGAACGTCTGTATGGATGGGTTATATTAAAAGGACGCAGAAATTGGTGGTGTAGGACTCCGAAATGGGAGGTTCTTTTTGGCTTCTAACTCTGATATTTGCAGATTCTTTATTCTTTATCTCTGTCTACAGTTTGCTCTTATTTTATTTATCTCTGATTTCAGTAGACTCTATTATTCTGTATCTCTGACTCCTGTTGACTCTCTTCAAGCTATCTGAAATAATTAGTCCGGAAAGACGATTATAAACTGTCGATCTCCAGACCGTCATAGGCCAGACTCACACCTTCGGGCAATTGCTTATCCACTTCGGCGTGCAAACCCATTTCGTGACTCATGTGAATAAGATACGCTTTCTTAGGAGCAATCCGTGCAATCTTCTTGAGCGCCTGCTCCAGATTCTGATGTGAGATATGCTCTTTGATGCGTAGCGCATTAATTATTAAAGTATCCAAGCCCTTCAGTTTGTCATACTCCTCTTCCGGCAAGTCCTTCACATCCGTCATGTATGCCATATTACCAATGCGATAACCAAGGATTGGTAGTTTGTAATGCATCACCCGAATTGGCTGAATCTCAACATTTGCTATTACAAACGGACTCATAGTCACCTCATGCAGATTGAAATTGGGCACACCCGGATAGCGATTCTCGGTAAAGCAATAAGGCACACGTTGCTTTAAGAGTTCAAGCATATAGTGCTCTGCATAGAGATTGAGCGCTTTGTGATAACAGAAAGGGCGCAAGTCATCCAAGCCACCCACATGGTCAAAATGTTCGTGCGTAATCAGTACTCCATCCAGCTTGGAAGGATAATGATCAAGCGTCTGTTGGCGCAGATCCGGACCGCAATCAATCAGCAGAGTTGCTTCCTCTACTTCAACAATCACAGAGCATCTCAGCCGCTTGTCTTTCGGGTCTGTTGATCTACAAACCTCACAATTACATCCCACAGAGGGAATTCCGGTAGAGGTACCGGTACCTAAAAACGTAATCTTCATTCTAATTTTCAGACATAGATAACTTCCGGCTTCAACCGGATTGCAAATTTTTCTTCCACAGCATTAATAACAGCATCGGCAAGACGTATGATATCCAGAGCTTCAGCATCTCCTGTATTGACCAGCACCAGTGGTTGCTTCTCATAGACAGCAGCATGTCCCAACGATTTTCCTTTCCATCCCGTCTGCTGAATGAGCCAGGCTGCCGGAATCTTCACTCCATCTCCCGCAGGATAAGAAGGTATATCAGGAAAGTCGCACTTCATCGATTCGTACATAGCAAGTGGAACTACCGGATTCATAAAATAGCTCCCTGCATTGCCCAGTACCTTCGGATCAGGCAACTTCTGCTGACGAATGTCAATGATACGATCACGTACTTTCTGAAGGGTGATCTCTTCACCCGGTTCAAAAGCAGCAGAGATATTACCATACGAGAGATTGAGCACCGGATGCTTCTTTAGTTCAAACGAGACATGGGTCACAATATACTGATCTTTCAAAGAGCTCTTGAAGATGCTTGAACGATATCCGTAGCTGCATTCCCTATTCTCAAATACTCGTTCGGAGTAATTCTTCCGATTGATGGTATACACATTGCGAATCAGATCCTTCGCCTCTACTCCATAGGCACCAATATTTTGAATGGCAGACGCACCTACTTCACCGGGAATCAGCGAAAGATTTTCCGCACCGCCCCATCCCTGAGCCACCACAGTTGCAACAAAATCATCCCACACCACCGCTGCACCCACCTTCAGACAGATAGTATCCTCATTTTCCTCCACCACATCTATCCCTTGAATGGCTGAATGAAGTATGGTCCCCTCAAATATCCGAGTGGTAAAAAGCAGGTTACTTCCACCTCCTATCTGCAATACCTGTTCATCAGGAGAGCAAGAACGGAGGAATTGCTGTAGCTCAGCAACAGAAGCATACTCCACAAAACATTTCGCAATAGCCTTCATGCCAAAGGTATTGTATTGCAGGAGAGAAAAATCGTGTTCGATGCGCATATCTATAGACTCAATAAGAAAAGGCTGCCTCACAAATCAATCTTCTGATCAGCGAGACAGCCTTCCTGTATGTTGACAAAAGGGTCGTTTATTTCTTCGCGTCAGCCATCAACTTCAATTGCCATTTCCAGGCAGAAGCCAATGTATCTTCCACAGTCTCAGATGCTGTCCAACCAAGCACTGTGTTTGCTTTTACCGGGTCAGCCCATACCTGTTCGATATCGCCTTCACGTCTTCCTACAATCTTATAGTTCACTTTAACGCCGGTTACTTTCTCGAAGGTAGTCAATATTTCAAGTACAGAAAGTCCGCGTCCGGTGCCCAGGTTAAATATCTCAACCGGTTCCAGACACTTATCCTGAATCATACGATCCACAGCGATCACATGAGCCTTTGCCAAGTCAACAATATTGATATAGTCGCGGATACATGAACCGTCAGGAGTGTTATAGTCGTCACCATAGACGCTCAACTGTTCGCGGATGCCAGCAGCAGTCTGAGTTACAAACGGAAGCAGGTTCTGTGGTACTCCGTTGGGTAGTTCGCCAATGATTGCGGTAGGATGTGCTCCGATCGGATTGAAATAGCGAAGTATAATGCTCTTGAAAGTTGCTCCTGAGGTGATTGTATCATGAATAATATCCTCGCAGATTGCTTTTGTATTTCCGTAAGGAGACATAGCTTTTTGGCGTGGAGCAGATTCAGTAACAGGAAGGTATTCTTTATCAGGCTGACCATATACAGTACAAGATGAAGAAAATACAAAACCCTTGATGTTGTACTTCGGCATCAGTTCCATGAGATTAACGACAGAAACAAGGTTATTATGATAATACTTCAGAGGCATCTTTACTGACTCTCCAACGGCTTTGAAAGCTGCAAAGTTAATAACACCCAAGATTCCCGGATACTGCACGAAGAGATCCTCCAGGGCAGCCTTATCACATACGTCCATCTCTTTAAAAGCAGGACGGATGCCTGTAATTTTTTCAATACCATCCAGCACTTCTATAGTCGAGTTGGATAGGTTATCAATAATAATCACTTCATATCCCGCATTTTGAAGCTCTACAGCTGTGTGTGAGCCGATGTAACCAGTGCCACCAGTTACTAAGATTCTACCTTTTGACATAATTGTTTAGTATAATAAGTACAGTATTCACAAACTTTTCGGATATCGTTTCGTTTTGATATAATCGTTGATCTTAAGCACCAGGGGAACTCTGTCATCGGCAGAAGTAACGCCCAACCATTCTGACGGTGTGACGAGTACTTTCACCTTCACTTGTTCCTTTAAGAGTAGCATGTTGATCATTTCTGTAATCGTGTAGCACGCCTTCTCGCTTTCATGGTTTTGGAGATATATATTATCCACATACTTTGCAGTATAGTTGAATATATCCGGATCTAATGCCCACATATTGATAGATGTTATGCTCGTCCCATTTATTTCAGTGCGTTGATTATCTTTGTTTTTATAGACCACATTTCCACCGGTCATCTCAACCTCTAAATGATCTACAATAGAATCCAACACGTTGTTATCATCCATGACACAGATACCTCTTGTTAAAGGAGATGTTTCTGAAAGAGTCTTCCGAAGCTCAAATGCAACGTTGAAATAATTGGAGGCAGATACTTTAGTCAGCGCATCAGCTAGAATCTCAAAGCTTTCCATTCCATAGAAATCCTCGGCATTAACTACACCAAAAGGTTCAGAAAGAAGTTCTCTACCCGCCCACAAAGCACAAATTGAGCTCCATGGGTATGGAGATTTAATCTTGTTGCCCTGATTAGCATTGTCTTTATCCTGAACGAGACATTCGATAGAAACACGTCCCTCATATTTAGAGAGAACAAGTTGTCTAAATTCTTTTTCAAAGGCAGAATAGATAACAAATACAATCTTCCCGAAGCCAGCGCGGCAAGCATCAAACACCGTGTAATCGAGAATTGTTTCTCCATTAGGACCGATGCTTTCCTGTTGCCTCATTCCACCATATTTATTTCCGAGTCCGGCTGCTAATACAAACAACGTTGGTTTTACCATATAAAACGACCTTATTAGTGTGCAAAGATAATCTTTCTATTAAAGAAAAAAAATAGTTGGATTTCTTTTTTCAGAAAAAGAATCCAACTATTTCTAAGTATTTATGCCTCTCAACTATACCATACCTGCAAATCCCATGAAGGCCATGGCAAGTAGTCCTGCGGTAATCAGAGCGATAGGGAAACCTTCAAGCCCTTTCGGCACATTGTTCAAAGCAAGCTGTTCACGAATGCCTGCAAATAACACCAGCGCAAGTCCAAAACCAATAGCCGTAGAAAAGGCAAAGACAACTGATTCCAGAAGATTGTATTGCTTCTGGATAACAAGAATCGCCACACCAAGAATTGCACAGTTTGTCGTAATTAACGGGAGAAAGACTCCTAAGGCCTGATACAGTGCCGGAGATGTCTTCTTCAGGATGATTTCTACCATCTGCACTAATGCTGCAATGACAAGGATAAAAGTCAGTGTCTGCAAGAAACCCAGTCCAAATGGTGTAAGTACATAAACCTGAATCAGGTACGTAACGATTGTAGCAAGTGTCAACACAAAAGTAACAGCTGCGCTCATGCCGACAGCCGTATCAATCTTCTTGGAAACACCGAAGAACGGGCAAACTCCCAAAAACTGTGCCAGTACGATGTTATTAACAAAGACTGCTGCGATAAACATCATTAAATAGTACATAATCTATTGATCTTATGAGTTAACTTTCATCATCTTATTTACAATCGCAATGAGATACCCCAAGGCAATAAAAGCGCCCGGAGCCAATACGAATACAAGCATACCGTAATTATCAGGAAAGAGGGTAAAGCCAAAAGCTTTTCCAGTACCAAGTAGTTCACGAATTGCGCCAAGCATTGTTAGCGCGACCGTAAATCCCAGACCAATCCCAACACCATCCAGTAGTGAATCAAAGATGCTGTTTTTGCAGGCAAATGACTCAGCACGTGCTAGTACAATACAGTTTACAACTATCAAGGGAATAAAAAGTCCCAGACTAGCATATAGTGAAGGTACGTAAGCCTGCATCACCATTTCCAGTATACTCACAAAAGCTGCGATGATCACCACAAAGACAGGTATACGCACTTTATCAGGCACAATGTTTTTCACCATAGAGATTACCACATTCGAGCCAATAAGCACAAACATGGTGGCAAGTCCCATACCCAGACCATTGATTGCAGATGAGGTAGTACCCAATGTCGGACACATACCAAGCAAGAGTACAAACGTAGGATTCTCAGTAATGAGACCGTTCAATATAATCTTAATCTTTTTCATACTTGTTAGTTATTATAGGATTGCTTCTGCGGTGTAGCCCCTGAACTTCCATCATTTGCCTTAAATGCACTTATATAAGCCTTGTTTATCGCGTCCACAAAGGCACGGGAAGATATGGTTGCCGCCGTAATAGCATCAACATATCCTTCTGTGTTGACCTTCTTGGACACTTTGAGTCCCTCGCTTCCGGGCACCTTACCAAGCACACATTGGCTATTCTTTTCTGCATGGAACCACTCTTCCATCTTGGATCCAAGACCGGGAGTCTCTTTGTGATTCAGTACCTGATAATTAATGATCGCACCACTCTTATCAAAGCCCACCATCAGTGTAATATTCCCTCCAAATCCTTTGTCAGAGAAAGTCTCAACAGCCATTCCTACTGTCTCATTATTCTTCTTTGCCGGAAATACGCGTAAGGAATCACCATTAGCATCTGTTATCATATAGCTTTCGCCTATGGGATCATTATCAAACTCTGGTAGCACAGCCTTGATTGCATTGACCTGTTTAGCCTTATTGGCTGCTTCGATTGCGCTTTTTGTGAGCTGATTGACTCCCGCTAGCAGTCCGGAAGCAACAACGCATACACACGTGAGCACCAGAAACATATTCTTAAATGAAGATTTCATTGCTGCCATTATTTCTTCTCCTCCCCAAATCGTTTAGGTTTGATATACATATTTATGAGTGGTGTGAAGGCATTCATGATCAGAATGGCAAAAGAGACTCCACCCGGGTAAGCTCCAAACGAACGAATCAAAATAGTAATCATTCCGATTCCTACTCCATACACAATCATTCCTCCTTTTGACATTGGAGATGTGACATAGTCCGTAGCCATATAAACGGCACCTAAAACAAGTCCACCAGTCGTTAAATGAATTAATGGTGATGCATATTTGACAGGATCTATACCATACAAGATGCCTGTGAAGACAGCCACTGTTGCAAAAATTGTGACGGGAATATGCCAGGTAATTATCTTCTTATAGAGTAAGAAGGCAAAACCAATGAGAAGAGAAAATACAGAAACTTCACCAATACTTCCTCCTTTAAATCCAATCAAAATATCCTGCATATCAGGTAATTTGTGTCCTCCTTCTTTCAGAATTGTCAATGGAGTGGCAGCCGTTATTGCATCAAGATATACAGTCAACTGTCCCGGTTCCGGCCAACTTGTCATTTGTACCGGAAAGGAAATAAGTAAAAAAACTCGTCCGACAAGCGCCGGATTAAAAATATTGTTGCCAAGTCCACCAAATGACATTTTGCCGACACCAATGGATACGAGGGCTCCGATCAGAATTATCCAGACAGGCAAATTGGAAGGAAGATTGAAAGCAAGTAGCAAACCGGTCAGCATTGCAGAACCATCAAAGAGTGTCGGTTTGATATTCATAATATACTTTTGAATCAAGTATTCAAAACCTACACAGGCAATCACAGATGTCAAACTGACCACCAAAGCACCCACTCCGAAGAATAGCAACGAGACCAGATAAGCAGGAATCAGTGCGATCATTACTCCATACATATTTTTCGAGACACTATCTCCACTATGGATATGCGGAGATGGCGATATAACTAATTTATTTTCCATATATCTGCTAATTATTTCTTTCTGTTACGGATGATTGTTCCCACTTTCGCTTTCCCTAAACGGATATAATCAAGTAACGGACGGTGAGCAGGACAGGTATAATTGCATGAGCCACATTCAATGCAGTTCATGATTAGTTCCTTTTCTAAAGCATCGTACATACCCTTTTCAGCCAGCGTTCCCAAGAGGAAAGGTTCAAGCCCCATGGAGCATACAGTCGTGCATTTAGCACAGCGGATACAGGTTTGCTCCACCTTACGTTTTGACTCTTTACGAGTCATCAGTAAAACACCCGAACTACCTTTAGTTACAGGTACAGCTACGTTGACTAGCGCTTTGCCCATCATCGGACCACCACCAATTACTTTACCTGTATCTTCCGGTAATCCGCCAGCAGCCTCAATCAGCATCGATATCGGAGTACCTATGCGAGTACTAAAGTTAGAAGGTGAAATTAGATTCTTGCCTGTCACTGTTACTATTCTTTCAAACAAAGGTTTGTTTTTCATCACAGCCTCGTATACTGCAAATGCCGAAGCAATATTTTGAACGACAGCTCCTGTTGCAATTGGTAATCCGCCACTTGGCACCTGTCGACCTATCACAGCATCAATAAGTTGCTTCTCTCCACCTTGTGGATATTTCATTGCCATCGTGCAGACTTCTATCCCTGAGTAATCACGGGCAAGAAGTGTCAGACTTGCTATGGCATCTTTTTTATTATTTTCAATAGCGATAAATGCCTTATCCACATTGAGGGCTTTCATCAGCAAGCGAATACCAACAATGATCTCCGCACCCTTGACTAACATCAGCGCATGATCCGCAGTAAGATAAGGTTCGCATTCCACTCCATTAATGATCAGCACTTCTGCTTTCATACCGGAAGGAGGGGTTAGTTTGACATGAGTAGGAAAGGTTGCCCCTCCCATTCCCACTACACCATTCTCTGAAATCTTCCGGATTATATCTTCCTTTGAAATACTATCGATATTATTTGACAGATTGATGGATCGATCAATGGAAGGCTCCCATTCATCTCCTTCTACATCTATAAATATGGCTGGCTTGCGATATCCGCTGGCATCCAACACCGAATCAATTTTGACAACTGTGCCCGATACAGAAGAATGTACGTTAGCGGACACAAAACCGCTCGCTTTGGCAATAATAGTACCCACTTTCACCTTATCGCCTTTGACGACAACAGCTTGCGTTGGTGCGCCCAGATGTTGGGAAAGAGGGATTACCGCTTGGACAGGCAACGCAAGTTGCTCAATCTTCTTTTCAGCCGACAATTTGTTTTCAGGTGGATGAATACCGCCTATTCTGAATGTCTTCAACATATATTATTCAAATCTATTTGTAGTGAATACCTTCCGTCCGATTATACGGCTTCTTGTACCTCAACCTTCTTTGGAGGAAAGTTCAATTCATGAATCGCTTTAGTCGGACACACCTCTACACACTTACGGCATAAACGGCATTTATTATAATCGATATAAGCCAGGTTGTTTTCAATTGTAATTGCGTCAAATTCACAGATCTTCTGACACTTTCCACAACCGATACAAGAGACCTCGCATGCTTTCCTTGAAAGAGCACCTTTATCCTTATTGACGCAAGATACATATATTCGGCGTGACTTCGGACCTTTCTTACGAAGTTCGATGATTGATTTAGGACATGCTTTTACACAGGCACCACATGCCGTACAAGCATCCTCCACTACCTCTGGCAGACGAGTCTCAGGATTCATGAAAATAGCATCAAACTTACAGGCATTTTCACAATCACCACATCCCAGGCATCCGTAGCTACAATCTGTATCACCACCATATAATGCTGCAGCTACAGCACAAGAAGTCGCTCCATCATACACGCTGGTTAGCGGACGATTTTCACACGTGCCATTACACCGAACCACTGCAATCATTGGCACAGCCTCCTTTGCTTCTTTTCCTAATATCACTGCAACCTTTGCCATAACTCCTGCTCCACCTACCGGACAATATAAAGTACTGAAATCTTCAGCTTTCACACAAGCTTCGGCAAAAGCATGACATCCTGGATTTCCACAACCTCCACAGTTTGCAGCCGGCAATACTTCTTCAATCTGAGCGATGCGGATATCTTCAAAGACCGCAAACTTCTTTGCAGCGAAATAGAGAATAACAGCACTCAGTGCTCCGATGGCTCCAAGAGTAATAATGGCTATAACGATCAAGTTCATTCCAATTTATATTAATTGTTGATTTTATCGATGGTAAAAGAAAAGTTCTTTTTCAATTGAGACCTAAACATTCTAAGTACTAAATAATAAGGTATCAGAACAGCTAATGAGAGAAGACCGGAGAGTAATTCTGAAGTATGAAGCGAAGTGAGTAGTGTGAGGGAACAGACCACTAATATGAACGGTAAAAAGAAAGCCCAAAAAACAGCTTTCAGCCCCCACGATCGTCTTCCATAAAGGGACACTTTGTCTCCCGTTAGATAAGAGTTCCCATCTGGCTGCACATCTATGATTCTTTCTTTCTGGTCAACAGAAGAGCAGACACCCTTCGCATGACACCCTGAACACGCAGAAACCTGGAGCACTCTTACCTTTATTACAGTATCCGAGATGCTTTCTATTAGACCTTCATGTACAATACTCTCATTCATTTTGCAATCTCAACATTACATTCGCGGCAAAAGTAACCAATATTTGCGAATCCTGCTCACGTTTCCTCTTATTTTATCGAAAAAACGTATCCAGAACTTCTTAATAAGAACAAATCCCCTATCTTTGTTCACAATAAAAGAAGCATACTATAATACATACAATCAGCTAATGAAAACAAAATTGTTTCAAACACTTTCTTTATTGCTATTGATTACCGGTTGCAGTACAAAGGTAAGCAGCCCGGACAAACAGTCGGTTTTGCAGTTTGATGTCAAAGAAGGGATTCCAACCTATTCCCTCTCATACAAAGGAAAAACGATGATTGAGCCTTCACCTCTCGGACTCGAGACATCTACGGGAAACTTTTCCAAAGAGATGAAACTACTTGACAGAGGCAAATCGACAATCTATAGTAAGAGTTATAAACTGGACCGCGGCAAAGCCTCTCAGATAACTTATACAGCCAATGAAGTTGTTTACACTCTGGAAAATAAAGAAGGAAAAGAGATGCGTATCATTTTTCGTATCAGCAATAATAATCTTGCTTTCTGTTATCAACTGGATGCGGATAGCAGTACAACTATCTGTACTGTGAAATGTGAAGCTACAGGCTATGATTTCCCTGAAGGTACTACTACCTTCATCACTCCTCAGGCACCACCGATGAGTGGATGGAAAGAGTCCAAGCCCAGTTATGAGGAGTACTATACTGAAAATGAGCCTGTCGGTAAACCTTCACTATATGGAATAGGATTCACTTATCCAGCTCTCTTTAAAGTAGGTGAAGCAGGCTGGGTGCTAATCAGCGAAACAAATGTGGATAGCCACTATGTAGGCACCTGCCTGAGCGAAGGCACAAAAGATGGACTTTTTAAAGTGCAATTTCCTCAAGAAGGTGAAAATAATGGTCAGACACCCAATACCGTTACTGCCTCTCTCCCTTTTCAGACACCTTGGCGCACCATCACTTTGGGAGATAATCTTAAACCAATCGTTGAGACCACAATATCCACCGACCTGGTCACTTCGAAATATAATGCTACAGAACAATATATGCCAGGTCGAGCTACTTGGAGCTGGTTGGTTTGGCAAGACAATAGCATAAATTATGATGATCAGATCAAGTTCATTGACCTGGCTGACTCTCTAAATTTCGAATACGTGCTCATCGACAACTGGTGGGATACAAATATTGGTCGTGAGAAAATTGCTGAACTTGCCAAGTATGCAGCAGCTCGCAATGTTCGACCAATTCTTTGGTATAACTCTAATGGTAGCTGGAATAATGCTCCTCAGACTCCCCAGAATTGCATGAACACCCCCGAGGCTCGTGCAAAAGAAATGGCATGGATGCAAAGCATAGGCATCAAAGCAATAAAGGTGGACTTCTTTGGTGGAGATAAACAGTCAACAATGAAACTCTATGAAGATATTCTTACTGATGCTAATAAGTATGGTATCTGCGTGAACTTTCATGGTGCCACGCTGCCACGTGGATGGGAACGAATGTATCCCAACTATATGACATCCGAAGCAGTATATGGTATGGAAAATTGCATTTTCACACAAGAAGCAGCCAACAAACAACCGATGCATTGTGCGATGCTTCCTTTCACCCGTAATGCAGTTGCCCCTATGGACTTCACGCCTACGGTACTTAATAACAGGATGAGTAAGAACCAGGATAAAGGTACCAGACGTCGCACGTCGGTTGCTTTCGAACTCGCCTTACCTATTGTCTTCTTCTCTCCAATACAGCACTTTGGGCTTACACCTGACAATCTTAGCCAGCTAATCTATCAGAAAGACTCCCTGAAACAATTTTCTGTCACATCCACCTCACCTGACTTAAAGTTAAGCGTTCTTACCGAAGATCATAGCCGACCTAACTACATACTAGAATATCTGAGACAGGTACCAACCACTTGGGATGAGACTCGATTTATTGAAGGTTTCCCAGGCAAATATTGTGTTATTGCACGTCGCAGCGGTGAACGCTGGTACATTGGTGCCATCAACGGAGATGTTGTAGAACGCAAGATCAATATTGACCTCTCTTTTATGGGAAAAAGTAATGTAATGATCTTTTTAGATGAGAAAAAGGAAAATGGCAGTATCATGCTACTTGAACTGACACAAAAAGAGAAAGGTAACTTCCCTTTGACTTTGAAACCTGAAAGTGGAGCGATATTCTTTTCCAAGTAAGAATCAATGAATTAAACAAAAAAGGCTGCTTGATTAAGAGCAGCCTTTTTTGTTTAGTATTATTTTGTTTAAACATCAATACCAATAAACTTCTTCAAGAGATATCCAATCAGGAAGCTCACTCCCGCTACGCTGAAACTTAATATTGCCATTTCAGTAAAACGACTCCGAAAACTTTCACCGCGTGCCACAGCATAATAATAATTAAAGATTGCAATGATAATCGTTGCGATACAAAGCATGGCTACCAAAGCCACCAATACATTACTGATCCACATAAATGGTGAAACAAGAGAAATAACTGTAATAATATAGGCGATACCAGTATAAACGGCAGCCTTTACCGGATGTTTTTCGCCGGTTCCAGCTGTTTTAGTTGAGAGATACTCAGAAGATGCCATTGAGAGTGCAGCAGCTATACCTGTAATACTCCCCGTCAAAGCAATAAGTTTGGCATCGTTCAATGCCAGAGTAAAACCAGCAAGAGCACCCGTAAATTCCACAAGGGCATCATTCAATCCAAGCACAACCGAACTCATGTAAGACAAGCGTTCCTCATTGATCATTCCAATCAACCTTTGCTCATGTACCTGTTCCTCTTCTGCTAGACGCTGGATATCCTCATTCCCCTCAAATACTTTGTAGTTAGTTTGAGCGGACTTTTCTCCCGATTCCATCAGTTTAATAGTAAAAGTAAGGCCTAGGATACGCGCCATCCAGTAATACATGAATACCTTGCGATGATTCACTTTCACATCTTTGCCGGTTTGGTTTCTCAGTATCTCATAATGCATTCCCTCATCAATTGAGATCTCAGAGAGGATTTTCTTGTTTTCAGGATTCTTCTCAATACCTGCTAAACGGGAATAAACAACACTTTCAGTAATTTCATTTTTCTGAAAGCGAAGCAATTCCTTAAGAAATTCTGAAGATGCAGTCATATATATTTGATTAACTATTTGTGTTGCATAGAAGCACCGACGATATCCAACAACTCATTGGTGATCGCCTGTTGACGAGATTTATTATACTGCACGGTAAGCGTGTGTAGTAAGTCACGTGCATTATCACTCGCCGTCTGCATTGCAAGCATACGAGCCGCATGCTCAGAAGCGTTAGAGTTAAGCAGGGCAGTAAATATTTTCAGGGAAAGTACCTTAGGAATCATTTCCTGAATCAACTCTCTTTTATTCGGTTCAATGATGTAATCGGTCTGCACTACATTCTCTTCTAGCTTTTCTGTTTCGAGGCTGATTGGAAGATAGGTACTATGAAATAGCTCTTGTTTGCCCGTAGAGATAAAATGATGATACAGGAGTTCCACTTTGTCAATCTCACGAGCAGCAAACATTCTCATTAGTTTTTCAGCAAGCTCAGAAGCCACTTTGTAGTCTGGCTTGTTCGCCAGTTTCTCAAAGTCCCCTTGTGGAGTAAATCCTGACTTTACTACCTCCTTGGCAATCTTCTTTCCGATCGGATAAATGAGAATGTTATCTTTTTCAATTCCCTGATAAGAAGAAATTATCAGCTCCAGTTCCTTGGCTACATTTGAATTATATGCACCACACAAAGTCGTATTAGAAGAAAATACAACAATGGCAACACGCTGCACAGAACGTACACTCAAATATGGAGATGAAACTTCCACTTCAGATGAAAGTAAGCGAAGCATCGTATCTTTCATGTTCTTCTCATACGGTATCATGTTTTTAATTGCTCCCTGCGCACGATGCAATTTTGCAGAGGCAATCATCTTCATTGCACTGGTGATCTTCTGTGTACTGGAGACAGTTTCAATCCTGCTCTTTATTTCTTTTAGTGAAGCCATTATTCCTTACAATTTATCAGATTCCAGCAGCTACCTCAGCAGCCACTTCTTCCAGAATAGTTGTCACCTCATCATTGATTACACCCTTCTTCAACACATCCAGTACTTCTACCTTATATTTCTGTTTCAAAGTAGCAATAAAGCTTTTCTCAAAAGTATGTACTTTAGCAAGAGGCACATTACGCAGCAGTCCGTGCGTACCGCAATACAAGACAGCTATCTGCTGTTCGACAGGCATCGGAGCATACTGCAATTGTACCAACAACTGCGTGTTCTTTTGTCCTTTGTCAATAGTCATAGCAGTCACATTATCCATATCGCCACCAAATTTGGTAAATGCCTCCAGTTCGCGATACTGAGCTTGGTCAATCTTCAGTGTACCTGCTACCTTCTTCATAGACTTTATCTGAGCATTACCTCCCACACGTGACACAGAAATACCCACATTAATAGCCGGACGTTTCCCTTGATTAAATAAGTTCGTATCGAGGAAAATCTGTCCGTCCGTAATAGAAATCACGTTTGTTGGAATATACGCTGACACATCACCCGCCTGAGTCTCAATGATTGGTAAAGCAGTCAGCGAACCTCCCCCTTTTACCTTCCCTTTCAAACTCAAGGGAAGATCATTCATCATGATTGCCACCTCCTGCTGGTTGATAATCTTTGCAGCCCTCTCCAATAATCTGGAGTGTAGGTAGAAGATATCTCCCGGATATGCTTCACGACCTGAAGGACGGCGAAGGATCAAAGATATCTCACGATAAGCCACGGCTTGTTTGGACAAGTCATCATAAACTACCAATGCATTTCGGCCGGTATCACGGAAAAATTCACCGATGGCGGCACCAGCAAATGGAGCAAAATACTGCATAGCTGCCGGATCAGAAGCTGTAGCCACAACGATCACTGTATATTCTAATGCCCCCTTCTCACGCAATGTATTTACGATATTGGCTACAGTAGAACCCTTCTGACCAATCGCTACATATATACAATATACAGGGTCTCCTGCTTCAAAATTACTTTTCTGATTGATAATCGTATCCACTGCAATGGAAGTCTTACCCGTCTGGCGATCACCTATAATAAGTTCGCGCTGTCCCCGTCCGATTGGGATCATGGCATCCACAGCCTTCAATCCTGTTTGCAACGGCACATTTACCGGCTGTCGGAAGATTACACCCGGAGCTTTCCGTTCCAGAGGCATTTCAAAAAGTTCCCCTTTGATCGTACCCAACCCGTCGATAGGTCGGCCGAGTGGATCTATAACACGTCCGAGCATACTCTCACCCACATGGATAGAAGCAATCTCTTTTGTCCGTTTGACGTTATACCCTTCTTTTACAGAATCAGTAGCACCAAGCAGCACAGCCCCCACATTATCCTCTTCGAGGTTCATGACGACTGCCTTCATCCCATTATCAAACTCCAGCAATTCATTCGCCTCAGCATGGTTCAGACCATATATTCGGGCCACCCCATCAGATACCTGAAGCACTGTTCCAACCTCATCAAACTGTACCTTTGTAGTAATTCCTTTGAGTTGTTGGAAAAGTACATCAGAGACTTCACTTGGTTTTATATTTTCAGACATATTGTTTCGTATTTCTTTCTACTACTTTGAATTTTCTACAAGAAATTGATTTTTCACCTCTTTCAACTGGGTACTGATACTTGCATCCACTCTATAAGTACCAATATACAATATAAATCCACCGATAACAGAAGGATCTAATCTGGTACTAAACTCTACTGTCACAGGTCTGTACTTCTTAATAATATCTCTCATCCGCTGTTCAACTTCTTCATTGGCAGAATCCGCGGTGACTAGTTCGGCAATCATGATCTGGTTCTCTTTACGATAAAGATCAATATATTTCATCGCCATACGGTCAAGATATTGTTCCCTCTTCTTTTGAAGTACCAGACGAATAAAACGAAGAGTCACATCACTTACATTACCTCCGCAAGCAGTAATTATCAGACTTTCTTTCTGATTGCGCAAAAGAGCAGGATTATCCAACGCTTTGAACAAGTCTGGTACTTCTAAAATGCTTTTACCAAACCGAGCCATTTCCTTGTAAACACACTCTTGCTGTTTTTCTTCGCGAGCAAAGCTGACCAGTGCCTTCGCATAGCGGGAAGATATACCTGCTGTAATCATTGTACCGTCGTCATTTTATCGCCCTCATCTATCAATCGATTGATCATATCCAACTGATTCTTCTTATCGTTGAGTTGCATACGAATCACCTTTTCTGCAATATCCACTGCAAGTATAGCAACTTGGCTTCTAACCTCTAAGATTGCTTCCGCCTGTTCCTTCCTTATCTGCTTTCTCACCACTTCAAGCTGCTTAGCAGCCTCTGCTTTCGCTTCATTCCGGGCTTCATTGATAATCTGTTCTTTCACACCCAGTGCATCATTAAGAATAGTTACCTGTTCTTCCCTGGCTTTGGCGATGATCTTCTCACCTTCCTCTTTCAGGATTACCAGTTGCGCATTTGTCTCGTCTGCCAGTTTGAGAGAGTTATCAATGTACAGCTTCCGCTCTTCCACCATCTTGAGAATGATAGGAAAAGCATACTTGGCCAATACAAAGAAGACGCCTCCAAAAGAAAGCAGCATCCAAAACAAAAGACCTGTTTCAGGTAGTAATAATGACATATCTCAGATATTATAATGCTAAGAAACAAACCACTACAGCAAACAAGCAAACACCTTCTACCAATGCAGCAATAATGATCATATTCATACGAATATCACTTGCTGACTCTGGCTGGCGAGCAATAGCTTCCATGGCAGACGAACCTATCTTACCAATTCCAATACCAGCACCGATGGCTGCGATACCAGCACCGATAGATGCTCCCATCTCAGCTAATCCTAAACCTAATCCAACTTCTGGTGTTTGAACAGCTGCTGCTGCGGCAACAGCAACAGTATCAATTGCCATTTTTACAGAATCTACTGCGGTTGCAGCTTGTAACAAAATTGCTCCTAACATAATTTCAAATATTTAAAAGTTATAATTTATTCAACAGTTTTCTCTTTATGCGGATGTTCCACCCTTGACAAACCAATAAACACTGCCGATAACATCGTAAACACATACGCTTGAATAAAGGCAACCAGCAGTTCGATACAGTTCATAAACAAGCAAAACAATACTGAACCTACTGTCATCGTCGTATTAATTGCCGGGCCCATACTTACCGTCACAAACACCAGACTAGTAAGACCAAGCACTGCAGCATGCCCCGCCATTATATTGGCCATCAAACGGATAGTCAATGCAAACGGCTTGGTAAAAATCCCAACCAACTCCAGCACAGGCATCATCGGAATTGGTAGTTTCATCCATATAGGAACATCAGGCCACAAAATCTCTTTCCAATATTCTTTTGTTCCAAACACATTTACGACCACAAATGTACAGAGTGCAAGCACTACGGTAATAGCAATATTCCCCGTCACATTAGCCCCTCCTGGAAAAACAGGAATAAGACCCATCAAATTGTTGATCAGAACAAAGAAAAATACAGTCAAGAGATACGGTGCATATCGTTTATAGTCTTTGCCTACACATTTAATTACCACATCATCATGAATTGTCATGATAACCACCTCTATCATCCCTGCAAATCCACCAGGAGCCTTTTTGTACGTATTCTTTTTATAAAAACGAGTCACAGAAAGCATCAGAACCACAAGTAGTACACTGGTAATCATTAATGAAAAAGCATTCTTTGTAATAGAAAGATCCAAGGGTCTTATCTCTTCTCCAGAAGCATTCTTCTCTACAATCATACCTTTATGATCACCTACAGAGGCGATATAAAAGCCTTCGTATTTATTATTGTTATGTAATTTAGATGAGAGGAAGATATGCCATCCGCTCATTTTACTATTTAGGATGACAGGAAGGGGTATAGCTACAGGATGATCTCCCCACTGGGTTATATGCCATTCATATGAATCGAATATATGCCCAAATACAATTTCTTTTACATCCACTTTCCCTTTTGGAGCTTCCTGAGCTCTTAGAGGCGCAATAGTCAGCAAGAAAAGACAAGCAACCAGCAACAATCGCACAAATAGTTCAGATAAATCTTTTCTCATATATCTTCCTTATTCTTAAGTCTCTTCTCGTACCTGTAAAAGAAATAGGTCTCCATGATGAGATAGATAAAATAATAAACCATCACCGTAAGCAAAAAGCACATGCGTTTCTGTTTCATAAAAAACAAACTGCATCCTACGAAAAGTAACGTGAGGACCATCTTGAGACCTCTCATCAGCATATACCGGTTGACAATCGATATTTCACTTGAAGGCTTGCTGTGTTCGAGCGTATTCACTGTAAACAGTCCCAATACATAGTAAAATACAGGGATGGTTGGATATTCCGGGAAATAATAGTCGGGAGTTACATAATACAGAAACAAGCCAAATAAGATTCCCACACTACCAAACCAAAGAGTCAATTCCCAATCAAATAATTTCTTCAATCTTTTCATAGCTTTCTTCTCTTATTTCAGTTCAACACACACGGTAATCACATTATCCTTCACTTCGATAAAGCCGCTTTTTACTGCGAGCATTACTTCAGTGTCAGCCACTTTATACAGGATTACTCCATTAGTGATGGAAGAAATCAGAGGTGCGTGATTTTTCAGCACGGTAAACGATCCCTTTATACCTGGTATCTTAACGATATCATTATCACCATCATACACGATCTTCTCTGGAGTATATATCCGTAGTTTCATGCTATTTTATTTAGAAGCATTAGTTGCTTTCTCCAATAACTCTTTCCCTTTCTCAATTGCCTGCTCAATTGTGCCAACATTCAAGAAGGCAGCCTCTGGCAGATAATCAACTTCACCATCCAGAATCATTTTGAAGCCGCGGATCGTATCTTCAATAGAGACCATCACACCATTAATACCTGTAAACTGTTCGGCAACAGTAAATGGCTGCGACAAAAAACGTTGTATGCGGCGCGCACGATTGACCACCGTGCGGTCCTCATCTGAAAGTTCCTCCATTCCAAGAATGGAAATAATATCCTGTAGCTCCTTATTACGTTGAAGTATCATCTTCACACGTTGAGCTGTATCATAATGATCATCACCCACAACAAGAGGATCAAGTACACGTGATGTTGATTCCAGCGGATCCACAGCAGGATAGATACCCAGCTCGGTAATCTTTCGACTAAGTACTGTCGTAGCATCAAGATGCGCAAATGTAGTAGCCGGAGCAGGATCGGTAAGATCATCTGCAGGCACATAAATAGCTTGCACAGAAGTAATAGAACCGGTCTTTGTAGAAGTAATCCGTTCCTGCATCGCACCCATTTCAGAAGCTAGGGTAGGCTGATATCCAACAGCAGAAGGCATACGCCCCAGCAAAGCAGAAACCTCAGACCCCGCTTGTGTGAAACGGAATATATTATCAATAAAGAAAAGAATATCGCTGGAAGTGCCCGCCTTACTACCCATATCACGGAAAGACTCTGCAATAGTCAGGCCAGACAAAGCTACAGATGCACGAGCTCCCGGAGGTTCATTCATCTGTCCAAAAACCAGACTTGCCTGCGACTTAGCCACTTCATTGTAATCCACCTTAGTCAGATCCCAATGACCTGCTTCCATGCTCTTTTTAAACTCCTCGCCATATTTGATTACACCCGATTCAATCATCTCACGGAGTAAATCATTACCCTCACGCGTTCGCTCACCCACACCGGCAAATACAGAAAAACCATTGTTCTTCTTTGCAACGTTATTAATAAGCTCCATGATAAGCACCGTCTTGCCAACACCTGCACCACCAAACAAACCAATCTTACCACCCTTGCTGTACGGTTCAAGGAGATCAATCACCTTGATTCCGGTCCAGAAGATTTCTTTAGTAGTCGTGAGCTCGTCAAACTTAGGAGGGTCTCTATGGATGGAATAAGCACCCTCATTATCCAGTCCCTTCATACCATCAATTGGATCACCAATGACATTCATCAGGCGGCCTTTTACCTGTTCACCGACAGGCATGCGGATTGGAGACTTTCGGGAGATAACGTCAAGTCCTCTTTGAAGGCCATCTGTACTATCCAGCGCCACTGTACGTACCGTATTCTCACCAATGTGTTGCTGTACCTCAAGCACCAATAATGAGCCATTGGGACGTTTGACTTCCATTGCATCGTGGATGCGAGGTAAACGGGCAATACCTTCTTCGTTACCCTTGAAATAGACATCAACTACAGGACCGATAACCTGTGATATTACCCCTATTATTTGCGTCATAGACTATTGTATTATATACCTATTTTTATTGAGTGCAAAAGTACACAAAATAATGGAAAAAACTTAGTTCCTAATCATTTCTTTACATAGCAAAGGAGACTAAGCAATCCTGGGACCTCACCCAGAATACTCCCTATGCCATTTTTACTTGTTATAACTTACTACAGACCAGTTGCTTCAACAACCAATGCTACAAACAAAAAATAACTTTTCAAGAAAGACAGAAACAATTAATTACTTCAGAAAAATCGGTTGTGTCCAGCAATATTTTCCGTTTTCTTTGACGACTGCTCTTACATATTTCTCCAATCCCGTGATCGCATACTGTGCATTCTCACCAACGATCTTATCACCCAACTGCACTCCGTTCGTACCGTAAAAAGTGGTAATCGCAGACGGACTACCCGTGTGGATTGTAAGAGTATCTCTTCTGTACTCCACTGCATCAATCGTCGCGCCGTTAGTTGCATAGAAAGCACCTTTAAGCAGTGCAAACATAATATCATCGCGGCTCCGGCTCATTGATAGCACCTCCACCCATCCTTTCTTCAGATCTCCTGCTGCATGCAGATCATCCACTGCCAAACCAAGCACACGCAGATTATTGGAAAGCATGATATCCCACGCTCTGGGGGTGTTTTCCCCCAGCGAGGTGATCATAGTGCCATTCCATACTTCTACAAAAGAAGAGCCTTTACAAGTATGTATCAGGTCGTCTGCTCCCACCCGATGTCTAAACCAGTCCGGATGTGCCAGTCCAACCACAGCGCTTCTCTTATACACCTGGTAGTCGATCACATCTTTGATGGAAAGCACCCCTTTGAGCACGCTGCCCGCATTATATACACACAGATGTGTCGCCTGCGTACTCTCATACGAATTGCATAACCAGATCAGTTCGTTGCCTTGCGGTTCCGTGGTGATATAATCATGATCAGTGATGGTAAAAAAATCATAGCCAGCCTCTTTAAATAAAGTGGCCAACTGAGAAGGTGAATAATATCCATCAGAATTAGTAGTGTGGCAATGCATCTGACCTTTCAATCTCACGGCACCGGCATAACTGTATGGGTTGTAAAATCCGGAAGGAGGCACAGCTGTATTGGTTATATCCTCATCAGTAGCCATCTCGATAATTGAACGGCTGATCAGAAGATCCTGATCATCGCTCTTCTCGCAGGCAAATAAAGAAAGAAGAACAATCAGAAATAGAGGAAGATACTTTTTCATATCCGGAGAATTAGTATATTTGCATGGATCAGATGCAAATATACTAATTCTTTATTGAATACATAATTATTCTGCATCTTAACACACATTATTAAGACTAAAACTATTTATGAAAAAAAGAGAGTACTTGCTGCTTCTATTCACCCTGCTTTTCTCGCTTTTTTCAATCTGCAGCAGTCCTGCACAAACCACCTATTCCATTCGTGGAAAAGTCATAGACAAGACTACCCGCGACCCTCTCTCTTTCATCAGTGTCAATGTATATGGCAAGACACAAGGAGCCTATACCGACTCTGCGGGTAACTTTACGATTTCTCGCGTACCCTCGGGCATACACCGTCTGCAAGCAGCCAGTCTGGGATATAAGAGCCTGATCACACCCGAATATATTCTCACGGCACACGACCTCTACGTCAATATCGAACTCGAAGAAAACACCCTTCAGTTGGGTGAGATCCTTGTCTCAGTACCCGCCAGCTTTCTGATCGCTGAGAGTCCAGTAGGCGTGCGTACCATTGGATTGCAGGAGATAGAGAAAAGTCCCGGAGCCAATCGCGACATCTCCCGCATCGTACAGTCGTATCCCGGTGTCGCCTTCTCTCCCACCAGCTACCGTAACGATCTGATCGTACGCGGTGGTGGTCCGTCGGAAAATCGCTTTTACATGGATGGTGTGGAGATTCCCAACATCAATCATTTCAGCACGCAAGGAGCTTCGGGAGGTCCTGTTGGACTGATCAACGCCGACCTTATCCGTGAAGTCAACTTCTTCACCAGCGCCTTTCCTTCCAACAGAGGCAATGCGCTCAGTTCGGTGATGGACATCAGTCTGCGCGACGGCAACCCTCAGAAGCAATCCTTCAAAGCCACAGTCGGTGCCTCCGAACTATCGTTGGCGGCCAACGGGTCCATCGATGACAAGACCACCTACCTCGTCTCTGTGCGCCGTAGCTATCTGGAATTTCTCTTCAAGGCATTAGGCCTTCCCTTTTTGCCTACCTTCACCGATGCACAGTTTAAAGTCAAACGTCGCTTTTCGGAGCATCACGAACTGACCCTCTTAGGATTGGGAGGCATTGACGACATGAATATCAGTGATTCACCCAAGGACGAAGACGCGGAATATATTGTTGGCTTTCTGCCCCACATCACACAAAAGACATTCACCCTGGGAGCCGTGTACAAACATTATGCAGGTGCACATGTGCAAACAGTCGTGGTGAGCCACAACTTTCTCAATAATAATAACACGAAATACATGAACAATGCTGACACCTATCCGGACAGTCTGACGCTTCGCCTCGGTTCCACAGAACAAGATACTCGTCTGCGCTTTGAAGAGCTCTACGTCGCCGGCAACTGGGAGTTTAACAGCGGTGTCAGTCTGAACTACTCCCAATACAGCAATAACACCTTTCAGAAACTCTTTCTCAAGCAAGCTATCCAAGAGATCAACTACCGGACGAGCTTCGGTTTCCTGCGTTGGGGACTCTTCTCAAGAGCCACCTATGAAGCACCGGACGAACAGTTTATTGCCACTGCAAGTGTACGACTTGATGGCGCCGATTACTCCGACAATATGCGCAACCCGTTGGAGCAGTTTTCTCCCCGTTTCTCGCTTTCCTACCGTCTGGTCGAAAACCTCTACTGGAGTGGAGCCCTTGGCCACTATTATCAGTTGCCGCCTTCCACAGCCATGGGCTTCAAATCGGGTGGTCAGTTCATCAACAAGTCCGTTTTGCACTACATGCTTTCCGATCAGATCAGTACCGGACTCACCTATTCTCTCGGTAAGCGTATCGAACTCACCGCCGAACTTTTTTACAAGAAATATGACAATATACCCGTTTCCCTGAGTGACAGCATCCCCCTCACCTGCAAAGGCAACGATTATGGAGTCATCGGCAATGAAGCACTCACATCCGGAGCTGAAGGTCGCTCCTACGGATTCGAACTGCTCGCAGAATGGCGCATACCCGAAAAGCTCATGTTCTCCTCCTCATTCACCCTCTTCAAGAGCGAATACAGAAACAGTGCGAGAGATCCCTACATCGTTTCCTCCTGGGATAACCGTTACATCTTCAATGTACGAGGCACCTACAACTTCTCCCACCACTGGAGTCTGGGGTTGAAATACAGTCTGATAGGCGGAGCCCCCTATACTCCCTATGACTTGGACAAATCGTCCCTCATTACCGCATGGGATGTGCAAGGACGCCCCTACTTTGATTACAGCAAGTTTAACACCCGTCGACTCAATGCTTTCGGACAGTTGGACCTCCGTGTTGACAAGACCTTTTATATCCGCAGCCGCTACATGCTGGGCATCTATCTCGACATCCAAAATGTCACAAACAGTACACTCCATGAGCAAGATGTGGTCATGAGCACCGGTAGTCTCAACCCGTCAGACAAAACACGTTATCTCATGAAAAGTCTGAAGAGAGATAGCGGAACGCTCCTGCCCACCATCGGACTTACTTTCGAGTTTTAGAAGGGTGTTATTGTATAGTAGAACTCTGACAGATAGAATCTTTTCAGCAAAATAGAGGGACTTAATACTCTGGAAACAGACCAAAAATGAAAATTATGAAAGAATATAGCTTAAAAATGAAATTAATATATATCTTCGCAACAAACTATATGATGTGTGCTTTCCTGCCGTTATTCCGCACGGCACCTTTGTAAAATATTCACTGTTTTAAAGGTACTTTATTATGGATGATCGTAAGAAAACCAAGCACCAATTTGCACAAATCAACGATGAGTTGCAATTGGCCAAAGAACGAGCAGAAGAAAGCGAAGCAACGTATCGGATGCTGTACGAAAGTATTCATGATGCTCTGTTTACTGCAGAATTAAAGGATGACGGAACTATAAGCAATTTTATCATGGTAAATGATATTGCTTGTCAACTGCTAGGTTATACAAGAGAAGAATTATTATTGAAATCTCCTTTTGATCTTAATTCCGAAAAGGCAAAACAGGGTTTGAACTCACGAGTTCAAACGGTAATAGAAAGGAAACATCCCGTATTAGAAACAGAGTATGTAGCGAAAGACGGAAGGATAATTCCGATAGAATTAAGTACCAACATCACCCGATTCAGAAATAAAACCATTTTTCATTCAGTAGCAAGAGATATTAGCGAACGTAAACTGGCAGAAGAAGCAATACGCATTAGCGAAGGACTGCTATCTTCTTATCTGAAATTCTCTCCCATCTATTCTTATATCAAAGAAGTATCACCAACAGAAAGCAGGGTACTGAAAGCCAGTGAGAATTTCAAAGAAATGATAGGTATTCCAGGTAACGAGATGATAGGAAAAACGATGCATGAACTCTATCCTGCGCAATTTGCTAAAAAGATATCGGCTGATGACTGGACTGTTGTTTCAAACGGTGAGGTTATTCAGTTAGAGGAGGAATTTAATAACCATTTCTTCCTGACCACAAAATACCCCATTTCACTTGGTGATAAGAAGCTTCTGGCGGGTTACACGATGGATATGACCGAGCGCAAACTGGCAGAAGAAAAACTCCTGAAGAGCGAGGAAAGCTTATCCATCACCCTCAACTCGATTGGTGATGGTGTTATTTCAACGGACATACATGGTCTGATTGTTCACATGAATCCTGTTGCCGAAAAGCTTTGTGGCTGGACTTTAAATGAAGCCATAGGCAAGCCATTATCCGAGGTCTTTCATATTGTCAATGCAGAAACCCGTGAAGAGGTTGCCAACCCGGTAAGAAAAGTGTTGGAAAACGGCGAAGTAGTCGGACTAGCCAATCATACCGCTTTGATTTCAAAAGATGGAAGCGAATACCAGATTGCCGATAGTGCTGCCCCCATCAAAAATGAAAAAGGTAAAATTAGTGGGGTGGTTCTGGTTTTCTCAGATGTGACAGAGAAGTATGCCGCACAAAAACAGTTGAAAGAAAGTGAAGAGAAATTCAGACTCCTTATTACCGCTATGGATCAGGGTATGGCTCTTCACGAAATAATTACAGACGAAAACGGAACCCCTACTGATTATGTATTTCTGGATATCAATGATAGTTATACCCGACTTGTAGGGGTCACACGTGAACAAATAATTGGTAAGCGGGTTAAAGAAGTTATGCCAAATGTGGAACAATACTGGATTGACAACTATGGTAAAGTCGCGTTGACAGGTAAACCTAGTTATTTTGAAAACTATTTTGAGACAAATGGGAAATATTATTCTACCTATTCCTATAGTCCGAAAAAGAATCAGTTTGCAGTGCTTGTGAATGACATCACCGAACGTAAGAAAGCAGAAGAGGCATTGCTGAAAAGTGAGGAAAGCTTATCCATCACTCTCAATTCGATTGGCGATGGTGTTATCTCAACGGATATACATGGTTTGATTGTTCACATGAATCCTGTTGCCGAGAAGCTTTGCGGCTGGAACTTAGCTGATGCTTCAGGAAAACCTTTGACTGAGGTCTTTTGTATCGTCAATGCGGAAACCCGCGAACAGGTGGCCAACCCGGTAAAAAAAGTGTTGGAAAATGGTGAGATTGTCGGCCTTGCCAATCATACCGCATTACTATCAAAAGATGGGGCTGAATATCAGATTGCCGATAGTGCTGCACCTATTAAAAACAAAGAAGGTGAAGTTAACGGTGTTGTTCTGGTCTTTTCCGATGTAACAGAGAAGTATGCCGCACAAAAACAGTTGGCAGAAAGTGAAGAAAAGTTCAGACTACTGATTACCGCGATGGATCAAGGCATGGCTCTCCACGAAATAATTACGGATGAAAACGGGACTCCCATTGATTATGCGTTTCTGGATATCAACGAAAAGTACACAAAGCTTTTAGGGGTCACTCGTGAGATGTCTATTGGCAGGCGTATCAGGGAAGTAATGCCTAAAGTGGAACAATACTGGATAGATGTTTTTGGTAAAGTTGCATTAACAGGCGAACCATGTTATTACGAAAACTATCTGGAAACAACTGGTAGATACTATTCTACTTATTCCTATTGCCCTAGAAAGAATCAGTTTGCGGTGCTTGTGAATGACATCACCGAGCGAAAGAAAGCGGAAAATGAACTACGCGAAAAAGAAGTTCAATACCGTAACCTAGCCAACACAGGCCTGGCTCTGATCTGGACATCCAATACGGATAAGTTATGCACCTATTTCAATGAACCCTGGCTGAAATTTACCGGACGTACCTTAGAGCAGGAATATGGTAATGGTTGGGCGGAAGGTGTTCATCCCGATGATTTTGATCACTGCTTAAACACTTATGTGACCGCATTTGATAAACATGTCCCGTTTGAAATGGAATACCGCATGAAGCATCATTCCGGCGAATACCGCTGGATTTTGGATTTGGGGACTCCCAATTTCAATAACAATGGTGATTTTATTGGATATATCGGTCATTGTTTTGACATATCTGAGCGCAAGCGCATGGAAGAAGACTTGATTATCGCCAAAGAACGCGCTGAAGAAAGTGATCGTCTGAAGTCTGCTTTCCTAGCCAATATGAGCCACGAAATACGCACCCCGATGAACGGTATTCTGGGGTTTGCCGAGATACTGAAAGAGCAAGATCTTACTGGTGAAGAGCAGCAAAAATACATTGATATCATACAGAATAGCGGCAAACGCATGCTCAACATTATCAACGATATCATTGATATCTCGAAGATAGAAGCCGGGCTAATGAAAGTTTCAATCTCAGAGTCTAATGTCAACGAACAGATCAAATACATCTATACATTTTTCAAACCCGAGGTAGAAGCCAATGGAATGAAGCTTTCCTTCCTGATCTCTTTACCTGCTAAAGAAGCTACTATTAAGACTGATCGTGAGAAATTGTATTCCGTCCTTACCAACCTGGTAAAAAATGCAATTAAATACACGGAAGAAGGTTCCATTGAGTTCGGATATATTTTGAAGAAAGACACCCTACCCGGCGAACTTGAGTTTTACATCAAAGACACAGGGATTGGTATTGCAAAAGAAAGGCAGGAAGCTATTTTCGAACGATTCATTCAAGCCGATATCGAAGATAATAAAGCACGACAAGGAGCAGGGCTTGGCTTAGCCATATCGAGATCATACGTTGAGATGCTGGGTGGCAGGATGTGGGTAGAAAGTCAGGAAGGCATTGGTTCGACATTTTATTTCACCTTACCCTACAACGCTGTACCGGATGAATTAATAGTCCATCCAAAGGAGTTTACTTTTGATAAAGCGAATAATCAGGTTAAAAACCTGAAAATATTGATTGCCGAAGATGATGAAGTATCGGGATTGTTGATTGAGATAGCGCTAAAAATGTTTGGTAAGTCAATTCTTAAAGCGCAAAACGGACTGGAAGCTGTTGAAATCAGTCGTACTAACCCGGACATTGATCTGATATTAATGGATATTCAGATGCCTAAGATGAACGGATATGAAGCAACCCGGCAGATCCGGCAATTCAACAAGGAAGTGATCATCATAGCACAAACAGCTTATGGATTATCCGGAGACAGAGAAATAGCTCTTGGAGCAGGATGCGATGATTACATAGCTAAACCAGTAAGTAAAGCTGAGCTACTGGCGATCATTCATAAATATCTCAACAAATAAATATATAACACCAGCAAATACAAAACGCTGTTCATTTTATAAAACAAAGAGGAACCTACTTCAAAAATGAAGGTTCCTCTTTGTATATTAATTAGTACGTCATTGTTACATACCCTCATCTAATATTCGTTTACCAGATATTTTTGAACTACCTTTGACCTCACTGAAAGCTTTCCGCAGTATCATGGAGAGTATTACAAATACAACCAAGACTATCCTATGATATTACCAACAATGACCTACGCAGAAAGAAGAAGAGAGATTATGACTGATTATTTGGAAATACACGCCTATGAAAAGCGCCAACAGATCAAGCAGAGAAAAGAAATATTGAACCATGATAAGTTCCCCATAGTCTTCAAACAAGTACTGTATACAACCAAAAGTAATAACAAATGGGTACTTGAATCTTATGCAACCAGCAGAGATTATGCCAATGACTTAATGCAAGAATGTTACTGCCTTATGAATACCAGGTCGGGCTATTACGCAGTTAAGCCAGTCTTTAACGAGCAATCCAGAGATATTACCGGAGTTTATTTTTACACTCCACATTTCTTCTCTAGATACAAACTGCGAAAAGATATCGATTTGGATGGTATAGATCTTAGGAGTCACTACTTCAAGCATAACACAAACATCAGATATGGGATCTTAAAATTTCCGGAAGGGACCTATGAATTCGAGGAGGAAGCGCACGGGATCACAAGCGAAGGTGCTTCTTTGGGAGTTAGAGAAAAAGGGTCAGGTTTGATATTTCGCACATTCATCACCTACCCAATGCTAAAAGGTAATCAGATAACCTCCTTCAACCTAATGAATGAATTACGTAAAGAGGAATACGAACCCGGCTACTGGAAGCCATCACATCATAACACTCCCAAGGTGAAAGATGACCATTCTCTTTCGGATGAACTGAAAAGTTTCTGCTCATCGTATCTTGAAAGTATGGTCTGATGCTATACAGTCTGTATAAATGAAGATTGCATGCCTTCCCGTTTAAAAACGTGTCAACATGCAATCCCCTTAAAGAATGATACGTCTATTTCTTCAATAATATATACGAATAAGTCTTTCCATTCATTAGTAAAGTACCAATGTAAGTGCCAGCCATCAGGTTGGAAGCTGAAATACGTTGAATACCTTCCGTTAGGTTCCATTCACCAATCAGTTGTCCATTGAGCGAAGTCAGTAAAAAGACAGCAGGTGCATTGATTTTAAAAGAAACGACTTCACACACAGGATTCTGAAGCAGCATAGGTTTCTCAGAGACATCTTCCTTTAACTCATTCACATTCGTGTTATACGGCACTAGCTCGAAAGGAAACCCCGTCAGCGTACTCTCGTATTTCCCGATCACCGCAATACCATTATTGATGCCCCAAAAATCCGTACCAGAGCTTCCTCCGTTCTGAATAGCATAATAGTCACTTCCTATTTCATTGAAAAGAGTGAAAGTATTCCAAGCCGTGTAATATGGATTGGTTCCAAAAGTTCCAGTCTCATTAAGATAACCGCCCGATTTCTTTGAAACAATCTTATATCGTGTACCGTCCTTAGTTATTGTCCATCCCTGATCTGTAAGATTAGCAAGGTTCAAAGATTTGAACATCGGTGCGCCTCCTGAATTGGTCAGGTATGTTCCTGTTAAAGCGTTTTTGATAAAGTAATCCCCATTGGTAAAAGTAGAATTTACCTTATATACATTCACGGAAAAAGTATCAACAAATATTTTGTTGTCCTTATTCGTATAAGATACTGTACGAATAGTAGGTTCTTTCAATGCACTCAGCACGATTGAAGAATCTGTTTCACCGGAGCTCCATTGCCAGGTACCTTTACCGTCATACGAATGAGCTATCAGTTCGACACTGCCGATAGTCGATACAATAGCCGAGTTTCCTTTCGACCAGGCAGCTGTACCTAACTTAACATAAGGGACGACATCGGAAACTTTTACTTCATACTTCAGAGTCGTTCTAGCTCCTCCCGTACTTATATAAAGCACACTCATCAAGGTGTCTTTTGCAAGAGAGTTAAAAGTCAGGGATGTCAAAATCTTACCATTACTCCATCTCAATGACCCGTATCTTTCAGAAGTGCTCAACGTCACAGATGTACCAGGCGTCACCCTCATCTTTCCCGTATAAGTTGTCTCATCAGAAGTGGATATAATCGGCTTTACATCGGGCATAATACAATCCCCTTTCACTGCAATGAAGTATGCCTGAGTGGTTTTTACTCCTTTTGAATTGGTATATACCACACGATAGATGGAACTCTTTTCCGGATATACAACACGTACCTGCGCTGTACTTCCATCTTCCCAAAGCCAATCACCGGTATCCACTTCATCAAGTGGAAGCTGCGGAGAAAGAATCAGAGAATCTCCAATATTAACACCAATGCGTTCGGCAAGATTATAGGTCTTATTCTTATAAATATATTGTGATTCTATAGTTACTGGAATCTTATCTGCTTCTAAAGAGTCCAAAGTATACATGAGCGTACCAAATCCAAGAGCATCGAAACCACCGCTATTTGGTCCATAGTCTCCCCCTCCGCCTTCTGTGCCACAAGCTTCCAGCATCTTCCGGCTATACTTCATTTTGACACCCTTGCGATTTTCAAAGTGGTTCAGTACTTTACTCCATATCGGACGGACATTACCTCTTCCCGAGCTACTTACTACTGTCTGAGTTTCACCTTCACAGGTCGTATAGGCAGTGTCCGGAACATCTTCTCCGGAGTTATAACAAGCCACAAATTCAAATCCTGCAGCCAGTCTGTTGTTAAATTCACTATACACATCATCACCCTGGTTCCATGCTATTTCGCAGATATCTGAAGCGAAACCAACAGACAAGGTACAATGGCCCTGATCGCGGTTAGCCTCCTGCATTTGTCCCAGATAACCAAATGGCCCTCTTGCATCTTCATGCATATACCAAACCAGATTGTTGATTTGTTCGGTGTAGTTGTTCTCCTTGAAATAGTCCATCGCTTCGTTGTAGATATAGACATCATCACACAAGATTCCGATACTTATGGCAGACAGCACATTACAAAGTCCCCAGTTGGACCAGTAATGCGTATTACAAGTACCGTGTCTTCTTCTCAGGAAGTCTTTGTTGCCAGGATAAAACACATCCAGCATGAACTTCTGGAAACGAGCGAAATCCTCCCGGTCCCATCCCTCATAATCACGCACCAACTCAGCAGCATTGGCAAACTCATAACCATAGATACCGGCAGCCAACGAACCGTTGGTATTTCCTGTTACCAACACACAGGTATTCGCCCATTGATTCAAGATATTCACGGCATTATCCGCATATCTTTTATCTCCGGACAACTTCCAGCGCAACCCGCACTGATAAGCAGCTGCGGCATCATTCATCGCTCTGCTGTAGTTTTCCCCTACACCATCCACAGCAGCCCCTCGCACAATCCATTTCGTTGGAGCCGGAGAATAAGTGAGTTGAGCATGCGAGTTTGCCGTTAGTTTAGCATACCCTTCCACGTATGGAGATTCCTTTGCAGTGAGCTTGGCTTTGACTCTGTCAAAATCAGCCTGCGTGTGCATCATACCGGGATGCACAAATCCTTGCTGTGCAAAGGTTGTATGAGTCAACCCTGCTGTCAACAGCATCCCGGCTAAAAGAGATAAGAATAAATTACTTTTCATCACGTATTTAAATTTGTTATTACATAAGATACGAACCTCTTTCCGATTACACTCAATCTATTACAAACTATTTATATACGCATAAAAGTCACAAACGAATTGTGGATTCTTATTTTCCTATCACGACTTCAGCAGTTTTCAACCAAGGGGCTGTGAAGCGAACTACCGCGCGTCCTCCTTGTGGATTGCGCACATAAGCCAGTAAACGTCCTTTGTAAACCCTCTGACTACGATCACTCAAATTATCAGTAATACTCATATCACCCGATTCCATACCCAGCAGTTTGGCCTCACCATCCATGGAACAAGTTACCTCATCATCTGCAAGAAGCACCGGAATTCCCTGCTCATCGACAATCTGCACAACAATCTGTTGCACTTCATCACCGGGTTCAGACTCCACATTGACTTTTATCGCAGCCGGACGACCATAGGTCTGAATAACATATCTGCATACTTCCTTTCCATCATTCATACCCACAGCTTCCAGTTTACCCGCTTCATAAGGTACTTCCCACGATATTGACTCCTTCGTCTTATCCAGTTTCTGAACCTCTCCCACTTGTTTACCGTTCAGTAGCAACTTCGTCTCAGCACAGTTTGTATTGCAAACCACACGCACTTGTTGTCCGGCTTCATAATTCCACAAAGGCCATCCTCCCTCGCGAGACCCTCTCATAGAGTTTCTGGACATAGAATAAGTGCCCAGATAACACATCGGTTTATCACTCCACAAGGAAGCCCGCATATAGGAATTCGGTTTGCGGAAACCAGCTATATCAAGCAGACCGGAAGACGAACCTCTTGAAGGATAGGCTCTTGCTTCTCCCAAATAATCAATACCCGTCCACAGGAACTGGCCGATAATATACTCATTATCTCTTACAGCAGTCCATGCTTCAAAGGAATGTCCATTCTCACTACCATATAAGATACGATTCGGATACTTCTTATGATCCTCCGCATAGCGATTCTCCGTATAATTGTAACCTACTACATCCAAAGCACCGGGATACTCCGTCTCATTAGACATGATAACACCCGCCAAAGCAGCTGTGACCGGACGTGTCGTATCATACTTCTTCACAACAGGTACCAGCTGTTTGGCAATCACGCCCAGCCGCTCTGCATTTGGACGTTCCTCCACATAAGCACCTTGGACTGGTTGATTAATCTTTCCTTTTTCCATCACTGGATGGGAATACGGATCATTCGGATAATCGATCTCATTACCAATGCTCCACATCACAATAGAAGGATGATTACGGTCACGAAGCACTAAGTCGCGCAAGTCAGCTTCATACCATTCCTTAAAGTAAGATGAAGTACCATTCAATCCCGGAGTTCCCTGATTCCATCCTTCTATCCACTTCTTTTTAGGAAGTTCCCATTCATCATATCCTTCATCAATCACAAGAAAACCGATCTCATCGCACAAGTCGTACAAGGCGGGCACATGTGGATTATGGCTCATACGTATCGCATTGCAACCTATTTCTTTCAATGTAATCAGTTTGCGCTTCCATACTTCACGAGGCACCGCATTGCCCAGAACGCCGGCATCTTCATGTAAACAAACGCCCTTCATCTTCATGGGTACACCATTGAGCGCAAAACCTTTGTTGGCATCATACGTCATCGTGCGAATACCTAAAGCCTGCGAACTGCTATCAATCAGTTTCTTCCCCTGATACAATTCTGTGGTCAGACGATATAAGTTGGGTGTGGAAGGAGACCACAAATCAGGATTCATCACTTTCATTTTAGCCGAAGAAGGAGTCACAGCAGACGCAGCACTCTTTACTGAATAGAAAGATGAAGCTACGTTCTTACCGTTCTTATCTTTCAGCGTGAGTTTTACTTTGATAGCTGCTGGAGCCTTTGTAACATTTGAAACTGCCACCTGTACATTGACAATTGCCTCTTTGCTGCTCACCTCCGGCGTCTGAAAAAAAACACCCCACTGATCAATATGTACTCCACCTGCCTCTACCAGCCATACATTGCGGTCAATCCCTGAGCCAGTGTACCATCTGCTATCATCATCAATGCTGTGATCAACACGTACAGCAATCACATTCTCCTCGCCAAACTTCAGCCAGGGAGTCGCATCATACATAAAAGAAATATATCCGTTCGGGCGCATACCCAGAGAATGCCCATTGACAAACACTTCACTGTGATTATATACACCCTCGAAATAGAGATAAAACTTCCGCTCTTTTTTCTCAACAGGTAGAGTTAGATGTTTGCGATACCAAGCAATTCCACCCGGCAAGAAACCGGTGCTACTGGCAAGTGCCGGACTCATTTGTCGGGTCACACTCCAGTCGTGAGGCAAATCGATAGAGCGCCATCTCTCATCGTTAAAGGTAGATTCCTCTCCCCCTTTTACATCCTCAAGAATAAATTTCCAATCATTGTTTATCAGTTCGGGGTGACCGAAAGAGACCTGTGACTTCACTGCCATGGAGACAGTAAGCATTGCAATCAAAAGGACAGCAGAAGATACTTTTTTCATTTCTATAGGTATTAGATGTTCAACTATTTTGATGTATATATATAAATTATAGGGCGAATAACTATTTGTATGACTTTTTGTAGATATCGAGTTTCTCACTTTCTGTAAGTGACTGTGGATCAAACTCGAAAAGCTTTCCCATTGTCTCAGTTGCATTTGTCACAAAGCGTGGCAGATCGGCACTTTTGATACCATAGTCTGAAAGTCTGATAGTATCCACCCGGCATCTCACCTGCATAGCGGCCAACGCATGGATAAACTCATTCGGATCCGTCACCTTCTTTCCAGTCATCACTTCCGCCATCTTTATATAGCGTTCAGGCACATCATATACGAAGTGAGAGAAATAAGCCAAAGAGATTGCTATCAATCCGGCTCCGTGAGGAAGTGCCGGATAATAAGCACTCATAGCATGTTCCAATGAGTGTTCAGACGTACAGCTTGAAGTCGATTCCACCATTCCCGAAAGAGTACTTGCCCAAGCCACTTTTGTACGAGCTTCAACATCACTTCCATCTGCCACAGCTTTATGCAGATAATTGGATAGCAGACGGATGCTCTCCAGCGAATAGAGTTCGCTGAGCGGAGTTGCAATGTTTGCAATAAACCCTTCCGCAGCATGAAAAAAGGCATCAAATCCCTGGTAAGCTGTAAATACAGGTGGCACAGAAAGCATCAGTTCAGGATCCACTATGGAACAAACGGGAAAGGTAAAGTTATTTCCAAAACCAATCTTCTCCTGTTTCTCTTCATTGGTAATCACAGTCCACGGATCCATCTCTGTCCCAGTCCCTGCAGTTGTTGGAATTGCTATCACAGGCAAGGCTCCACCAATAGTCGGTTTCCCTTTACCTGATCCCCCACCTACATAGTCCCAATAATCACCCTCATTACAAGCCATTACAGCTATTGCCTTAGCCGAATCAATCGAACTACCACCACCCAATCCGATTATAAAATCGCATTTTTCATTCCGGCAGATTGCAGCAGCGTCCATGACATGACTCTTTATCGGATTAGACTGCACTTTATCGTACACGATCACTTCTACATTATTAGCTTTCAGAGCTTCTTTCACCTTATCCAGGTATCCAAATAGGTGCATGGAAGTTCCAGATGAGACAACCACTAACGCTCTCTTGCCCGGAAGAGTCATATTTCCAAGCTTCTCAATACTTCCACAACCGAAAATCAATCTGGTAGGGAGATATTGATCCATAATTTTTTGTTTCATATTTCTGATGTTTAATACTCGCAAAGATATAATTTTATCTTTATATACTATAGTTGCTTACTGTCATATAATTTATATCTTTGTGATTCTAAGGTAACCAGATAGCATTCACCCATAAAGGGAGATTAAGAATACTTATAATTGAGCCCTATGAAAACAATGCACATTGAGAAGATGGGATTTCAGCTCATCGTAAAGAGTCCGTTTATTGCTTGTATGCACCATAAGGATTCCTTTCCCACCGGTAATACCAAGATGGAACCGGTGCACTACCTTCCTGGACGAAGTATCGGCAATGATTTTAATCACCATGCCCCTTGGCGGATGTATTATGGAGATAAGATTCCCGGCTTCCCCGTTCATCCACACCGGGGTTTTGAAACCATTACGGTTGTCACCAAAGGTTTTGTGGATCATTCAGACTCAAGAGGATCACAAGGACGTTATGGCAAAGGAGATGTGCAGTGGATGACTGCCGGATCGGGCATTCAACATTCGGAAATGTTTCCTTTATTGAATGAGGAAGGAGCTAATCCGATGGAATTATTCCAGATATGGCTCAATCTACCACAGAAAGATAAGTTTGCAACTCCTGCTTACAGGATGTTATGGAATGAAAAGACACCTCTTCTGGTGCAAACCAATGAAGCTGGAAAGACTGCTCGCATCAAGCTCGTAGCTGGTACCTGCAAAGGTGAAAAGAGTCTCGAACCACCTCCTGCATCATGGGCTGCAGATCGTAGTCATCATGTTGGTATCTGGGTGATCGATATGGAAGCTGAAGCAACCGTTATCCTGCCCCCTATCTCTCCCACGCTCAACCGGATGCTCTACTTCTTTGAAGGAGAGAAACTGACTATCTATGAGGAAGTGCTGAAAAAAGGATACTGTGCCGACCTTGATGGTAATGCCGATATCTTTATAAAGAATGGTAAGAAACGTGCCCATCTGCTTTTGTTAGAAGGAGAACCCATAAACGAACCAATAGCAGTGTACGGACCGTTTGTAATGAACAGCATGCCAGAAGTTCAACAAGCGTATGAGGACTATCAGAAGACTCGCTTTGGTGGCTGGCCATGGGATGTTGAAGACCCTGTTTGCACAAAGAAGAAACCCCGGTTCGCACGTCATGCGGACGGGACTATTGAAAGACCCTAAGCCCTGTAATATCAAAAGAAGGCCGGCTGCATTGTGCAACCGGCCTTCTACTATAAATATCTGAAACTTACTTGATAAAGGAAATGGTCAGCGGATAACGGAACGTATTACCATTAAAGCCTTTAATTGCTCCAATAATTGGAAGAATGACAACAAAAAGAACTACAACCAATCCAAATCCGGAAAATCCAACAGCACTTAATGCTCCAAATATTCCCAGTCCTCCCATACCTATACCATGCATACCCATACCATTCATACCCATCATTCCCATACCGAACATTGCAGCTCCACCGATGATAGATATGAACATCAGAATAAATGAGAGACCAATGGCATAGATCAAATAACTGATCATCCAGTTCAAGATATTCTTTCCTTGAATATCAATCTTTTCGGATTTTTCCTTGCCAAGTACCCACGCAATAATTGATAGGATCCACCCAATATAAGGCAGCAGAACAATCAGATTCATCAATCCCATATACGTATTTTCCGTCAGATTAAAGGGTATATCTCCTGCAGGAGCAGAAGAAGAGCTAGTCTCATTCATCAGCTTTTGTTTCTCCTGTTGAAATTCTTCTTCTGTAAGTGCACCATTTTTACGTAGGTCGTTTAATTTTTCCAGTTTCTTTAAGTTCATTGTTTTAGATGTTTTAGTTAGTTTTATTTGTAAAAGCCGTTATTGTTTCTCATTTGTTCCTTCATCAACTTTCAGTTCCACCTCCGTCTTCGAATCATGAAGAATCTTCGAAAGATACTCATCTGGAATCGCAATTTTATTACCATCCCTTTCTGAACGGTAGTGTGGAGACATAATCTCAATTCCCTTTTCATTACATACATCCAAAATATGCTGATGTAAAGATGAATATATTAAGGCTTGTTTGCTGGCTTCTTTCGTATAGCAATTGATTTGATATACTACATAGAAATCATCCAAACTTGTTTGTAATACAAAAGGTACCGGTCTCTTCATCACCATCGGAGTACGTAATGCAGCTTCTATCAGAGCTCCACTCACCTCTTTCCATGGCACATCATAACCAATGCTAACAGATGAATGAATTATCAGACCCTTCTCTTCAGCTCCCATACTATAATTAGTTGTATTTCCGGAAAGAACAGCAGAGTTAGGAATAGTAATAACTTCGTTCTTAATCGTGACGATACGCGTAACAAGCAACGTTTTCTCAACAACATCGCCAGTAACATTACCAATCATGATACGATCTCCAATCTTAAACGGACGCATATATGTAATCACCAAACCTGCCACCATATTTGCTATAGCTGTAGAAGAACCCAAAGAAAACAACACACCTATAAAGACGGATACTCCCTGAAAGACTTTAGAACTTGAACCTGGCAAAGACGGGAAAATCAGAACGAACATAAAAGCATAGAGTAAGAATCTCACAATACTCCATGTAGGTATTGCCCAATCTTGATGAAACCCGGATATTTTCAACTTTCCCAACTCAATCTCCATGAAAATATATTTCACAAGCCGTATCACATACTTCATTACAAATAAGATAACCAGGATTGTAAATAACTTGGGCATATAGTCCCAAACAGATAACAACATCCCTTTGAATGGAGACCAGATAAGCATAAAAAGTGCATCAGCCCAGTTACGCGAGAACGGGAAAATACTAAATACAATCGGAAGTGTAAGATAAAGCAGAAGCGCATATACTAACCAGTGAAAGAGTTTCAGAAGGAACAATGTCGTTTGCAATTCCTGTTCAGCCGAAAGAAAGGTGTAATCCTTGTAAGATAAGTTCTTTAGAAATCGGCTTTGATTCACATGAATATAATCCAGCAACAAGCCATATCCCTTGCGCACCAGACGGAATATTATCCAGGCAAAAGCGACAACCAGCAAAGCTAGTCCGATACGTATTAAAACTCTTTCCAAACTATTTTCCTTTTTCGCTAACTCAATTGATTGTTGTATCTTTGTCGTGCATTCTTTACTGAGCTCAGCCATACTCATGTTGTACCAAATTGCATCAGTTTCAGAAACACTCATGATAATAGCATCCTTATATACAATATCATAGGTATATTCTGAATTTACTACCAGAATCGAGTCAACATTCAGAAAATCATCTTCGTATAGCAACTTAATTTTTGCAGAGACATTTCTAGCCCTCTCCCAAGCCATGGAAGCTCCAAGTTTGGAATAGATATAGAATAAAGTATCACTCATTACACTCACAACCGGATATCCCAACGCATTAATTCGAAGAGAGTCAATCCGTTTATCCTTAGTTGCTCTCCTCTGACTATCATTTTCCTCAATAGTCTTCAACTGTTCCAATAATTTTGTTTTCTGAAGATTCTCTGTATTCTTCAGGGAACTGAGTTTCTGTTCAAGATCCGTCTTCATGACGGAGTCTGCCACTCGTTGCTGCTCAAATTCCAACAGTCTCTTGTTGTACTCTTTCAAAACCGCAACATTCACAGAATCACGATCAACAGTAGAACTGTCCGATTGTGCTATCACAAAACCAGAAAATAGCGACAGCAAGAGTGACAAAATTAAAATAGGAGTAGATTTCATACTTGCGGCGTAATTAGAATATGGATTCCTGCACAATACAGATCTGTTTGTTAGAAACAATGATTCAAAAAAATTAGCGACTACATATATTGAGAACTAATCTAGCTTATAGTCGAAACAAATGCAACACGAAAGAACAGATACTTCATCATTTCTTTACTGCTGCGTGGATCACTCTTTGTGGGAAAGGTATCTCTATTCCCTCACTATCAAAAGTAGCTTTTATCCTTTTTCGCAACTCCCCACTGACTTCCCATTGCTTTATTGGTTGTGTATCTCCCAATATCTTGATAATAATTGCAGAATCAGCAAAATCATCAATACGAAGAAATTGAGGAGGTGAGAGAATTGAGTCTTTCCATTTTGGATCCTCTGCCAACTCTTTGCCTATCTGATTAACCACTTTAATTACATGCTCAATATTTGAATTGTAGCTAATACCTATGTTCATATTTACTCGTGAGTAAGTTTTTGAAAGATTGGCCACTTTCTTTATTTCTCCATGAGGTATGTGATGTACCGTTCCATCCAAGTCCCTGATTGTAGTCATTCTTAAACTAATATCTTCAACAAGTCCACCCGTTCCATCAAAGCTTACAACATCGCCTACGCGATATTGATTTTCAATAATGATAAATAGACCGGATATAATGTCACGAATAAGATACTGACCTCCAAATCCAACTGCAAGTCCAACTATTCCGGCACCTGCAAGGATTGGTCCGATTTCTAATCCAACTTCTGAAAGAATCATCAATATTGACATAGTAAGCAGGGAGATTCTGGTGACTCCGGTACAAATTCTTATCAACGTATTTTCTCTCTTTGTTTCAGCTTCTTTCGATACATAATTTCCTGTCCTTACTGAAATTCGGATGGATCTTTGAATCAATTTCTTTAAAACATTGTTCAAAATCAGATAGCCTAAAATAATGAGAACTATTTTAATTCCGTGCGTTATAAGCAATGGGAGAATAAGATCTTGAAATTTAGCGATTTGTTCTTTCATAAGAAAATGATTATTTGTTATTTAAATAGTGATGGTTATATCCATCAACAATAATATTGAATCAGATAGAAACGATGTATCTATTGACTTACCTATAATCTCTAGTGGACTAGTGGCTTTTGAATTTTAGTTTTCCGACCTCCTTTATCCTAGAGAAATCAGAGAGCAACGTGACTCCGAGTGTAGCATTTATTCAATATTACAATCACAAATTTAGTAATAAAGATCCATATGACCAACAATATAATTGATAAAGGGAGCTTTACCATAAAAAGTAAAGTTCCCCTATAATAATCTTAATAGAAATAAATGTACCAAGTATCTTGTCGATAAGTAATTTCTAAAGAAAACGGATCTTCTCAGTTCCCAAATCACAAATCATTCTATCGGATAAACTCGATGGTAATCGGATAACGCCACGTCTCACCATTCAAGCCCTTAATTCCGGCAATGATAGGAAGGATAAAAACGAGGATTCCTCCAACAATCGCTAGAGGAATAAGAGCAATACCAATAATCATAAGAATGGAGCAAAAAAAGATAAGTGCATATAAAGCATAGCTTATCATAAAGTTAACGATATTCTTACCTTGTTCGTCAATCTTTGGCGATTTATCTTTGCCAATCACCCAGGCTACGATAGAGAGAATCCATCCGACAGTCGGAACCAAAAAGACAAAATTCATCAATCCGAGATAGGCGCTTTCACTAAGGTCAAAAGGAATCCCACTGTTATTAGTACCAGTACTACCCGGTTGATCAAAAAGCTTCTGCTTTTCACGTTGAAACTCTTCTTCAGTCAAAGCACCATTCTGGCGCAAGTTATTCAATTCTTCCAGTCTCTTGTAGTTCATTGTTGTTTATATTTAAGGATTGATACGCAAAGTAAAACAATTATTTAATACGTTTCCTGCTTTTTGATGTAAAATATCAGTATTTCAAAAATTACACTACTAAGACGGAGAAGTAGGATTATTATAACACCATGTTTGATAAAAGAATTATTCATCCATATTTATAAAGCATGAGGGCATGTCATTAATGGCACACCCTCATTTATGATAGAAAGAAAAATTAAAGTGGAGAAACAAGAACCTCAAGTGGCTTCAAAGATCTCTTGATCACATTCGGAATATTCAGTTCGATTGACTCGCTCATACTCGTATTGGAAGCAATAATATAGCGGCTATCTTTATCATTCTTAATCATATAATGGAGATCGTTGTCCGCCTTCTTCTCCACCGTATTCATAGTTATGATGTGTAAGTTTCCGTCAAGTTGCTTGAGCACAGGCTCCAGAGCATAAAACACCTCCGGTGAAAGCGAACGGTCGTTCCAAAACATGATGCCCGTTGCACCATGGATGATAGACGTATAAATCTGACACTTGAGCACCTGGGCAAAATCTACAGCCGACAAGTTTGAAGGTTTAGCATAACCGTTTCCATCAAAATACAACCATACCGGAGTCTCCTCTCCTACACCGGCTTTTATACCATCCACAGCCGATCCAGCTAATACCGGATTGGTATTAAAATCTATAAACGTATTACTTCCAAACACATCACCACTTCCTTTATATGCAGCAGCTGATATCTTGAGATTCTCATAAAACAGTGACTTTAAAGTCTCCAGATCATATTCCGTATAGTTGGCAGTTCCGTTATCATATACAGGTCTTCCGTCGTGTGCACGTAGAAATCCGAGTAATGGACGATTCTCCATGATCTTAGCCTCTTTTCCTAATGCATCATAAGGAACTGTCGCCGGCATTGAGTCATGTGTTTGCAGATATTTTCGTTCGAAAAGGAAAGCATTACCCCTGGCAATACCAACAAGGTCGGTATATACAAGCGTGTTCTTTTCCTGCTTCTTTATTCGTTCTTTTAATTTCTCACCTACTGAAGGATGCCAGCACCAACCACTCCCTGCACCTCCATTTACAATTTCATCAATTGGCGCCCATATATGATCGGCATCACCATTCGTTTCGCGAACACAGTTGATGGCACTATCCAGTAGTATTTCCAACTGTTTATCATCAATATGTTTATTAAGATATTGACGCCTTACATAATCACTATCAATGCCTCTTTTTAATCCGGGCACTTTGTCCAGATAGGCTTTCAGGGTTTCCTGAAAAGTGATCGAGCCCGTTACTTCCACCCTCTTTTGTTCGTATTTGGTTTTACCCGGAGAGAGATACACCAAGTTATAAAGAGGTGATTTATCCAGATAAGGCTTGGCATTAATCCTGTATGCAACAGGATCTTCTTCCATCGCCTGAAGATTATATCCCGGAATATTCCAAACGCCGACTGCGAAGAACTTCTCATACTTCGAGCTACCCGGCGCTTTTCGTAACACCCACCCATCATCCGTTTTCCATGACGATTGCTGAGCAAATAAGTCTGCTGTATGAAAGCATAAGGCAACTAATAAAGCGAGAGATGCATACACTAATTTGTGGTTATTCATATCTGGTAATTTTAAATGAATTATTGTTTTACTTTAGAAGATGCAAATGTAATTTTTTATAGCTTACACTTTAGTTTCTATATACTGAATAAAATGATAATTATACTAATTTACATCCATTCCAAACTTATTATATCTTTGTAGTTAAATAATAGTTCAAAGCACGATAATATATGAGCGCAAGCAATGCCTGATGCCATTTTTCAGTGTTTAGATATAACCTCCATACTATCCAAAACATCTTTGCCACATGCTACAAAATTTAATTTCCGGTAAGCGTATCTTCTGATAAAGAGAGACAAAAAGGAAACAAAAATTGTTCTAAAACACCGATTTCCAAGATTCAAGAACATCATAAAAAAAGAGCCTGAAAGGAACAGAATTTCTATCAATAGTTTTTGAACTTTTATCAGGTTGTTTTTGTCATCGGATGCCTTTGAAATAAACATTTCATCAGGTAGAAATTATATTCGCGGACGGACTCATTTTCAAAAAGTATAACACTTTACATATCACCAATATAGAAAATAGCAGAATTATACAGAATGACCGGATTCTCTTATTCGACATCCTATTTATGAGAATTAGTCTCTTCTTTGTCTTACATCAAATTGTTCTAAAACACCGATTTTAGTTTCTTGACAAACTTTGAATAAGAATAAAGTGTAGGTTCAAAACTGGACCATGGTGCAATATTCTTGTCCAATACTCTTTTAAAATTGAAATGTTCATAAAGTGAAAGCAAGCGCCAATGACCCTATCCCTTCATAAACAGTATTGAGCTATTATTATCTACTCAAATTCCTTGTTATTGAGATTGTCTATATTACTCAGAAGCGTAAAAACAGACTAATTTGTAAAATAAATTCAGTTTTATTTTGTCAAACAAAACATTTAAACTATATTTGCTGAAAGCATTCATCGAAATGAGACAATCAGAGATAAAAGAACCTACTCTGATGAGCAAAAAAGAACCTAAATATTTGAATTATGATAAATTTACGAACATCAATTTCGAACCTTGCCATTAGTATCGGGGATTTTCTTTCAGAGCATATTGCAAAATTGAACTGGGGATTCTTTATGTTTCGCACGGTTGTAAGAAGGAAACTTAATTAAAAAGTGCACACCCATCTAAAAGTAGCATTTTCATTTCTACCTGAATTTTCTTTGGGTAAGGAGATGTCTTTGTAATTATGATCCTGAATGCTCAAGCAAATGACTTTTTATCACTGAATAAGGAGATAGGACAGGAATGGAAGTAACCGCAGCAATCATTCGCAACAAACAGAACGAAATATTAATCTGCCAACGGCCCATACAAAAGAATTGTGCCCTGCTCTGGGAATTTCCCGGAGGCAAGCAAGAGCCGGAGGAAACATTGGAAGGATGCTTGACCAGAGAGTGTCAGGAAGAATTGAATATCACAATTGCTATCGAAGATCTATTCGGAGAAACATTCTCTGATCATCCAAAAGGAACTATACACATCCACTTTTTCAATTGTACCATCCAGCATGGTTCTGTTACAGCCAATGAGCACAATGACTGCAAATGGGTGCGCACTGAAGAGCTGAAAGAGTATGAGTTCTGTCCGGCTGATAAGATTATTGCTGACAATATTGCGAATGAAGGCGGCAGGCAGAATTCATAACTCTGTTTGCCGCCTTCTCTTTTTGATAGGTGCACCTAAACTTGTTGTACCGATCTTATTTCTTCATAAACTTGATTGTCATTTGATTACCACCTACTACCTGAAAGAAGTATAATCCGGAAGCCAATTTATCAATTACAACTGAAGAGGTCTCAGACATCAATCTACCAGTGATAATTGGTCGGCCCAACTGATCGCTAATAGTATATAAAGAGCCAATAAGTTGAGTGCCGGCTTTCACTACAAGCACTTCAACTGTAGGATCCGAATAAATCTTTAGTGATTGATCTTCGCTCTGAATCTCATCTATTCCGGTAAGAAGTGTGTTTGTATAACGAGCTAAGGCGAAATCAGCATCCGTTCCATACTTCATACTTCCTCCTAACACAATTTTTCCGTCACTCTGAATGGCAAGTGATCTGCAATAATCATGACTGTTTCCAAAATCGGTTGTTTGTTTTCCATCTCCATCAAATGACGTATCAAGAGTTCCATCGCTGTTATATCGGGCTAATGCAAAATCATAATTTCTACCGTTGTAAGAAAATCCTGCAACGACTATCTTACCATCATCTTGAAGCACAACTGATGATGCCTGATCATTTGAGTATCCAATTGCAGTAGTAACCTTTCCGTCTTCGTCAAACGAGGTATCAAGAGTACCGTTACTATTATAGCGGACTAATGCAAAATCCGTATTACTACCATTATGACTATAACCGGCTATAACTATTTTTTCATCGCTTTGAACGACAACAGACTTAGCATAATCAATAAGACCTCCAACAGAAGTGGTGTCTATACCATCACTACTAAACGTTACATCTGGATTCCCATTTTCTAAAATGCGTATAACTGCAAAATTTGGATTACCAGCATTCACACTATTTCCTGCCACTACAATTCTACCATTACTTTGTATTGTAACTGAAGAAGCCATTGATCCCATCACCCCGAACTCCGTGATGAAAAATCCACTCTCATTAAATGAAGGATCCAGAGTTCCGTCATGATTATAACGAAGCACAATCATCTCTTGATCATAACTGCTTATCTCTGTTTGACCAGCAACCACAATTTTACCATCACTCTGTATTGCAACTGCATTACCAATGCTATATGTGTTACCTATTGCTGTGGTAGTAATGCCATTTGTACCGAAGTCATCATCAAGCGTCCCATCTTCATTATAGCGAACTAAAGCAATACGGTCTTGTCCATCCAAATAACCTTTTCCTACAACCACAATTTTCCCGTCGCTTTGAATAGCAACAGCTTGTGCATAATCGGTTAATGTGCCTATATCTGTATAAACTTTCCCTTCAGATCCAAAACTTAGATCCAGGCTTCCGTCACTATTATAGCGTACAACCGTAAAATCAGCATATACGTTAGGATAACTGGTTCCAGCAACTACAATTTTACCATCACTCTGAATAGCGATTGACGCAATTTCATCATACAAACCTCCAACATTTGTAATAACTTTGCCATTGGTACCAAAGCTGACATCTAATGTTCCGTCTTGAGAGTAAGAACTGAAAGGCATTAAGAAATAGGTACCAATAAAGAGTGACGCGAGTTTAAAGGAGAATTTCTTTTTCATTCAATAAATGATTATCTTCCTACTCATAAGGCTTTTCAGTTACGCCCCGTTTATTCATGTGGTTTCTGGTCTCCACTACTATTTAATTCTTAGATCTGTCTGTGTGTAAATTTTGCAAAGTTAATAGTATTTTATATATATAATCATCTGTATATAAAAAAAGCGCGCCACTTCTGGCACGCTTTTTCCTATTTAACATCGAAGACTAATTAATCTGCAAGGATGGTGATCTCAGCTCCTGTTGCAAAATCTTGTCCACTTTGTTCACTCAATGCTGTAAAGCGAATATATCGACCTTTGACAGGTTGGTCAAAGGTCACTTTCTTCTCTGATTTATTCCTTCTAAATTCAGCTTTGACAACGGGTTCACCCCAGTTCTTTCCATCCATGCTTACGTGAATAGTATAATCCTTCACATCTCCATTGGTACCATCCTGACGTGGCAGATAAGTAAAGCCTTTTATTGTCTTCACTTCACCGGCATCCAGATCAACCCAATGCGGATATTTAGCCACTGTAACAGAATACATCGTATGCCAGATGGTATTCGGATCGCCATCTGTCAGATTAGAAGCATCCCCTTCTCCGGCTTCCTGACTGCTGGCAAAAACAACCGTAGTTTGAATACCTTCAATCTTAGGGAAAGATATAGTCGTTTTAGTCTGAGGGGTTTCCTTAAACCAGGCACTCACTGTACCTCCATCGCGCAAAGGAATCACTTGCGAATAGTCATTCGATTTTCCTTTATTTATACTATAGCACATCATAGCTCCTTCCTTCGTGGAAGAGATTGTCACTGCACCCGCACGGTTGCGGGTTATGGAAACTGGTACATCCCCTGAAGGTGCCACATTTGCTATTTTTGCCAGGTCTTTACCGGCAGGACGAATAATGAAGCCCATAACGTGTGCTTCCGCTTTGATTTGGTCTGGAGTAAGAGGACCACCCTGACCGCAGCTATTGCCTCCCAGACCGGTTACTCCTAAATCAAGATGCAGATAGGTGTCTCCTGCTTTAGGCAACTGGTATGGATGAGGAGCCAAGATCATATCCATAGATGAATATTGCAGTGCTGATACTGACAGATGGTCTGCTGCCACAAATAGAGCACCGTTACCTGTCTTGTCTGTCAAGGCACACCAACGTACATCTTCATGGTTACCCATATCCTGTGGCTTCGGGAAATTGACAAATTCCTTTTCCACTGTACTCTGATGTTGTTCGATGAACTGACCTGACTTGCGATCTGCATAATTGTCAATTGGCCCACGACCATAATAGTTGAACTCAGAATATTTCTGAGGCACTTTCATGACATATCCCAAACGTGGTAATATCAAAGCATCCTGACTGGAAGTAATGCTCGCCTCCAACTCAACAGAGCCATCTTGATAGATTGTAAAGATCTGGTTGGTGGTAAACTTGAAATCATTCTCTCCAAAGACTTTGTCTGTTAGCTCTTCCACACTGTTTTTACCTGAACTTGTACCTCCAAGTATACGAGCTGCATTCGGAGCCTGCGACTCAACAGTGAAAGATGCGACAATAGTACCGTCCGCCTTTTTCAAGAAGTTACTACTTATAGCCTTATGCTTCAGATTATGCAATCCGCGATCAAACCATTGCGTATAGAACCAGTTATCATTGTTGACAAATGCACGCAGAGCATCCAGCTTTGGGCCGTTACCCGGAGTTATCACTGTCTCTTTGCCATATGTCAAACTATATATTGTACCGGAAGTAAGATCAAACTCAGCAACAAAGCCATCTCCTTTTACTGTCTTTATCGTGGAAGAAGTCTCCTCTATTTCTAGTTTCCCTGTTGAAGATGCCTTGGCAACAGCTGCAATGGTTGGACGAGTTGTAGCTTCTTTAACTAAGATCTGCTCTTCTGCCTGAACAAAACCTTTCTGAGCCCAAGGCATATCTTCTTTCAGCAAGAATTGCAGTTTAACGAAATACTCTGAAGATTCTTTCAAATCATTCATATTATAGGAAACGCTCATCCTTTTTTTAGTACGAGGAGGTATTGATCCCATATCGAGTGTGCCTTCATCCACTTCCTTTCCATTCTCATACAAGGATAAAAGAAGGGTGTACTCTGAAAGATCTTTGAAATAGTATTTATTAAAGATTTCAAAGGTTCCGTCTTTTACACTGACTGGAGTTACTCCAATATGCTGATAGACCTTTTTCACTTCATAATATTGCGGCTTTGGTTCGAGATCGCCAAAGAGAATACCGTTCATCACAAACTGACCGTCATTAGGTGTATCACCAAAGTCACCCCCATAAGCAAGATAACATTCACCTGTAACCTTATCGTAGTTATACATGGATTGATCCACCCAGTCCCAAATGGCTCCACCACAGAAGAAATTGGTCGACTCGATTGCATTCCAGTAATCAATCAAGTTACCACAGGCGTTACCCATTGAGTGTGCATATTCTGATATATGGAAAGGATATTTTATTTGGTACGTGCCCTTTACAGCACCTTGCATCCATCCGATAGACGGATATTGATTGGATCCCATATCCACGATATCATTGTTACGTTCATACTGTACAGGTCGGGAAGTATCCACAGCCTTTATAGCATCATAGGCTGCCACAAAGTTCTTTCCGGGACCAGCTTCATTACCCAATGACCAAATAACGATAGAGGGATTATTTATATTACTGTGCACCATTTCCATTACGCGTGCCACATGAGCTGCTTTCCACTCTTCCGGATGCGACAAAGAAGCTTCTCCATAATAATATTCATGAGACTCTATATTTGCTTCATCTTCCAGATAAATGCCGTACTTATTACATAAAAAATACCAGTACGGATCGTCGTTGTAATGAGAGTTACGCACATGATTGATGTTCGCACGTTTCATGAGCATGATCTCTTTTTCCATCATCTTGCGGGTAAGAGCATGACCTGTTCCCGGATTACTCTCATGACGGTTTACACCTTTCAGTTTGGCTGTTTTACCATTGATATAATAATACCTGCCGGCAAGTCCGAATTCATCATCTTCAGCTTTCGTATCTTTAATTTCCACTTTTCGAAAACCGACGACACAGGACACTGTTTCAATCGTTTTATTCTTTTTGTCTTTCAATTCTGCAACAAGAGTGTAACGATATGGAGTTTCAGCAGACCATTTATTTGGAGACTGAACCTTCATGACTGCTTTCTGAGCTTGTATTGTCTGACTGGATGCAACCGGTTCAATCACAGCCGTTGTTGTAACATTTGCAACCTCTGTGTTCTCGTCTGAGTATAGTTTATTGGCATACAAGGTATATACCATTTTATATCCTTTTGCATTGCTCTTACCAAGGTTACGAATATCTGCATCAATGATCAGAGATCCATTCGTATAGGTTTCGTCCAGATCGGGGATTACATTCAAATCGCGCACCTGAACTTTCGGCACGGAATGTAATCCTACTGTACGAAAGATACCGGGCAGACGAAACATGTCCTGCGCTTCAAGGAAAGAGCCGTCCGAACTACGATAGACTTCTGCTGCAACGACATTCTTTCCTTTTTGAAGATATTTTGTAATATTGAAGCTTGCCGTGTTGCGGGAGTTTTTAGAAAATCCCACATACTTTCCATTGATCCAAAGATAGAAGAAGGAATCTACCCCTTCAAAATTGATAAAGACTTCACGTCCGTCCCATGTTGCAGGAAGTTCGAAATCACGACGGTAAGAACCCACTTCGTTCCGATATTCAAAGGTTGTCCATTTTTCAGGTGGTGTACGCATCACTCCGCCTTTCCAGTCATCCACAGCGACACGATGCTGAAAGATAACCGGTTGATTAACATAAATAGGAACTCCATATTTTAGATTCCCGTTTTTCTGAACACCATAAATATTCCAACTAGACGGCACTGGAATAATATCCCATGAAGAGACGTCATACGTTGTTTCATAGAAGTTTTTCGGTCTCAGTTCTGGTGATTTTACCCAGTTAAACTTCCAGTCTCCATTGAGTGATTGCCAATATGTGGAATTCTCCGGCAATACTTTACGGGCATTTTCTACATTTTGGAAAGAAAAGAAGTAAGCATGTGGCTGCTCCTTGTTTAAGGAGAGATTCTCGGGAGATTCCCATTCATTTCCTACTGGTGCTTTTGCTTCTGCATAATTAAATCCCTGCAATACAGGTTTCAATGCAAAGGTTTGTGTTACAAGACAACACAAGATCAGAGCTAGATTAAAAGTTCTCATAATTTGTAATTAGTGGTTTCTTCTCTATTATTGAGGTATCACTTTTGACTTACCAGCTTTACTTTTTTCAACAAAGATCAGCCTTAAGTCAAAGAAGCTCCAAAAATACAACAATAATTCAAATTCAGACTCATTTTACTTTCGTTTATATTTGTTTAAGAAAACTGCGTGTACGGTCCGATAGCTAATATCACGCTCAATATTCTATTATATGTAACATGACAGAATAAGTAACCAACAGTCACACGTTACTCTATATTGTTATCAAAGAAGCAGGAAAAATAATAAATCAGGTGCTTAATCATTAAATCGCCTACATGTTTTCCATTTGATTCCAATTAAACTCAGACAACTATTGAATAAAGAAACAACCCTTTCCATTTGCATAAAGCATTTAGAAAGGGTACTCTAAATTACTGAATATTATCCAGTAAGTAGAAAAAGAATTCAACTACGGTCTTTGCGTTTTGCTTCTTTCTCTGCACGTTTCTCCTTCAGGGTTTTGGTAGGAGCTTTCTTTGTTGTTTTTTCTTTTCCCTGATCTTTGTCTTTTGACATAACGTATTAAATTTAATATTTCTATGATACGCATCCGGCAATCATATTATCAGCACAAATCCCCGGCTATGCTATCAGGCTTGTTGGCCTCAAAGTTACATTTATTTTAGAATGCTAGTAATATTTTCAGCAAAAAGTAATTATTTCGACTTTTCCATCTATTCTATTTTTATTTTTCAAACAAAATTTCCATCTTTGCAAAATTAATAAATACGATTTCAAACCATGAGAAAACACGTCACGATTCTTCTCTTTTTATGCGCATTATACTTACAGGCACAAGGTAACTATGAGACAATCAAAGATATCTCTTATGCTCCTGCGATGGAAGAAGATGCTTACAGACTTGAAAGATGCAAGCTCGATATTTACTATCCGACCTTTAAGAAAGAATTTGCAACCATTGTTTGGTTTCATGGTGGAAGCCTTGAAGCAGGTGAAAAGTTCTTTCCTGAGGAGCTCAAAGCTCAGGGATTTGCTATCATTGCCGTCAATTACAGGTTGAGCCCGAAGGCAACTAATCCGGCCTATACTGATGATGCCGCTGCTGCTGTAGCCTGGACTTTTGCAAACATCGAACAATATGGAGGCAGCAAATCACGCATCTACGTATCCGGTCATTCAGCGGGAGGTTATCTCGCACTAATGCTTTGTTTGGACAAACGTTTTCTGGGCAAGTATGGTGTCGATGCAGATAAAGTGGCTGCTTACCTACCAGTCAGTGGACAGACAACCACACACTACACAATCCGCAAAGAGAGAGGTCTTTCGAAAGACCTGCCCATCATTGATGAATATGCTCCATCCAACCAGAGCCGTAAAGAGACTTCTCCTCTCCTGCTTATTACCGGTGACAGAACCCTTGAAATGGCTGCACGCTATGAAGAAAATGCTCACTTGGAAGCTGTGCTCAAGAGCGTGGGCAATACCAAAGTAAAGCTCATTGAGATGCAAGGATTTGATCATGGCACAATTGTCGATCCTGCCTGTATTTACATTAGAAACTATATTAAGAACCAGCAATGAAAAGTTTCAAATTAAGCATACTGTCACTCGCACTCTTGCTCAGCTCGTGTCAGTCAAAAGATGAACTCGCTATGGTAGTCGGCACCTATACCGACGGAGAGAGCAAAGGGATGTACAGCTACTCCTTTAACCAGGAAACCGGCAAAGTAACTCCATTAAGTGAAGTGGAAATATCCAATCCATCCTATCTGACCTTTTCCAAAAAGGGAGATTTCATCTATTCCGTCAGTGAAAATGACGGTGATGAAGCGACCGCCAATGCATTCAGCTTTAATAAAAAGAGTGGCGAGATGAAACTCATCAACCAGCAAAAGACACAGGGAGCTCACCCCTGCTATATCGCTACAGATGGAAAGAATGTAGTTGCTGCAAACTATACAGGAGGCAACTTCACGACCTTTGACATTGAAAAAGATGGATCCTTGAGCCCCGCCACTTCTGTCAACAACTTTAAGAATTCATACCAAGGTCCCGACTCTACCCGCCAAGCTTCGGCACACATACATTGTACCGTGTTTTCTCCCGATGGCAAATGTTTATTTGTTACCGATCTTGGAGGTGACCGTCTATATAATTATGAAATCAAGAATAAGAAGATTGCGACCGAAAAGCCTTCTTACAGTACGATAGCAGCAGGTTCTGGCCCGCGACACTTCATCTTTGCTCCCAACGGCAGACATGCTTATCTCATCAATGAGCTTTCCGGAACTGTAGTCTGCTATCTATATCATCAGGATAGTCTGCTGGAACCAATACAAACGGTACAAGCTGATACAGTAAGTGGTCGTGGCAGTGCTGACATCCATGTCAGTCCGGATGGGAAATACCTCTATGCGAGCAATCGCCTCAAAGCCGATGGTATTGCCATCTTCAGAATTGATAGCGTAGGCAAACTTACGAAAGTAGGTTACCAGCTCACAGGTATCCATCCCCGTAATTTCAACATTACTCCCAATGGAAAATATCTTCTCGTAGCTTGCCGCGACAGCAATGTCATTCAGGTCTTTCAGCGTGATGCCAAGACCGGCCTGCTCACAGATACGAAGCAAGATATTCAGATCAGCAAACCAGTCTGCTTACAGTTTATGCCACGTTATTAAATTGATAGAGAATCCTGTGGCTATCCTTTGAGGCGATTGTTAGATTTACCATGCTTTTATCAAGAGTGTCAGATAAGTTGTGTATAATTAGCACTTATTATCAACTAAATATTTGATTGATAATAAGTAAACCATTATATTTGCGTCTTGCCCTTTTGGAATGCATTAGTCATTGCCATTATATGCACAACTATTAATACGAACATACCAACAATGGAAGACATTCTTATTACCATTCGCAAACAGCTACGAATCAATGCTGACAAGAAAATCAAAGAAAGTACGCAACGCTACTTCAAAGAAGAAGCCAAGCTTTACGGAATGAATTCTGCAATGGTCTCTCAGATTGGTAAAGAAAATTTTGATCTGATCAAGCACAAAAGCAAAAAAGAGATTCACGCTTTGTGCGAAGAACTTTTTAAATCCGGTTTTCTAGAAGAAGCGGGTATTGCCTGCATGTGGTCATACCACTTTCATTCTTTTTATGAGCCTGCGGACTTTAAAATCTTCGAACGTTGGGTTGATAAATACGTCACAAACTGGGCTACCTGCGACACTCTCTGCAATCATAATGTAGGAAATCTACTCGAGAGATATCCTGAACATGTGCAACAACTCAAGCGTTGGGCTACCTCTGACAATCGCTGGATGAAACGTGCTGCTGCTGTATCGCTCATCATTCCTGCCCGCAAAGGGTTATTTTTGGCTGATATCTTCGACATATCCGACACCCTTCTGTCCGACACTGACGACATCGTACAGAAAGGATATGGCTGGATGCTCAAAGCAGCCTCCAAGAAACACACACAAGCAGTCTATGAGTATGTGATCTCTAAAAAAGCGGTCATGCCGCGCACGGCCTATCGGTATGCCATCGAGAAAATGCCTGCCGATATGAGAGCAAAAGCAATGGAAAAATAGCTCTTCAGTATAGTGCAATGACATTGTAATAGAATTATCATACCTGTGAAATAAGGTAAAGGTAATTTTGTGACATAATCAAATGATAGCACCTATGAAAGGAAAATTTCAAGAGACTTTGGTTGCAGATCTGCAACGATTTCTAGCCGAACAGAAGAACAAATATCCCCAGAAAGATATATTAAAGATCGATCTTCACTGCCACGATCGTAACAGTGATGTACCTGATGAACTCTTAGGCCGTATTTTAAATGTACCGGAAACCTGGTTACCGGGAGAGCGTCTGATCGAAGAACTGAAAGCGAACGGATGCAATGCTTTTACCATCACCAACCACAACAACGCACGTTCTTGCTACGAACTCCAGGAAAAAGGATATGATATCCTTACCGGATGTGAGTTCAGCTGTATAGTGCCTGACTACAACATTGGCATCCATGTGCTCGCCTATGGCTTTACACCCGAACAGGAAGTCAGACTCAACAAGCTGCGAAAGAATATCTATGTATTTCAGGAATATGCACGTGAAAATAACATTCCAACCATCTGGGCTCACCCTTTGTATCATTATACCTCCAACAAGATGCCTCCTCTTGAGTTTTTCAAAAAGATGGAACTTGTCTTTGAGCGTTTTGAAGTACTCAACGGTCAGCGCGACACCTGGCAAAACATGCTGGTGAGGGAATGGATTACTGATATCAATCCCGATAAAATGAACTCCTATGCCAAGAGTATCGGTACAGATCCTTATATCTATTGTGTCGATCCATACCGAAAGAGTTTTTCAGGAGGTTCTGATAGTCATATGGGAATCTTTGCCGGACTAACCGGCACATACCTCTACGTACCCAATCTGGAGGAAAGGCTAAAGAGTGAAAGTAGTGCATCCCTCGCCCTTGAGGCATTGCGCAATGGCAATATGGCACCCTATGGATCGCATCAGAATTCCGAGAAACTCACCATTGCTTTTTTGGATTATGTCGCACAAGTTGCTATCAATTATAAAGATCCCGGATTTACTACGTATTCTCCTACACAAAGGCAGTTCAGCAGACAAGACACTTGCTTTTCTCCTGTCCAATGTCTTCCAGGAAGTACAAAGACACAATACAACTACCTCTTTCTTTAAGATCTTTCACGAGAGTATCATGGGCATTTCTCCCTCAATACTGAAGAAGCTGGTACTTCATCCCGCTTACCGTACCATTTTTGATGAGACTGCAAAAATGGCCAAAGCACATCAAAGTGATTCGCAACATATCGTTGAGAAATACAATGCTTCGATAAATAATATCAACGGCGAACTCAACAATATTCTCTACTCCCGACTGACAAAAAAAGTGGAAAAGATGAACCGGGAAAATGAAAACTCCGGCAAAACTATAGAAGAACTTATCTCCGGGCTCGAACTGCCAAGCAGTCTCCGGTCATACCTGGGCGAAGAATCGGATAAGAAGGGATCAGGCATCCAGCTTGCACAATTTCTCGATGGACTTTCATTTCCTTTTCTTTGCATCTGCATTGCTCCTATCCGCCCACTATACAAGCGCTAGAGTATTGTATAACAACCGCTCCTTTCTCAATGATTTCTCAAAAAGGACAGGCAAATACATTCATCCCGAGCGTGTGTTATGGCTCACTGACACTTTTGACGACAAAAATGGAGTTTCTACTGTCCTTCAGTCTATGCACAAAGAAATCAAGGAGCGCAAGCTGCCCATCGATATATCCTCACCTGTAGCAGTACCTTACAGTCTGATGACAATCTGATCGTACTGAAACCTGCCTGTGAATTTACTGTTCCCTTCTACAAAGAACAGCCATTACGAATACCCAACCTGCTTGAGCTCCACAAGCTCTTTCACGAAGGAGAATACGACCGCATCGTCTGTTCAACGGAAGGCATCATGGGACTTATGGCCCTCTATCTCAAAAATGCATACTCCTGTAGAAGCTAGTTTTTACATCCATACAGACTGGGTGATGTTTGCCCGCAAGATATTAAAGCTTGATATCCACAATGAAAACAGGATACGTCGGATCTTGCGTACTTTCTACGGATCATTTGACAGGGGTGTTCGTATTGAATACAGACCAGCATAAATGGCTGACAGGTCCCAATATGAATCTCAAACCAGAGAAAGTACGACTCACCGCACACTGGGTAGATTCCGTTTTCGCTCCCTCCTGAAATGCATAAGAAAGAGGTATTCGGAGTTGACAAAAAAGTACCGGTCCTCCTTTTTGTCGGTCGTATCAGTGATGAAAAAGGGGGTAAGGGAACTTCCACGAATCTATAAAGCAATCCAACAGAAGCATCCAGATGTCCGGTTAGTTGTTGTGGGACAAGGTCCTTCAAAAAGGCAACTTCAGGAAGAACTCCCGGAAGCTAGTTATTACGATTGGATAGAGCATACTATGTTGCCAGAAATATACTCCTCCGCCGACTTGCTGCTTTTTCCTTCCCGATTTGATACATTCAGCTGTGTCGTGCTCGAATCTCTTAGTTGCGGGTTGCCCGTGGTAGCTTACAAAACTAAAGGGCCCAAGGATATCATCATCCACGAAGAAAACGGTTTTCTTGTCGAAAATGAGAAACAGATGGCAGATACAGCGATCAAATATTTGGACAACAAAAAGATGCATGTTTCATTCAGAGCGGCAGCTATCCGACGCGCTAAGAATTATAACGTAAACACAATACTCAATAACTTTATTCGTGAAATCGGACTCTGATCTTCAGGCATAACAGACGATACTGTCGTGAATACTAATAGTCCGTTGAAATGGTGGCAACAAGGCGTGTTCTACCATATCTATCCGCAAAGTTTCAAAGACTCCAATGCAGACGGGTATGGTGATATCAGAGGCATTATCCAACAGATAGATTATCTCTGTGAACTCGGCATTGATGCCATCTGGCTCTCTCCTGTGTACCGTTCACCTATGATAGACTGTGGATATGATATCTCAGACTACATGCAAACTGACCCCATATTCGGGTCCATCGATGATCTCAAAGAACTGATCACACTTGCTCATGCGCAAGGCATCCGAGTGATTATGGATCTTGTGATGAACCACACTTCCGATCAGCATTCCTGGTTTGAAACCTCACGTTCCTCAACAGATAATCCTCTGAGAGAGTGGTATATCTGGCGCCAATCCGTCCCAAGGAAAAAGGCCCAACAATTGGAAGACGAACTTCGGTGCCTCTGTCTGGCAGTATGACCCACAAACAAATGAATACTACTATCATTCCTTCTTCAAGGAACAGCCTGATCTGAAACTGGAGAAATGAAACAATGAAAGCTGCTTTCTTCCAATACATCACCAGCTGGCTGGAGTTTGGTGTGGATGGTTTCCGACTTGATGTGATCAATATGCTTGTCAAAGAAGCTCATTTTGATAACGTATCATGCTTGAATAAATGGATGACAAGTAAACACTCTCCTGACAGGAACCAACCGGAGACATACGAGATAGTCCGCTCGTTCAGAAAGTTGCTTGACAGTTATCCCGACAAGACAAGCATTGGTGAAATTTATGTACTTCCTCCCGGTGATACCACCCTTGCCGCCAGCTATCTGGGCAAGAATGACCTGCTTCACATGGCTTTTGATTTCTCTCTTTTCTTTACTCCATGGAGCGCACACCTCTACTACAAAGCCATCCTAAAGTGGTATCGGGCATTACCTCCCGGAGGATGGCCCAGCTTCGTTCTCTCCAATCATGATCTCGGACGCTATTCAAGTCGAATAGCTTTTGGGATAAACAGACAGGCAAAGATTAAGATACTGGCCATGCTACTGCTCACTCTTCGAGGCACACCATTCATTTATTATGGCGATGAAATTGGGATGCACAACACACATATTCCCCGCAAAAGGGATCAAAGACCCCTATGGTCGAATGTTCTGGCCAATCTATACAGGAAGAGATAAATACCGCACGCCCATGCAATGGAACAACTCTGCGTATGCCGGATTTAGTACGGTCGAACCCTGGCTCCCCCTTTCTTCCCGATTACAGGCAGGTCAATGTTATCTCACAACGCAATGATGAGCACTCCATATTTAACCATTACAAGCAGCTGATCAAACTACGAAAGCAGTACACATCTCTCCATTCAGGAAGTTTTCACATCCTCTCTGATGGTCGAAATGGCATATTGGCTTACGCCAGAAAAGAGGAGGATGAAGTATGTGTGATTGTGCTCAATTTTACTTTCCGCTCACAAAAACTAGTCTGCAATGAGCTCAAAGATACCCTTGTCCTCCACTCTACACATCGCACTCCCGCAAACCCTGTTCCTGATGATCCGCTCATACTCTTTCCCTACGAAGCTACGCTTTTCATAAAAAACGGATGAGAAAATACTCGCCGGCATACTACTTTGCAAATTAATTGTATATTTGCATCTTCTACATCAATCACATCTGAACTTATGAAAACAAAAACACTATTGACCCTTGCCCTTACACTCCTGATAACCATCACTCAGGCGCAAAATGACGTCACTATGCTCGTGGGCACCTATACGTATGGCACCAGCAAAGGAATCTATAATTATCAGGTTTGATCAGGAGACCGGCGATGCCACCCTACTGAAAGAAACAAAAATAAACAGCCCCTCTTTCCTTACCTACTCGAAAGAGAGAGGTATCGTCTATTGCCTCAGTGATGAAAAAGTCAGCGTTGTTACCGATGAATACTTTAACTTTGACTCTACGCATATCGTCAGTAGAGTTACAAGAGCTCCGTTTGTCAATGCGTATAAACTGAATATAGAAACCGGCGAGATGACACTTATCAATCAGCAAAAAGCTATGGGTGATGGACCTTGCTATATAGCAACGAATGGCGAAGCAGTGACTGCGGCTTTTTATAATGGTGGCAGCATCTCAAGCTTCGGTCTCAATGCCGATGGTTCGCTGCAACCGGCTACCTCTGTAATTCAATTTAAGGGATCTGGTCCTGATAGCACCCGTCAGAAAAAGTCGTTTCTTCACTGCACTCACTTCTCTCCTGATGGGAAATATCTCTTTGCTGTTGATTTGGGTGGCGACTGCTTTTATAAGTTCAAGATGGATAAGGCCACCTTACAACCCGGCACTCCTGCCTCCTATAAGACAAGCCCAGGGTCTGGACCTCGTCACATGACCTTCTCTCCCAAAGGTTGACCGTGCATACGTAGTCCAACAGAACTCGGCGGCACAGTGATCGCCTATGCATATAATGCGGCTGATGGAACCATGAAAGAGATACAGACTATCGTCGCCGACACGGTAGGTGCACACGGTAGTGCAGACATCCATATCAGTCCGGACGGGAAGTTCCTCTATGCCACTAATCGTCTGAAAGCTGATGGAGTCGTTACCTTTAAGATAGACAGCAAGGGAATGCTCAAACGGGTAGGATATCAGCTTACCGGAATTCATCCACGTAACTTCAATATCACACCCAATGGGAAATATGTGATTGTAGGATGTCAGAACAGTGACGTCATCCAGGTCTTCCGTCGCAATGCATCCACCGGCTTGCTTACCGACACGAAGAAAGACATCAAACTCGCTAAGCCGGTCTGTATCCAATTCATATCCAACAAATAAAGAGACAGTAAGTCTGTGGATAGTTAGCATACACTAAAGTTGCCTTAAATCATTTAATTTAAGTACAGGATAGCTGTTTTTAGAGTAGGTTTACAGTCTGAATATAAATAATAGTACTATGAAAAAGACAATTACGGGATTATTTCTCTTCCTATGCACTCTATCGGTGTTTTCACAAGAACTGGCACTCGTTCCCAAGCCGGCAAGTGTCACTACTCAGTCTGGAAAGTTGACCCTCAACTCCAAAACCGAGATCGTCTATAACGATCAGGTGGTATTGCAGGATGTACTCTTTCTAAACCAGTTTTTGAGCGATAATTACGGCATCACGCTAAAGACAAAGAAATCAAAGAAGAACAAGAACGGCATTGAATTTCGGCTGGACAAAAACTTTAAAGGAGAAGCCTATGTGCTGACAATAAACGACCGGACAGTCACCATCCAAGGCGATACCGCCGGACTCTTCTATGGTTTGCAGACGTTGTTGCAACTGATGCCTCTGAATGAATCTGCTACTGTTACACTGCCTCAGGTAACAATCAAAGATGAGCCACGCTTCAAGTATCGCGGCGCAATGCTCGATGCGGGACGCTATTTCTTTACCGTAGAGGAGACCAAACGCTTCATTGACCTGATGAGCTACTACAAACTCAATACCTTTCACTGGCATCTTACCGAAGATGGTGGCTGGCGGATCGAGATCAAGAAATACCCGCTGCTTACTCAGATCGGCGCATGGCGCAGAGGAACAAATATAAATAATAGTTCCGATGAATTTGACAGACTGCCTCACGGAGGTTTCTATTCACAGAAAGAGATCAAGGATATCGTGAAATATGCTGCTGCACGCAATGTGAATATCATTCCTGAGATCGACATGCCGGGTCACTCGCTCTCCGCACTGGCAGCCTATCCTGAATATTCCTGCACCGGAGGACCATTTAAAGTATTGGAGCTCTGGGGCATCCAGTCTGATATCTTCTGTGCCGGTAATGAAAAGACATATACCTTTATTGAGGATATTCTCGACGAACTGATCACTCTCTTCCCTTCACAAGTCATCCACATCGGTGGTGATGAAGCACATAAAGACCGTTGGAAAGTCTGTCCGAAGTGCAAAGCAAAGATGGTGGCTGAAAACCTCAAAGATGTCAATGAACTTCAGAGCTACTTCATACGCAGACTGAGCACTTACCTGGGCAGCAAAGGCCGCAGGATGCTTGGCTGGGATGAGATCATGGATGGCGGACTGGCACCCGGTGCCATGGTCATGGGCTGGAGAGGCGAAGTCTCTGGCATCAAAGCAGCTAATATGGAGCACGAAGTAGTCATGACCCCCAACTCATCTATGTATCTCGACTACTATCAGGGCAAATCGGCCAGTGAACCCTATAATATCGGTGGTAATCTGTCGCTGGAAAAGGTGTACAGCTACGAACCACTCTCTCCTCAGATTGCCCCAGACAAGCAGAAATACATCATCGGAGTACAGGGTAATATATGGATGGAATATATTCATACTGCATCTAAGCTTGATTACATGGCTTTCCCGCGCCTTCTTGCCGTTGCTGAAATAGGCTGGAGCGATGCCCACAAAGACTATGCTGATTTCATCTCCCGTGTCGGAGGCAACCTGCCACATCTGGATAAGGAAGGAGTCAACTACCGTATACCCGAACCACTCGGTCTGCGCGACTTTGAGAGCAGTACTTCACAGGTCACAGTTACTCTGACACCTCCGATTAAGGGCTCAAAGATTTATTACACCACAAATGGTGATGATCCAATGCTCAAGGGAACGCTGTATACCTCTGCCCCTGCAGCTCACCCTGGCTACTGATAAACCTGTTGAGCTGAAGTGTAATCGTACGGACCAGAGAAGGAAGAGTAAGCAACACGTACACGGCCAATTACTCGCTTAAGAAATAACTCCTCTATAAGTCAAATAACCGCTAACAAACACAAATCCGGGAAGAAAAAGTTCTTCCCGGATTTTGTATTTTCAAAAGAAACATCTCTTGATGTATTGTAGTAAACAGTATATTTGTTCGTAATAGAGCCGGTCATCTCTGACAGGATAGCTCCACCCTTACTCATATAAAGGTAAGCTCCAATTACAAAGAATAAGGTCTTCTGTACTTATAATTATAGAGTCTGTGATTAGCAGCCTCTGTATCATCACCAAAACTCAAAGTAGCTGGATCCCACTTCACAGGACGTTGTAACTCTGTGGCAATATTAGCAATACAGCAAAGTGTGTTAGTGCTGCAACCCACCTCCACAGGAGCAATAGGGTTCTTGCGACTACGCACCGCATCAATGAAGTTTTGCATGTGTGGCGAACTCACCTCATATTGTCCCGCATCAATATTCTTCTCCTCTTTCTCCAGCAATGATTTATCCGAACACTCAATGAATCCGCGGGCTACTTTCAGCCAGCCTTTCGTGCCATTGAAACAGATACCCTGACCACCCTCTTTCCGGTAATCCTGCTCCGTCATGATGATTCCATTTTGATATTTCATCGTCAGATATTTAGCTCCGTTGTATCCCTTTGGAATATACTCGCAGGGCCCGGATCCATCCATTCCGATAGCAGCCTGAGAGATATCAAACATGTGTGCACCCCAGTCTGCGGTATATCCATTGCCTGTCTCACGATAATATCTCCAGGCTGCCCAGAATTTTTCATTCTCCACAGGATCAAGCGATATTGGCGGACAAAGAATCCGAATGATAATGCACCTTCGGATCATTGAGCGGTCCATCCACTGATTCCAGTTCAGCGAAGCAGGAATTGGCATCTCGGGTTAAATTCAGCGGTTTGGGAGGATCCCCCACTTTCGAAAAGATCGTCTCAATATGTCCGATAGCACCACTGCGCACCATAGAGATAGCTGTCTGAAACTCCTTACTGGAACGTTGTTGGCTACCGATCTGCAACACGCGGTTGTTGTCGCGCACAGCCCTGACCATCGCCAGACCTTCACAGAT
>CAXXFJ010000033.1:0-95713 GCA_963677415.2 Bacteroidales bacterium | reverse complement strand
GACAGTTAACGGAGGTAACACACGCTTTCAGTCTGTAAAGAATGGGCTGGCTATCATCCGTGAAACAGGATTGGTTGGAATACATGATGGGGTGCGACCGTTTGTCTCGACTGAAGTGATCGATCGTTGCTACAAAACTGCCGAAATGACCGGAGCAGTGATTCCGGTAGTTGATATACAGGAATCTATACGTGAAGTGCTCCCCAATGGCAGCCGCAGCGTTAACCGTAACTCCTTCAAAATGGTACAGACACCACAGGTCTTTCTGAATGATCTGTTGATGCGGGCTTATAACCAGCTTTACCGCGAAGAATATACGGATGATGCTTCCGTTGTTGAAAGTTGTGATATTAAAGTAACTCTGGTGGAAGGTAACCTGGAAAATATTAAATTGACAACTCCACTGGACATGATGGTCGGTGAGGCTCTTTTACAGAAAGGACAATAATGGCAGATCTCTCCAGACTGGATATAATGTATGTATCGGGGATTGGCCCGAAACGTGCGGAAATAATAAAGAAAGAGTTGGACGTATATACTGCCGAACAACTGCTCTCCTATTTCCCCTACAAACACGTGGACCGTAGCCGGATCTACTATATTCATGAGATGAATGGAAACATGCCTTTTATCCAGATCAAGGGAAAGATCGTCTCTTTTGCCGAACAAGGAGAAGGACGGAGCAAAAGACTGACTGCCAACTTCACCGATGACACCGGCTTCATTGAATTAGTCTGGTTTCAAAAGATTCACTACATTCGCACCGCATACAAGCTGAACACAGAATACCTGGTATTCGGAAGACCCTCACTCTTCGCAAATAACTTTAGTATCGTTCACCCGGAGATTGACAACTACAATCCTGAATTACTGGCCATGCAAGGTTTGCAGCCATACTACAATACTACTGAAAAGATGAAACGCAGTTATCTGAACTCCCGTTTCATTCAGAATGCTGTATTTTCGTTGTTGCAAACTTATACCGAACATCTCAGAGAAACCCTTCCTTTCTGGCTGATCCGCGAAGAAAAGATGATGAGTGCAGATGAGGCCATTCGATCCATGCACTTCCCACAAAATCCGGAACAACTGCGTAAAGCTGAGTACCGGATCAAATACGAGGAACTTTTCTATATCCAGCTTCAGATCGTTCGTTATACCTACAATCGTCGTAGAACAGTGAAAGGATTCCTCTTTCCTGTGATTGGAGACGTGTTCAACCGTTTCTATTCCGATAATCTTCCATTCTCTCTAACAGAAGCTCAAAAACGAGTGGTGCGTGAGATCAGAGCGGATGTTATAACAGGCAAACAAATGAACCGACTGCTACAGGGTGATGTGGGCAGTGGTAAAACGATGGTCGCTCTGATGAGTATGCTGATGGCTGTAGACAATGGTTTCCAAGGTTGTATCATGGCACCGACAGAGATTCTTGCCAATCAGCATTTGGAAACAATATCCAGCATGATTAAAGGACTGGGGATACGGGTTGAGCTACTGACCGGCTCGGTGCGAAGCAGCAAGCGGGTGAAACTGCTCAAGGATCTATGCGAAGGAGAGATTCATATCTTGATAGGTACACATGCCTTGATCGAAGATCCGGTCGTATTTCACAACCTCGGACTGGTAGTCATTGACGAACAGCACCGCTTCGGTGTGGAACAACGGAGCAAACTTTGGTTAAAGAATAATTGTCCTCCTCATATACTTGTAATGACGGCCACTCCTATCCCACGCACTTTGGCAATGACCTTATACGGTGACTTGGAAGTATCCGTCATAGATGAACTTCCTCCTGGACGCAAACCAATCCAGACACAGCATCATTACGACAATCAAAGAGCCTCTCTCTATGCATCAGTAAGAAAACAAATACAGTCGGGAAGACAGGTATATATTGTTTATCCTCTGATCAAAGAGAGTGAAAAAATGGACTATAAGAATCTGGAAGAAGGCTACGACCACATACGGGAAGTATTCCCAGAATTCAAGGTCTGTATGGTACACGGAAAAATGAAAAATGTGGAGAAAGATGCGGCCATGCAGGAGTTTATCTCAGGGAAGGCGAATATCATGGTGGCAACCACAGTCATCGAAGTTGGAGTCAACGTGCCCAACGCCTCAGTGATGATCATCGAAAGTGCAGAGCGATTCGGTTTGGCACAGCTCCATCAGCTAAGGGGACGAGTTGGCCGTGGAGCAGATCAATCTTTCTGCATCCTGCTCACATCTTTCAGACTCTCAGAAACAACCAGGCAGCGTATCGACCTGATGACACGAACCAATGATGGATTCGAGATTGCTGAAGCAGATCTGAAGTTACGTGGACCCGGCGATATGGAAGGAACACAGCAAAGCGGTGTAGCTTTCGATCTGAAAGTAGCCAGTCTTACACGTGACAGTGAACTCTTGGAGTATGTGCGTAACAAGGCTATCGCTATAATTGAGCAGGATCCAGATCTCACTTCTCCTCAAAACGAAATTCTTGCATGGCAGCTAAAACGCCTTTCGAGAGATAAAATTGAGTGGGGCTTTATTAGTTAAAATAACTATATATCACAAGAGACGCTTCGTTTTTGAGTAACTTTGCATTTGTTTATTTGACAAACCAGTCTTTTATTGAATAATGAGAACAATACACAACTTTCTTCTTTCTCTTCTGACTTTTTTGATAATAAGTATCACTTATGCTTCGGCACAAACTGTGGTAAAAGGTATCGTGAAAGACTCTGTTACAAAAGAAGCTCTTTCATTCGTATCTGTCTATCTGAAAGGAACTTCTGATGGAATGAATACAGATGATTACGGACAATTTAATATCAAGTCCAACGTATCTACCGCCAAAGAAGTTATCATCTCCTATCTTGGATATACGACTCTTCACATTCCTATACGTCCCGGACGCACAAATGTCGTTAATGTTCAACTCTCTCCTTCCTCGACACTACTGGGAGAAATTGTCGTTAAGCCTGAAAAAGAATACTATTCTAAAAAAAACAATCCTGCAGTGGACTTTGTAAAGAAAGTAATTGCAACCCGTGATGCAAACGATCCTAAGAATCATCCCTATTTTCATTATGAACAATATGAAAAGCTTTCCCTTGCTCTCAACAACTTCACCGAAGAAAAGCTGAAAAACGGCATCTTCAAAAGTTTCAAATTCATGAAAGATTATGTCGATACATCTTCCATCTCCGGCAAACCGATCCTGAATATATCTATGAGAGAAGAAATCTCTGACTACTATTACCAAAAAGAGCCGAAATCAGAGAAAAGAATACTCAAAGCATCAAAACATGCAGGAATGGATGAGATTCTTGCGCAGGAGAGTCTGCAAGTCTTCTTCAAAGAAGTCTTTAAAGAAGTCGATCTTTTCCAGAATGACATACCCCTCTTTCTCAACCGATTTGTAAGCCCACTATCTTCTGGCGGGACCACCTTTTATAAGTATTACCTGCAAGATACAGTGATTGTGGATGGTGAAAAATGCATGAACCTCGCCTTTGCACCATTTAATTCAGAGTCTTTTGGATTTGTGGGCAATCTATACATAACACTCGACTCTACTAACTTTGTAAAGAAAGTAGACCTTACCGTACCAAAAAGTATCAATCTCAACTATGTTGAGAACATGACTATTCAGCAGGAATATGACCGGATGCCCGATGGCACACGACTGATCACACATGATGATATAGTTGTTGAGTTCCAGATGATGTCCAACACCGACGGACTCTATGCACGCCGAAGTGTCTATTACAAGAATCATAGCTTTGATGAGCCTCCCATGGCCAATCTCTTCAAAAAAGAAGAAAAGGTCATTGAAGAAGACAACTCCAGTAACCGTTCTGATGCCTATTGGGAAGAAAACCGTTTCGTTCCTATTCGCTCAAAAGAAGACGGAGTTGGTGCTCTGATGCGCAAATTACGGAGCTATCCTGTCTATTATTATACAGAGAAGGTACTTGGCATCCTGGTATCAGGATACATGCAAACAGCTGATAAGAATAGCAAGATTGACCTTGGGCCAATGAACACGACTCTATCCGGCAATACGGTAGAAGGACTGAGGATGCGTTTAGGAGGTATGACTACTGCTCATCTCAATAAGCAGCTATTTGGTAGCGGCTATGTGGCATATGGAACAAGAGATGGCAAGTTCAAATATAACGGAGAGGTAGAATACTCATTCAGAAAGAAAAAAGAACATCCCAACGAATTTCCAATTCACTCGGTTACTGCCCGCTATAGTTACGATCTGAACCAACTTGGACAGCATTATATTTTCACAAACAAGGACAACGTGTTTCTTGCAATGAAAAGAACAGAAGACGTGATGAATACCTATATGCGTAAAGCAGAAGTGGACTATCACCGCGAGCACTTTACCGGTCTTTCGTATCAAGTAACGATGCGCCACCTTACAGAGTATGCGTCCAGTTACCTTCCATTTATTAGCAGTACTGATCATCTCACTCCGGTTACAAACTATTCTATGGGAGAGATGGAGGTTCAACTGCGTTACGCTCCAAATGAAAAGTTTTACCAGATGCGAAATCAGCGTGTGCCAATCACGCTTGACGCTCCGGTCTTTACGTTAACACACACAATGGCAAAGAAGGGACTTTTAGGCACCGATTATAATTATAACCTGACAGAAATCGGATTCCAAAAGCAATTCTGGCTTTCCTATTTCGGCTATGCTAAGGTAAAGGCAAAAGCCGGAAAAGTATGGGACAGAGTTCCTTTTCCAATGCTTACCATTCCCAATGCCAACCTCTCATACACCATCCAAAGCGAATCATTCGCAATGATGAATGCCATGGAGTTTATGACAGACCAATATGCAAGTTTAGGGATTGTGTATCATGCCAACGGATACTTCTTCAACCGAATCCCAATGCTTAAATGGCTTAAATGGAGAGAAGTACTCTCTTTTCATGGTCTCTATGGAAACCTGAGTGATAATAACAATCCAAGACTTCAGAAGAATCTGTATGACTTTCCAGGCACTTCCTACACGTTAGGCAATAAACCATACATGGAAGCCGGGTTTGGTATTGAGAATATCTTTAAGATCATTCGCCTCGATTATATCTGGCGTCTGAGTTATCTTGACAACCCAAACATTGACAAGCGAGGGATCCGAATCGCATTAGAATTTAAGTTTTGATCCAATAACACCACTTTAAAATAATGGATAAGATGAAAAAAGAAGCAATTAACACGACTGGAGCACCTGAAGCTATAGGTCCCTATAGTCAAGCAATAAAGGCTGGCAATCTACTCTTTATTTCCGGTCAGTTGGGCATAGACCCTAGTACCGGGAAAATGGCTGGAAAATCCGTTAAGTTGCAGGTTGAACAGGCATTCAGCAACATTGCTGCCATCCTTTTTGAGGCTGGAGGATCTATGGACAACGTTGTCAAAACAACTGTCTTTCTAACCAACATGGAAAAGTTTGCCGAGATGAACGAGATCTATGAGAAGAAGTTCAGATTGCCGTTTCCGGCACGTTCTGCAATTGCAGTACGCGGACTACCCAAAGGTGGAGTTGTAGAGATTGAAGTGATCGCCTTTATCAAGGAATGAACCACTGTCTGCTTTCGCTCGGTTCCAATGATGCTCCTGAAGCAACATTGGAACAAGTGCGAGAAGTACTGAGGCAACGTTTTCAATCTATCCGCTGGGGTGTTGCAAAGAAAACCGAACCGATAGGTATGCCTCCTGGCACTCCATGGTTCATTAATCAGGTAGGTTTGTTTCACACACCTCTTTCTGCAAAAGAGTTGCGTTCTGTATTAAAGAAGATGGAAGAGTTTATCGGACAGACTCCTCAAGCCAAAAAGAAAGGAATCATACGCATTGATATTGACCTTCTCTGCTTTAACGGGAAAGTTGTAAAAGAGAAAGAATATAGCTATCCCTGCATTCGAGCACTTATAGATGAACTGCTTGAAGATATTTTATCCGAGCAGCTTTGATCTATTGATCAATACTAACAGATAACCCTCCCATTACAGTCGTTCCCGGCATCGGAAAACCTTCAATCACTGAGTAATCACTGTTGGTCATGTTGTTCACCTTCAGGAAGAGCGAAATACTTTTTCCATACTTGTATGAAGCACGTGCATCAGCTAAAAAGTAGCTATCCTGCATGCCGCTTCCCGTATTGAGCATCAAATCGCCTATATACTGAGCATCCACAGAGAAGGTGAAATTATTGAAACGTTGCGTAACGCCGAGATTAGCCTGATGCTTTGGAGCACTGATCAGCTTCACATTTGAATGCAGATAGGAATAATTGGCAAAGATCTTCGTATCTGGTAACGGCATGTAACTCAACTGCGCTTCCACTCCTTTATTCTGAAAAGCCCCTGTATTCATATTCCGGGGTTTGCCACCAGGAAATTCCATCTGAATCATATTCTCACCATCTATATAATAGAGTGAAACCTCACTCTCTAACACATCCGGCACGAGTGTCTGATCCCAGGACAGTTCATATGAAACCATCCGTTCCGGTTGGAGATCCGGGTTCTGAGGTGGAAACATATACAACTCACGCAAGTTTGGACTGCGAAAACCCTTTGACACATTCCCTTTAAACACTGTACCATCAAAAGCATGCCAGGCAAATCCACCCTGTGGCACCAATTCCGAACCATATGTCTCATTGTATTCCCAACGTACTCCGGCTGTTAGAAAGAAGCGATTCCACAAAGCCTGTTTATCGACGAGAAAGCCTGCCAATTCGCTAACCCTTTTGTCCACGAGTGGAATATCACCCTTTTTACCTTTTGGAAATTCGTACCACGCTTCCCCACCCCAGTTCTTAAAGTCTACGCCTGCAGTCAGAGTATTGGTTTTAATCAGACTCAGTGACTGATAAGCCATTGCGCCCAGATTGTGATCATTCGACATAAAAAGCGAATCACTCACCCTTGTTTTAGAAGCAAGATAACCATCATCAATGGTATGATTACCCCAGTTGTAATAAAATTTGAAAGCCCCTTTGAGATTCTCATAGTGATTTTCTACGATCAACGATGCAATCCCGCGCTGTATCTTCATGTCGTTATCTTCCAGAGGAGCACTTACAACACCGGGATTAGAAAATATGCTTCTCACATAGCTCACTTCAGCATGCGTATTCCAATGGTCCGACAACTCATAGCCCACATTACCCATAATATTCCACTGATCAAATGTAGAATTCTCTCGATGACCATCGGTACGGCTATTTCCTGTCACAAATAAAACATCCAGACCTTCGTTACGAATGCCATATTGCGCACTTGTTTGTACCGTATTATACGAACCAAACATCGCACTGGCACCAGCAGTCGTTCCTTCCGTTTCCTGTCTGGAAGAAATCACATTGATCACCCCACCCATTGCATTCGAGCCATATAACAAAGAAGACGGTCCACGAATAATTTCTACCCGATCAGCATGATCAGAAAGATACGTATCAGGAAGCGCATGACCAAAGATTCCGGCCCATTGAGGCATCCCGTCTGTCATCATAAGTACTTTATTGCTTCCACCCACACCCCGAATAGACACAGCTCCGGCAGCATCCGTGGACGATCCATAGCCAAAAAGCCCTTTTTGCGTCACAAAGAGTCCGGGCACTCGTTTGGAGAGAGTTTGAAGAATTGCCGGCTCCTGTCTCTCCGCCAGCTCCTCCTTATCGATAACTGTCATTGTGAGAGGCGTATTCAATATACTTGTCTCATTCTTAGTCGAAGTAACCATTACCTCCCTCAGGCTAACCACAGAGTCAACGGGAAAGCCTTCTTCCCTGGCATACAGTGCACCACTGCCAATCATTTGTGCCATAAGCACGGATAGCATTGCGATCTTCTTATACATATGTTTTTAATGTGATTCAAATTATTATATCGCGACAAAAATAGTATTTAAATACTTCTCAGAAGAGTGTAAACAGAAAAAAAGGTCAATACTTGTGCTTCTTGTAAAATAATCATACCTTTGCACACTGTGAAATGATTCGCTAGCTCAGTTGGTAGAGCACAACACTTTTAATGTTGGGGTCTTGGGTTCGAGCCCCAAGCGGATCACAAAAGAAGAAGCCATGCAAATTTTGCGTGGCTTCTTCTTTTGTGATCAGTGATAATATTTGATCAGGACAAAGTGATTAACTTCTTATTTTAGAAACTCTACTCTCACACTCTCATTTGTCCTTGGAATGCTCACGGGCAAACTTACTTTCTTACCATCTACCAAGACACGCTTCCAACCTGCTTCAACGGTGATATTCATTTTCTTTCCGGCGAGTTGTATATCCCCGAAACGAAAATCCACTGTTTTGAAAGGTTGCAGATAAAGTGCCTTTTCATCCATCTGCAAACCAAGAAGGCGAATAAGATATTCCCAAGAAGATTTGTAGCGGGGATAGGGTGCAAAACGCGGAGTATCCTTAGCCGTTTCTTCCGGTAAGGGAAGTACTTCACCTTTTGCATTAATAGATCCATTCCATTCTCCTGCAGCAAAATGATTGTTTTTCAAACTCATATCTATGGAACGCATGATATCAATCGATGCAACTTCATTGCCCATATATCCGAGCAGCGAACTGAGATTAATCTGTGCGCCAAACCAGCATGTTCGTGCATGGTAGCCATTAATCGTATAATCAGGAACACGGTTTGGTTTCATGCCATTGACCCAACCACGGAAATTTTGTGTCTTATCTTCAACCATATTGTTAATGTATAGCGAGTTAAGTGCTAACTTTATTTTCTCTGATGGCAATACCTCCTTAGCATTACGATCGATCGCTGCTACCCAAAGTCCAAAAAGTTGATCGGTGAATAATGTTTCAGGCGTATTTTCCTGAGCAGAACCTTCCGTGCGATAAAAAAGATTCCAGGCCTTTGTCTGTGGATTCCACAATAGTCTGTCATAGCTGGCACGTGCCTTTGTAAGCATCTCGTCAAGAGGAATAGAGCCGACTATCACATTCGTTTCACCCAATCCGGCAGCCATTGATTTCAATGCATCAAGACCATACACCCAAGCTGAGTTCACATAACTACTTACACCAGGCATCTTCCAGGCATCATAACTCTGATTACCATGCTTACTTTGAATGAGATTTTCATAATTGTCAAGATTGTAAACACGATTGGCAGCCAGGACAGAGACATCAAAACCTTCGCGGGTAAATGCTGGATCGTTAAACCAAAGAGCATCCCGGCGCATGCGGCACATAAAGGTGGGTTCTTCCACATAATGAGCCGCATCATTCCAAAGGGCGTGCATAATCAATCCGGCATTCTCTCCTGTTTTGGGTGTAGCTTTAAAAAATTGACTCATATCCATTCGTTCAAGTTCTGGCCAATTAATCATGTAAACCCATCCAGAATAAACACAAACATCCATGGTATTCAGACAGCCATGAGGTGTTTCTATTTCAAAGAAATATGGATCTGTCGTCATGAATGTAGAAGTCATAATAGAAGCCAAAGAGCCAAACCAAACACGTTTTAAGTAAGCAGGAACTTGAACAGAATTATGCCATGCATCAATTTTGTTGCTCCATTGAGAAGCATCTTTCATGGCTTTATCTATTACAGCCGATGCATTTGGCATTGCCAGTGTATAATATCTTTTATAACCGTCTATCTTTGGAAAGTGCCAGGAGATATAAAACCTTTTTGTCACTTCACCTCCTGGTGCCAGTGAAAGCTTTACGGAGACACCTTTCTCCGATGCAGTACCAGTATTTGCAGCAAACACCATCTCGCCAGAAGAAAAAGTGAACACAGTACGATCAGATGCTGATGTACCAGGAGTACCATTCTCTAAGCAAAGACTCAGTTGTCGGGCCGTTTTTCCTGTATTTTTGACCTTCACATCATAGACCTGAACCGGCAAGGTCGAACTCTCCAAATCATGAGGTATCAAAGGAGTGAATGCTCTGACACTCACTTGAAGCTTTGCCTCTTTATCGGAAAACACAGCCAAGCCCTTAGGCAGGCACGCCGACACTTTTGCACTCTCAAACGGTGTGGCCTCTTTTTTCCAGTTTGCAGGAGTGGTTTGAACAATGTAAGATTTATTTCCTTCAGACAGCGTGAATCCATAAGAAGACTGTACAAAACCTTCCGGAGCAGTAGCCATCTTGTGAACTCTTGCGGCATTCTCATATTTTCGCTTCAACTTCTCAAGAGCACTGGCCTCCAGCGGAGGATCAGCTTTCTGAGCTTTCATCCATTGTTCCTCCACTTTCTGAAATGAAGTGTCATTACGAAGCACATACTCAGCGTTATACTCCCATTGACTTACATCTAATCCATCGTATGGTCGTCCGTCAAAGTTTACCCGCACAAAGCCATATCTTCCAAAAGCAGAATAACCTGTTCCTATTCCTCCTAATGGAAATCCAAGACTTTCGGAAACGTTAATCCATGACGAATCGGATTTCTTTACCGATGAATTAAGCTGAGCCTTTACAGAAAAGGGGAAAAAAGAGAGTACAGAAATTGCCGTACAAATAAATACCCCCGGGATATTTATTTGAGCTTTCGCTTGTTGCATCCATTTGTTTTTCATATTGGTAGATTCTTTATGTTATTAGACTATTAGATTTACTCTTCAATAATCACCCGGAAACCTACATTATGAACACTCTGCCAAGGCAAAAAAGACTTACGGAAATAACTGGTAGAAGTCTTGGGTGGATCAATCCACGAACCTCCTCTTACTACTTTCAGATCATTAGTCGCATTCTTCTTCAAAGGATAGGGCACATAATCGGAGCGAGTCCACTCAGACACATTTCCATGCATATCATACAACCCAAAAGCATTCGACTGATATTTTGCACCTTGCACTGTTAAGAATGAACCATCGTCGACAGTATTATCCTTGGGTTGATACGTATAATATTTATACCAAAACCAATTTTCAGATTGAGGCTGTGGATCAACACCACTAACTGCCAATTTATTTAGCTGTTTATCTGCCATATTTTCATAAGGAGCAAAACTAGTATTCAAATTTCCATACCAAAAGTCAGTTTCACATCCTGCTCTACATGCCCACTCCCATTGTGTTTCTGTTGGCAAGGTACACTTCAAACCAGTTTTCTCACTTAGCTTTTTACAATAATCCATGGCTTCGTTCCATGTCATACGAATGGCAGGTTGTTTCGGACTGTTTGCAATATATCCAGGTCCGACGTGATCTTTCCATTGTTGCTGTATAAAACGGCTATTGTGTTCTGGTAAGATGGCACGCATTTGTTCGTTGCTCACCTCTATTTCTGCCATCCAAAATCCCTTATCAATTTTGGCAATACTCGCCGGTGAATAATCAGAAGTTCCATTCTTACCCATCACAAACTTTCCGGCAGGGATACGAACAAAGTTCATTTTTATACTATCTCCAAGATCAATTGTTTTTTTTGTTTCCCTTTCTTTTGCCAACATCCGGGTTACATCATCGACACCAAATGGCCAACCTTTCAGTTTCACTTCTTTCACTGATTTTGCAACCAGCTCAACTGGTTTAACTGGAACAATTTTAGGTTGCTTTTTCAGATAATCTGCATAAGCAACGATCTCGCCTTGCCAATCGATACTGGAATTTCCACCATATTTATCATACAGCTCCATCCTTCGTTTGATTTGATCAACACCTTTATAATCAACGGCCTGAAATGTACTGTTAAAAGGAGCATTAAAATCAATCCAGTTATATAAAGTACGCCATTCTTTGTCTGTGAGTTGCACATTATGATGCCCCTTCTTCAGCATTTGGATCAGTGGACTCACAGAAGCATGATATTCATACGGATTCAGCACTTCCATTTCAGCTTCGGGACCTTGACGAAAAACATAGGGATGAAGATTAAGGTAACTTTTGCCATACTTAGTCGATTCATCAAAACGACCACCTGTAAGATCTGAGATAGTACCATTTCCATTATGACAAGCAATACAAGCACGGTCGAGCACAGGCTGCACTTCCATTTCAAATGTAAATGGTCGTACCCCACCCACTGGTTTGATCAATGAAGAAGGAGCTTTACCTGAAGCAATGGAACGCTTAGGCATTGGTATCTGGTTTTGATTTTCATGACAACCGGTACAAGAGATCACTTCTCCCGGCATTCCGGTTGTCCAGCTACGCATTAATTGAAGAGCTCTACCTTCAGCATCAAGCGGTTGAAATGAAATTGGCGTATTCGATGGAACATTAAACAGAACGGATCCATCTGCTTCAACAGGCACTTCGCCTAATGAGCGCTTAATATCCCAACCACTTTGAACACCTTGAGCATTATTGTTAGAGGGTGATTTTATATATGCAAACTCGTAATTCAATATGCGTATGGCTTTGACTGTTCCTCGAGGTACACCTTTCAAGCCTTCACCTTCGTAAATATCCTGGATAAATACGACAGCATTTTTGGCACGTTCTTTCTCTCCTTGAGCAGAAAGAAATTGCGAAGTTATACATGCAATGAACAGAAGTCTTATTTTAAACATGATCAATAAGTTTGTGTGTATTAAAGTTTGATTTTATCCGGGATTATTGGAGGTACAGCTGTTTTTGTTACCGGGGTAGCATGAATATAGCCTTCTCCTTCCGCTTCTTTCAACAGGGTAAGGTTATCAAATGTATCCACCAAATATATCCCCCATAAACCATCCGGAGTCAGCTTTGCAGTAACAAGATAATAATTTTCATTCAATGGATACGGCTTAATAAATTGTGGCCATACACCATTCACTAATTCATCCTTAATGATTGGCACCACTTTACGGTTGCGATAAGGGAATTCATGAACAATCCCATCTGCATTTTTCCGAGCAATTGATGGATCGAAAATCAGCATACGACCCGCACGAACTACACCGTGATGGCCTGAAATAATTCCAACAAAACGAGTTCCGTTGCCTGGCAGTGGTTTGATATCAAATGTACTATTGGGGAAATACGAACCGCTTCCGTACAAGGCTTTTTGCTCGGTTCCATCAGGATTCATATGCATCACAATACGCGAAAAATAGTGAGTCAGATCGGTATATTCCCAACGTGTGTACATGACACGGCCGTTGTTCATTACGATAGGTCCCCAATTGCTTTCCTGATCAAAAGTGATACGGCGAAGATCATCCGTATTTTGATCATATAACACCATGTTCCCTGCAATATCACTACCATCTACACAAGGTACTCCTAAATATCCTATATTGGACACAGCTATAATTTTGCCATTGGGCAGATAAGTCGCATCAAAGAACTCCAGATCCGGTTCTGTTGATTTGATTACCTGGCGGAGATTTTTACCCTCCATATCCACTTCATAAACCTGCCACAAGCCATCTGCATTTGACATGGTAAACAAAATATGATCCGCATTCCAGTTTAAGCGAATATGCGGAAGGGAGGAGTTGTTTTGTGCTTTGAAGAGGGTGGTTGAGCGCAATTCCCCACGTAAATTGGAAAGTTCAGCAATCTCGGCTTTAAAGCCTTTCCTATTGGCAGACATTAAGCAGCTCCAGTTGGCAGGCTCTGTGCCTAATGAAGAAACATTCACCGATCGCGCATTGTATCCTACTTTATATTTTCCTACAATGATCTTATCCATATCAAACAAAGGATTGGCTAACAGAATCTCTTTTTTAAGTGCAATGGCTTTGCTTGCATGGGCAATAGCGTCCTTATTATTCATGCAAAGACCCTCGAAACCAGCTTTCACCAACGAGCTGAGTTGGTTTAACTTTTCCTGATTGACAGCGGCATTAAACGATGCATTCTTCTTCATATCATCGAAAGCCAATTGAATGGATTCGATATTTATCCAGTCCACCTCAGACTGAATCTTTATTACATCTGACAGATCTTTGAAAAGTGACAAATAAGCCTCTGTTTGTTTTGCTGCCGGAAGGCTGGCGATCTTGGTCAATTCATCATTAAAATATACTTTTTCTTTTAACCGGTTGAGAAGTTCTTTTATAATTACCTCATCCTCATTTGCCGTACCATTTGACAACCAACACTGGCCTGTAGTCGGACAAAGAGGAAAAAAAGCATTACAATCTTCCGGAAAACGTTCAGACAGTTCGTTGAATTCTTTCTGACCACTCTCGCTCTGAATTCTGAAAATGGCAGTACTATCTTTACTATTGTCATCTATACCAATCTCAGATTCAAAGCGTACATACTTCTTATCCAAGGGAATATATATATACTTACTGGTACTTGACAAAATCGAGTTGCTGACTTTGTTTTTATTAATCACAACTTCTTTTTCGCCGGAATTTTGATTCAGTTTTGCTTGGCCACTAATTTTCAAGTCACTGATATTAATCGCTTTTCCATCTTTTTCATAGACTTTGGCGTTGACCCAAATGGCATCATTGCATTTCTTCTCACCTTTCTTAGCGGTGACAACCAGTACGATATAATCCAGATTAGCGACTTTGGCTGTAATCTTCTTTAACTCACCTTTCTTTACTTCGCCCGATTCTATTGGAAACCCTACAGCCTTTTGCTTTGCAAGAAGTTCCACTTTATAAGCTGCCGCAGCACTGGTCCAAGTGGAAGCAACTATTTTCTTTGTTGGTAGAGCCATCAGTGCTTGACCACCGATGAGTGCAATTACCAGTAATAAGTTGATTTTTTTCATTGATATCAGCGATTAAGTTTTTTGAGGAAAATAGTAAATGATTTATCGGGAGAAATGATGAAAACAGATGAGATTTTGTCGAAACTCTTTTTATCATTCAATGACCACACGACCTTATTCTCCCGATCTATTTCGACAAGTTGAGGTTCATCTACACCAGCCTCACGATTGTGTCCCTGCCAGTTGCATAGTAATAGATTGCCATTATCAAGTACCCTTATTTGAGCAACATACAGCAAAGAAACACCTTCAATATCATTCTGAGTCACACGACCTGATATCTCACCTGTTTGTCGGTTTACTGTCATAAATTGATGTGAATCACCACCAGAAGCGAGTAAATTACCATCTTTCAGTTCCAGGGCTGCAAAACAGCCGGCAGCCACATTCAACCGGTTTATCTCTTTCCCGTTCTTGTCAATTTCCAGAATCTCATTGGTTTCTAAGATTGGAAGAATATAGTTTCCGTTTTTAGCTTTTGAGATTCTACGAAACTGTTGATGCGGAGCTTGAACATTGATATTTATAGAAAGTTCTTTCCGAACCACTCCGTATTTATCCAACTCCACTATTTTTGCCGGGTGGCCACAAATACCAAGTAAGTATCCACCATCCGGTAAAACCGATGCTAACTGCAACTCTGATCCTTCAGAACAGGTATAATCCCAGATCACTTTATGATCGAGTGAGATGAGTTTGGCTCCTTGTTTATAAGAATACAGAACCTCACCCTTCTTGTTCATGGCAACACTGTTGCATTCCTGACCCGCTTCAAGATCATGACTCCAAATGATCTTCTTCGTCGATTTTTGAAAGATGGACACGTCTTTAGTACCCGATCCTGCTATTAAAAGATAGGTTTCTGCCGATTGAGCAGCATTTAAGCCAAACAATGCAAAGCAAACAAGGAGCAATCTCATTTTCATCTTATTTCTTCAAATCATTAAACATCTGAAAAGCCTGATCAACAGACAAATTCTCGTGCACCAACGCATGAACAGCCTGAATCATCGCTATCGGATCTTCAGATTGAAACACATTGCGCCCCATATCTACACCGGCTGCACCATCATTGATAGCCTTATAGCACAGCTCCAATGCATCTCTTTCCGGCAACTTCTTACCACCTGCTATTACAATAGGCACCGGACAGCAAGCCACGACATTCTCAAAACCCTCGCAGTAATATGTCTTCACGATATTGGCTCCATTCTCAGCACAAACACGTGACGCCAAACCAAAGTAACGTGCATCACGAGCCATATCTTTTCCCACTGCGGTAACACCCATGACCGGAATACCATATCTTGAGCCTGAATCAACAGCTCTAAATAGATTGGCAATGGTTTTAGCTTCCATCTCAGGATCACCAATGGCCAGCATCACAGCCATAGCAGATACATTCAGGCGAATAGCATCTTCAACATCAATGACTACATTATCGTTTAATTCAGTCAGGATGGTAGTGCCGGCATCTGAACGCAAGCAAATTGGTTTGTTGGTATTGGCTGGTACCGATGATTGCAAAATACCTCGTGTACACATCAAGCAGTCAGCATATTCCATCAATGGAGCAATTGTTATGTCGATTCTCTCCACACCCGACGTTGGTCCCATAATAAAGCCATGATCGAAAGCCAGCATGACAGTTCTTCCCGACTTCGGATTAAAGATTCGTGTCAGACGGTCTTTCTTTCCCCACGATAAATTGTCTGCTCCCTTAATATGAAACGATTGATTTTGAACAGCCTGTCCAATTCCAAATTTATTACCTTCTCTTAAATCATCTAAATCTGCCATTATTCCTAAAGTTGTAAATGAATAGTTACTCTAATTATTTGTTGAGACATTAGTTGTCCACTCCATTTGTCTCTAATGCCGTTGCAAATGAATCAAACATACAGGCCCATGAAGCAGCACCTGAGTCTGCATATCCTATTGACTTTTCGCCATAATTACGGGCACGGCCAAAATTGGCTTTCATTTGTATCGTTTCAGATGCACCTTGCAAAGCAGCATCAGCACCGGCACGCATTATTTTCTTAATATCAGTTGACGTACAAGCTTCCATTGCTTCGATAGCAGGAATCAACGCATCCATCATAGTTTTATCCCCTTTTAAAGCTTTTGTTTGTTTCTTCACGCCCTCTAAAGCACCACGAAACATCGCCACCACTTCGGCTGATGTGAGTTCGGTACCTGTTACGGAATCGCTCATTCCGAGGAAGAAACCACCGAGCAATGTGCTGGTCGAACCACTTGTTTGCATCATCACATTAAAACCCACATCGTCAAGCATAGCTTTGAACTCTACACCTCTATCGGCTGCTTCTGTAACCGCTTTTAATGCCTGAACGATTGCCGTGCCATGATCGCCGTCACCAATAACAGCATCCAGAGCCGAAAACTCATCCGAACGGGCTGTTATATGATCCAGAGCCACGGCAATCATTCTTTTGAAATCATCAATTGTCAGCTTTTCCATCACTTATTTGCCAATGGTTATCCAAAAAGGTGAATTTGCTTTTCTATCTTTCAACAGTTCAACGTGATCAGCATCCAGTTTAGCCAACAACATCTGAAAACCGGCAGATTCCTGCACAGTCAGCATCTCGCCGATACGGCTTTCCACCACACTTGCTCCGGTTGCTTCCAACACCTGACATGCTTTGCGGAAAATGATATTCATTTCCATCATGGTAGTTGCTCCTACTCCATTGATATACAACAGCACTTTGTCGCCGGCTTTGGGTTGAATCTTAGCCATCAGTTGCGTCACCATTTTCTCAGCCGTATCATCAGCCGATATAAGCATCTGACGTCCGCCACCACCTTCACCGTGTTGTCCCATTCCGATTTCCATCTCACCGGGAGCCAACTGGGCGATCGTAACACCGTTTTGCGGATGTGTACAAGAACCCATTGCCACAGCCAGCGTTGCAATTTGTTGATTGAAACGTTCACCTATCTCAATAATCTCATCCAACGATTTACCATCCTCAGCAGCTGCACCTACAATCTTGTAAAGTGGAATACAACCGGCCAATCCTCTACGATCACTATCCGGTGTATTCAAACCGGCACTGATATCTTCGTGTGTAACTATTTGCTTCACTTTAATACCCGCACGTTCTGCCAGCTGACAAGCCATATTAGCACTCATCACATCGCCGGAATGGTTCAAAACCACCAATAAAATGCCTGCTTCACGTTTAAATTTCAGCAAAGCCTGATATAAACGCTGTGCACCGGGTGCTGCAAATACGTCGCCAACCACCGAACAATCCAGCATTCCTTCGCCGACAAAACCGCTTAATGCAGGTTCGTGACCGGCACCGCCTAATGTTACGATGGCCACTTTGTCCTGCGATTTTGCATGCACACGCACTACGGTGTTTTCACCATCAAGAGTTACTATGTCGCGATACGCCATTACATAACCTTCCAGTAACTCTGCTGTAATATTTGCTGGTTCATTGATGAACTTATTCATGATTTTTGTTGTCATAGGTCTTGTTTATTATGGATTAATAAGCTGATTGGGGTCTTTGTACACTACTATCAAAACACATCAGTTCGATAGGAATTCCTTCTTCCACAATGAAAGCAATTTGCAAACCGGGACCACCTTCCATCGGTTCGACGATTACATTCTTTCCTTCAAGTGCAGCTTTCATATCAGGAACTTCATACGCTATATGTGCCACCTTCTGTATAATATCCGGCATGCACGAACCTTCTTCAAAACGAAGAAACTCAATCTTGTTTTCACTCTTGCTAAAGTCAGTCAAATGCACTTTCAGTCCTTCAGCATAATTCTCACCAGCTTGTACGGTCTGAGTCGGAATTCCGAAATGATTTAATTTTCTCATGATTCTATTCGATTATAGGTTTATAAAATAGGATTGGTGTATTAAAACTTTACGCTTGGGTTGGTAAAACGAAGACCGGCACCATCGTGATAAGATCCAAACTCGGTCACAATAAGTCCATTGTCACCGGCAAACAGGAAGTGCTTGGATTCAATCTGAGCCAATGGAAGAATATCACCCACCTTCATTTCAGCAAAGTGAGAAACGGTGATAAAACCTTTTTGACTTTCCGAAGTTGAGGTGGATTTGCTGTTGAGTCACCAATGCTATAGTTGTAGCAACTGCCATTACGTACCAACCAGCTTTCAAACTTGGCAGCATGACCCGGAGTTGGCATGTGAGCATGTTCCACAATCATTTGGTTAGGCAATAAATAGATCTCATGACCAAAATAGTTGTGAATAGAATCGTTCACCCAAAAGATACCACCCATCCCCACATGTTCGAAGTCACCAAGGTTAAAATCAGTCACCCACATATCCTTTTTCATCAAGTCGGTATAAGGAACCCCATAATATTCAAACATGTCTAAGTATGCTTTTAGTGCTGTGTCTTTATTAAACACCCCATTGGTGTAAAAGTCGGCGTTGGTGTACTTCTTGGTATAGCCATTTACTTCCGATGTAGCATCGGATGAATTGTCGGTTTTAGTTGTTGGCGTACAACTCACGCATGTAACGCTTAACATAACGACTAATAATGCTGTTGAAATAGTTTTGATCTTCATAATGAGCTATGATTAAATGATTAATATACAATGAAATAAATTAGAATTTAACTTTCGGATTGGTGAACCGTAGTCCGGCGTTGTCATGATAAGTACCAAACTCGGTCACGATTAAACCATTATCCCCGGCAAAAAGAAAATGTTTGCTCTCAATCTTTGAAAGTAAAATCATCTCTCCCACTTTCTTTGGCTCAAAATGCTTTAAAGTGATAAAGTCTTTTTGGCTTGCTGGCAACTTAGGCGCATTCAAGGTGGGCTCACCAATACTAAAATTATAGCCGCTTCCATAGCGAACCAATCCGGTTTCATGTTTGGCGGGATACGTGGTGGCAACATGCGCATGTTCGGCAATCATTTGGTTGGGCAGCAAATAAATCTCATGTCCAAACATATTATGCTCGGCATCATTTACCCAGAAAATACCTGCCATGCCAATATTCTCGAAATCACCAAGATTAAAGTCCGAAACAAACATATTCTTCTTCATGAAATCGGTGTATTCGACACCATAAAAAGCAAACATATCCAATACTGCTTTTAAAGCAACCTCCTGATTGAATGTGCCGTTGGTGTAATAATCAGCATTGGTATATTTCTTTTCATACAATGCTTTCTGTTTGACCGCAGTTTTAGCGGGCGTTGCTGTTTGGGCGGGCGCCGTTGTCTGGCTGATCCCATATACACACAACAAGAGGGTCAAGACAGCCGTTAAAATAAATTTCGTTTTCATCTTTATACAATTAAAAATTAGTTGCTATTCCTTCTATTTCTATCAATAAATTATCGCGACAAATATCACCCAGCAAATACACAGAAGGCACATCAGGCATCATACTATCAACCACTTGTTTGACCTCCTCATAATAGGAACTTTCCTTGAGATAGACCCGAAGACTTTTCATCCCGGGCGCAATTTCACACTTTACACCCGCATTACGCAAGTTCTCCGGAGATCTCAAATAGTTTATATTCTCAAGAGTAGCAATCGTTTGTCTCCCGGCTCCCACTCCATCCAGACTCTCTTCGCCCCTGATGGCAGCCGTTCCCGAAATATACACCAGAGCTTCCGGCTTAATATAAAGCACTTTCCCCCGTTCAAACTTTGGGGTTGTGCAGCTCTTCTTAGCACTATCCTTATCACCTACCAGCACCTCTTGCGAGTAAGCATGAGGAGGCACCTGAAGCTTATTGTCCAGTGGAACGATTTCTACCCGATGTGATTTTGGTTTTACGGCAAACACTTCCACCACAACGCCCCCAGTATACGTACCAATACCTGTAGCTGCCGGATATCCTTTTGGCCACGAGGTCAAACCATAAAATTGCGAACGGGCATTATTAAATTCCTGATAATGCTGTTTGCCATCCACTACTTTCGTTATATCAGCAATGTAATTCCACTGACGAACGATTGAGTCAACCGGCATTTTCTCCAATTCAAAGATCTTCTTTATCTTTTCAAATATTTCAACTGACTGATCGAAGATTGAATACTGATTGTTTACAGAAGTTATTCCACCCAGAGAGAGCTTTTTAGATATCTCATCTTCAACAGTCAAATAATCCACACCATCAACCTGCTTGTGATGAACATCTTTGTCCGCCGTCACCACACTCCAATGTGCTTCGAGCACCAATGCATTATTGCAAAGTGGTTTTTGAGCTACATAACTCACCACCGGCATATGCTTGCCAAATTTCGTTCGTATGCGTTCCTTTATGAGCGAAAACTCTTTCGAATACTCTTCATTATTTTGCGGAATGCCGAAAAAAACGAAACGAATAGGTGTTCGTTGGCCTTCATTCACCTGATCGATGATTGCTTGCACCGTTTCACAGAAGCTTTGTTTAGCTTCTGCTGCAAAATACTCTATCATCAGATTCAGGTTCTTCATCTATATTTTATATTTTAGAGAGAGTTTACATATTCGACCAGTTCGTCCAACTCCTTCTCAGTAATCTTCTTATCAATTCCGTGTTTGTACTTCTCAAAAACATCTTTGAGCGTATTTGCCTTTCCATTGAATAAATAGGGAGCAGTACGCCACACTTCAATCAGAGTTGGAGTGTCCCAGCCTTTTTCAAATTCTATACTGTCACCGATCCGATGCATTTTCATATCCGTATAATAAGAACCTGAATGACATCTGGTACAATCAAACTTTTCAAAGACCTGACGACCACTGACTGCTTTCTCTGATAGTTTCCCATCCACCAGATAGGGACTTGGCACCGGTTTCAGTGACTTAAGATAGGTATCTACACAGATTGCCTTAGATTCCGGAATTTCATAAAACTGAATAAGATTATATCCTTTGCGAACAGCTAATTCCGCGTGTTCACGAATTCCTGAGATCATACTAGGTGGCGTCTCATGAGCCAGGATCATGCTTTTGCAGTTTTTGGCGTTGCCAATGCCGTCGTTCATCAAATCCCAGTTCATGCCGTCTGTCCTGGCTTCGCCTGGATGACAGCCGTTACAGGATTGCCAGTTTTGATAGCAAAAATTGGCATCATTGAAATAACGCTCTCCTTTTTGAGCATCCGTCTCAACTCTGTTTTTGACTAAAGAAAAAGCCTCAATCGATTGGGTTTTCAGATCATATACATTTACCGTATCGGAAAAGTAGGTAGGGATGATTACCTTATCGCCGGAAATGGCAAATGCCCGGGGACCATTACCAATAAGCGGAACACGACGGCGGATTCCATTCAAGAAGCGCAAGTCATAATTTAATGTCGATTTATCAGTCAGGCTGTTGTACTTTTCAATGAATGCCGGATAATCAATCACACTTATTTCATGTGTACCATATTGCGAAACAATGATCTCCTGCGCAGTACATTCTACCGACCAAAGACCACCCGCACCACGATCCGGTTCATCGAGCAACACTGCACCTTCGCATATCTGAGTGTGAATATTAATGACACTCATGGCACTGGTGTTCATCCATCCTTGCTGAAGCTGACTAGTTGGAACCTGAAAACGGCCCAAATTGTGGGTGGCAAATAAATAGTTCGCATCGGGACTCAAACAGATACTTTGTACTGCATTGCTGCCATTCGTCAATTGAATATCTTTAATCCTCTTGAAGTTGGATAGATTAATTACCGAGATACATGCCGCTATAGTATCCACATCAGCACGTTGAGCAGGCAGATAATTGGCTACATACAGCAGCTTGCCGTCAGGGCTGATAATTGCCGCCCGGGGTTCGCGGAGCACTTTTACCGTACGGAGCTCTTTTTGCTTTTTAATATCTATTTCCGAAATCGTATTAGCAAACTGATTGCACACATATACCTTGCTTTGATCAGCATTTACTATTGGAGCAGTTGCTCCGGAAGAAACCGGAATGGTAGCAGCAATTTTATTCGTTGTTAAATCAATGATGTGCAAAAGCCCTTTTGTTTCAAAAGTTGTCACAAAAAGAAGTTTGTCAGTAACAGCAATGGCAGTAGGTGTCTCATCGAAAACCCATTCCTGAACTTTCGCCGAAAAGTCATTCTTATATAACACAACGCTCTTTGTACCTTTTTGCGACATAAAAACACCCTCATTAGTTGCTACTTTAATGTCAGTAACAAAAACCGGAGTTTCCGTATATACTTCTTCTTTCAGCTGCGTAAAGTTCATCATTAACGCAGCAATCAGAAGTAATGTCGTCAAGGTGAGACCTTGTATTATTTTCATATCAATTTTGATGGATTGGTTTGAAAATGCTTTTAATCTTTATATCCAAGCTCCAATGAAACCGAACGCGTACTCTCTAACAAGTGGGCTGCAAACAGTTGAATCTTTTCTTTCGGTAATCTATCTTTAGGTCCTGATAACCAAATAGAACCACAAGGATAAGCATCATAGCTAAACACAGGAGCACCAATACAAACTACCCCCCCAAGTTCCTCTTCCATATCAAGTGCATATCCAAGCCGGCGAACTTTTTCCAACTCCTTCAAATAGTCTGTTTCATTGGTTATAGTACGGATATTGTGCGCTTCGTATTTCATTTTTGCAAGATAAGAGCTACGTATATTATCCGGGAGATACGCCATGATAGCTTTGCCGGGAGCAGAGCAATGCAAGTCAATCTCTTTGCCGGGTGACAACACAAAACAAAAAGGATGCGAACCAATGGCCTGTTCGATAAAAAGACCTTTTTCAGCACCCATAATGCCAAAGCAAACTGTTTCCTTCACTATATCGCGCAGTTCTCTTAATTTAGGCAATACAACTTCCATAATATTATGCTCTTGAATAGAACGATAGCCTATGGTCAGCATCTTACGCGAAAGTTTATATTTCTTTCCGGTTTCTATGTAGTTGAGATAGCCCAAGCGAACCAAGGTATTCAATATCCGGTAGGCAGTTGTCTGTGAAATCTCCAGCTGCATTTTCAACTCCAGCAGTGTCATTCCAAGTGGTTGTTCCGATAAAAGTTCCAGGACGGCAATTCCCTTTTCGAGATTAGGAACTTTGTACGATTCTTCTGACTCTAACTCTATATTTTCCATATTTGAAAACTATTTCCATATTTGAACTGCAAATATAGAGTCAATCAACACATAGGATCACGTTTAAAAGTTAAATTATAAGAAATATGTTGTAGAACATTAATGTATAATGAACAGTGATGTGTTGCGTCATGGTAGAATACTCAAAGACGTACAAACCTCTCTATTTCTTGAGAATAGCGGTTATGATTAGGTTTTTTGAGTGTAGAAAAGGTAAGAGGATCATGTCTTATTTGTTCATTCATTCACTCCCAAGGCTATTCTTTTCCGGAGTTTGGAGCCTGTCCCAATTGCTGGACTTCTTACCCGAAAGAGAATCGATGTGTAGTTTCAATATCAGTACAGCATCAATCAGTTCAGGCTCAAAGTCAACTAACTCAGGTGCTCCATTATGAGACATAATAATCTCGAGCCCCTGCCTTTTGAGTTCAAAATCGGTAATTATCTCAACCGTTCCATATCCTACAATCGAACGATAGACAGAAGACCACTTACAAGCCTTCGCCCCTTTGAGAAGCTCCGCCTTTTCTTCAATCTCAAAACAGACCTTTGGGTTAGCTCTCAAAACGTCTATTTTCTTTCCGACAAGAGCACAATGGATAAAAATATGATGATCCTTGTATCCATAGTTAAATGGCAATACATAAGGCAATCCGTTGTCTATCATTCCAATCCTACAAATGGCGGACTGTCTCAGAATCTCTTCGAGGATAGATTCATCTGTAATCTCCTGATTTACTTTTCTCATATGGATATATATTGAAATTCTTGAACATTCTTATAGATCGATCCGATAACTTGAAATCTTCTCCCCTTACAAGGGTCCTTTTTACTTTGTGTTGATTACAATCCTACTTTCAGAAAGACCTTTACCGGCAGCATGCAAGATAAATTGGCCCGCCTTGTTTTTCGATTGAATGATAACCAGACATTTCCCTTCATATGCTTTTCGATAAGGCTGCTGAAAACTCTCCAAACTTCTCGGATCTGAATTGCCAACGGCTATAATTTTGCCTTCTCCTTCAATGCTAAAATTTATACGGTCGCTGTATTGAGGGTTTAGAATACCATTTTTATCTGTTACTTCAACGGTCACAAAGCACAAGTCCTGACCGTCTGCTTGTATCATTGAACGATCGGCAGTCAGACGAATCTTAGCCGGTTTATTGGCAGTGATAAGATTCCATTCAGCGGTTTTCATCCCATTGGTATAACCAACCGCCTTTAATGTGCCCCGTTCATAAGGAACTTGCCACATTGCCTTGAATTCTGTTTCTCTCGAAGTTTGTTTTGTGCCAATTATCTTTCCGTTTAAAATGAGTTGTACACTATCGCAGCCTGAATAAGCAACGACAGAGAGGCTTTTCCCATTATACCCTGGCCACGTCCAACTTGCTTTCACATCCTCCCACCCCCACAGAGAACTACCGCCATCCTCAAAAGAAGAAACCGGATTCTTTACAAAAACGGAGAGTTTATTCTCATTATTAAAAAGAATGTCACGATAGTACGACCGCGGCTTTTTAAAACCGCACACATCAATATCTCCTGTATAGGAACTATTCCAGGGGAAAAGAGAGTTAGGTCTCTCAGCAAAACTAAACCAACCCGATGCAGCTTCACCTATATAATCCATGGCAGTCCATTCAAAATTACCCAGCACATACTCATAGTCCAATGCTTTCATCCAATTATCGAACGAGTGCCGGGGATCTATCTCAATAGAGAACATAATCCTGTTTGGTAAACGCTGATGGTCGTTTTCATATTGCGACGATTGGTAACTGTAACCACAAATATCCAAAGCCGAAAAGAGAGGATCACATTTACGCCATTCGTCCGGTGAGCCATTCCGCCAATCCTTTCCGGTTAAAGCAACATCTGCTGCTACTGCCCTCGAAGGATCCAGACTACGAACTAAACCTGCAATCTGATAAGCTATTGCCACTCCAATGCTATCGCGATTTTCTCTGATCTGATTACCAATACCCCATGCAAAAATGCTGGGATGATTCCTATCCCTCATCACTATGTTTGTAATGTCTTTTCTCCACCAATCGTTGAAAAACAACTGATAATCATCATCATTCCAACCCTTCGTCCAAACGTCAAAACTCTCTAAGAGTACCAGCATGCCAAGCCTGTCGCAAGCGTCAAGAAACACCGATGAAGGTGGATTATGCGCACAACGAATAGCATTAAAACCAGCCGCTTTCATCAGCTCTACTTTGCGTTCTTCAGCCCTATCATTGGCCACAGCACCCAAAGGACCATTATCTGCATGCATTGCCCCTCCTTTGAGTTTCAGATGCTTTCCATTCAGAAAGAAACCTTTCTCAGAATCGAAGCGTAAAGTACGAATTCCAAACTTTGTTTCAGTTCGATCAATAACGTTACCGTTTTGAACAATTTCGCAAACAGTCGTGTAAATAGCAGGAGATTCGAGCGACCATAATTCAGGTCTTAACACATCAAAGGGAATACTGAGTATGGAAGGAACCTTATTATGTATTTGTGTGAATAGCTTCTTCTCAGATATAATCTCTGAAGCTGGATTTAAAATCTTACAAACGAAGGTTATATCGGCATTTTGCACAGTATAATTATTCACACTTGCTTTTACTTCAATCCTAGCATGTAGCGAATCTGCATTCGTAGTTGTAACAAATGTCCCCCACGTGGCAATATGAAGTTTGTCTGTCGTTTGCAAATACACATGCCGATAAATGCCCGACCCTGAATACCATCGCGAGTTGCGTCCTTCATTCTTAACCTCAACGGCAATAACATTTTCAGTGTCGCCATACTTTAAATAGTTGGAAAGATCATATTCAAAAGCTGTGTACCCATACGGATGATTGCCCAGATGATGCCCATTAATCCATACATCAGAATTCATATACACACCATCAAACAGGATCGTCACCACTTTATCGGCATACTCCTTCGGCAAGCGGAAATGCTTCCGATACCAACCAGTACCGCCCACTGTATATCCGGTAGCATTGCCACTTACTGCTTCAGAATCGAAAGGACCACTAATAATACGCTCTTTTTCGTTTATTGACCGCGATAGATCAGATACCACTAAGTCTTCAATACTCCAGTCGTGAGGTAAAGTAAGGTTACGCCATGTTTTATCCTCAAAATCAGGTTTCTCTGCACCATTTTCTTTGCCGCGAATAAATTTCCAATCCGAATCAAACAAAGAATCGCGTTTTATTTCCCGGGCATTAATCTGTACCAGAGAGACTGCAAAAAGCAGGAGACTGTAAAGTAGTTTCTTTCCCATCGCTTGTCATTATTTATTGTTTTACCCTTACTTTCTATTCGAGATTAAATAAGCAATCAGAGCCGGGATATTGCCTAAAAGCACAAAGATAGACCATAAAACATATTTGTTATTTCTGTCACGACAATCAAAATAGACCCAGACCGGTAATAATAGCCAATATAAAAGAAAAGAGATAATCAAAGTAACGATGACAACTAAATAAATCGGACTAGCCGGTTTAAGATTATCTAATGAATATGCCACCGCAATATAACCGACTAAAACATTCGAACTTGTTTTTAAAGGCATTACCAGATGCCCTAATACATCGTTGTGTTCACCTTCACGCCTGATAGAAGCTGCTATAAGCATGATATGCTTCTGTAATGTATCAATATTACATTCGACCGCCTCAATTAATCCGCGGCTTTGATCATCCGCAAAACAAAAAACATTTGAGTGCAGAGGCGTACTTGGTGACATCATCCCTTTCGTGTAAATTACTTCACCTTTTTCGGAAATCAGCCATGTAGTCTCAATCACAGAGGAGCTTAAAGTTTGGTCAATGTGGTCAAAAAGAAAGTTACTATTCAGACTGTCCGCACTATCTACCCGAATCTGTTTTAGTTTGTCAAGAGCAATTGTTCTATTTACTGTACTGTCAATGTTTTTAGATGGCTTTAAGAGAGTCGCCAAACCCAATAAGAGAATTACTAAAATCCCTGACAACAAAGCCATCCACGGCAATATTTTATACCATTCTTTTTTCATATACCCTCCATTTTAAAATTATTAAAATCACACTTGAAACAGGAATAAAAACCAAGCTTAGGCCTAAAACCGGTTTTATCAAATCCAACATATATATTGAAAGCTTTATTTCCGAGAAAATCAAAATAAGAATAACAATCCAAACAAGTGAAAGCCCTGCGACAATCTTATTTTCAGGTTGCGATACTTTAGAGTTTTGTGCAAGCTTTTGTTCCAGTAAATGCAACGTATCCTCTTTGAGTTGATCATCAAGTCTCTCTTCTTTGCTATAACTTGCATGAAGAAGCTTCTCAATGTTTTCTTCCGTATATTTCATTTTATCTTGCATGACTCATGATCTTTTAAATTTCTTAAATTCTTTTCTAAATGACTCTCTGGCACGTGATAGCATCGATTCGGTAGCTTTGTAAGATTTGCCAATTACATCAGATATTTCACTGATACTTTTATTTTCGATATACTTTGCCTCAAGTAAATACCGGTATTCATCTGATAGATTAGCCAGTATTGTAATTACATCCACGTGAGTCTCTGCATCAATTAACTCAATATCCAATTCTTCCACATCAATCTCAAGATGTGTCTGTTTAATGTTTGTAAATAGTTCTTGCTTTACAGCATTCCTATAATAATCAGATATTTTGTTGTTTGCAATTGCACAGAGCCAAGTAAAAAAGCCGCTTTGAGATTTAAAATCGTTTATTCTTTCAACAACTACTACCCATGTTTCTTGCCAGATATCAGAAGCCACCTCTTTATCTTTATCAAGGTGATGCAAAATATACGCAAATAGCAAATCCGAATATTTGAGATATAAAACTTTAAAAGCATTTTGCTCTCCGTTTCTTATACCCTTTATTAATTCAGTATCGCTGTGTGTCATTTATTTTCATTTTTCACTTATTAGTCGTGAAAAGACAAAAATCCTTCGGTCTATTATACTAAAAATGGATTATTGAGTCATAAACTCTTTTTAAAAGGATGTTTTCTGATACGATTCGACAACTCGCTTTGGGACCAATCAGGACTGAAGTTCTTTCATATACATTACAATATGAACATAGGAAACAGTTCCTCTAGTTGCAAATATAGTGTTTATATTTAAGATACTCAAAATCTTCAAAAGAACCTCTACTCAATCCGCTAGAATGACAGAGAATCCGAAACAGCTTACCCATCCCCATTTTGTTGCAACATTTTGTTGTTCATGTATTTCAAATCGGAAAATATTTTTGTAGTTTTGCAAACAGGTATACCTTATTTCTAAAAAACAAATTCTCACGCTGTAAAAATCTAACATGAACATTAAACAAAAAGCGCTGTTATTGGCAGCAAGCTCTGTCATTTTTGTAGGGTCAGGGCTGCAAGGATGCTTCGCCGCATCTGGTATCAAACAAAATGCTACGGTCCAAATCGATACAACGCGAAGTATCGCATCGTATTTCATCCCTGCTACAACAAAGAAAAAAACACCGGATCCCAAAGGATTTATTCAACGATGGTCGCTTCTTGAGCCCATCAGCAAACCCAACCGTAGCAATACTGTTTTTACAGACAGCTACCTTCGAACAGCCTTTGCTGAAGAGTATTTTCCAAACCAGTTTACCGTCGTTCCCAAAGATGGAGATAAGGTAAAAGTTGGGGAGAAGGAACTTATGTGGCATGCACTGGATAGCAAGAATTACAATGTCAAACTGTTTCGTTTTGCTTATGGGCTGAATAAAGAGATTTACGGCGTTCTGTTTTGGGCAGTAACCGTGGTGAACTGTCCGCAAGAAATGAAAAATGTAAGAATGGCTGTAGGCTCCAATTCAGCATCCATGTGGTGGTTAAATGGCAAAGAGGCTGTGATTCTTTCCGGAGACAGGCGTATGGTGGTGGATGATTGCGTATCAAACCGCCTTACACTCAACAAAGGGAAGAATATCATACGGGGAGTGGTCATCAACGGTCCCGGCATGAGTGATTTCTGCGTTCGCTTCCTGGACGAAGAGGGCAATCCCATCAAGAATCTCACCATCAGTTGCGAATGAAATTAATGAATCATCGAATACAGGATCTTAGTCGTTTAAAAAATCGAGTTATTATGAAATTAAAAAACAATATATTGGGCACAACAGCCCTCTTATCAGCGTTGTTAACCGGAACATTGTCGGCACAAGTGGGAAAACCATTTATACACGACCCGTCAACCATCATGGAATGTGAAGGAAAGTATTACACCTTTGGCACGGGTTCAGGCGGATTGATTTCCGAAGATGGATGGACGTGGAACGGCGGAGGAGTAAGACCCGGTGGAGGAGCGGCTCCCGATGCATTAAAAATCGGAGATCGTTACCTCGTGGTTTACGGTGCAACCGGAGGTGGTCTTGGTGGCGGACACAATGGTAAAATCCTTACCATGTGGAACAAAACACTTGACCCGACATCCCCTGATTTCAAGTATTCAGAAGCGATCGTTGTTGCTTCGTCCGAAAACATGGAAGACAACGATGCCATAGACCCCGGGCTGCTTTTAGATCCAACAGATGGACGACTCTGGATATCCTACGGCACCTATTTTGGATTCATTCGCCTCGTGGAACTTGATCCCAAAACGGGAGAACGTGTAAAAGGCAATAAAGCCATAAACATTGCCATTGATTGTGAGGCTACAGATTTGATGTATCGTGATGGATGGTATTATCTTCTCGGCACACATGGTACCTGCTGCGATGGCGCAAACTCAACCTACAACATTGTTGTTGGCCGTTCCAAAAAAGTCACTGGCCCTTACCTTGACAACATGGGAAGAGATATGTTGGAAGGCGGCGGTAAGATGGTGGTTGCAGCCGGTGGAAGAGTTACAGGACCAGGACATTTCGGACGTTTTATCATGGATAAAGGCGTTGAAAGAATGTCTTGCCACTATGAAGCCGATTTGCAACAAGGAGGACGTAGCGTCTTGGGGATTCGTCCGTTGCTATGGAAAAATGGATGGCCTGTTGCAGGGGATAACTTCAAAGAAGGCACGTATGAAATTGAGTCCGAGAGAAGAGGATATGCTTTAGAATTAGCAGTTGATTTTGTTCGAATGCCAGGCGGAATGCGTGGTTTCAACCGCAACAACGATGAGCCTGTAAAACCTGTTCCATCTCAGACATTGGCGGATGTAGTGAACACCTGGCCAACCGGAAACATTGGTATAAGAATAGGCGATTACATGTTCCGACCTCACCAGAAATGGACCATCACAGCTGTTCCCGATGCAGGAGGTTACCTTGGAGCCCCCTATTACAAAATCGTAATAGAAGGAACTGATCGGGCATTGGCAGCAACAGCAGAAGCTGAGTTAATATCAGTTCCCGCATTTACCGGTGCACCCGAACAGTTGTGGCGCATCGAACAATTGACTGATGGCACCTACAGAATCATGCCCAAGGTCGTGCCCAATTCAACGAAGAAGTTAGCGCTGGTATCTTCCGGAGACAGCACCCCAACACTGGCTGAGTTCAATATGGATAGCGACAATTCCAAATGGAATTTTAAGGATCACTAACCGCAACATTCTTATTCACCACTAGGATAAAATGTCCCGTTTATTACGTAATAAACGGGACATTTTGGTGATTGATTGCAACCGGTATAGTCTTCTATTTATTCGTAAAGTGGAACCAGTTAAAGTCGGCATAACCATCTGCTCCTGACTCTGTTGTACTGAAATTAAACAATGCAAAACGATTGGCTGTCCACGGCAATCCCAAGCCCATCTTCAGATCATCACCTATGGGAGAAAAAGAGGTGCCGTCCAGACTATAATAAAACTTCGCAGTAAAATCCCTGTCCGTTACACGGGCACGAATCCAGAGGTTCTCCCCCTGAAAGTTGTCAATGGACTCTATCTCCTTATCATCATTGTACATACTAATCCTCGATACACCGCCCGAACGGGTCACTGCCACATAGGCATACGGAAACTCAAAGACACCGAAACCGGCCACATTACCCTCTTTCAAACCCTTTACATTCATCTCTACCGTACCTTCCGAACTTGGTCCCTGCACACGCTGTGTCAATGTGTTGCGGGCAGTCTTCAGCGATTCGGCAACCGAGGCTTTCAGACGCATCACTCCTTTTCTTTCTGTGAGCGACCATCTTTTCGGATCCGGATTGTGGTTCCATTGCCACTGCAAACCAAGCTTCGGACTATTAAACTCATCTGATGTCGCCGGACTCTTGATAGGAGATTTCTTCCCAACAGCAGGCTTGGCGTAGGTGATCACATCTCTCCCGCCCTTCCCTAACATCGGCCAGCCATCGACCCACTCTACAGGAACCAAATAAGGCACACGGCCTATCGCGCCACGATCCTGCATGATGATAAACCACCAGTCTCCATTCTTCAACTGTACCATTCCTCCCTGATGCAAACCATTGGGTGGATACGAACTGTTATCATTCATGATCAGTTTGTGTTCGTAGGGACCATAGATATTATCGGAACGCAGACAGATCTGCCATCCTTCGGTGCCTCCTGCTGGACAAGTGATGTAATACTTCCCATTGATCTTGTAGGCATGAGAACCCTCCATACCAAAGCCTCCGCCCAATTCATTGGCATTCTTGAAACCTCCGCTCCAGACCTTTACCTTTTCACTCTTGACAGACTTGACATCCGCATTCAATTCAGTTGCATAGATCGTACCCTGTCCATGAAAGACATACACTTTCCCATTATCATCAAAAAACAAACCCGGATCATACAGATATTCAGGGAAGATAGTCCGCTCCCAGGGTCCTTCCACTTTATCCGCAATACATATTGAAAAATGACCGGTCTCCCGTCCCCAACCATACGGGGTACAAAAACCAACATAAAATTTCCCGTTATGATGACGGATAGTCGTCGCCCACGAACCATTCAGATACAAATTACCTCCTTGCATATCATATTTCGGATCTTCATCATATCGTTGTACTGCATAACCGGCAAGCTCCCAGTTCACCAAATCCTTAGACTTGGCAATCGGTGCACCCGGCACATAATGCATACTCGTTGATACCAGATAAAAATCATCTCCTACCCGGATCACATCCGGATCAGGCCAGTCTCCCCACATGATCGGATTCGTAAAAGTGCCATTCCCATTATCGGGCGACCATACGGTCGACTGTGCCGCAGCGTTACCAGCAAACAAAAAGCTCAGAAGCCAAACAAGACTGAGTGTGTGTTTCATATCTATTGTTACTATTATTTCTTTTTCAATATCCTTGGATTCATATACTCTCCGGTTGCTGACACCTGATAGAGCTTCCAGCTCTTCTTATCCAGCTGTTCGATGTGGTAATGGTTCGTCGCACTCTGCATCTCCTCCTTCAGCTCTTTTGAAAAGACTTGAGCGGAACGAGCATTCTCCCAGGCTTTAAACACCTTAAAGATCGCGTACTTATCCTTGCACTTTTCCACACTATTTTCACTGATACCCAGCATATACATTGCATCCCACGCAATAGCCGTTGACTGAAGATTTTCAATCGTCTGCACCGACCAATTTGAATTGAAGTTCTGAATACCAAATGAAGGAGGAATAAAGCTGTTTCTATTCACATTACGGACATCCTTCCCCTCAATCCCCCATTGGTTAGTCTCGGGATTAAACATGTGATTACCACCGCCAATATTGGAGTTGCTCATATACAACCAGTTGCCATCCATCACACCAGAAACCCATCACGCGCAAATAGTCACCACCATACTCCTTAAACTTAGTAAATAGCTCTCTGTAAAAACGCTTGAATGAATAAGTGCCATGTCCCTGATACATGTAGCTCTCCTGTCCGTCAAAATCCACATAATTCATGCCACCATCAATAAGAAGTTTGGCATAATAATTGGCATAATCGTCCTGCAGATTCATGTCCGGCACAAAACCATTGTAGCAGTTCATCTGTAACTTACCCAGTTGAGTACCGGCCTTGTGCGACTGAGCAACCGTTTTATAAGCTCCTCTCTTCACACCTATCAATGTGTAAGGCTTTGTAGTCGTCACCCCTTCATAGGTCAGCAGTTCTTTGCCCAGTTTCAAAACATTCAGTTTGTTACAATGCCAGGTCCCATGTTCGTTGAGCCAACTGGTATCCGCTACGCAAATAGCCGTATCGGAAGCCGATACATTAGTCACAATCTTTGTACGCAGCACAAGACACAAACTATCATTCGGCACCGGACTCACATCACTACAATGAGGTTGTAAAAATTCACACAACGTATGAATGCCATACGCAATGCCATTCTCATTCGTCAGTTTGGTAAATTCAGCGATTGCAATCTGTTTGCCTCCATAGTTGATTGTTTTCCCTGCCCATCGGTCAGCAGGATTGGCATAATACTCCCCAAGACCCTCGTCTTGCACAGCCTTCACCCCCAGTTGATTGCAATAGGAAATCAAACTATCGTGTCTTCCCCACCAAGCCACATCCGCACGGAAAGATTCCGGATCACGTATCCATTTGCCTTCACGGGTCACATAAGGTAAACCTTCACCCTTGACAATTTTCTCAAGCACCTGTATTGTTTTCTCTTTCGGACAACCATAAAAAGCAATGGAAGAACCTATAAAATCAACATCTATCGTCTCCACATCATGATGCTTTGGCACGTTGATATTCTTAAAACCGGGAAGAAGCGTAAAAAATATAGTCTGCGGTTTGCGACGATCCCTCGCATGCATCACTACCGACGAACCATACGCGGGATCATAGATAGCACCACATCCCGAGTTCAGATGAAAATACTCCTCCGGTTTGGAATAAAACGCCACATCCGACCAGCCATCACCTCCTATGGTGAACTTCTGTCCTTCAGAAAGAGAGTCAGGAATCGGATACTTCACCGGATCAACAGAATGCACATAATAAAACATCTGATACAGATCACCATCCGAAGGCAAGCCGGTAATCGTATTGTCGTCCGTAGCAAAGAGACCGATGGAATACGTATCATCACTCACCACACCGATCACATCACCGATATATTTTCTGACAGAGGTATGATAAGGCCCCCACACCACATTATCAATCTGTTCTCTGTGATCCAGAGAAAGAAGTTTGAAGTTGATATATTCATTTTTCTCTTGCGCAGCGACTACAGCCGTAGATCCATTGGGATATGAAAGAGTAATAGTACGCCCTTTCTGAGAGGCAGAAACCGGATAAATGGCATTTTCATTCCCTTCATACAAGGCGAGCAGTGCCGATGGCTTTCCATCAATGGCGTACTCCTTCCCATTCTCCAGATTCTTTATACTCGTGACGTATCCTTTCGCATTGATGGACAACGACACATATTTACTTTGCAAAACGATCTCTTTCGCATTGGAGGAAAGAGATACCATCGCCAGGCAGAGGAAAGCCAAAATAAAGTTTTTCATTCTTCGGGTTACATTTGAAAGTTTCTTACATCTTGATTCAACAATATTATTCAGGGACTTCGCAAATGTATTCATTCAAATCTTACCTAGCAAAATTGAATGCATTCATTTTAAGAATAGGCAATTATACACATAAATTAAATCTTATCGTAACTTATACAATAACTCTCACAGATAAACAGCCTCCCAATTTATATATGCCATGAGCATCCTTCTTCTGAAAAAAACAGAGGTATTGATATTCAACAATAAGAGAAGTTAGTGCGTAAAAAAAACGCTTTATATAGTTTGGCTTTGTTTATATATTCTTCACAGAATAAAGAAAAGGAATCTAATGCATATTTGAATATATGGACTTCTAAGTACTTTTGAAAGACATAACAGAACAGCACATCATACCGCTTAATCTGTCATCGCCTGCTCAATAGAGAGTTCAGTATCTTGCATCTGATCTAAGCGTTCACTCGCTACTTGTGCCATTCATTGCTTAAACGGCTCTGCTTTGGGCGAGGGAATAGATTATATTAAACACAATAATTGCTCGGTATCAGCTACATCGGTCAGATAGTTCTTAACATCAGCAGATCGCATTTTCAGTTGACTACAATTTGTAGCCAACTCACTTGTTTCCAGGCATACTCCTTCCCATTTTCAAGACTCTTTATACTCGTGATGCATCCTTTCTGATTGATGGACAACGACACATAATTACTTAGCAAAACGATCTCTTTCGCATTGGAGGAAAGAGATACCATCGCCAGACAGAGGTACGCCAAAATAAAGTTTTTCATTCTTCGGGTTAATTAGTAAAGTATATACAATACATCAGGGTTTGCAAAAGTATGTATATATCATCCCCTCAAAATTTTAATGCAGTATTTCGTAAACAGTATCGTGAAGACGCTTACTTTAGATCTATTTAATATACCGTATCACTAGTGTCCACTAAAGATTAGAAATCGTTCTTTGAAACAATTGAAATTCTGCTAATTACGAGCGAATTTAGCGCGTGACGATTTGAATTTATTATTATTGTCTGAAAAAATATAATTCAGACAATGCATACCGGAAAATACGTTTTTGCTCAGCTTATTGAGTTTCTCCCACAACGAGTCTTTGATGGTATCGTTGATAAATATTCTGGAAACAAATACGTAAAACATTTCACCTGTTGGAATCAATTACTGACAATGATGTTTGGGCAACTGACTTGTCGCGACAGTCTCCGTGATTTGATTGTTGCCATTGATGCACATAGTCAAAAGAGTTATCATCTTGGCTTTGGTAAGAATGTCACAAGAAGCAATCTTTCTAAAGCGAACGAAACCAGAGACTGTAAAATCTTTGAAGAGTTTGCTTATTCTCTAATAGATATTGCGCGTAGAAAGAGAGCCAATGAAGACTTTGAAATTAAAGGTAAAGTATATGCTTTTGACTCCACAACAATAGATTTATGCCTGAATGTATTTTGGTGGGCAAAGTTTCGTAAAGCGAAAGCAGGGATTAAAATGCATACACTTTACGATATTACAACCCAGATACCAACGTTCATCCATATAACAAATGCGTCTGTCAATGATATGAATGCCATGGATGTAATCCTTATGAATGTGGAGCATATTATATCTTTGACCGTGGATATGTCGATTATAAAAGACTTTACAACATTACTTTACACTCAGCATCTTTTGTCGTTAGAGCAAAAAAGAATCTCCAGTTTGACTGTGTCAGATATAACCCAGTCAATGAAATGAACGGGGTTATGAGCGATCAGATTGGAAAACTTAAAAGTTTCTACATCTCAAAATATTATCCGGAGATTCTTCGTAAAGTTGTCTATTATGACAAAGAAAAGAACCGTACTTTTGTCTATCTGACAAACAACCTTGAGATCACTCCTGAACAAGTTGCATTGTTATACAAGAACCGTTGGCAAATAGAATTATTCTTTAAATGGATCAAACAACATCTCAAGATTAAATCCTTTTGGGGAACTACGGAAAATGCTGTTCGAACCCAAATTTTCTCTGCAATCATCGCATATTGTACTGTCGCAATTATTGAGGCTGATCTCAAGATAGATCGTTCAACTTACGAAGTTTTACAGATTCTAGGGATTTCTCTCCTAGACAAAACGCCGATTAAAGAGTTGTTCGCAAAGGCAGAATTCAACGATGTCAAAGAACAAATATCAGGTCAGCTGACTCTCGATTTTTTTAGTGGACACTAATGATACCGTATTGCAAAGAAATTTTAGGGAGTAGAGGCTGACGGAAAAAACGACTTTATTGCTTTATCATTTTCATTTAGTAAATAAATTGTTTCCCTGATGAAATAATTTAGGGAATTAGTGAGATTGGATATTTTTTGTATCCGCTGTTTCTTCTTCATCCTCAAGTAATTCTTGCCGTAAGTCAGTTAATAACTGATATGGAGCATTCTTTAGTCTTAAAAAGTCATTATAAGTGTCACCTAAAGGACTATTTATTATCCATTTTGAGTTCGCATCATTCAGTTCTTTAGATACTAGTCCTTTATGCTTAATTGCGTTGTTTAAACATCTCAATTCTTCTATTTCTTGATAGTTGTCAAGTTGATTAAAATCGATATTGAATTTCGATTTAAGTAATTTGATTGATTCTTTAATTTTGTAGCAGTTTTCTATTTGATTAGTTGTGAGCTTATTTGAAAGTTTCAACAGTTGTTTGAATGCTTTTTCATAAATACTCCAAGTCGCAACTATCATATAATTTGTCAAAAGCTCTTTCGCTTGGAAAGATTGTCCATGATACTGATTTATATATTTAGTCTGTAATTCAAGTTGTTCTTCAGTAAATTTGTCAACTTCAATTTCATTAATCTTATCGACTTTTTTCTGAATTTCATCTTCCAAATGCTCATTTAAAAAGAGTTCGTAGTTGTTGTATAAGTAATCAAACGAAGCAATTTGTTTGCTTGCAGAAAAAATAGTTGTCAATGAGTAAATCGCGAAAAGTTGTTTTTCTGTCATAATAGTAATTATTTGTGGTTTGGTAAATTATTTTTTTCTTTCAGCTAACAGTGACAATATGGTCTGAAAGTGACTGCGGAGAAGGTCATTATCCTCGGCAAAAACTGTAATGCGGGTGATGAGCTTCGCATTCCTATTCTAACTCGATTAATTCTTCAATTTTTGAAAGTAAAAATATTTCTTTTTCGTTCTCTTCAATAAGAAGAGTAATACGAAGTTGAGTGACCTTCGAGTTAACTTCAAATTTATCAATTAAGCCAGTAAATATTTCACCTGATTTCAGCTTTAATTGACATTTCTTGTTGATTAACTCTTCTATTCTTTTTAATATATCTAATTGGTTTACCATATTATTTTTCTGTTTACAATTTTGTTGCCAGAGGTTACATTGATTATATAGATACCTTTGTGAGGTAATCTGAACGTTGAAGATTCTGCATCTACATTATTACTCAGAATAATTTTACCAGCAATGTCAAAAAGCCTAACAACTGAATTAGGTGTCAACTCTTTAATAACAACTAAATCATCAATAATCTCATACTTATATTTATCAATAAAAGGTGAATTAATTGCACTTAAAACATCTGCATATTCATATGCGCCCATATCAATTCTACCATATAAAACTCTTGAATTATTATCTAAATCATCGCCTGAAAGTAGTGCTTTCGGCAAATTATATGAAGTTCCGGCGTTAATACAAGGAGACCCCATCTTTAAATGCCAATTAGCAGCCGATAAACTAGTATAATCTTCACTATTATTTGCTTTACCAATAAAATTAGTTGGTTTTACAAATATAGAGTTTAAGTTCGGGGTTATATTCCCTGATTGAGAACCAAATACGAAATTTGAAACTACTGTACCAACAAAATTATTTGTTGCAGCACAATTATTTATATGGGAATAAGAATTATTGCAATAAATGCCACCACCATCATTATTTGCAGAACAGTTTACAATTATATTATTATTCAGAAAAGCATCTTCAGTTGTAGAGTTAGAATATATGCCACCACCAAATGTTGAAGCAGAACAATTTAAAATATTTGAATTATAAACACCTGCCACAAGATTAGCAGTGCCAGAAGTAGAAGAATTTATACCTCCACCCTCACCAAGAGAAAAACAATTTTCAATAAGACAGTTTGCGCAATACCCATATTCGCTCAAACAAATACCGCCACCTGCAAAACTAGAATTACAGTTACTTATTTTGCAATGACTTACACTAAATGTAGAGTAAATGCCACCACCAAATCCACCACTACAATTTGTAACTGTACAACCTGATATGTATGTATATTTTGACGAATAAGGACTATATGTAAAAGTAGACGCATAAATGCCACCACCCCATCCACCACTACAATTTGTAACTGTACATCTAAAAACTCTTGTGGCGCATATTCCACCACCAGAGGAAGCAGTGCAGTAACTGATGTCACAATTACTCACTACACCAGAGGAAGCAATTCCACCACCTTGTCCAGAACTGCAATTTATAACTTTACAATTATTTATTTCTAAGCTTGAATTATTGCAATAAATTCCACCTCCGCAGGTTACAGAAGAGCAATTTTTCACAATACAATTCTGTATAGTTAAATCATTCTGAGCGTCAATCCCTCCTCCTGCTAAACTAGCATCATTTATCTTGCCATTTTGAACGGTAAAACCATCAAAAATAATATATGGACTATTATAGCCATAGAAATTTCCAGTAATACAACGACCATGATTTTGAGCATCAATGATTGTTTGATTTTTGAATTCCCATGCATCAATGACCCCATTTGAGTCTGTATCTATTATTTCTCTCTGGGATGAACTTGTTTCAGTACCATTAAAACCACCATATATGTTTACACCCCGCTTTAATAAAAAACCTTCAAAACGTGCAGTTTTATAAGTACCTGAAGCTACCCATATTACATCACCAGATACGGCTTTATCAAGCATCGTTTGAATACTACCAGAAGCTTCTGACCATGAAGACCCTCTGCCCGTACTACCGGATTTGACATAATATGTTGTTTGTGCCTGTAATGAAACAGAAAGAATAAAAAATAGTATTTGAGCTACTAAACGTGAATTTTTCATGTCGCAAAGTTTAATATAATCATAGAATTTTATTGTTTTAGCCCGTAAAAACATAAACGTCTCAACGATACTCATGTGAGGTCTCTTGTTACTATAATAATTAAGACAAATACAAAGAAAAGAAATATTTTCAATAACATTGTCGATTTATTCATAAATATTTTCATTGCATTGCACTTAATGAGATAGGCCCAAAATATCGTATGAGTCCTTCACACGTTTGGATACCGGTTTAGATTTAAGTATTCATCCATCCCAGTGTGTCAAGTCTGTTGTTTTTTTGAATTTCGATTTAGAAATCAGTAAAAAAGTACTATTTATCTACACCCCTCCACCCCAATATGCCATTTGAAGGCTTGTGTGTCATGTCAATTTCCATTTTCTACATTTTATCGCCACAATTTGCAACCATGTTTATTTGCTCAGAAGGCTCTTTTCATAGTATTTGCATACATTGTTAATTGCAAACACTATCAAATACGTGTTTCTCCATGGTGGTTAGTCGGAAATTCCGACATACCACTTCTTCGTTTAACTCACCCTCATTAAACACGTTTTGTATATGTTCGGTAATAGTGTTACTGGCTTTACCAAACAGGTTTGCCATTCCTGTGTTTCATGTAAGTCTGTTGTTTTTTCGAATTTCGATTTAGGAATGAGTAAAAAAGTGCTATTTATCTGCACCATCTGCACCGAGATATGACTCTCAGCATACTGTGTGTCATGTCAATCTCCAAATTTTTACATTGCTCGCCACAATTTGCATACATGTTTATTTGCTCAGAAGGCTCTTTTCATACTATTTACATACATTGTTAGTTGCAAACACTATCAAATACAAGGAAATTCCTCAAAAGACACAAAAGATATACGGTTAACGTCGGAAAGATATACGGTTCGCGCGACAAAGTTTTCAAATAGTTAGGAGCAAAACTATTGGAAAACTTTTCGGCTAGATGGAGTAGATTGCAATAATGTATGCAAAATGCCTCCGAGCAAACATTTATGTAAGCAATTATCAACCGAGCAAGTAAATAAGTGAAAGGCCAAAATGCCTTACAGCATACTGTAAGGCATGGCTTGGTGCTCTTGGTGCATTGAAATCATGGTATCTACCATTTTGCAAAACGAAAATAAATAAAAAAAAACGGAGATTGCGGGTCGGAGCCCTCAATGACTGTTGCCACCCCCCTAACCCATCAAGGGCTACCCCACACCGTCATTGCGGGCTTGATCCGCAATCCCCTAACCCACCCCAAAAAACTATTAAATGAAACCTGGAGAACATAAGGTACAAACCGGAACAACATACAGTACAAATGAGTAGAACATACGGTTCAAATCGGACATACGGACGAAACAATTCATGCGTCCGTATGTATGGATCCACGCATACGGAAGCGTGTAGCGTTTGACAGTTGTCCTACGCTACTTCCACAGTTGTGGTACGCTAAGACCACAATTATCAAACGCTAGGACAAATTAGTGAGCTATTTCAACGGGAACGAAGCGTGATTACCAAACATATAAGTATTATTTTCACAGAAGGTGAATTAGATGCAAAAAGCAATGTGCAAAATTTGCACATTGCTTTTTCCGTCCGCCACATAAAATATTATAATCTCGATGTAATCATTTCAGTATAAATCAACTTTATAATGATAACATAAAGATATAAGATACTCATTTATTGAAAAGAATTTAAGAGCAGATTTTGATAGTAAATCCAATGATTTATTGTAAATTTACAAGATTCTTTGTGAGAAAACCAACTATTTATATCTAAAAAATACACAAACTACGATGAAGATTAAAGCAATATTTTTAGTGACGTTGCTAGCAATGGGCAGTACTTTCGGATATGCCCAATTATCAAAAAACCCGAATAAATTTTTGGGTAACATTACCACTGCATATACTGTAAGAAGTGATTTCAGTACTTATTGGAACCAGTTGACACCTGAAAATGAAACGAAGTGGGGATCGGTAGAAGGAACCCGTGATGTGTTCAATTGGACTACAGTCGACAAGGAATATAAGTATTGCAAAGATCACAATATCCCGTTCAAATTTCATACGCTTATTTGGGGCGGCCAATATCCAAGTTGGATGGATAACCTTTCTCAAAAAGACCAACTGGATGAAATTACGGAATGGTTTGATGCTGCTTCTGCACGTTATCCCGATTTGGATTATATCGATGTTGTTAACGAAGCACTTCCCGGGCATGCACCGGCACCCTATAAAAATGCACTGGGTGGCGATGGCGCATCGGGGTACGATTGGATTGTGAAAGCATTTATTATGGCTCGTGAGCGTTGGCCTAAAGCGGTGCTTATCTACAATGATTACAATACATTCATGTGGAACACCGATGCTTATATTGATTTGCTGAAAAAAATAAAGGCTGCGGGTGCTCCTGTTGATGCTGCAGGTTGCCAGGCTCACGACCTGGGAGATATGTCGGGTACCGATTTCAAAACCGTGCTCTATAAAATACACAACCAAACAGGACTTCCTATTCTAATTTCTGAGTATGACATCAATAAGCTAGACGACCAGCAACAGCTGCTACGTTACAAGGAGCAAATCCCTGTGATGTGGGAGGCTGATTTCGTTGCCGGAGTAACCTTATGGGGTTACATCTACGGCTCCACCTGGGTTGACTATTCGGGGTTGATCAAAAATGGAGTTGACCGTCCCGCTATGAAATGGCTTCGTGACTATATGCTCACAGATGCCGCAATAAATGCAAAGAGTCCGTTAATGAACGTTGGCACATATGCCTACATCACTGCATCGTCAAGCATGGTTGAAATCAATACCGAAACCACAATTAAGGCAAAGGCATACAGTGATAAAGACTCCATTGGCAAGATGCAGGTTTACGTCAACAACGTACTATTGTGCGATACCACAGAATCATCGGTTGAACTGAAGTGGACTCCTACAGTTGCCGGTAACTATACCTTTAAATTGAAAGTGTTCAATAAGGCAGACAGTCTCCTTTTCGAGAAAACGTGCACGGCTAAGGCTTACGAACCAAGCACTCCATTTGAAACAGCACCAATAGCTTTGCCAGGCATAGTAGAAGCGGAAAATTTCGACAAAGGGGCAAATGGTGTGGCTTACAGCGATACAGACAATAAAAATGATGGCGGAAAATACCGGACCGATTGTGGTGTTGATATTGGTAGCTATGCCAATAACGAATTTTTTGTTGGTTGGACTTCAGCTGGCGAGTGGCTGGACTATACCGTAACAATAGAAGAATCGCAGAAGATGGCTTGGACGGCAAAGGTTGCATCGGGAACGACCGGTTCTTCTTTCAGAATCTATTTGGGCCTTAACGACGTTACCGGTAAGATTTCTGTGCCACAATCTCCTAACAGCAATTGGTCGACTTATACCGAGGTGAAAGGCCGTACAAAATTTACTTTGCCAGCAGGTACTTACAAAATGCGTTTTGTTATCGAGGGTTCCTCTTGCAATATCGACAAGGTAACTTTTACTTCCTTATCAACAGGGGTAGACAATGATCAAGTTGACACATTTGATGGAGTGTATGAGGTGTACTCTATTATGGGCATCGGGATGGGAGTTGTTGAAATCTTCAATGGCGATATTTCAAGCTTGAAAAGTAAATACCCCAATGGAATTTACATACTTCGCAAGCAAGATGGCAGTGGCGAATCGAAGCGTATCTTGATAAAGTAATTTGTGAAAATAGTCACCATTGGCAACATTGGTGATAACGAGGTGCTAAAGTCAACTTTAGCACCTCGTTGTTTTTACTATTATCATAGACATTCTCTCCTTCATACACTTTTCCGACACTTCTTCTGTAATTTGAGTTGCACGCTGTTTGGTTATTCCTACTTCCGAAGCAACGGCTATGATATCAGAAAATGTAGGTTCGCCTTTGCCATTTATGGTCGTGGTATGGTATCCGTTAAATCCACTACTTGGCAAAAGGTCATAGGCAGGCGAGAGTTTCCACACTCCATTAACCCATTGGAAGGAGAAGTTTTTGGCATGATCGTCTCGATTGGAAATTAGAATATTAAATACCATCAGACGGAACATTTGGGCTACCTGCTCCATATCTTTGGTAAGATTTAACGTCAGTTTTAGTAGTATAGAGTAGTCAAGGCTGGGAATCCGATAATTCGCATGTAGTAATCCTGCCGCACTTATGGTGTGGATCTTACCTTGAGGAGTTCTATCAAATCGTTCGACTCCAAAATAACGGCCATCGAACAAGCGGGTTTCTGCCATTCGTATTCCACATTCACGCGCGAGTAACGTGTAATTGTACTCAGTCTCTCCCACATTAACCGGGTCGTATGTAGCTTTAAACTTCAGAAGCCACTCACGGTCATCTATCTTGGCAAACACTTTTGGGCGAGCTCCACCGGACGAACCGCCATATTTATAGAGCAAGTCAACCGAACCAGCACTCTCTTTACTTTCAAGTATATTTTCTGCCTCTTTCGCCAAACGATTAAAGTCAAGAAATTCATCATCAGTGGCAATGCTTTTGTCTGGACGATATTCCAATGAGCCACGTCCTGTAGATCCGATGAGTGATAGTCGCTCTAAGACATTCAGTTTATAGGGATCTATTTCTTTCTCTTGCAAATAACGATCAAGCAATAAATTACCCCAACCATCCGGAAGGCTATCATCGAACACTCCGAAGTTTCCACTGAATGGATCTCGTTTGGCCATTATCAATCCCGGCTTCAAATGAAGGTAATATGGAGAGATGGAAAATCCGGTTTGAATCCAATCTGTATCATATTCAAAACCGCACAAACCATCAGGCGTGAGCGCCATTCGCCCTACACGCCTACTCGCCATAAAAATCTCTATTACGGAAATATTATCCATTTTTAGTTCCTCGCTTTCGTTGTTTCGATTGCTCTGCATTTATTATATCGTCAACGCTTTGGTAGGTCTTTCCGCAAAACAGGGTATCAAATTCATCGGTCATATCCAATGCAAAAGCAATCATTACCAAGGAGCGCATAGATATTTCACCGGACGCTTCAAAGCGTCGGTATGAACTAAACGAGATTCCTGCTTTTGTTGCAAGCATCTTTTGCGTCCAATTCTTCTCCAGCCGCCTCTCCTTAACACGTTCTGCAATACCCATCATCAATATGTCAGGCGTCTTGCCTATAAGAGACAATATATTATCGTTTAGTTCGCTTTTCATCTTCTTAATGTCATTATTTGAACACTTACAAAGTTAATCAAAGTTTTATAAGTATCAAACAAACAAGACGAAAATAGCTATTTTACACCGCAGATAATGCAATTAAGTAATTTGGCTCAAAAGTGTAAAAAGTTTGCGACAAATATTCGTTTTTCTGGATAAAGTGCAAAGAAGTTGCGATAGAACCAGCTGATATGCAAAAAAGATGCGATTTACACTGCTCACAATGCAAAGAGATAATTACTTGCAACAGAGAAAATCACTCTTCTTAAAACTGCCATCCTTCAATCTTATAATTCTTCTCGATTAGCTTTCTTTCCATTCCCTTGTTCTCTTTTACGATACAGGGGGGTTGCATTTTTAAAATAGATAAAAAGTGCCCTCAAATTAGACCGTCAGAGGGGGAGTATCAAAGATACCAACTTTTATTGGACAGCAATATTCTCAATATTAATTCTTATGTAGGGTTTACAATAGTTGGCTTATGCTATCTTTGTCAAGTAGAAAATCTAATAACGACATTGTTACAATACCTTGTTCGTCGACCTTTTTCTTAATATCATCCCAAACTATAACAATTTTACGAAAGTTATCATTAATATTTAGAAGTGGACGCTGCTCTTGTATTACTTTCTCTGCATCTGGAAGTTTATAAGCCGATTGAATGTAAACACGATGAGCTCCACTATTAACAACAAAGTCTACTTCAACCATTTTTCGTCGATAATTTCCATCTTCATTTTTATCCCACACTTCCACTGTACCCACATCTACAAGGTATCCACGCATACGCAATTCATTATAGATAATATTCTCCATAATGTGCGTTTCTTCTTGTTGCCGAAAATTTAGAGCTATGGCACGAAGCCCCATATCTGCAAAGTAATATTTAGTCTCTGTTCCGATGTATTTGCGACCTTTTACATCAAAGCGTAGTGCTTCTTCTATCATAAACGAATCTTGTAAATAGCCAAGATATTTAGTAATCGTTTTGTTGTCAATTATTATATTCTCTACCGAACCAAAGGTGTTACTAATACGTTTAGGATTCATAGGCGAACCTATAGAAGATGCTGCAAATTGAATTAACTTTCGTAACCCTTCTGCATTACGTAAGTGATTACGTTCAACCACATCATTGATGTAAGTTAGTTCATAGATATTGCGAAGATAATCCACTTTTTGTTGTTCATTCTCCAATAGTAGAACTTGAGGAAGCCCGCCATAGGTATAATAGTCTTGCCAAGCTTCTCGTCTATCACCGCCCATCGCTTCATAATACTCCGAAAACGATAGAGGCCATACCCTAATTTCCTCACCACGACCACGGAATTCAGTTACCACGTCTTTAGAAAGAAATTTTGAGTTAGAACCAGATACAAACACTTCCAACTTTGGGTTATGCATCAAACTAAGAAGAACTTCCACAAAGTCTTCAACCAGCTGTACTTCATCAAGAATCACATAGTACTTTTCATCATCATTCTGCAAAAGTGTATCTATGCGGTCAAGCAATGCGTCTGGGTTACGAAGTGGACGATTGCGACGATCATCAAGCGAAAACTCTATGATGTGGTTATCAGTTACTCCTTGTTCTGTCAAATATTTATGAAATAAGGTAAATAGCAAGAAGGACTTCCCACAACGTCGTCCTCCTGTGACTATTTTCACTAAGCCATTGCCTATTCCTGCAATGAGCATATCAAGATATTTCTGTCGCTTAATAATCATTTATTCCAATTATTTGTGATAATCACATATTCTGGGAATAAAGATAGTCTAATAATTGGACTTCCACAAGAAAATTATCTGTAAATAAGATATTAATGTTGAAATAGTAAGTAACTATTCAGTCTCATTTAAATTCAAGGAAAGTTTGATCCTTTTTACATCCAGCTTACCTGTGGGTCTTTGCGGGCCGGTATTTTGTAATAGTGATATTGGGGATAGCCTATCATCGTTGCTGAATGTATGGTATGCGAGTCATCAAGCCCGATCATCTTCCGCATTTCGGGAGAATACCTCAAAGCGATCATTAGATAACCGGCCCAGCAACTACCCAAACCAAACGCCGGAAGCAAGACTTCAAGATGCGATGTTGCTATCACTGAGTCAATAGTGCCGCCGGTATAAGATGCATTGGTATAACCGATGACCAAACTGGGGGCATTGCGACAAATCACATCGTTGCCTTGTTCATACATATAGATTAGTCCGGCAAAATTAAGGAGTTTGGCAAACTCGGGATTTACCGTAATCGCTGCTTTCATCCATTCAATGACGCCATCACTTAACTGATGGATAATCGTTGGATCACTTACAACAACCCATTTGTTCATTTGCGAGTTCACTCCGGTTGGCGCATAACTGACAATGTCAAAGACTTCCTCCAAAAGTGGTTTTGCCACGGGTTTGGAGATAAACTTACGGATAGAACGACGGCTCTTGAAATATTCGGCGATATTTGTCGGAGTAATCTGATCCTTTATTTCTTTGCGGATTGGTGCTGTATCCGGCAAAAGGTTGTGCTTTATTGCTGAGTCGGGACAAACGGAAACACAATGTCCGCACAAGACACATCGTTTGGCTGACCCCTCTTTTACGAATGGGAACTTATCTTCTCCGAATGATATAATAGATACCGGGCAGCTCTGTATGCAAATGCCACAGCTTGTGCATGTGGTGTGATTGATCGTCAATAAATCCATAATCTTTATATATTTGTTTGTTATCCTTCCAACGAGATGAACTGCAAAAAGTTTGTGATAGAAATCTCTTTTCAATGCAAAATTGCAAAAAGATTGCGATATACACGATGCAAAATGCAAAAAAGGAGTTGCAAACAAGAAAAGTTGACTTACGTTTCTTGCTGAATTTCAAATAACAATCGTATTTTTGCAACAAATGAAAATCAATATACCTATGAAAAAGTTACTGTTACTCATTATTAGTTCCTTCTTGATGATCCCTTCGTATCTCACCGCACAGAGTGTCTCTCAGACAGCCGAGCAGAAGGGAAGAAAAGTGGTATCCATGAATTTTGGCTGGAAGTTTCATGCCGGTGATCTGGAAAATGCGCAACTCCCCGGCTTGGATGATGCTGGCTGGATGGTGATTGATGTACCTCATGATTTCCAAATCAGTCAACCGTGGGTGGCTCCTCAAGCTACAGAAACCGGAAATAACAATGTAGCGTTTGCCAATATCAGAAGCCGCCTCAGTGCGCGTGGTTTTAAGGAGATGGGCATCGGATGGTATCGAAAGAGCTTCACGCCGGATATTGCCGATAAAGGCAAACGGGTAATTCTTGACTTCGAAGGTATTCTGTATGTGGCGGATGTCTTTCTGAATGGGAAGCTGATCGGCGGTACTGATTACGGATATCTTGGATTTGAGATTGATGTAACGAATGAGCTGAAATGGGGCGAACCGAATGTGATTGCTGTGAAAGCTGATACCCGTGAACCTCTAAACTCGCGCTGGTACACGGGTGCGGGGTTGTATCGCGATGTGAATATGATCATCAAGGATGCGCAACTGGGAATAGCTCGTCATGGCATCTATATCACCACACCGGAGATTACCGGAAATAGTGCTACCATTGCTATTCAGACGGAAATAGAGAATCTGTCCAGACAAAAGATGGATCTACTGGTAGATGTGAAGATTCTGGATCCGAAGGGACAGGTAGTGAAGAGTGTGCAATCCAAACTGCCCATCGGCAACTATCGAATCCGGGAATATCAGCTGGAACCAATCAAGATTGACAATCCGCTTTTGTGGTCTTGCGAATCGCCTCAACTCTATACCATACAGGTCAGCATCCTACGATCAGACGGATCTGTTGCTGATCAGTGCAACGAGTATTTTGGTATCCGCACGATTGAATATTCGCCGGCATTCGGTTTCAAACTGAACGGCAAGAAAGTGATACTGAAAGGGAATGCCAATCACCACGAAATGGGTGCTCTGGGTGCTGCAGCTTATGAACGTGGTATCGAGAAACGTTTGCAGTTAATGAAGTCGTTTGGACTGAATCATATCCGTACGTCGCATAATCCGTACAGCAAGTCCTTCCTGGATCTGGCAGATAAGTATGGTATTCTGGTGGTAGACGAACTTTTTGATAAATGGAACGATAATAATACCGGTGGACGGGTTGCCTGGATGGAGCTTTGGCCAAAGGCGGTACCGGAGTTCATCAAACGGGACCGTAATCACCCTTGTGTCATTATGTGGAGCTTGGGTAATGAGCTGCAGTACTGGGGTAATGTGTATGATGATTGGGGAGTTACTCCTTACAGATTACAGAATGTTCTGATTAAACGGTATGACAAGACACGTCCGACAACTGTTGCCATGGCTCCGACCAGTCGCAGCTACGACAAACCGGATCTTCCTGCTGAACTGGCTTTGGAGACTGATATAGCAAGTTACAACTACCGATATATGTTTTTCAAGGGGGATGCGGCAAGATATCCGAATATGATATTTTATCAGAGTGAAGCTGCTGTCAATGCTATGGGCCCGAACTATTATGAGATGGAACTGGATAAAGTCGTGGGACTGGCTTATTGGGGACTGGTAGATTATCTGGGTGAATCAGGCGGTTGGCCTGCTAAAGGCTGGATGCAGGGAGTTTTTGATATCTCTTTGCAACCCAAGCCTCAAGCTTATCTGATGAAGAGTATGTTTAGTGATGAACCAATGGTTCACATCGCTCTCATCGAAGCAAAGGAAGGTACAAAGAATTGGAATCAGGTGAATGTCGCTACTACTCCTATGACAGAAAACTGGAATCGTATAGATGGAAGTCAGATATCTCTGTACACCTATACAAATGCGGATGAAGTGGAACTGCTTATCAATGGCAAATCAATCGGCAAGAAGCTGAATGAAAAGGATAATACGAAAGGCCGTAACCGAATCCGTTGGGAAAACATTGCTTATCAGAAAGGTAATATCGTAGCAATAGCACGAACGAACGGCAAGGAAGTTGCTCGCCACATGTTGGAAACAACCGGAAAGGCTGTCGCGCTGAAACTGGAACCGGATTCGATCAACTGGAAAGCGGATGGGTTGGATCTACAGCATATACGCGTTTACGCTGTTGATTCGAAAGGACGCCGCGTCTTTGATGCAAACCAAAACCTTACGTTTGAGGTGGAAGGGAATGCCCGGATCGTAGCTGTCGATAATGGGGATCTGACCTCTGAAGAACTTCATGTGGGCAACCAGCGAAGACTCTTCCAAGGATCTGCTCTGGTGATCTTACGCTCTGGACAACAGCCGGGAGAAGTAATTCTGAAAGCCTCAACCTCCGGACTGAAGGCTTCCAAAGTCAAACTTCAAACAAAGTAAAAAGGAAACGTGGGATGTGAAGCTGTTGAAGCTTCACATCCCACGTTGTTTTTGGTCCGCATCCGACTAAACGAATGTTTTTGTCTTATTTAAGCTGGGCTGTCTTTTCATTTCGAATACCAAACTCTATATTTCGTTGGGGCTGTAAGTCAGACACATTGATCTGAAGCTTGCCAGAGTTGACTTTAATTATTTTTGCTGTGTCTTTGTCGTGATTACGGAAACTTTCTTTTGTTACTTCACCACTGCCGATTATTGACCATTTAGCGTCTTTCCCAAAGATGTCATTCACATAAAAAGACTTATTCTCTCCAAGGTCAATCTGAACTGTCAGGTTTTTTATTTTTCCGCCTGACCATTTAGCTCCTGTCGTTAAGATATAGTTATAAAACTGGCTATATAGTACATTGGAGCTTGCCGGGAATGTGTAACTGTGATCTATCTTATTCAGTCCGGGCTTAAAGGACAATTCAAATAAGTACACAAAAACCCCTTGCTTTAATTGCGAGAAATGGATCTCCTTGGGTTCTTTTAGTTCGCTGTCCTCGCGTTCAGCTGCTTCACTTTGAAAGGCAATGTCTGTCCGTTGGAGAGGATCTTAAAGTCTGTAATCTGGTTTGTGTTTCTGATCTCATCCGACATATCACCAACGGCTGTTGGCGCTTGAAATCCAATCATTAGTTTTCGTTCAACACTCTCCGGGTTGTTAAACTCGAATGAGATATTGACATGACAGACATTGTCTCGAACAGTAAATGATAAGTTTTCTTTCTCAAGAGAAATTTTGGTTTCCTTCGTAGGGTAAATAACCCCACCACGCGTGTTATACACTCCGTCATTGCCAAAGACTGGTAATGTCATACAGAGAATGAATAATGCCGATATCGCTTTCTTCATAGATTCAGATCGAGTTTAAAGAGTTAATTTAATAAGATTCACACCCAACAACTACCATCCAACATACAACTGTAACACCCTCGCAAAAATACAATAAAGATTGAATAACTTAGATAAAATCTAAACGTATAACTTACAGAATTATTATAATAAGAAGCGTAACTATCCCGGATTACCAGGGGTTACGCTTCTTATTTGTATGGAACAAGTTGATTGTTGCTATTCCATCGTTATTTCAATAGAGTAGACTTCATCGAAGTATATTCTAAAACCTTTTATCTGCTCCTTTCTTCATTAACTCTTTTTGAAAAAAGTCGACCATCATTTTTAGATTCTTCTCTACTTGTACGCCAGGGCCATGCTGTCCATCCGGAACAAGAAAGAACTGACTGGGGACTTTGGCTTTCTGCAAAGCATCAAAAAGTATTTCACTCTGACAATGAGGCACTACCCTGTCTTTATCTCCGTGGAAAATGAGGAATGGCGGATCACTTGGATCAATAAAGGTTATTGGACTTGACATTAGACACTTCTCTTTGTTTTCCTGTATTGGACCTCCAATATAGAGCGATGCCGGTGAATTAGCATCATTGTGGATAAAATCAGTGCCTCCACATGAGTCCATGACTAGCATGTTTGTTGGGCCAAACCAATCTACAACTGCATCAACCGAACTGCTGTAAGCCGTATTTGGGCCAACTTTACCTTCTATATCAAGAGTAACATCACCAATCGTGAACGTCTTTACATATCGAGATGTTCCAGCCATAGCAGCCATGTTGCCTCCTGAGGAACTACCGGTGATGCCGACAAACGAAGTATCAAGTTGATACATTGCCGCATTGGCTCTCACAAATCGGATAGCTGCTTTTATATCCTGCATGGGTGCGGGAAATTTGGCATCCATACTTGACCGGTGATTGGGGGTAACAACTGCAAAACCGGCATCAAGCAATGCTTTGCCCAATGGTCCAAGAGCGGCTCCTTTGGAACTGTTTGACATCCATGCACTACCATAAATAGAAATTATGACAGGATAACTGCTCTTTTGCACCTGCGGTAAATAAATATCCAGTTTATGATAAATCATACTGTCACTGGCATAGTTCAAGTCTTTCCAGTTTTTAGAAAACTGCTGACTGTAACATTGAGTGAACCCTATCAGCGTTAAAAGGAGAATTGAGAAACGTTTCATTGAATAATTTATTTATAATTTGTAGGCTTATTTAAATAGCAGCGGAGTAAATTCATGTAAACATCTGCGCCATGTCAACCATTCGTGAGCCGTACCGGGTGATTCATAATAGACATTATTGATTCCTCCTTTTTTAAGCGCATCACTGAGTGCTTTCATGCGTTGTCCTTCTACAGATCCAATACCTATAAATAAAGTATGTACTTTCTTGTTGAACTCGGTCGGATTGCTAAAGGCTCCGTTGTACACAGTCTTGAGTTCGGTTTCTGCATTGAACATGCCGGCTCCGCTAAATCCACCAATATAGGAGAACTTGTCGAGATTAGTCAAAGCAATCTGGAAAGTCTGAAATCCGCCCCACGACAAACCTGCCATCGCACGATGATCACGATCGGCAAGCACACGGAATGTTTTTTCGGTAAAAGGGATAATCTCATTCAAAAGTAATGGAGAGAAATCGGCTCCAAAGCGAGATCTCGCTTCATTCGGATCTTCGCCTGGTTTAGCCTTAAACATGGCTGCCACGCCTCCATCACTAACAACAATAATCATAGGTTTTGCCTTTCCTTCGGCAATCAGATTATCCATGATAACATTCATCTTACCCTGGGTACCCCAACCGGTTCTATCCTCTCCCATTCCATGTTGCAGATAGAGAACCGGATATTTCACGGTGGAATTGGTTTCATATTCCGCAGGCGTGTACACATAAATCGTTTCGAACGTTTTTCTAACATTCGAATAGAAGTAGCACTCTCTGATTTGACCATGAGGTACATTCTTTCTCGTATAAAAGTCCTGATCAGAAGCAGGGACTTCAATGCCACTCATTCTTTTGCCTACACCAAAAAAGGTTTCGCTGGCAGGGTCTGAAAAGCGAAAACCATCGATCATCAAATAATAGTAGTGAAATCCGGGAATCAAAGCGTCAGTGGTCACAGTCCAAACTCCGTCATCTCCTTTTACCATGTCAAACACTTTGCCCAAATCGAGCTGAACTTTCTGCGCATTGGGAGCTTCCACTCTGAATGTAGCTCTGTTTTGAGCATCAATTCGTGGGAAATCAGCACCTGGAACATTCGTTGCCAGAGGTTGAGTATCTTTAAATAAATCAACACTTTGGGCGAAGCCTGCAGTAGTGAATAGCAACAGCAATAATGCTGTTAAGATATTCTGTTTCATCGTTCTTTTGTATTAGATAGTTGGTATTATTTAAAAATCAGACTTGCAAATTGATTCAACGATCTTCTCCAACTAAGCCATTCGTGAGCCGTGCCGGGAGATTCGTAATAGACATGTTTAATCCCTGCCTTTTCCAGTTCTTTGTGAAAATTATTTACCGTCTGGTACATTCTTTCAGCTTCTGCGGTACCAATACTAAGATACATCAGTTTGACCTTCTTATTAAATGCATTTACATCCGACCAAACACCATTGTATAGCTTGGAGAAATCTCCACTTTGCTGCATTTGTCCGGCACCACTGAATCCTCCGATGTAGGCAAACTTATCCAAGTTAGATAAGGTGATTTGAAATGTTTGGAATCCACCCATGGAAAGACCTGCCATTGCTCTATGATCACGATCGGCAATGGTGCGGAATTCTTTGTCCACTGTAGGAATAATCTCTTTGATAAAAACCTGTTCCAGTGTGTTATTCTGTGACATGCCTCTTGCTCCTTGTCCTCCCTGATTTCTGGGTGCGTCGGGATCTACGGCATATCCTTTATCCATTACTACGATCATAGGCTTAGCTTTGCCTTCGGCTATCAGATTATCAAGAATCAAATCCATTTTTCCCTGATTCACCCATCCGGTTTCATCCTCTCCGCTTCCATGTTGCAGGTAAAGTACAGGATATCTTTCAGAAAGATTCGTATCATATCCAGCCGGAGTATATACAAAGGCTCTTCTCCATGATTTGGTTATAACTGAATAATAGCGTATCTGTCTGACTTGACCATGAGCTACATTCTTCGTTGAGGAATAATCAACTCCTTTTTCAGGAATCTCAATACCGCTTGCCATACGACCCATACCGTAAAAAGTCTGACTGGAAGGATCACACACTGCCACACCATCAATCAAAAGAGAGTAATAATGAAATCCGACAACAATAGGATCGGTGGTTACCACCCATGTGCCGTCTCCTTCTTTAACCATGTCGTATTTCTTACCCAAATCAATCTGTACTTTTGTTGCATCGGGTGCTTTTACGCGAAAGAGTACGCTGTTATTGGGTAAGATTTGAGGATACTGTGATCCTGAATTATTGGTAGAAGCAGGAATTCCAGCCACAGCAGGAGTTCCAGTCACAGCGGTTGCTTCGGCTGCTGTTTCGACGGTGTTATAGTCCGAATAAACAGAGGGAGTAACGGGTTTGAATATGAGTTGAGAGAACATATAAAGGTTCTGTTTCCATACATTGAAATCATGAAATCCACCAGGAATAACATGATAAATATGAGGTACCTGATTGGTGACCAGATAATCATGCGTACGTTTGCTGTTTGTGATAAGACCGTCCTTATCACCACATGAAATCCAGAGAAGTTTCAATTTAGCCTTAGCCTTTTCTGCATCTGGAAGAAGTTCCTGAGGGGGATTTTGTGTTTGGAGCAGATGAGAAGCCACCTATCCATGCAAATTTGTCAAGATTACCCAAACCGAAGTTCAATGATTGTCCGCCACCCATTGAAAGACCTGCAATGGCACGGTGCTCCTGATCTGATAATACCGGATATTTCTTTTCGATGAACGGGATGAGGTCGCTCAATAGATCTTGTTCGAATGTAGCAAATGCTGCTGCTTTGCCATAGACATTTCCTACAGCACGGTCATCTTTCATCGCCCGTCCGTTGGGCAACACCACAATCATTGGTTCTACTTTCTTTTCTGCATACAGGTTATCAAGAATTACCTGTGGCTTTCCCTGATTAAACCATTCTTTTTCATCACCTCCTATGCCATGCAACAAATAGAGTACGGGATACTTCTTACCTTTTGAATAGCCCGGAGGAGTGTACACAAGCACTTTTCGGTTGGTTCCGACAGTTTTTGACTCATAGACAAGACTGTCTATCTTACCTTGCGCAACACCGGCTTTTACAACATCAAAACCAGATGGGACGCTTTTTTCAAGATTTTGTGCATTGACAGGACTCAGCAGTAGTCCAAGCACAAACAAAGCTGTGAAAATAATTGATTTCATTCGTTACTAAAATATGTTTTAAAAAAAAGACTTGTATGAAAGCACTTTAAAGTGCTGTAGGTTTAATTATTTGATAATTACCGCTTAAGTGCATAAGAGTGAAGAGGTATAACAATCCATCATAGTATGGGTCGAAATATCCATCCTCATAAGGTTCCAGTTTGGCATTCCACAAGGCATCTACAAATTTCTTACTTTGTGCCTGAGTACCAATCATCGATGTCGCAGCAACAGTAGAAACCAGTCCTAAAGAATGGCGCAACTTTTGAAATCCTCCAGCCTGAAGAATAAAATCAGGACGGGTTCCATCCACATTAAACTGATCCTCAAAGGTGTCAACTCCTTTGTCAGAGAAGAACTTTTGAATCCGCTGGCAATAATCCTGCTGCCACTTTTTATCTTTACCAAACCAGGCATAATCCATAGAAATATTCATAGGGACACGCCAGGAATCATATCTGAAGGCCGCAGGCATCCTACGGTTAGAACGTGGTGTTCCATCAAATTCAGTATAATCAGCATTGAGAGCCGTTGCAGAATTACATGCTTTGTGGAGGTAAACACTGGCAGAATCGGCACAATCACGATAAAATTGTTCTTTCCCATCCTTCGCATATTCAGCCCATATCTCATAGAAAGCAGCTAAATTATAGGAAGGATCTGTCCAGGTATAACCGTAATTGTCTGGAGTAAATGTAATCAGTTTGTGCTCCACATTGATCAGGTTGCGTACTCCATCCGTGCCATCTTTACTCCACATAGCATCCAAAATCTTTCTTGCTTCAGCGTAGTAGTTGATACCGGTATCATTGCCCCAGCGATTGGAGGCAAACAACAGATCCGTGATAAAATAGAGTTCGCCGTCGGAAGCTGAACCTTCAGAATTATGCTTCAGAGAGTTGGGCTCCACGCTCCAGGCAAAATAGGAGTCGCGTGCACCACCGTGGTGTTGTAAATATTTGCTTGTCCACCGCCAGATACGATCAAAAACATCTTTCTTATTCAGCTGAACAGCGATCATCAAACCGTAAGATAGTCCTTCGGTACGTGCATCTTTATTCTTTATATCTGATACATAGGCCATTGAATCACCTACTTCAAAGTAAACCTTGTTCGGCCCTTCAAAAAGATCAGAATAGGCTTTCGCTACTTTGAGGTCGATGTCGTTCTTCTTGTACCCATATTCAAGAAATACATTTCTATATTGTCCGGAATAAAAGGAACCACTGCCTTTTTGATCTTTCTGAGCAACCTGATTTATGGCTGCAACATGAAAAGTTGAAAGAGAAATGCTACCAATCAGAAAAACATATCTTATCAATTTAACTGACTTAACTAAATGTGTGACTGCTATTTTCATGTGTGATAATTGATATTTTATTTACTGGTAAAAACAAAATCCTTTAAAGTAAAGAGCGCATCACTTCCTTCACCTACAAATCTCAGATACACATCATGTCTTCCTTTTGTAGGAATAGTTTTAGCTGTAAAAGTCTGTATGCTTGATGAATCACCTGTATTGTCAATCTTACAAGTAGCAATTTTCTTACCCGTATCGATTGAATCCAACCATACTTCCACCACGCCACCTTTTGTAGAACAAGAAGCTGAGAAAGATACTGTTTTAGATACTTTGCGATAATCTTTATTACCAAATTCAACGCCTGCATATAAAGCCCAATCATTCGAGTGAATATCGTCTAACAAAGTAATACCATTGGGCAATACAGTTCTGACTGTTCCAAATTGATTAGCCGGGCATTCTGCTAGGATTGAAGTATAAGCATCGCGGTAAATATATAGATCAAAGTCTGCATATCGTGCCCCCTGAACATATAGTCCTTGTCTGTTGCCACACCATCCGTTATAATTAACGGTAAAACGATCAAGCGTTTCTACATTTATTTTTTCTCCAACTTGTATCCATTTCACACCATCCGAGCTATAAGATCCGATCAATTCATGATTAGTTCTTTCTAATTTTAGCCACACGATAGTGCCAATATTGTTTTCAACTTCATAACGAACATCTTCAAAACTGAAGCAAATAATTTTTTTTCCTGTCCTGTTTGAAGTACTAAATATTTTAGCAAACATACTTTCCTGACCATTCATAATCCTCAACCCTGCTTCACTTGAAACTGAGTATGGAATAAAATCAAGACGTGTTATCAATGAATAGTTATGCTCCGGATCTGTTTTTATAACCGTATTCGGTTTTGTAATGCTTTTTGGAGTCAGTCTCAACCAACCCTGTCTGGCTGAAAGGGAGACCAGTGAAGAGGAAGTTTGCCCCAGAAAAGACCATTCAGGATGAAGTTTCTCTGCTATAAAGCAATCTGATTTAGGCACCATCCATGGAATTCCACTTGAAGGCAATACGGGTGCATTTTTAACCATATTGACCGGATAATCAGCAACAACATTATTGTCAGAATCATATTTTACTTGATTCGCCAATCCCTGGCGTCCCTGTCCATACCATTCATTCCTATTTGCTCTTGCCCAGAGAGGATGAATAACCCAACTTGTGCCGTCCGCTAATTCTACGGGTGCCGAACTGTGATTTGGACCAGAAAAGAGAGCTTTAGGTTTGTTCGGATCATTCTCATCAAACAGATCGACCGGCACTGTCCAGGAAGACTTATCTACAGTAAGTTTATTACTTCGCATAACTTTTTGTCCACCCGATACATCGCGGGCAAATGAGTAATAATAATATCCATTGTGTTTCCACATGACCGGTCCTTCAGCCCAACTGTAGGGATGATTTGTTGTTCCCGGATTTAACCAGGTCAAATCATACACCACACCTGTTGGCTGACCGGTTTTATCCAGTTCTACTATTCCATTATTTGATTGACCATTCTTGACAATCATATACCATTTACCATCGTCGTCAATAAAGATTGAATTATCATATCCCAGACCATACGGAAGCTGAGAAGGATTATTGACTTTTTCCGGCATAGTCCATGGTCCTTCAGGTTTATCAGCAGTAACAAAATACATCGTGTTGGCTCTCGAGAAAAAGTCCCAATACTTATTGTTGTAGAAAGCGACCTGTCCACCCCAACAACCTGCACTGGGAGAATCTCCATATAAAGACCACTCCGCAGAAACCGGTTGAGCAATAGCCTCCCAATGTATTAAATCTGTAGAATGATAAATGACAGGAGTCGGATTAAATGATGATCCCGTTGTGTAAAAATCATCCCCCACTTTTGTCAGTGTACAATCTGAATGATCTCCGGGAATGACAGGATTCATAAATGTCTTAAAAGAAGGAGATTGAGCAACACTTGCCAAGGAGTAAAGCAAGCCACTTAAGCCAATAAGTATAATTCTCTTTTTCATTGAATAAATTTGTTTTATAGGGCTCATTTGATTTTCCCTATGTGTTTATGATAACGATTTAATTACTGAGGTATCAATTTTCGCAAATCGTGACGTTTCCACCATACTATTCCTATTTTCTCCGAAGTTCCTTTCGAAAATCCAAACTGAGAATGATTTTAATATTTTAATCTTCGATTAACTTATTTATCAAATCTAGATATTGTAGAAAACGATACAAACATCTTCGCTATGTCAGTCATCTGTGAGCCGCAGCGAGTAATTGATTACGCAAATATATAATTATATTCCGTAACTATTCATTTATTATTGCCTGAAAACTTGCGTTTTATAAAATGGAAACTTTTATAAACAAACGCTTTGAACGGTATACTCCTAAGTCTTCTCGATAAAAACAACAACATGTACCTGACAAAAGAAACACAAACTAAGAGTCATACTATTGCCTATAAATCATGTTAAAATCAAGCTATATTCCTTTCGATTCCTTTTCTAACTGATCAAATTCAGACACTCTCTTTGCATTCAATTGTACAATATCCCTCTGATCATCATTCAATATGTTGATTGAATAGTTAATCTCTCATTCTGATTAAAAATAACTCCAGATTGAAAAAACTTATTTCTTAGGCACGCTCCGATATAACCGCACTAGCATGGTGCATCTTCCAGGTCATCCATCATCCCTGCAGATTCCAGTATCAGACTCGTGATCTATTGCTTTGTTCAGCTCAAAATCTTTTTCACAATGGCATTTCGAATGACTACCGGCCCAATTAATCCCGATTCAAGTAATGGGGAATCCTTTCTAAAATGCTGCCAGGTAGAGAAGGTAATCCGTCCTCCGGCTGGTTTTGGTTTGCTCTGTTGGTACCATTCGGGCAATTTCTGTATGGCAGCTCCCGTTTCTGTAAATTTTCCATATTCGTTTTCGGCGGGTAGTTGTTCATCGCCTATTAATCGATTAGGCCATTGATTGGTAACTTTAATGTGCAAATCGTTGTCGCCAACTTTAACAATATCCGTTATATCCAAACGGTAGGGTGGTTTCCAAAGTATTTCAAGCTCTTTGCCATTAACAGCAATTTCCGCAATTACTGCAATCCTTCCCAAATCAAGGAATACCCTTTTTCCTTCAGCAATCAGCGTCTGATTTACTTTAAACGTCTTACTATAAGTAGCTGTGCCAGAGAAGTATTTCACTTCACTATTGGCATGGGTATGTAACGAAATCAATTCAGGCAGCACGATTTGCGAGGGTGCTCCCAAACCAGATGGGAAATTGACTGTCCACGACCCTGTTAATTCTACTGGTTTCTGTATTTCAGTGATGGATACCTTGAAACTATTTCCCTTAGAAGTTTTGAATTCATACTGGCCATTGTCCCAAAAAAGCCATGAAGGGTTTTTTATCAAAGCAGGTTCAACACTTATTGTCAGCACCTGAACTGGACAACCTTTAGCAACAATAGCTTTAATCTTGGATTCAGTGAACGGTTCATTAAAAACTTCCGGTCTGCTTAAATCGCCATCATAATAAAATAGTTTGTCGTTTTTAAAGTCTTGGCCAATAACGGGATGTACCTTCTTATCGGACTTTATTCCTTTATTTATAAACGCGCCGTTTACATACAGCGAGGGAATCCCATCCTGATATACAACAGCAAAATGAGTCCAACTGGATAATGGCATTTGAGCAATAACAACTGCCTGTAAGTTTTCATCCTCTTTTTCAAAAACTGCTACCCCATTACGGGCAACTAATAAGCAAAATGAGGTGTGACCCTCTCCAAACAATCGCTTACCTGGAGGTGGATAGACCGGATAACTCGATGTGTATCTTGTGGTTTCGGTAAATTGACCCAACTCTTCGGGTATGAGTTCATCGGTTTCGGGTTTTACCCATAAACTAACCGTAAAATTATTTACCAGTTGACTTTTAAGTTTCGATGTATCCTGAATGAAGTGTTGGATGCCAAGTTGAGGAAAACCATTTTTAGTCAGGGAAATCAGCCGGTCGTTGGAAACCGGTTTTCTAAACACAACAAATAAGGATCCTGCCGGATCAAGATGCAGAGGAATCGTTGTAATTCCTCCCTTGGTGTCGTACAAGCTTATTGGAATTTCTGTGCCGGAATCGGCATCCCACAATTCAGGTTCAAATCCTGACACTCTGAAATCACATACGATATCTTCTTCAAACCTTCTTCGGTTAGCAACAAAATAGATATGGCCATCCGCCGTTTTCCGGTGGATGTAGTTAATGGGAGCATCACCTGATTTAGAGGTAAACATAAAATCGGGTTTTAATCCCAATAGTTGAATAACATCTTTAATTGGGGTACCGGAGAATACCCTACCCTGCCCCAACTTTCTATCTATTGGAGTATTATTATCTGTTCCCCAGATGTCAGCTACTAATTGAATAAACTCTGCGAGGTTTTCGGTGAAATTAGTTAAGCTGGGGATGGTGGAAGGCTTCTGTCCAACGAGAATCATGCCCTGACTTACAAGCTCTTTTAGCTTACGGAGAACTTCGATTGTCATACACTTCTTGCCCGGTAATAACATCAAGCTAAACGAAAGCCCATCGGGCAACAGAATAGTTCCGTTTACAATTCTTACCCGGTTAAGTATAATGTCCTTATTGGCGAATTGAAAACCATAGCCCTCAGGCAAATCTGGTCGTAACTCCCCCATGGATAAATCATCGCCGGGAGCTTCATCGCCGGTATAGCACATTACATCGCCAACAAAAATGCCTTGTTGCAGCATAAACTGGCATCGCGATGCATATTCAAGCCATTTTCGTCCCTGAAAGAACCAGGTATTGGTACGATCGAAATGGAAGCCCCAAGGCCCCATTGTCATACCGGGCATTACCGTTGGATGTGGTTGATGAGCATAACGGTGAAAAATAAACCGATTGATCCCACGGGTAAACATGAAATCACCCTGTGCCTTCATACTAAATGGATACTCCTGCCATTTAGAATAGTAAGGACGGCCGGTAAAAGATTCTGCTCCAACAATCTGTTTTCCATTCATATTTTGAATAGAGGATGCCAGTTTGATGGAATGGCAAAAATGTGGAGTCTTTAGCCAAAATTCACTCAGATTTACATCCATTTTTGCCCCTGCCTGCATTTGCTCGAATGGTGAGTGATTGTAAGGTTCAGTAGAAGAAATAATGTTGTTTCTTTTACATAATTCGACAAACCTTCCCTGATAATGTTCCTTCATCATGTCGGCACAGGTTCTTCTAAAATCCCAAAGAAAACGCTCTGAAAGATTGGCATTCCCAACAGCCCTTCCTGTAAGTACAGGAAGGTAATTTAGTATATCATACCCTCTTCTGGCTTTAAACTCTTGTGGCATTTTTGAAGTCCAATTTTGCATGTCCACTTCATAGCTATCTATTAACATGCCCACCGACCCTTTCTGTATCAGAGGTTTAAGTGCTGGCATTACATGTTCAAGCATGTAGTTGAAATGGAAGTCAAAGGCATCGCTACTGAATTTGTCACATTCCAACCCCAATCCTTTGCCTTCAGCAGGTCGATTTTTTACGCCAGTAGTGGTATGACCAAAACGTAAGATAGTCCATTGACCATAAGGGGCATCCCAATTTAGTTCACCATTCTCATTCATACATTTCGAAATATCAATTACTTCAGTCGGATTGATTGCGGACTTAGAAATTATTTCGTCATGAATGCTTTCATTCAGCTCTACATTGGGATTGAATTTTCCTAGTTTCGGATAATTGGCCTTGAATGGCCACTCGTTGATGCTTTCCAATCCAGATAGTCTAACATAAGAAACGCTTCTGGCCATGGGTATCATTAATCGAAAATAGTTGGCTTTCTCAACAGGAAACCCTGCAAAAGAAGGTATTTCAATATTTTGGTTGAAATTAGTAAGTTCTGTAATCTTAGTAAAGTTAGATCCATCATTCGATGCTTCCAAAAGGATACTATCTCCTAAATTGTTTTTTGACTCTTTGATCTCCGTTGAATTTATGGTAATAGATCGGATCTCGACGGGGTTTTCAAATTCAAAAAGAAGATAAGATGGCAGTGAGGGATCAGTAGATATGGCTTTAACACCGGAGGAATAATCGCATTTTAAAATTTCTTCTGCACTAATTGGCACACCGTTAATTGTGATTTTTTTTGCTTGATAGAGTGCATTATCGCAATCTTCAGACGGAAAAGCTAACACTAAAGCATCTTTATAGTAATCTAACCTTTTGAACGGCTGTCTCAGTTTCAATGAAACAAGTTTTCCTCCCTCGACATAGTTTTCACTCCAAACTATCTGTTGCATAGAGAGTTCTGGCGTAATCCAGCTACCACCGCTCGAACTCCATCCCATGCAATTGTGCATGTCAAATTCAAGACCTAACCTTCCGGCCTCTTTAGCTGCATGTTGCATTAAATCTATCCACAAGGGACTTAAGTATTCGGCTGGTCCTGAAGGAATTCCGGAATCGGCAGAGAAAGTCTGAAAACCTCCGATACCCACTTTGGCCATTGCTTCTAAATCGCGGGTTATTCCATCTTTAGTGACGTTGCCATTTATCCAGTGCCACCAGGTATAAGGTTTTGCAGAAGAAGGAGGAGTATTGAAAGATGGTTCCAATGAACTGACTGAATTGCTCCTGCATGAAAATAGTATGCCATTTGGAGTTAAGACTGTTACTATCCCTACTGCAAAACTATTTTTTAGAAATTGTCGACGTTCCATATAAATAAAACTATTAATGATGGTTCCTTATACTGAATCTACTTGGTGATACTTACAAATTGGCCTGCATGTACTTGTACGGGGCCTAACAGACCTGAAGGCAACAAGGCTTCGTCTTTATTCCAATGATGCCATGTTGCAAAAGTAAATCGGTTTGTGGAAGGACGAGATGTACCGTTTTTCATCCAATCTGGCCACTCCTTCAATCCAGAGGCAGCCCATTCCACATCATCCGGATTTTGCTCATCGCCAATCATGCGGTTAGGCCAGAGATTAGTTACGCGAATTTCCAGTTTGTTGACCCCTGCCTTTGCTGCATTGGTAATATCAACGCGATAAGGAGTGCACCAAATGACACCCAAATTCTTTCCGTTTAGAATTACTTCTGCCAATATACTTACCTGACCCAAATCTAATACGATACGATCAGCATTCGATAAAAAATGATCCGGCAATCTCAAGTCTGTCCGATAAATTCCGGTTCCTGAATAATACCGAACACCGGGATCGGAATTTTTTGACCAGTCCTGCAACTGTAGCAATTTGATTTGGGTTGGTGCGCCCCACCCGGAAGTGAAATCAACCGTCCATGGTTGATTCAGAGTAATGGGTTTAAGTACGGAACGAAACGTGATGCTCTTTTCTTTGCCCGCCTTAGTTTTCAACGTGTAACGGCCATTGTTCCAAGCAAGCAATTGCGCACCCTTAGGTGTTACAATTACTTCCGGGAGCCATTGCGAATCAGATGCCTTATCGGATTGTATTGCGGTATAGGTTGTTGTTTTGGAAGTTTCCGGTTTGCGGAAAACCACAAATACCGAACTTAGAGAGTCAAGTGACAAAATTACCCGAGTACCGTCTTCCACTGATTGCCATAATCCTGCGGGCTTCATTTCGCCGGTTAGCGGATTCCACAACTCAGGCTGCCGTCCGGTAACGCGGAAAAAACAATCCGCCATTTTGATCTCTTTACCCTGATATGAAATAAAATAAATATCGACACCGTCTAATTCCCGATGTATATAATGTAATTTATCGTCCGTTTCAGTTGGTTTAAAATCAGGCTTCAACTTCAATCCTGCGAGAACATCCACGGGTTTGCACCCCCAGATGACATGGCCTTTACCAAAGACATGATCACCGGAAGCAGTATTACTGCCAGCACCCCAAAGTTGGTTGGCAATGGTTTTTACCTGGTCGTCACACTGCGGAAAATTCACTAAACTGGGAGAACCTTCTGGTTGTTTGGCAATTACTGTTGCACCATCGCGCACCAAATCGCGGACTTTATTAACATAAGATGGAGTAAGGCGTGAGGTGTTATTCAGTACCAACAATTGGTAACACATTCCTGAAGGCAAGACCACCAAACCATTTTCTACCCGAAGCTGGCTAAATAAATTGATTCCAACCAAATCGTAATCATAACCTGCTTTGCGCAGGTCTGACGTATTAATATTGTTTTTTTCTGACGAACCTTCTGCATCGAATATCAACACATCAGCCACGAAACGACCTTGTTGAAGTAAAGACTGACTACGTGCGCAGTAATTCATCCATGCTCCGCTTTGTTCCCACCAAGTGGTGGTACGGCCAAAGTGGGTTCCATACCTGCCCATAGTCATGCCCGGAAATTTGTCGAACCATGGCTGATGAGGATAGCTATGAAGGTAGAAACGATTAACGCCGTTACACCACATCAGATCACCACTTGCCTTTAGCAAACCGGGATAATTCATCCAGCGACCGCCTTGTGGTGGTCTATCTGTGAACGCCTCCGAGCCTACAACCTTTTTACCATTTGTGTGAGCGATTGATGCTACTTGTTTAGGAGAATCTCCTCCTCCATTTACCCAAAATTCGCCCATAGTAATATCAGCCAGTGCGCCTGCTTGCAGCTCGTCAAAATCGCCGTTACCGTATGGCTCACTGGCAAATTTCAGCCCGGCCTTATGGCATTTCTCGGCAAAATAGTCGTAGAAGTTTTCAGTAAATAAATCTTTAACTGTTCTATTAAAGTCCCACAAAAAGCGATCACTTACCTCGCGGCTAACAACCACCCGATCAGCCAATACCGGCAGGTAGTGGATCAAATCATATCCTCGCCGTTTCAGAAACTCTTCCGGCATAGCAGCAGTCCAGCGCTGTGGAAATGCTTCGTAACTGTCGAGTAATATGGTTGACATCACATCTCCAGCAAGTGAGCCCAGTTTGTCCAGCACAGGTTGTACTCCTGCGTCCCAATGGGCATCCAGAGCCTGGCGGCTCATTTTATCCGTTTCCAAACCCTTAGCTGATTCAGGTGCAGGGCGAACCAACCTTCCAGATGTTGTATAACCAAAACGTAACACAGTCCAGTCTCCTGTGGTTGGCCGCCAATTCAAATAGCCATTAGCATCCATTTTGTCTGTCAAATTCAAAATATTCTCATTGGTAATGGCTTCCGTTTTTGATTCTGAAGAGGGAAAAGCAATCACCACAACATCCCGATAGAAGTCGAGCTTTGTGGGTGGCTGAGGCAATTGGACTGGCTGCCCTGTCAATCTGTTAACTGCAGTCTCACTCCATACCAAATTCTTCATGGAATTTTCAGGTGTAACCCACTTTCCTCCGGTACCAGACCAACCGGCACTATTAGACAAGCCAAGCTCCAACCCAAACCTTTTAGCCTCCATCGAGGCGAATTGTACCATATCCAACCATTCCGGACTCATATAATCTACATTTCCGTTGGGTATATTAGTAATCGACGATTTTCCGATGTTAAAGATTATCGCTCCAGCAATACCCACTCGTTTCATTGATTCTAAATCGGCAGTAATGCCAGCTTTAGAGATGTTGCCATTCATCCAATGCCACCAAACGTACGATCGTGCTGAAACCGAAGGAAAATTGAAAGATTGCTCAAGAAGTATGGCATTATTGTTCGTTTGCGAAAAAAGCCCTCCCGAATTAATAATAAATGCTGCAAATCCAACAGTAAGAGTCTTTTTAAAAAATTGCATGTAATTCATATACTTCGAAATATAATTTTAAACCATGGATTAACTTACTAATCTTCGAACTACTTCAAAATGAGATTAAAGAAAGACCATATAAATATCTCGCTATTTATCTTTTTAATCGTCAACTTTATCAATTTGTTTAGGGTGCAGCATGGTGAGCTGAAGGACAATTGCCAAGACTACAAATATGCCAAGTATGGCAAAGTCCTTCCCAAGATTCCCGGCATCCTGCGATTTACCGAGAAATGATGTAATAAAAGCACCTGAAGCTATTCCGACCAAATTCATCAAGCCATATCCGGTAGCCCTGTAACGTGCCGAAACAAACTGGCAAAGAATTGGCATGTTATTGACATCAAAAATACCGAAACCCAAACCAAAAAATATTGCTCCCGTAAAAATGGCTACAAAACTATGGCCATATCCAAGCAAAATCAATGCTGGAATTGTAAGGGCTAATCCGATTACCCCTGTAAAAATCCTTCCTTTTAAGTGCTTTTGAACCCATATGTCTGATAGCAGGCCTCCTAATAACACGCCGACAAAAGAAGCCATGGCTATTGTTATCGTTGCCATAGGTCCTACTGTTGCCATATCTAAATGGAGTGTATTGGAGAAGAGTGTAGGAAGCCAGTTTTTTGTTGCCCAACCCGGAAGGCTCGGCGCTGAAAAATAAAAGAGTAAAACCCAAAAGGAAATGTTACCAAGCAACACGCCCAATCCTTTAAATGAAGAAGAAAACTCCTTGAAAAATGAATTTTTCTTCTTTGTATCCTGAACATATCCTTTTTTCTCCTTCAGGAAAAGAATTAGAACAAGACTATAAGCTATCCCAATAAACCCAAAGGAATGGAATGTTATTTGCCACGAAAAATTACTGGCTATTGTCGCCCCAAATCCACCAAGCGCCTGACCTAAATAAATACCTGTTGTATGAATGCCAATGGCAAATGACCTTGTTTTTCCTGTATGATAATCAGCAATTAGTGCCAGTCCTGCGGGAATATAGAAGGCTTCACTGATACCCATGATTGCCCTCAGGACATAAAGTTGATTAAATGTTGTGGCATAACCCATAAGCAAGGTAACTGCAGACCAAACGAATATACTGCCAACAATTAGCCACTTTCTATTGAGACGGTCGGCAATAAGTCCGGAAATTGGGCTCATCAATGCGTATATCCAAAGAAATACTGCCATCAGCCGTCCAAAATTTGTTGCTGAAGTCAATTCTGCAATATCAATCATCATTGATGGCTTCATGGTTGCAAGCATCTGCCTGTCAAGATAATTTAGCAAAGCCACAAACCAAAGCATACCAACCACCAACCATGGATAAAATTTCTTGTCCTTCATGAGATTCTCTAATTTATTATTTGCCTAATTCAATCATTTGCCCTGAAATTGCGGATGCGATGAAAAGTGAGCATATCTGCATCATGCCAACGCTGGGCCTGTCCATCTTCATCTTCCCAGGAAGTTCTCAAAACAAAAACGATATCATCTCCGTCAATTTGCATGAATGGATAATTAAAGCCATGAAAGCTACTGGATTTTCCCTGAATAATCTGTTTTACAACCGTAAATATTTTAAGGTCCGATGAGCTTGACAGTACAATTCCTGTCCTAATGTTACCTTCCATGGGTGAATAGCTTGTTAAGGCCCAGTATTTATCCGATATGGGATCATATATCATACTGTATTTTGATCCATTGCCCATAAGTGAAAATAAATCCTCCTCATTATCCACTATCGTTTCTGTAGGACTGAGGACTCTGATCTTCTTGGTCCCTTTGGGTATAATAACGGGAGCACCATCTCTGGCAACGATCATATCTGCTTCATTGCCCGTTTTGTTTTTATCCTGCCTTATGGCAAGAACCCAACTATTAGGATCCATCAGATCGCTAGTTACAGATGCGGATATGGCACTAACTGGACTTTCCATTGCTAACCAGTATCTGCCTTGGCTGACTACCACATGAGAAGGCGAATTGCGAACCTTAAAATTAAGCCGCACCGGATCTGACCATGTCTGACCGCCATCGGTAGATTTTACAATGCCTCCATATCCCTCCATCACATCTCCCAAGGAATACAATGCTCCATCGTGGTAAAAAGTAGAAGCATGCAGGACACCAAGTGGCGATTTTGTCAACTGTTTCCAGGTCAAACCTTTATCTTTGGATATCCAGAGCCGTGCTACATCCGTATCAGGTCCAAATTGCCGCTCGAAACTCAGTTCGCCGTTAGCTCCCGCAATATAATCGCCATTGGGCATAATGAGAAGAAATGGATCAACAATATAGGGGCCTTTGTTATAGTCACCAATATTTTTTGTTATCAGTACACCCTCAGACAGATCAGATAGCGGAAGCGGGTTATCAAACTTTAAACTTCCCTTTTCTGCAAATAACAGGGTTGGCGTTGCTTCTCTCGTTTTGGGTATATCCACCCATGTGCCCACATCGGTATATTTATACCTGTATAAGTAATATTTTGTGATTGTACTACTAAAGGAACCGGTTATGCGATACCATCCCAACGATGTAAGTGAATCTGTGGGTACTGCAATTGTTACATACCCTGGTTTATCGGCTGAAAAGCTATCCAAAGAGTAATCCTGGCGAGTATCGTCTTTATCGAAATAGCCACTAGCAATAGGGATGGTAGCAAAATCTTTATTCACTATTGCAGCAGGTCGGTCACCAAACAGATGAAACTTACCAGGAATGAGGTAACGTTTCTCCCATTCCAATCTCGTTGAAAGAGGATATATTAGTTTGTATTCTACATAATCTGAGCTGCCTACATTGTCAATATCTACTCCGTTTCCTCTAACGCGGATATTCATCTGAGCATTGAGGTTTATAGGCATTATTAGACCTGAAATGGATATTAACACTAGAAGGAAAAGTACTGTTATGCGTTTCATTTTTATTATTTTATTGGTATGACTTATATTAGAGGAGCGCTATTTGCTAAACTATTCATTTGGTTTATCTGATACCTTTAATAGTAAAATACCTCCTGATATAATATCTGAACGACAGAACTCTAATTAAATAATTATCTCTCTGCAATTATTTTTAGTTCCTTCCCTATCAATTTCCCGCCCGAAACTACTAAGGAAATCTCACCGGGTTCTTCTCCTGGTTCTATTACTGCTATCATTTCCCCATTAAATGCCCGCATGTAATTCGATGCAAATGAGGTTTGATCTATGGCATTACCGTTGCATAATGCTTTTAACTTACCTGCTCCTTTTACCTCGAAGAAAAGAAAATTATCGGCTCGCGGACAAAGATTTCCATCCTTATCAAACAATTCAACCGTAACAAAGGATAAATCTTTTCCATCGGCTTTTATTGAATCTCTTTCTGTTGATAATTTTACCGAATATGGTTCACCGGCGGTTTTTATAATTTGTTCGGCAACAACCTTGTTTTGATCATCATAAGCAACCACCTTAATCTCACCTGGCTGATAAACAACATCATTCCATATCAACCTGTAGCGTGTATATTTATTGCTCTTGTCTTTTTGTCGCACACCGGCACTCACCCCATTTACGAATAGTTCGGCTTTCGGATAATTGGTATAACACATAACCGGCACATTCATTCCAACACGTTCTGGCCAATTCCAATGTGGAAGAAGATGCAAAACCGGCGCATCACTCCACTTGCTTTGATAAAGATAAAAACGGTCCTTTTTCAAACCTGCCAAATCTACAATTCCAAAATATGAACTTCTTGCAGGTGTTCCCTCGTTATAGGGTGTTGGTTCTCCCAAATAATCAAATCCGGTCCAAACATACTCGCCAAGAATAAATTCGTTTTCGTCCTGCATTTCAAACTCGGTATCTGGTGTTGATGCCCATCCCGGATAATCGTAATCGTAACCCGAAACCTGATAATCCTGATACCAAGCACCTTTATTTTCCTTAGCCGGAAATTTATATTCTCCACGCGAACTGACTGTAGATGCTGTTTCGCTTCCATATAGCACATAATTTGGGTATAGTGTATGTTTATTTTTATAATCCGATGGCTTGTAGTTGAAACCTACCAAATCAACAACATCACTTAGTCCGTTTTTGATCGCAGCGTTATGGCTGTTAAAACCGGAAGTAGTTGGACGGGTTGGATCAAGTTTGTGACAAATATTACTCAAGAATGCAGCAACTTCTTTTCCTTCTGGTTTGCTCTGTTCACGAACTTCATTCCCTATACTCCACATGATAATAGAAGGGTGGTTTCTATCTCTACGAATCATTGTCGATATATCCTTTTCTGCCCATTGATCAAAAAATCGGGCATATCCATTTCTGTTCTTTCCACTTTTCCACTCATCAAATGCCTCATCCATAACTAGCAATCCAATACTATCGCATATCTGCAGCAACTCTGGCGAGGGTGGATTGTGTGAGGTTCGAATGGAATTGCATCCCATTTCTTTCATAATGCTCATTTGTCGTTCGGTAGCACGATAATTTACAGCAGAACCAATCGGCCCTAGATCGTGGTGCATACATACCCCCTGTAATTTAACATGTTTCCCATTCAGATAAAAACCTTTGTCTTTATCAAACTTTATGCTCCTAATGCCAAAATCAGTGGTGTATTCGTCCACTAAATCCTTACCCATATATAATCGTGAAATAGCTTTATAACGAATAGGTGTCTCTATGCTCCACAATTGCGGATTATTCACCTTCATTGTTTGTTTGCATACGATATTTTCAGCAACTTTTACCGAAGAGGTTGTCGTACTTACTTTTAATCCCTTTGCATCAAATATTTCAGTGGTAAGTTTTAAGTCTGCCTTCGCATCAACCAATCCATCAATTTCGGTTTGAATCGAAATATCAGCTCTTTTGTCTGTAATTGAAGGTGTAGTGATATATGTCCCCCATTTTGCAATCCGGACCGCCAAAGTTTTCACCAAACGTACATTGCGGTAAATTCCAGCCCCAGGGTACCAGCGCGATGATTCTGGCATATTCTCCACACGAACAGCAAGGATATTATCCTGCCCATACTTTGCAAATTTTGTAAGTTCGAAGGCAAACGAAGAATAACCATATGGCCACCCACCGATAAACTCACCATTGAGGTACACTTTTGCGAGACTCATAACGCCATCAAACTCAATAAATATACGTTTATCTTTATCTGAAGCATTGATGGGCAAAACCTTACGATACCATCCTACACCAAAACAAGGTAAAGCTCCGGTTCTTCCGGTTCTAAGTTTAGCCTTTGTCTCCCCATCCTCCTTTACCTGTACCGATTGCATGTCGATGTTCATGTCGAAATTACCGGTAATGGCCCAGTCGTGAGGTACTGTTACTTTTTGCCACTGACTGTCATTCGTTTGAACTAATTCGCCGTTTGCTACATCTTTTTGGATAAATGACCAACCCTTTTCAAGATGGATAACTTCTCTAACGGCAGCATGAGTATTCATGATGATGATTACATGTAGAATACAAAATAGTAAAATCTTTTTCATAACTTAATGTATTGGTAATTTGTAATGGTTTTCTTTGTCCTTTTCTTATCTGATTATTAACTTTTTAGCTTGAGTAATTCCTTTGTCTGTCAAACTTCTTATAAAATATATTCCTGGTTTCATCCATTGCCGGTTCGTAAGGTTTAATTTACTTTCTGACATACTTACACTGAAGACGTTTTTCCCCGTTAGATCAGATATGTAAACTTCTGACTTATCAGTTCCAACCCTTTCAATAGTTAATGAATTACTTGCCGGATTTGGATAAACCAATAAGGAGTGGTCGTTTTCAGGTTTACTTATATCGTTTATTGAAGTTGTCGTATTTAACTGAATTATTTTAGCCAGTGGAGATGCTCCAGGAAATGATGTAAGAGTAGGAATCGCGACTGACTCATTTGCATGTATTTCTTTTTGATAAACCGCAAGTGATGTTTGACCTCCATCACTATAATTACAATAAGAATTAGGAACCAAATTCCAACCAAAGATGTTTCCGGGAGGAGCAATAATATAAACAAAGCCATTTTCTTGTGCAGTAATTGTTCCTGTATTTGCAACATTCGGATCGCTAGCTAAAAATTCATATCCAATAAAATCCGAAGGAGCATTTAATATGCTATAAGTACTATTTGAAAATAATTCTGCTCCGTTATCAAAGATCCTTTTAGTAAATCCATCACCTAGAACATTTATACCAATTTTACTTGGCCCACCTCCTACTTTAAATGTCCTTATAATTGATGCAATTTCATAGTCGCTGCTGGTTGCCACAGCTTTTAAAGTATAGAATCCATTGGTCATATTTTGTAAAAGCGTATCGTTTTGTCCTTCAAAACCCCATTCATAGGGAGCCGCTGAATCTGTCCGAATCAACACCTCATTCAGGTATAGATCCACTTTAAGTATTGTTGCATTAGAATCATTGGCATTAACAGCTACTTGAAGGTTGTCACCTTCAGAAATTCTTGTATTTTCAAGGGGCTTTTCAAAACTTGCAACAGGTAGTTTTATATCCCTGAAATTTCTAATCCGGTGAAAGGTGAATGAATTTGCATCGTGCCAGCGCTGGGCTTGTCCCATCTCATATTCCCATGCTGTTCGCAATACAAATACGATATCGTTGCCATCTATTTGCATTGACGGATAATTAAAACCGTGGCAATGCTGAGATTTTCCTTGAAAAACTACTCTTTCTTTTTTCCATTTTATCAAATCAGAGGAACTCCAAAGGGTTATACCTAATCTTCGGTCTTCGCCTGGATAAATTGCAGAATTACTTGTTAATGCATAATATTTATCAGATACTGAATCATATTTTGATGTGTATTTTGAGTCGCTGCCCGGTAGCGTAAACTTGTCTGATGCACTGGCAGTTGCATAAGTTGCACTAATAGCTTTAACTAAAGGACCGCCAGACTTTGGTGTGGCTATAGGATAACCATTTCTCCCCATTACCATATCGGTTTCGTTACCGGTACCCACATTATCGGTTCTTTCTGTTCTGGTCCAGCTACTTTCTTTCATTAAATCACTGTTAACTGAAGCAGAGAGAAAATTTATAGGATTCTCATACGCGATCCATATTCTACCATTGCCAAACTCAACATGACAAGGAGAATTTCTAATTTCATAAGAAAAAATGGTGGGTGGTGACCATGTTACTCCTCCATCGGTAGATTTAGTAATTGCAGCATTTCCGGCTGAATTACCTGCTTCATCTCCTATAATATAAAGTGCTCCTTTGTGTTCAAAAGTAGAGGCATGTTCAACAGAATAATCACCCAGCCAACTCCAGGTTTTTCCTTTGTCTTTAGAAAGATATCTATGGTTTTTTTCACCCGCAATATAATCTCCGGTAGATGTGATGAGTAAATAAGGGTCGAAAGTATAATCGCTGCGGTAATATTCATCCCAACTCAAATTAATGAGTACCCCTTCAGCAAGAGTTGACAATGGTATAGGATTGTCAAACTTCACTTTGCCTTTATCGGCAAAAAGAATAGTACGAGCAGTGCTTACGCCAGGAATATCAATCCATGTGCCAGGGGTGGTATAATTGTAAGTATATAGTGTGTAAGTTGTAACTGTGGAGCTAAAAGATATAGTTTTTTTTTTCCAGCCTGAGACATTAAGTGAGTCTGAAGGTACTGCAATAGTAACCGGACCGGCAGCATCAGCTGAAAAACTGTCAATTGAATAGTCCTTGCGGATATCAGTTGGGTCTCCTCCAGCAGTTGTGGCAAAATCTTTGTTCACAATGGCAGCAGGGCGAATGCCATTAAATAAATGGTATTTCCCTGGTACCCAGAAATTATCTTCCCACTCAATTTTTGTTCCCACAGCATACATCAGTTTATAGCCAGAACTTCCAACATTGTCAATATCAATTCCATTTCCTCTGACCCGAATATTCATTTGGGCACTTAACCTTTGTGATACTGTTAGTCCTGACAGTAGAAATAAAAATAAAAGTAATCGGTTTAAATTTGTCTTCATAGTGAGTTTGGTATTATTTCTCATATTTCTTATTCTAAGTAAAATTCTTTGTTTAATTTATTTAGTCGATGATTCCGTAGTTTCTGTTAGTTTTTCAATTATAAATTCAGGAAAGTCTTTATGAAGCACATCCGTTTTATCAGGATATACCAGTTCACAATCAACTCTAAATTCCTGGCAATGTTCTTGAAGTTTTACTCCAAAATTAGCAGTATGCGTCGGGTCTTTCTGATCTCTGCCAATCTCAGGTGCAGAAAGGTATAGCATGTAGATATCCGGATCGTCAGAAGAAACATGCTCGTAAGGTGAATACATCTTGATCCATCTCAACACAGATTGTCGTTTATTCAAGAACTCCTTAAAAAAGGAATCTCTGGTTTTACGATCATTGGGATCCATAAAACCGAAGGCATGACCACCATATTTACTATTGGGAGTCCATTCGATCATCTGTTTTGGATCGAGTGTTGTTTGTGGATGTCTGACACCGGCACACAAGAGGCGTGTCGATTCCCGAGCTATGGGGTCGTTACTATTGGGATCGGCCATATCTTCATGGAAAGCCAAATATAAACTGGAGGTAGCTCCGGCCGAACTACCACTTGCTGCAATTCGCTCTTTGTCAATATTCCACTCCCCGGCCTTACTTCTCACAAACTGCAAAGCCCGTGCAGCATCTTCCAACGGCCATTTTACCGGCGGTTCTATTCCAGCGAGCTGAGCCTGCCATGTATAGCGATAATTGATTGATACAACTGAAATGCCTGCTTCAAGGTAACGATCCAGTCCATACACATTCTTCTTGTCGCCACTTACCCATCCACCTCCATGAATCCAAATCACAAGTGGTGTTGGTTTGTCGGAATCAGCTTGATAAAAATCCAATACCTGACGCTCGTGCAAACCGTAATGAACATTTCCTTCTGTTGGTTTGGTTTTAACTTTCCCAGCATTCTGAATTGTATCTGCACCTATATTAATCTCCTCAGGTTGAGTTAGATTGTAAATAATTTCGTCGGTTCTAAATGGAGCTAACGGCAATCCGGTTTTGTCAAACAAATTCCCTAAAATGCCATTTCCAAAAGCATAACGAACAAATTTAGGTTCTTTCACCTCTTTCGATTCGACGATGATGGAATTGGTTTTTTTATCTATTTTTCCATTTGCAGCATAAAAGATATGATCATTACCTGCAATTTCCAATCCTTCAACTTTATCGCCTTTGAAAATGATGCCACACTCCGTATCATTAAAATAAACTCTGATTTTCTGTTTCTCTACCTTTTGTTCTTTAAATGTTGCAAAACGATATTTTGGAGTTTCTTTCCCATATGTCACAGCCAAAGCATAATTTGCCAACCTGTTGCCAACTTCCTTTTTATATTTGGGGTGAATGTTGTTTAACTCATCAACCTGATCTGAAATCACAACCATACCCGTATTTTCAAGTGCCTGAACTTTTTCCTGTTGTTCTCTGACAATTGCGGCACTAAACGGTATTGGGTATCGTAGGTAAGGTGCTATTTGAACATAATAGAATGGCAAATTGGCCTGAAATTTTTCTCTCCACGATTGGATCATTGACGTCAATAATTCTGAATAAGTATAAGCGTTCTGGCAATTTGCTTCTCCCTGATACCATATTACTCCTGCTATTTTCATTTGCAGCATTGGATAAATCATGGCATTGTATGTTGAACCAATTGTGATATCCCAGCCAGTACTTTTAGTGATGCTTTTTGAAGCTTCATTCAATCTTTCTGAAGATACAACCACCTTTTCAGGAGTCCAGGTTTCTGCAGGTGTTCCTCCCCAGTTCGAATTAATTAGCCCTACTGGGACTTTTAGCACATCATTTAACTTTTCCCCAAAGAAATATCCAACAGAGCTAAACCATCTCATGCTTTCTGCATCGCAAACTTTCCAGTAACCCATGCAATCATCTTGGGGATAATCAGCCGTTGCTTTGGGAACAAAGAAAAATCGGATTTTATTATTCGCACAATCCTGTAATGCCTCCTTTGAATCAAGCACTCCCTTTTCAACATTGTATTCCATATTCGATTGACCTGAACAAAGCCAAAGTTCACCAATTAGCACATCCTTGATCATAATGTTTTTGTCCTTGGTTAGTACTTTGATTGTGTAAGGACCTCCATGCTCAGGTGTTTTCATGGTAGTTTCCCACTTTGCCTTTTCATTTGATTTTACAACAATGGTATCTTTGCTCCATTGAGGTATGATTTTTATCGTAGTCCTTGGATCACACCAACCCCAGAATTTCACTTCTGAATTTTGTTGCAGAAGCATGTGATCACTTAAAACGGAGGGTAGCCGAAGTGATTGCTGCGCAAAAAGTAGACAAGGAAGGAATAATAAGATAAAGAGTATCTTTTTCATTATTAATTATATTTGATTTTTACCACCACTTTACGGACCTTATCAGCTCCATCTGTTTTTATACAAGGGCTGTGTTTGTCATCAGGAAAAAAAATGAAAAAACTCTCCGGGGTAGCCAAAAGCATCTTTCCTCCCTCATATTCATAAAACGCGATGTCTTTACTTTCATCGTAGGGAGAAATCACTTTCATGTCACTTTCGTTCGTCATACCAATGATCTCTTTCCCTGATATTACATATTGTAAATCAATGTACTTTTGATGCGATTCGTACTTGGCATCTTTCGGATTCTTTGTTTCATATTCACTGACAGCGACATATACTTCTTTATTCAGATCAATACGACCAATTGGCAGTGTTTTCAGATCCGAGTCAATCAAAAACTTAAAAGCGGAATTCCATCTTTCAGGGTACTTCTGAAAGTGTTCTGCCACTTTCTCATAACTTATCGATTCATCCGGTTTAGCGCTAAATTTACTCTTGATCGTACGTTCTGTGATGTTTACTATTTTATTTGAATTACCCGAAATACAGCTCACCAGCCATAAGGTACACAAAGCACTACCGATGATTATTTTAATTGTTTTACTTTTCATGATCTTAGAGAAAAAAATGTGTTCTTATTATAGTTGAATAATATTTTAATGGTTATGCTTTTACATTTATTATTGAAAGATCTTCAATTGATTTTTCGATTAACTTTCTGTGTTCTAGATCAAAACTATTGAAAGGGGCTGCCAAAAAATCACTACAGATCCCCATAACAGAAAGCGAGCACTTAACTCCTTTTAAAAAGCTAGATCCATAACTTCCTGTATTGTAAATGGTAGCTGATATTTGCATTACTACTGCTTGCAACCGCATGACTTCATCCATATTCTTTTCTGATGCCGCATTATATAAATCGACATATACTTTGGGGAATATATTAGCACCACCACACACTCCGCCACTTGCCCCAAATAGCACAACTTCGGCCATCATTTCTTCCGGTCCGACAAAAATTGAAAAATCCTTTCGATGCTGCATTGCAAACATTACTGACTGAAAATAGGTCCCGTTGGCAGAACTATCTTTAAAACCAATAACCTTTTCATTTTCTGCGATTCTTTGCACCGTTGAAGGGGCAAATGATACTTTCGTATGGCTAGGCATGTTGTAGAGGTAGAGCGGTAATTCCAATTGTGGTACTAAACTTTCGTAAAACTCAGCCAATTCAGGTTGGGACGTTGCAAAGTAATACGGAGGTGCCGAAACTAATGCATCAGCCCCTGATTCGTAAGCGAACTGAGATAAACGCACACTCTCAACAAGGGAGGTATCAGAAATGCCAACCAATAGCGGAATTCTTTTATTTAAAATCCTGCTGGTTTGTTTAATCATCTCTGTTTTCAATTTGTAACTTAGGCTTGGCCCTTCACCTGTTGTTCCTAAAATAAAAATGCCATGCACTCCTCCGGCAATTACATGTTCGACAAGTCGTTCCAAGCCATCAACGTCCAAGGTGTTATTGTCTAATAGCGGTGTTACAAGTGGTGGAACGATTCCTAAAAGTTTGTTCTTCATATAATTGTTCTTATTTTGTTTGAGAATTGTTTTTTAATAAGTAAAAATGTCCATCTTCAGCTCCTAGCAATAAATCAGGAATGCCATCTTTATCCCAATCAACAGGTGTCGGACTGGTATCATGTCCAGCTAATTTTACCTGACTGATATCCCCTTTATTTTCAAAGTACACGGTATCACCGTTTTGTTGGACATTTTCATAATAGCAGGCATTGGTGCTGTTAACCATCAAATCAATCCTCCCATCTTTATTCCAATCTACAAGGCAAAGTTTGCGACGACCTGATTTCCCTGCAATTCCAGAAGTTAGCTGAAGGGGTTTTGCATCTGACAAAGAATGCTTTGTCTTGCTTTTATTGTTGGGGTTATCCAGAAGGTAAAAAATGTGTTTACCCGGTTTAAGCCAGAGTTCACCGTTTCTCTGAAATCTCTCATATAAACTAAGGTAACCTTCATGATCCAGCATAATCAGATCAGTTAACCCATCCCTGTTCCAGTCTATGGCATAGGGAGTTGTCCTCCATTGCGTTACAAGGTCTGTCTTACCTGGTTCCCACCAATTCCATACTGGCTTTGGCGTTGGTTTGTCATTCCAATCAGCTTTCACATTATAAGGACCTTCCAGATTAAAAAGATCACCCGTATTTTTGTACCAAATTACTTTCCCCAATATTGTATTAACGACAATATCCTTTTTGCCATCATTGTCCCCAGTCGGCAACACTTAGGGTTGAATATCCCCATTTTTCTTCTGCAGGCCCTTGAATTGAAACCATTCTTACCTGCCATTATTCGGATGACTTTCCCATTAGCCTTAAGCAAAGCAGGTGCATCCCATTTAGGCAAAATCCCTCCATCGACATTTTTAATGAAGCAAATATTTCCCGGCAGAATTACCTGAAATTATATCATCCTTTCCGTCACCATCCCAGTCAACACTAAAAGGCGTGGCAAGGGCTCCAAATTTCAGGTTATCTGCTTTTTGTTTCAAATAAACCGGCGATTTGAATACTGGCATATAATCTTTCACCCTACCAGTATTATGAATAAGTGCAACACTGCCATCTTCGTCCCCGACCAATAAATCAACATTGCCATCCTTGTCAAAGTCGACAGCTACGGGCGTAATCATTTCAACATGCAATCTGATCGTATCACCTTTCTCGTCTACCAGAAACCGCCCTTTGGCAAATTTTGGTTTTGAACGTGTACCTTCATTTCTATACCAACTCAGTTTATCAAGAAACTCCCCACAAATGATATCGAGCTTCCCGTCATTATCAAAATCGGCCATATTGGCCCCGGGTGCTCCATAGGTTTCTAATGGTTGGCCTCCTGCAAATATTTTCCCTCTGTTGATATATTTCCCTTTTTGGTTTTCAAGCAAATAAACAAAACCACGAAGCGGCCCATTGGTCCAATTTCCTTTTTTATCATAGGCATTGTCCCAACCATAATCACTCCAATCGTCAATTCCGACAATGAGATCCTGATCACCATCGCCGTCAAAATCGACATAACTCCACATATTACTACGAACTTTTTTAAAGTCAACTTCTGGCAAAGTATCGACCTTAATTTTACTTGGAGTAAGAAATAGGTTTTTAGTGAAGTTTACATATTCTGTGCCTTGACTTATTACATGCAACACGCCATCTACAAAGGATGCCTGGGTATTTTTAAATGCCTCATCAGATACTTTTTCTGAAATATCGAACAAGGGTTGAGAAGACGATCCAATATTCTTGTAAAAGTAAACCCCTTTATATGGCGTATCAGGACCATGACATAATTATATCCATGAGCCCATCATTATTAAAATCAAAAGGTATCGGAGAGCCCCAAAGCCCGGTTCCCAAATCAACTATCAAATTGGGATTGTTTTGTTTAAGTCGTATTTCATCTTTTGTCTGTGCTTCACCTACACTATTTATTGTAAACAGTATTAGAAGAAAAAGTAACCAGTTATATGTCTTCATAATTTTGAAATTTAAGTTCGCTAAATCGTTTTAGCTATTTGAGTATAAAAAGTTCTACCTCTTATTGATAATAGCCAGACGTTTATATTTTATCGTTTTCATAGTAATTGTAATAAATTGTTTTGGATGTACTCGCATCAGTTTCAAATCCTTAGGTATTAAAAGTTCAACATTACTTTTTAAGTGACGAATTCTGAATAATAAGTTCCGGTTCGGCAATTAACGCCGACTTTATTGAGTTTTCATTATTCTTTATTTTATCAATCAGTATATTGACTGCATCACCTGCAATTTGTTCAATGGGTTGTTTTATGTACGTTATCGGTGAATAAAACAAATTGAAAACATCATTTCTATTGAATCCTACAACAGCTATATCATTTGGTATTTTTATCTTCATCTCATTCAGATAATATATTCCACTAATTGCTAGCAGATTAGTAGTAAATATGACTGCATCTGATTTCTTTGTATTAATTAAATAGTCCCAAAGCATCTCGTATTTCAACGTTTGCGTTTTTAATATTTACCTGTTCCACGTTGATTTCGTTTTCATGTCCTGATCGTATCATTGTATCTTGATAGCCGGCAATACGATCAATAATATGATTCATTTGTGTCTTATAAGCCACTAATGAGATATTTTTATATCCTTGATCTATCAAATGTTGAGTGGCAAGCTCCGTTGATTTGTAATTATTTAGACAAGAATAGCCAATATCCAAATTGGGAAAATACCTATCTAAAAGTACAACCGGGATCTTATCATCATCCAAGCTCTTAATAACCTCTTCAGACCCATCGCAAGGAACAATTATCAGCCCATCAACACCCTTGTTTATCAGCACATTAATTAGCCTTTTTGTACTTTCCAAATCTTCATCTGAACTACTAAAGAGTACTGTATAATTAAATTCATTGGCTCGATCTTCAATAATCCTTGAAATCGTTGAATAAAAAGGATTCGATATGTCTGTAACAATTACACCAATAAGCTGTGATTTTCCACCTCTGAGGTTTTGGGCAACTAGATTTGGAGAGTAGTTCATTTCCTTTGCCGCTGCCAAAATTCGTTTTGTCATTTCCTCACTAATACGATATTGTTCTGCCTTTCCATTTAAAACAACGGATGCCAAAGTAATGGAAACTCCCACTGAATTTGCAACGTCCTTCAATGTGGTTCTTCTATTTTTTTGCATTTGGTTGTGATTTGAAATTAATAAGCTAAAACGATTTAGCTACAAAAGTAAACTAAAACGATTTAGCTTCCAAATATTTAAAGCATCTTTTTTCAAAAAAGTAGCATTATTGACAAATTCACTGGCTAAACTACATCTTTTATTTATGGTAAGCCCATTAAGCTAAATTGAATACCAAATACCCTTTGGGCTTGCAAGAATGTAATACTGACAAGTTGCGCTTTACATGCTGGAAATAAGAAAAGCGAATGTTTGATTGTCAACTCCTCTCCTATTATGGTCAATTAATCAATCTCATTGCATTCAATTGTACAATATCCCTCTGTTCATCCATGAATCCGTTGTTTGCTATTTTTTAAGCCTAAATTTCCAGGCAAAATCAATACTTAGCAAATGTTCATATTTAAACTCCACGGTCGGATTAACAATCAAAAAAGTCGGTCTGTATATCAACCCGACAAACAACAGTTCTGCCAATTGATGGTATACGTTTAAAGTAAGTCCTAGTGATTCATTTGTTCTTTTTATTGGATAACGACTTGATAGCGGTGGGTCATAATAGTCGAAATTCTTAAAATCCCATGTGTTTCTTGAATAATTTAATCCATATCCAATCGTAAAGCGTTTAAAACTTGTAATTATCAGAGATACTTAAATATGTTGAACTCATCAGTTCATATTCACCATATATATCAACCGCAGCGGGAACCGGCATAAAAAAATCAGATACTGCACTTGCTGTTAAGCTTATGTATTTGTAATCTTTATAATAATACTCTACTCCAGCTGAAATACCCCAATATCCAGTATTTGATTTTGATCGTTCATTTTGAGGTCGAAGATAAAAGCTGTTTATCCAAGGTAATGAAAGCACTAGATTAATCTGACCCTTTGTGTGTTGGATAAGCTTTTGAAAAATAATTATAACAGCCTCTTAATACTGGCGGCCTTATTACTCTACTGGTGTCATTATTATCCAAAAAAGATAAAACTTCCGTAATAACATCTTTTTTGATTTGTGAAATCTATTAAATAGGCAGCAGGCGAAACCTGTAACCACAAAAGATTTCCATAAATAAATCTTGGATTAGGTGATGATTTGACTGTGAAATTCTTTGTTAATGTTTCCGATATCAATTTGATATCCAAATCCTTATTTGAGCGCCTGAGACTAATCTTAGCCGGCAAATTATAAGTAGTATCAAAAATTTGAACCTTTGCATCACCAGCATTTGAAAAAAACCATTACATCATAATTCCTCCTGTTCAAAACAGTTGCACAAGAAGTCAGAGTTAAAACGAATAAGATCAATATATATCTCACTTGCTTGTCAGTTTATTATGTTATATTCTACCTTGATGAGCTTGAAAGTTCCATAACACAAGTCTCTATCGGGATAGGTGTAAATGACATCCGCATTTTGAAACAATTTATATCCGTTTATTTCTTGATAATCTCTCAAAGGGGTTGCCCAAGGTAATTGTTTTCCTGCATCAGCAGAATAGCGATCGTCAGAGATAAAGTTTACCAGTTGACCTTTGTCATTAAAATACAACCAGGCAAAAACGGTGATATTGTTGTTCGTAAAGGATGCCTTGACTTTATTGGTCTCAACTTCCAGCCACTTGATTCGCTTGTCGATGAGTGTAGGTGGAGCCAGACAACACATGTCATTGAAGAAGGTTACAGTCTCCGACAGATTCATCTCTTCTCCATCCATATACTGCACTTTGAATAATGAAAACAGTCTGATGTCCATAAAAGCAACTCCATCCTTAAAGCAGTGATAACCTTCAACTGGTAGTCCTTTCATTCTTGCTTTCATGAAAAACAGCCTGGTTGGTGTTTCCATGATGTTATACTGCTCTGAAGTAAAGGGCATCCATTCAGATTGTTCGTTCTTCCTTATTTTTCCAGTAAAATTCTACTTTGAAACAATTGACTTTGGGCTTTCCTATCGAACCGGTATAACGAAGGTATCTTTTCACAGACTCAGGCAATTGCTGGATATCTGTTTCTGTCAAGACAGAATTTTGAAAATACTCCTTCTGCTGCAAAACCGGTGTTTACTTCCTCTTGATATTTGCCATAAAAGCTCCAGGTACCGTATCCAAGAATGTATGCTATCAGAATAATCACATTGGGTATCGTTCCGAACTTTGCATCGTGCCAGAAGAGTATGATCAGGACTTGGGAAATCACCAAGGCTATGACTCCAAACAGCCACCAATTACTATTTTTAAAAGCGAACAGTATCGCTGTTAGTACAAAAAGGATAAAAGCAAGCAACCAAATCACTCCAAAGGGTTTTGAAATAGTTTGTGTCAGTTGTTTTACTTCTGATAATTCAAAGGCTTTAACAAAACCCCAGTACATGGATCAGTCCATGAATAAGGATAAGTACTAATAATGCTATTCTCATAATCGTCTAATTTAAGTCATTAATCTTCTAATGCTTGGTACAAACAATATTTCTCAAAGTTCTCCATCTTTGTCGGATGCAATCACATGCTTATTGGTAAGTAAAGCTTATAAATATTCATCCGAATCTGGAGGATGACTCTTTCTTTTTGCGCGTTAAGTCCAACAAACCATTGATAATAGTCAGTGGATGTGCCGGATTGCCCGGGATATACAGGTCCACAGGATATTTATCAAGAAAACTACGATCGATGGCAGGTGAGTCAGCAAAAAGACCACCACTAATGGCATCTGTGCCAACAAGGACGATGATCTTTGGTTCAGGAACGGCATCATAGCAGATCTGTACAGCCTCGGCCATGTTCTTAGTGATGGGTCCTGTGATTACAATTCCGTCAGCATGACGTGGTGATGCCACAAAGTCAATACCGTAGCGGCTCATATCAAAACTGCACATTGTTGGCGGCATTCAACTCAAGTTCGCAACTATTATCTCCTCCTGCGGAGATCTGTCTCAGTTTGAGCGAATGTCCGAGCACTTTGTGTATCTCCTTACGTACGGTATCCGGATTGACTTCAATCGCATGGTCTTCACCTTCTTTGATGATCAATCGTTCCCGTTCATTGGTTTGCCATCTTGTACTCTTTGGTAAAAGAGATCTTATCCGGGAACTGTCTGGCACATTCACCACAAAAGGTACATTTGCCCAGATCAATCTGAAGAGGAGAGCATGAAATGGCATCTGTCGGACAGATATCCGCCAGTTGGGTTTCATCCACCTTTTGGCTGCTGATAATGGGACGGCCTCTGAATATGCCCGGCACTTCCACCGTAGTTGGGGAGGTTATATATTGTTTCCCTTGATGGAATAAGATCTTCAAATTACTTATCATCTGATTGAGTTATTAATGTGTTTATCTCCTGTTTTAAAGATCATGTCCCGAATACGAAAGATTGAAGCTTTTGTTACATATTGGAAAATCAGAATATTTCGTTTATTCCTGACCGCTAAGGCTAAAGCCATCCAATTGTGAAAGGAAGGATCTTTGATCTTGTAATGCATCAACTCCCCTGTTGCATCTGTCAATGCACAGTGACAGATCTCACCACGCCATCCCTCCACCAGGGAAAGGCAGAAGGAATCAGGTTGGAGAGTCGTCTGCATTTCGGATATTTCAGATGAGGTTGGCACTTCTGTAAGTAGTTTGCGAATGTACCGGATGGATTGCAACACCTCTTTTCTTCTGATTTGCACCCGCGAATAGACATCACCATGGCGTTTCATAATTGGCACATGATCTAACTCAGGATAGAGACAAAAGGGATGCGAACTCCGGATATCTCTATTCAGATTAGTCATTCGCGCTGCCATACCCACTGCGCCAATAGCTACTGAGTCATCATTGGATACTACTCCGGTTCGCTCAAAGCGAGACAGCGCACTGGGTAACTCAAATAACTTCTCACACATCTCATTATAATCGGGTTCCAAGAGATCCAACACCTTTTTGAGTCGTTCAGCCAATGCCGGTGTAAAAGGAAAGGGATTACTTCCTGCTCTGATCAGCCCCTTTGCCAATCGGCTTCCTCCCCATTCCTGGAGGAAATTGACAATGGGTGTACGTAAACGTCCAAATACCGCACTACCGAGTTGGTAGGCAATATCTGTACATACTCCGCTAAGATCACCGATATGAATAGCAATCCGTTCGAGTTCCAGAGCCAATGTACGTGAAAAAGCAATATCACGGGAAACATCAACGCCACAGAGACTTTCCCAAATATGGGCAAAGGCCACACTGTGACCTACCACCGTATCACCGGCAATATTTTCAGAGAGGGTGGCCCGCTGAAGAAGTTTCTTCTTTGCTATAAAGAGTTTTTCAATGCCTCTATGCTGATAACCCAATTGGATCTCCAGATGCAGGATCTGTTCGCCGTTACAGATAAACCGGAAATGACCGGGTTCTATGATTCCGGCATGAATAGGTCCCACACCGACTTCATGCAATTCTTCACTTTTAACCGTATAAAATGGATAATTCTGTATCGTTTGTATCGTATCAGGACGACCTGCCGGATAGCGTACAGGCTTTAACCAGGGATGATCCGGATAGTTCAGACCTAAGTTCTCGTGGATCTCCCGCTCGAATCGTTCAAAGCACAACATCTCTTTGGTGAATGATGCAAGTTGCTGCCCTTTGTGAACCTTACAGGAAGAGACCATTATTTCGTGCGTTGTGTCGTCGGCGATACAACAAATAAGTTTCACGTCATTACCTTCAGCAACCCCGAAATAGCTCACACAATGCCTGTCTGTACGTCCGGCAACCAATCCTACGTTCAAATCCAGAAAGGACAAATAAGTGCTCTCCGGTATCTCTTTCATCAAAAGGGTCTGATTATTTCGTATGCTTGTATAATTCATAAGTTCTGTTCTTTGTTATACTAATTATGGCAGGTACTTGATACTTTCGTTAATCATATCCACGAAAATTGCCGGTGGGTTTAATCCCAGATAAGCAGCTCCCGCCAGTAAGATAAATTGAAAAGCCGATCTCCAGGGGCTAATTCGGACGACATTCGTTTCGTCAAAACCGACAACCGGAGAATATAATATCTTGAAGAAATTCTTGACTATTGACCAGAGAATCAGGGTCAGCAGCAATAATACAAGGATCAATACAACCAGATGATTGGCCTCAAAAAGGGATCTGAAAATGAGAAGTTCACTCACAAACAACCCTGAAGGAGGCATCGCTGTCACACTGATAACACCAAGAAGTATCACTATAGCACCGGTGGTGTTATATTTAAAGTAATTGCCCATCTGATAAATATCCTTTGTTCCAAATGTCTTATACAACTGGTTATATTGAAAGAAAAGAGTTGACTTAACGAATGCATGCAACACAACATGTAATATGGCGGCATAATATCCTATTCCTCCTGCAGCAATTCCCAGCATGACCAATCCCATGTGCTCGACACTTGAGTAAGCCATCATACGCTTGATATTTTTGACTTTTATCATGTAAACAGCAGCAATGAACAAGGATAAAAAAGCTGCAATTCCGACGACCAGACTAGCCCAATGGAGTATGGATGTATTTGCAACGACCACATAGGTGCGAAAAACACCAACAAAACCCATGCACATCATGATACTGGGAAACAGAGCTGCGGCAGGTCCGGGAGCCTTATCCTTCGCATCTACTCCTGCTGTAAACATAGGAAAAAGTCCGAGTTTGACCGTAAAGCCAGTAAAAACAAACAGGAAGGCAAAGCGTAACCACATCGGATCAATCAAAGCACTATTGGCTAAGAGGTTCTTGTAGGATAAATCTGTCGAACCGGCACTTTCCATCGACAAACTTAAAAACAGTATGCCAATATAGACAAAGGTGATACTAACAGCACAAATAAACACGTATTTCCACGTTCCTTCCAAGGCCAACTTATTGCGATGATGATATATCAGAGCAGAGGCACACAAGGTTGTTATTTCTGTAAAGATCCACATCACGGCGATATGATTAGCCAGAAAGGAGGCACTGACAGCTGCTATCAGTACTGTTAATGCTCCCCAGTAAATGGCTTTCGAATCTGGTTTCACTTGACATGTCTTCGACGTTAACAACATAGCTGTGATATACCGCTGGAATGGAAATAATGGTTGCCGCTGAGCAGCATAAATAATTCCCAATGAGTCGAACGTGAAATAATGGATTGAGGATTCGTTATAATGTAAACAGGCATAAATGGGTGAAGGCGCATTGCAAAACAAGAAACAAGCAAACCAGGGAGTAGTTAAGTGCCTTCCCTCGATTGAAGAAAAGTCCGGTTCCGATGAGGAGAGCAAATTAGGAGGTATAATCAGTATCATAAATTCAGTTGTAATTTAGCATCAGTGGTTAATAGTCTTTCAGATTAGAAAGTTGATCGACATCTATATCTTTAAATAACATCTCCGATTTTGTTTAAGAAGATACCCAGAATCAGCCACACTGGCAAATATATCAAGCATGATACCCAGATTGACCAGCATCGGCATTTCACTTCCTACTGCAAGAGACAATACAAAAACGCCATTCTCTATGATCAGATAGCCCATGACATGCGTAATGATTTTTCGTCTTGAGGGCGATAAAATAGAGTCCGGTTAACAGCGTTGAGAGGGCTACCACAAAAAACATCTTATCTAGACTTTTCCTTCCTTCATCGAGTTGGAAAGAAGGATAGTCACAATCACAATAACGGTAGTAATGATCAACGAAAAGAAATTGGGAACGAAGGGTTCTGCTTCACGGGTAATATGATTGCGCTTCAGCACATAATTTAAGAAGAGAGGCCACGGCGAGCGACTTGAAGACAATCGTCTCCGAGAAGTATTAAGATCAGATTGAGGGTATTGATATTTTTCAACTCTAGAAATCGCCACAAAGAAAAGCAGGATACCTTGAAATGCCAGCCACGTTTACATAGGTCGACAGGCGGTTGGCAATAGACAAATAAAAGAGTGATATCAGGAAAATAATGAGCAAAACGTGTAACATAAGTCTTTAATATTAATGACTACTTCATTCTTAGTCTCTTCGGGATTAACAGTGCATTAAATAAACTTTCCCGCAATAAGCAATGCGCCAAAGAACACGAGCAAGGATACGGAAGAAAGCACAACAATAAACTGCGCATTGTGATTCATTCTGAATCGAGCCATAAACGATTCAATCATTCCAATCACAATTGCCCAGAAAAGCTTGTAACGCAAAAAAACATAGGGATGGCATAGCCATACGCTATAGTACCAGCCCTAAAGAGATTGAAGATGATGGCACCGTAAATGGGCAAATTTCAGATAGCCTGCCGACAAGATCAAACCCAGATCAAAACCACTATTATCCAAGATCATGACTTCGTGCACCATCGTAAAGTTGCGAGGTGCGTATTGGGGTCCATCAATTGGCATACGACTATTTTCAATCATCGCAATCAGCAAAAAGAGACAAATGCTGCTATCACTGGCCAATGCGTAACTGATGGAAGAGCCTAAGTGTAATGCTGAAAAATATTTCCTGAAAAGAAGTATAGCCCGTCAGCAACGATAACGATCGCCATAAGAATAAATAGTGGCCGGTTCGGCGAGCATCGAATAGAGAGACTCCTCCGGCTGGCACCCATTCCTTCAAAACTACTGCCGGTATCCATGGCACCGATAATACTGAAAAACTTCCCTATACCGAGCACATATGCAAAGAACACGAAGTCGCCATTGAAACTCAATACAGACCTTTTGATTGTCCGAAAGGGGAACAACCAAGAGTGCTACAAATACCGATGCGAAATATATTACAGGTGTCCATCTGAAACACGAAGCTGGTCGTTTTCACTATAGACTGCTCCTTTTTTGAACAGCCGGATGACATCTTTTATTGGCTGAAAGATGCCCGGACCTTTACGTCCGGATGCAATACTTTTGGTACGGATGATGATACCCGTAAAGAAAGTAGCGGCCAGAGTGATTAGTAATATGGATAGCATACTTATAATTGGCTTAAAAGATTCGATGAATAAGAGAATACCATTGTAGATCAAAGGGAGAAGAATCACAGAAAGGATAAAGAGTATCGCCATATATGATATAAAACTGCAATTTCCCATTTTGAAAAAAGAGGAACAGACTCAAAAACTCCTTGAATTTACGGATCGGATAATCTATCAATCCTTGTTCGATGATATCATATGGATGAGTCTCAAGATGTGCCTGCTGCAGGAAAGATACCCTCCACTTCTTTTTCTTAATCCGGTGTATAAGAAATAAAGCTCCAAAAAGTTTGGTATAATGTCTTTACAAATGAACTAGCCGTGTATTGAATCTTTGCTGTCGGAGCAGTATAACCGCATGCCCCAGGTCGGTGATAGAATGATTGTTCTCCTTCGTAGGGCTAAACTTACGTATTCCCTCACAGTGAGATAAACCACAGGCTAATAAAATCCAGTTTGCCTTACTGATTGAAAAGCATCACTTCAATGCCCTTAGCCCTGAAAAGAGGTAAAAGGTAATTGATGCAAGTTGGTAAACTGTTGAACCGGCGTGAATAGTAAATCAAGAAAGAGTTGTGAGAAAAAGCCCGATGAAAGTGATCAAAAGCAGCAATAAAATAGAGTGGAAGCAATTGGTAAGAAGAGACTTCTTTTCACTTCATGATGAATCGCATGTCGCGGACTTCCTAAGAATACCACTCCAAAAGCCTTGGTGAAGCACATCAATGCAAGTCCTCCAATCAGTGCCAAACCTGTTATAGTAAATATAATTGCGAATAAAGAGACCATCTGAGACATCATGAATCGCCCCAAACAATCCGGAATAAATAATAAACTCAGAAATTAAACCCATTAAATGGCGGCAAACCGCAGATAGCTAATGCTGCAATAAGGAACAGGATACTTGTTTGGGGGCATTTTCTTTACCAATCCTCCCAGCTTTTCAATATCCAGCGTGTGTGTTGCCTAGATAGACATTACCTGCCGTAAAAAACAAAAGAGATTTGAAAAGCGAATGATTTAAGGTATGAAGCAAAGCTCCTGCAAAGCCGAGCGAACAAAGGATCGGATTGTTTGTACCCAGTCCGATGCAGCCCAATCCAATGCCAATGCCGATAATACCAGATATTTTCAATACTGTGATACGCAAGCAGCTTCTTCAGATTATGTTGCAAGATGGCCAACATGACTCCGTATAGCCCTGAGATCAATGAGAAAACACAGGGATGAAGCGTCCGATTGTTGTGTAGTCAAGATCAATAAGCAAGATCATCCGGAGTATTCCAAAGATACCGATCTTAATCATCACTCCTGACATAATACCTTGATATATGAGCCGGAGCTGCAGGATGAGCATAAGGGAGCCAGGTATGAAAGGGGACAAAACCGGCCTTGATGGCAAATCCGATAAAGAAAAAGAGAAACAAGATCATAGAGGTGGCGTCTGAACTTGCCAGTGAATAGCTACGAATAGCATCAAAATCATAGCTACCTGTTTTACTTGCCACCCAGATAAAACCGATCATCAAGAAGAGGATGGAAACATGTGAATGAATGAGGTAATTGATACCTGCTTTCACTGTAGTGACTTTCTCATGTTCAAATATCACGCTCAGGAAGGCTGAAAGGGCCATGATTTCCCACGCAACTAAAAATGCAATGCTGTTTTGAATAGCACAGAGACTAATCAGTGCGGCATGGGAGTAAAATGAAAAGAATGCCATGTAAAGAGAGGTTCTTAAGCTGATCTTTGTAGGGCATTCATATAAAACAGTCCGTAAAATCCTCCCGTTAGGAAGCTGAAATTGATAATCAGCATAAACCAAGCCGAGAGTGCATCCACCTGAATCCGAACCAGTCCGCTTACCAGACTGCCTTCCAACGTATAGTCAAAAGTTTGACCACTTAAAGCTTTGATTGCGACTATGCTCGATACAAGTGTAATAAAAAAGATAGTACAGTATGAAGTAATAGCTTTACCTCTCAATGAAAGAAAAGGAATCAGCACTATTGCAAGTAACGGAATAAGAATGAAAATAGAAACTAAGTTCATGTGTATTATGTTTAAAAAGAACGCATCAGTAGATGCATCACAAAAGTATACCAAATTTATGTAAAAGAGTAAACACTCAACCTATATTTTATTCACTGCTATTATTTCAAGTATTTTGATCATTCACTTGCCCAAGTAGAGGTATTATTTCCTATATTACGCAGCATTATTCGATACTTTTTACCTGAATACTCTAATACAAAGATTTTTGTTTGAATATTAAGCAATAATTAATCGGTTCGTTAATCCTATCACTCTACTTTTGCAACATACAAGAAAAGCAGGTTATCAAACAATACCATTAGAGAGCCAACTTATTCAAACAATATTATAATCGCTAATTACAATGGAAGAAACTAGTATCAAAGTCGTTGTTTATTTTTACTCTGATTGTTTCCGTCCCATCGCTTCGTGCACAATCATTGGGAATTACATTTGGCTTTAATAAAGCGGCAAGGGGATGGAAGTGGAGGTACATACAACAAGATGTTGTTCAAACCGGGCACTGATGCAGATTGGTGGGATGCCATGGTGGAAGAGGTTGCCTATAGTGGAATAGATTACATTGCTCCCGTATGCCGGGATACAGTCCCAATTATCCGAATACAGATGCGGGTGACCCAAGGATACTGCCAGACCTGGTTGCTGCCATGGATCGGCGTGGTCTTGGTGATGCATTCAAAATAGCCATAATTTTTAATATATTAAATACTTAATGCCGCATTCCTGATCCTGCTTCCGGCAAACCGGAACTTAGACAAGGGTGAATGGATATGATTACACGCCAAAGTTTGATTGCTCTGACACGACTAACTATAAGTTATATATGGGATCTGAATCTGAAATTGTGCATCCAGAATATTCCGGATGAGAAACGATTTAAAATCAATGACAGATTGGTCATTTTCTTCTGGACGATAACCGATGCGTTTGCTGTCAATCAGAATGGTAATCTGAAGAAGATCCTGCCCTATACATCCGTTCGCAATGTCAGGCTACCTTTGGTTTTAATCCCTACATCGTAGTTCGACAAACGATTCTTTTCCGACGATCCTTCCACCAATGATCCAACAGTTGTTGATGCAGCACACAATTGGTTTTCAGCACCTTTTAATTCTTATTCTATTCAACTGTTTAACAAGGTGAAAAAGGTAGGATGCGTTGCTCCGAGGTTTTTCATCTGCAGGAACTAACGTCTTTATGGATCCGGATCATGGACAACGACTTATTGATGGACTGGAAGGTACAGTAAGAAAGGGTGGCGTTTTTAACACTGGGAGAAGGATTCACTGATGTTGAAGAAGAGGCGGCCTATTGGCAGAAGCAAAGATACGGTCTATTATGATTATCCGAATCAACGACTTAACATTACCCGTCCGTTATATCAAAGAAAGCGTATGCCGATACGTTGAAGGTTGAAGCTGAAGGGTGTGACTTCTATTATGATACTTCTAAAGGAAATGCAGGAGGGGCTTATCGTGAAGGCGATATGGATATTGTGAAAACGAATGACACGAATGGTGGATGGATGGTTACGTACACAAGACCTACAGAATGGTTGGAATGGAAGGAACTACCCATTCTTGCCAACACGAAGTTTTTGTTGAGATACTCTGCTACAGCAGCTTCGTCCATACCAATTTTCTGTAGATGAAACAATCTTATCAGCTATTGATCTTCCTTCAACCAAAGGGGAATTCTCAACAGTCGATGCAGGGAGCATCGACTTCCCCCTCCAATAGTCTACATACCTTCTCCGATTAAATATCATAAGCGGGTTCGCCGAAGATCAATTATTTCACAGTACAATCGGCCACAGTCACAGGGGTTGAAAAAGACAAGTTACAACGTGCTCGGATTTAGTATTTATCCCAATCCCGCATCTTCTGTTGCAAACATAAATTATCAATCCATGTCGTCCGGATCAGTTCGTATTGATCTTTATAATGCACAGGGTACTTGTGTTCAAACGATCAAAAGAAACGCATTTGGCCGAACAATCTCAAATAGAGGTGAATGTATCCGGTTTCGAATCGGGAATATACTTTGTAAAATATACTTCGGATAACTTTGTTCAAACTAAACAGTTACTTGTAAAATAATCAACGCATGAAAAGAATACACACCGGGGGGATGATCCTGTTGCTGAATGCACTGTTAATTAGCACTACAGTACTGAGTAGTCCGAAAGCAAACATAAAAGAAAACAAAGATCTGCAGAAGTTCGAAAAAACATACTCTCTCTCCAGGAATGATAATGGCGGGATATCAAGGATGGTTTGATGCTCCTGACGACGGAGCCAACCGTGGATGGTACCATTATGGTAAAAGGTGGTAAGTTTGAACCGGGTTTTTCCAAGGTTGACATGTGGCCCGAGATGGCCGAATATGAAAAGCAGTACGTTACCGCATTTAAATATGCAGACGGCCAACCTGCCACAACATTCAGTTCGCACGACGAAAGTACCGTTCGTCTGCATTTCAAATGGATGAAAGAGTATGGTATTGATGGCGTTTATTTGCAGGCGTTTTGTGGGTGAGATCAAATCTGAATCAGGACTTTCGCATTTCAACAAAAGCAATGACTTCGGCTGTCAAATCGGCATTGGAATACGACCGCACCCTCTCTGTGATGTATGACATGTCGGGCATGCGCTCTGAAGATGTGGATGTCATGATTGCAGACTGGAAAGCCTCTGATGAGAGACTTTGGATTCAATAAGCGGAGCCGCTTTCCGAACTACCTGTTTGATCGGGATCGTCCGGTGGTAGCGCTATTTGGGGTGTTGGGTTTAACGACAACCGGAAATACGATCTTCAAGACATAGAAAAGTTGATCCGATTCTTCAAATCTGAGGAAGCAGGAAACTGCTGCGGTGCTTTTGGGTGTTCCAACCTACTGGCGCGAACAGGGCAACGACTGTATAAAAGACAGTAACTTTCTCGACATTATACAAATGGCAGATATTGTTCACCCCTGGTTTGTAGGCAGATTCAACGAACAGGGATACGCATGCCATTCAAACCACTGATTCGGTAAAGATCAGAAATGGTGTGACGAACATCATTTGAAATATATGCCCGTTGTATTTCCGGGTTTCAGCTGGAACAATATGTATCCTCCGAGAGTAAAAAATAGTTTTGTGTCACGCAACCATTGGCAGTTTCTTCTGGAAACA
>CAXXFJ010000032.1:0-61202 GCA_963677415.2 Bacteroidales bacterium | reverse complement strand
CTATGATAAGAGAAAGGCCCTTCTGGATCTCCAACATAAACAGAACCTTGTTCAGATTGACAAAGAAGAGAAGGAACTGGAGAAAGCAAGAAAAGAAGCTGGGAAAGGTGGGTTATCCTCTAAAGAGAAAAACGAATTTGGGGCCCGTAGAGCGAACGAAGATGCCAGCTATAGCAAAGCTCAAAACAAACTCTTTGATGGTGAAATTGAATATAAAAAAAGCCAGTATGAGCTTTATTTCCGCTGGGTAAAGAATATGGGTGAGGATGTTGCCGACACTCATTTTAAGAATCTGCTCAAAGGTGGTAGTTCCTATAAGGATTATGTTCAGAAAGAGATCCAGAAGCTGAATGAGAAAAAGGCTAACGGAGGTTTGAATGAGGGTGAGGCTAACAACCTAATCAATCTGAATATTCAGTATGATGAGATCACTGGAGCCAAAACAGCTATGGATGCTTTCAAAGAGAGTGTTTCCCAGGCAATTAATAGAGCCAGTACCCTTGCTGAAAAAATTCAGGCTATTGCTGATGCAAAGGAAAAACTCAGATCCGGCAATACTGGATTGGTGGGTGAAGATGATAAAGCATCTGCCTCTGTTTACCTGAATCAGCAGGATGAGGCGACACAAAAAGAGCTGAATGATAAGATCCTCAAAGAGTATCGTACTTATGAGGAACAAAGAAAATCCATACAGGATGAATATTCTTTGCTCAGATCCCAGGCTCAGAAAATGGGCGATGAGGAACGCCTGAAACAAATCAATAAAGCAGAAGCTCAGGAATTATCTGCTTTGAACGGTACATTTCTGAAACAGTCTGACAGTTGGCAGAAGCTATTCCAGGATATGGATTCACTTACAGCAGGTGAAATCTCGAAACTGGTAGATGATATTCAAAACAAGCTCAGTAAATCTGATCTGAAACTGAATCCTGTAGATTATAAGGCCGTGATTGATAGTTTGAATGGAGCAAAGGAAAAAATTATTGAAAAGAATCCTTTCAAGGCTCTTGGAAAGTTCTTTGATGATTATGTAGAGGCAAAAAAGAAGCTGGCTAAAGCTAAAACGGATGCTCTTTCAGGGAAAGGTTCACAGAAAGATGTTGATGATGCACAGAAAGAGGTAAAAACAGCAGCTAAGGGAGTAACAAAATCAATCCAGGAGGTTACAGGCATAGCTACTGAGTGTGGCAATTCGCTGGCTTCTATGTTTGATGCACTGGGTAATGAGGATCTGGCTTCTGGTCTGGGTACTGCAATGGATCTGATGGGAGAATTAGGCAATGCAGCTGCCAGTGTCGGCAAAATTATGTCCGGCGATATTATTGGCGGTGTTACTGGATTGGTTAGTTCGATTACTTCTGTTATCAGCATTTTTGCAAAGGTGCATGATGCTAAATATGAAAAGAAGATCCAGAACCTCCAGAAAGAGATTGATGCTCTGGAACAATCCTATAGCCGTCTGGAGAGAGCCTATAATAATACTTACTGGGTGTTCAATGATGCCCAAAAGAGTGCTTATGAGCAAAATGTAGCCCTTATAAACGATCAGATCGCTGCACTGAAAGAACAAGCACGTATAGCAGCTCAGAGCTGGGATTTTGTCAGGTATGCTCAACTCACACAACAGATACAGGAACTCCAGTCTACTCTTTCAAAGGCTCAGGAGGGAGATGACATGTTTGGTCTATATGAGCAGCAAAAGGAGAACCTCAGAAAGCAGCAGGAGGATATAAAACAGCAGATCCAGGCAGAAAAGGATAAAAAGAAAACCGATGATGGAAAAATCAAGGAGTGGGAGGAAAAAATAGAAAGTATCAACCAGCAAATTGAGGATCTGGATCAGGCAATGATGGAAACTCTTGCTGGTACTGATATTAAAAGTGCTATTGATGAGTTTGCCGATGCTCTTGTAGATGCTTACGTAAAAGGCGAGGATGCTGCTGATGCACTTGGAGAAAAGACTAAGGAGGTATTAAAAAAGGCGGTAGTTGAGGCCCTGAAACGAGAATTCATGGCTAAGGCTATTAATGATGCTGTCCTATATCTAGGATCAGCTATGCAAGATAACGTGCTTTCTGATGAGGAGAAATCTAAATTCGAGGCTATGGTAAATGCTGCTGGGGATACATTCAATATGGCTTTATCTGGTATTGGAGATTGGATCAAGGATACAGATGCAACTACAGAAGATCCAACTACTGGGGCAATAAAAGCGCTCAGTGAAGAAACTGGAGGGATTGTAGCTGGTAAATTGAATGCTTTAGTAATAAATCAGGCTGATGGTATATCAGTACTCAGGCAATCGCTTATTTATCACCAGCAAATTGCTACTAATACAGGAATAAGCGCTTCGGAATTGAAGGAGATAAAATCTACTCTCAATGAAATTAAAAATAACGGCAGCTCATTGCTGTCAAAAGGTATTGGAGGATAATATGGAATTAATGCAACAGCTTAAAAAAGAAGGCATTACAAAAGGTTTATGCAGGGTGTGGCAATGGAAACTAAAACCAGGGCTAAATATGGATAACCTTGTACAACTGTATGTCAAAGGAATAGATTTTTGTATCTGTGAGGATTTCCCAACCCTTGAATTTATGAGAGAAAATTTCAAGGGCAAATGTGAGGAGTTTGGGGTTTTCATTGATGATGAGATCCCAGATTTTGTAAATAACCCTGATACGGTGCTGAATGGAAATTGCAAAGCAATGCTTAAATACTCTGGTTACACTGTAGCCAGGGTATTTGCAAGGCACAACACCGAGGCAGCTATCAATGTAGCAAACAATGCAATAGTTACTATAGATGCTTTTGATGAAACAAACCTGGTTATTGCAACGGCTGGAAACGATGCTCAGGTATTTCTGAATCTCTATGGTAATGCCCAGGCTCATTGTATCGGGCATGGCATTATTTTGAAAAAACATAATAAACATTTCTATTAAATTCAACATTATGACTACAGATAAAGATTTAATACTGTATTTACCCTTCGATGATCCAGAGGGATATGGTAAAGCTTATGATTATTCCAAAAGCCGTGTAGATGGCATTATATCCGGAGGTGCATTTTTTACAAAAGACGCAAAGGTAGGGAAAGCCTTGGATCTTAATGGTACTGGATTATGTGATATTGCTAAGGATATTCCTTTCACATCAGATTTTACATTATGCTTTTTCTATAAACCAGTTGTAGATCAGATTGGCTGGTTGCTGAATTTTAGTGGTGTCAACAATTATCTGGATAAATGGGTTAATGTAATCCCAGGAAAATGGATCTTTTTTGCATTCATAAAAAGCGGATCCACATTCACAGTTTACATGGATGGAGTTGAAGCGAACAAAGTTGCTTTGCCTGGAACTATCCAGGGATTATCTTTCAATGATACCAATATTGGTATCTGTGCAGGATCCTTTGATGAGGTGATGTTATTTAATACTGCTAAGACACAAACATATCTACTTAAACTTCAATCCACTAGTTCAGATGTTGAGTACTACCTAGATGGCACAAACTTCAAGCAGCTGGGTGTTTACGTTTCCGCTTCCAAAGGCCTATTCGGATTACTGGAGCGCAAAGAGGGATTAACTGTTGACTATGACAATTATCACGGTATTGTAGTGGATAAATCAAAGCCCAGGTACAAAGAGCGTACAATTACCCTGGAATGTTTCATTGAGGCTTCTGGCAAAACCGCCTTTGTAGAATGGTGCCAAATCTTTATGCAGCAGTTCCAAAAATCAGGAAACCAACGTTTGCGTATTGATTATGATGGAATAGCCAAGCCTCTGGTGTATGAGGTTTATTGTCCTAATGCTTCTGATGTAGAAAAAGGCTGGAGTTTCGATAACGATCTAATGGTGGGTACATTTCAGCTTAAACTAGTCGAGTGCGAGCCTGTAAAGAGAGTACTTAGATTTGTTGGATCAGGTGTCGCTTCAATAACAGTAACCAGCTCAAAACTTCTAAACATCTACTGGGGTGATGGTACTCACACTTATGATGTGTCTGGAACTAGTAAAACGGTTACTCACAGCTATTCTACACCAGGTGAATATGATATTGTCATTTCTGGCGTGATTGAGGATATAATAGCCTTTGACACTAATTGTATTGTGGTATGGGACAGATTACAATAATCAAAAGAGACGGTAGCCAAATAGATCTTTTCAGGACTGAACCGTTTTGCACTGTTTCCCAGGCAGTGCAAAACTTCACCCTGATGGGGGATGATAACGTTCAGCTTACTATCCAGTCTGCTGAGATCATGGATTTTTCAATTGGGAATAAGATCCTGATTGGAGGAGATGAGTATTCCATCAGGACAAAAGCGAACAGGGAAATTATCGGAGAAAGCAGATTCACCTATGAGGTTACATTTTATGGTGTTATGTATGATCTGATGAGAACCATGTACAGGGATACTGATATTAACGGGAAATCCTCAAAATCAACCTTCGATCTCACTTACAGTTTGTCGGATCTCATTAAGGTTATAATCTACAACCTTAATAGGGATTACCCAGGAATATGGGGCTTTGATGCTGCCAATTGCCCCGTAACTGAACCGAAAACATTCTCATTCTCAAAACAGAATTGCCTCCAGGTATTGCAAAACACCTGCAATGAATACGGTTATGAGTTCCGTATAGATTTGGTTGGTGGTGTTCGTACTATCAAAATTGGGGAGTTCGGATCTGTAGTAGCTCCTCCAGCAGGGAACGCATTCTTTGAATGGGGTAAAGGGGCTGGTTTATACAAACTGAAAGAACAAAAGGTAGATGATAAAAGCATCATTACCAGGTTATGGGTTGAGGGTGGTACCGAAAATATTAAAAGCGGATACCGTAATTATTCTGATAGGCTACAATTACCTATGAGGAGATTGAATAACCATGCTCACACTTTATCCAATGGTACTGTAATTCCTGCTCATAGTGAATACATTGGTATTACTAATGATGAGAAAAGATATATTGAGGATGAAACCCTTAAAAATAATTTAGGCAGTATTGAGGACGTTGAACAGTATGATATACATCCAACCCGAGCCGGTGAAGTTACATCCCTAGGAGTTACAATCTATTCATTTGTAGATAGTACTATGGATTTTGATCTGAACGAGAAAGATACGAACGGGGCAAAATGGCTTATTGCTGAAACCAGCGCAAAAATAACTTTTATCACGGGCAAATTGGCTGGGCAACAGTTTGAGATGAAGGAATATAACCATTCATCCAAAACGTTTACCATTATCAAGAATACAGATGAAAGGGGGCTATCTGTTCCAACAGCTGACAGTGAGGCGTTCCGCTTTGCCGTAGGTGATAAATATAAGATCACGGATATTAACCTCCCTGATGCATATGTAGATGATGCTGAGGAGAATCTTTGGTATGCTGGGTATGATGATTTCCATTTAAACAGAAAGCTTGTAAGGGCACAGTATATACTTACCTTTGATCGCAGCTACTTTATTAATGCTCTACCTGCTGATTCTGAAACTTCTGTATTTCGTGTTGGTGATTATATTCCTGTTAAGGATACTCGGTTTAACCTTGAAAAGAATATTAGGATCCAGAAGCTATCCAGGAACTTGCTATTGGAACATGATTACACATTGACTATATCTGATATTACTACTGTTCCAATTGCCACACAGATTGTACAGGAGGTTCTGGAGCATGAAATAATCATTGAAGCCAATAGACTAAGGGATACAGCAAAAGCAAGAAGAGCCTGGAGAACCACTGAGGAACTGAGAAACCTAGTATATGATACCGATGGCTATTTTAATCCGGAGAATATCAAACCGAACAGCATAGATACTAATATGCTCACTGTAGGCAGTAAGTCCCAACAGTTTATTCTGATTGATGTTGTTTTAGAGGCAAACGTGAACGGTTTACCAAATAGATTTGATTCCACAGCTGGGGCTTTGATTCATTTAACTATTGACGAGAATGGAGCTAAAATCTGGAATATGTCAGCAGCAAGCATTATGCTCTCTGAGAATGGTGGGTATTATGTATTTGCAAAATGCAGTAAGTCAGGAAATCAAGGTGTATTTTACATCACGCAGCAACAGCTCAAAGTGGAACCAACCGATGATCCTAACAACTACTATTTCCAGGTTGGTATAATTGGATCCTTGCATGTAGATGATAATTATAGGGACTTTACTACAACATACGGATTTACCAGGATAAACGGGAATACTATAACAACGGGTAAGATTGTAACCAGCGATGGAGAGTGCTACCTGGATCTGGATGGTAATAAATTCCGTATCGGAGATGCTAATGGATCTATTGATTGGAACGTGACAGGGACAAAGCAGCTTACGCTTCAAAATGTAAAGGTACTTAGTAAATCAGGGGATATTTCAGATATTGGTGTTTTTCGGGGTAATTACAGCTCAATTAAAACCTATTATCCAGGAGATGAAGTTGCATTTGCAAGTAATGGATATCTCTCCAGCTACAGACAAATTCATCCTACTGATTCATGTTCAGGAATTGATCCAACTAATAATACTTTCTGGTTAATAAAAGCAAAGGGAGGCGAGTCCGTATATTATCTAAATATGACCAATGATAACAGTTCTATTGCTGCTGCTGCTGATGGTTCTGTGCCCTCTTCAAGTTTTAATCTTCCATCGGCCCAAACAGAAATTCAATTGTATCTTGGTTCTTCTTCTTTTGATACGGGAGTTACTTATCAAAAGAAAACAGGTGGAGAAAATGGAGGTTTGTTTACTTTAGCCAGCAAGGTATTAAAGATAACATCATTTAGCTCTGATGTTGCTTCTTGTGTTATAGAGGCATTAGTTAATAATGTTGTTGTTGCTTCTGCAATATTCACCGTTACAAGGGTTAAGGGAGGACAAAATGGGGAGTCGTCTGTTATCTACTCTCTCCTACCTTCTGTTAGCACAATAAAAAGAGATAAGGACGGTGTAGCAGCCCCTACTTCAATCGCATGTTCTAAACTGAAAAGAATAGGTAGTACAGATCCTGCTATAACTGCCGAGATGTCTCTTTTCTATACTACATCAACAGACTCTACGGAAACAGCTTATTCTAGTGCTGTAAACGTTGGCGCTTGGACTTGGATTGAATTCATATTAAAAAATGGCACAACTGTATTGGATAGAGAAAGAATACCTGTTGTGAAGGATGGTCAGGATGGTGCAACTGGATCCTCTCCATATCAGATCATACTTTCTAATCAGATGGCTAGTGTCGTCTTGAAGGCCGATGGTACGTTAGATTATGCCGATGCTGTTACCACGCCAACATTATACAACGGATTTAATACAGTCCCAAATGTTACTTATGCGATAACCGCTCAAAGTGGCGTTGTTGCCTCTATATCGAACGGTATAGTATCTGTTACTAGCGTAACAAACGAATCTACAAATGTCGAAATCACAGCAACACTTCAAGGGGGATCTACTCCAATATCCAAAGTTTTGTTCAAGGTCGTAAAAGTGAAGAGTGCTATTGCCTACCAGATTATCCCTTCTGTGAACGCTGTTAAGAAGGATAAATCAGGGGTTTATTCTGTTTCCTCCATATCGTTTAATGTTTACCGGGTAGTTGGTGATGTAAGAACACAAGTTCAAAATGTTTCTGAGGGTGTTAAGATGGTTATCAGAAAGGATGACAATCCGAATACAGCCCGTATCATTGATGGTGGAACCTATTCCACCTTCTCGAATGCTGTTATGAATCCTTCTCCTGCTGTAACTTCTGTGGTTGCTAAACTCTATGTAAATAATCCTTATGGTTTGTGGACTGATCAATATCTTCTTGATATACAAACTGTTCCTATACTAGTTGATGGCTCAGACGGTGTTGATGCTAATATGTTGGATTGGGTTGAGGATTGGGATAGCCGTTCCACTCTGATAGACAATGAGAGAGTTATTTCACCCAAAATGTATTCTGGGACAAAAAGTTCTGTTGATGGATCTCTAAAGGGTGTAGCATTCGGTCATGAAGTTATTACTATAATAGAGAATGGAGTACCTGTTAAGAAAACGGGTATTATCGGCATTAGAGATGGAGTTATTACATTCATACTTGATGCCAATACCGGAGATGTTTCTGGAAACGGAAAATTCTCAGCCGGAGATGAAAATGGAAAGATTGTTCTTGATCCTTCTAAGAAGGGCGCGATATTGTATGACTCAAATGGACTTATGATAGGACGTTTTTCTTTTGAAGAAACAGACGGAATAATAAACTATTCCTCTTCTCGTGTAGAACTTTATAGTTACGTAGATGGAGTGGAAGTTAAGCGTATAAGAATTACTCCTGATCAGATCTCTATGATGAGTAACGGAGTATTGTTATGGAGTGTGATGCAATCTCCTACAAGCCTCGGGTCATTTTCAAACATTCATGCTAATCTTCCTGTATACCCAACTGTTCCATTGAATAACATCCCAACTGGAGATTTGTTTGTTGATGCAAACAGTTCGTATGTAGTAAAAGTAAAGCACTAATAAATATAAAGATAATGGCTTGTTCGTGTAAAATTAGGATGATAGTTCTTTTTATTCTAAAAAAGTGTGTCTATCAAACACATATTTATGTATATTTGCAGTAATATAATTAATGACTATGGATGATTTAATGTACAGCCTACGGATACTCTCTAAGGGGAAAATCTCAGACTTAACGAAAGGTTTTGATCTGGGAGGCGTTCCGTTCTCAATTTATTGCCGAAAAAAAACCGTTTCAATGGAGATGGATCTGGTAGTTAGCTGCCAGTGTATTTGCGACAAAAGCATGAGCGATCTTCCAGTACCTATAGGGGACTGGACACCAGCAGAGATAGTAAAATTAGCCCCTGGTGCTATTTCTCTGAGTGCTTACGATGTTTACTGGGGTGCTGGAGAAAAAATAAAATAATTATGGCATTATTAATGGCATCTGGCTCAACAAAGCCACAGTATCCGTATGATATGTGGTACGGAATACAAGGAGATTTTACAAGTCTTGACTACAGATTAACCAGGGTTGGGAGTTTAGACTTACACAAAACATTACCTATTCAAAAGAAGATCAGGCGTTTTGTAGAAAACACAGACGGATCCGTCAAATACTACCTGCATCAAAATGATTCCAGAAACAAAGAAAGTGGTGCATCTGCTATTCTGGATGGAACTGATGGTAATGTTATGCTGGAGAAACCTGAGTATTATTTCAGAATGGAAGTTCAAGGAACGAAATGGCTTCGTGCTTATTCGGAGTATGCCCTGCCTGGCTTTATCAAAATGGAGAGAAAGGTTATTTCTCCCTGGTTCGCTACCATTGATAGCTCAATTAGTACGGCTGTATCGGCTTGTTTCTTAACATGGAATGGTAGTGCTATTGCACGTGATGCTAATGGGTTCATTATACTTACAGCGAATGCAGCTAATTCCCGTGGTGGATCCGGAGCTAGTGATTCTAGTTGGGATGCTACCTATCACTCTATGCTTGGAATGCCTCGAACTTCAATCGCAAAATCAAGCGTTCGACCAACATGTAAAAATGGTACCCATCATGGAGCATATAGAGCTTACAATGAGATTGCCTGGTTACAGAGATGTGAATATGCCTCTTTGCATTGCCAGGACACTTACAACGAAACACTTACAGCTGATGGTTACAAACAGGGAGGTTTAGGATCTGGCCCGGCTGTTGATGGTACCGAATGGAATACATGGGGCGGTTCTAAACCATTCGTTCCGTCTGGAGTTACAGCTACACTGGGTAATAACACAGGTAAACTATCCTATGTGATCAAGGGATGGACTAGTGGTGATAAAACCGTTCAAGTAACCTCATACCGTGGTTTGGAAAATCCATTTGAATATTTGTGGATGCTGGCTGATGATGTGCTTATCTATCATGGAGCAACAACATCTACAGCATATGTTTGTGAAGATCCTACTAAGTTCACTTCTCATTCAGACAGCTCAACCGATGTACCTGCTGGTTATGTTTCTGTATCAAATCTGCCTCGTACTGATGGCTATATTCTACAGCTTACTCACTCATCTAAGAGCTTTTCTTTCCCTGAGACACTGGGTGGTAGTTCTAACGTAGGGGCCTGTGATTATTTCTATACAGCAGCAGATGATGCTGGTTTTGCTCCTGGTTGGTATGGCTCCCTCTTGTCTGCTGGTGCGGGTTTTGGTGCGTTTGCGGGTTTCGGTTATCTGTCTACGGTTGCTCGCTCCTCGCATGCGTCTGCGTACCTTGGGTTCCGTCTGTGCCGTTTTTAACGGTTAGTCGGGGCACGGGGCGACTGTAAAACGTGTGATATTGACATTTTGAAAAATAAAGGGTTTTGGCAGCCTGAGGCTCCCTCTTGTCTGCTAATGCGAATAATGGTGCGAATGCGGGTTTCGGTTATCTGTCTACGGTTGCTCGCTCCTCGCATGCGAATGCGAACATTGGGTTCCGTCTATACCGTTATCGTTTAATAGTTTTAAGTTAAACAAATAGGCTGCCAAAACCTTGCCTCACAGAGGCTACTAGCACTGCTGGTAGCCGGCAAAATAATAGCGTTTTTAATCAGTGCAAGTAAGTAATTGAAAGCTCTGTATAAAAGCAACGGCACAATGGATGAAAGTACGTATATGTGGAATTACAGTGATTTTGAAGATTGTGGATACTATTTAGGTAACACAAAGAAAATGCAGATTTCAAGCAGTAAAAGGCTGAAAAATGTATATCACCTGATCCATTCACCCGAGAACCTCGTAAAGGCTCAGTATAAAGCCCAAAAGGGAAAAGGTGGAAGATCCGAAATAGACAACTTCAATAATAACATCTGTGAAAATCTAAATGATCTTTGGAATATGCTTGTAAATGAAACGTATGTTCCTGGTGATTATAGGATAAAAACCATATATGAACCAAAAGAGAGGGTAATAATGATTGCGCCTTTCTTTCCCGATAGAATTGTACACCATTGTATTATCAATGTTTTGGGGCAATTATGGAGTAGTCTATTTATTAGCAATACCTATGCTTGTATAAAAGGTAGAGGTATTCATAAATGTATGGAGGATGTGCACAAGGCTCTTGTTGCCGATAGGAACGGTACTAAGTACTGCCTAAAGATAGACATTCGAAAATTCTATGATAATGTGGATCACGCTGCATTGAAAAAAATTATGAGGTGTATGATTGCAGATGAGAAACTTTTAAGGCTGTTGGATAAGATAATAGATAGTAACGGTATGGAAAAGGGATTACCAATAGGTAATTTCACAAGTCAGTATTTTGCAAATGTGTATCTGTCATATTTCGATCATTGGATGAAAGAAGTTCTCAGGGTGAAGTATTACTATAGATACATGGACGACATAGTGGTTCTCAGTGATAGCAAAGAAAAATTGCGCCAAATTCTGGATGCAATGGGATTGTACCTAGGAGCTGAACTGAAATTGGAGATCAAATCAAACTGGCAGATTTTTCCAGTTGATGATAGGGGAATTGATTATGTTGGATTCAAGCAAGATCATCATGGGATAATGCTAAGAAAGAGCATCCTTATGAGGTTTTACAAGAAATTCAATCAAATCAATAAGAAGTACAATATTTCAGATATCAACGATATAAAACACCTCTTCTCATCTGAATATGGCTGGATAATTAGATGCTCGGAGGATCATAGTACATCAATATTTAATAACTGTTTAAACAATGGAAACAAATTTATTAAGCATCGGACTACTGTCTGATAATAGCCCTGAGGTTATCCTTGATCTTAAAAATGGGCAGGGAACATTTCTATATAACCATAACATTAAAGAGGTTAAGGTTATCAAGGATGAGAATGGAGGTATCACCATTACAGAAGATGCCGAAAAAGCAACTAGCAGCATGTTCCAGTATGACTCTTTGCGCTGTGGCTATCCTCAGACAGCTGATAACATCTTTGCAACGCTTATCACTGCAAAATACCCGGCAAACGTAGAAAGCAAACTGGTTAATGAATACCAGTCAGCTGTATTGGGATTGTTGGATTCGAATTATGAGGAACCTTACAAGGCATTTCTCAGGGATCGGCTTGCTATTCGTGCGAGCATTGATAATGATTGTGCGAGCATTAATATTCCAACTGAATTATGAATGTAGTCGATTTTGAAGATGATGTCAAAGCGTCAACTGGATCCGATAATGATCTATTTGATTGTGAGTATTCCAGCGTGGATGCTTTGATAAACGAAGTTATTGTATTCACTGGGGTTAAAACCGATGTTCAGACCGAAAACGGATTGCGCACACTAATCTCCTTTGGAGAGGGTGCTGCAAGATCTGCATTCTTTACGGAAAGCAAGCGTTTGAAAGATGTGGTTTGTAATCCTCAAAGGGTTTTCCCATTCCGTGCTACTATCAAGGTAGTTAGGTTTGGTAATAACACTGGATTTAAGTTTTTCTCTCCTAATAGTGAGATTAACCAGGTGGATAGGGATAATCTCGAATTCTACAAAAGAAATAAATACAGGAGGAATAGATAAAATGGAAGATAGTAATATCATTAAGGGTACATCTGCATCTATTTTAGGTGCTGAAATGTTAGGGCTATTTTGGGATTTACGCTGGCTGATAATGCTTGCGATTATTCTTGTAATAGTTGATTTTAGGTTTGGGATTAAAGCAGCACAAGCAAGGGGTGAAAAGATCCGAAAAAGTAAGGCAGGACGTAGAACCGCAAACAAGCTGATAGATTATATCTGTTATCTGGTTCTGGGAGGCATCATTGGGCGTGCAATCGGTGAACCCCTTGGGATAAGCCATGTAATTATAGCTGCTGTTTGTATGGCTTTGGCTTGTTTATTTGAAGTAGATAGTATTATTCAGAATATTTGTGAAAGTAAGGGCTTAAAATGTCATTTTTCTGTGTGGAAAATGGCTTTGGCTATAGTTAAAACGAGGCGCAAAGATCTAGGTGATGCTATTGAGCAAGGAATTGAGCAGGATGATACCAAATAAAATATACCAGGTGAATTTTAATAAGTAAGCTATGTCAAACGTCAAAGAATTAGCTCCTTTTATTTTGAAATGGGAGGGTGGATTTACAAATGATCCACAAGACTTAGGTGGAGCAACGAATAAAGGTATTACTATGGGTACCTATGAGCAGTATTGCAGATTGAAAGGTTATCCCAAACCGACCATAGAGAGATTAAAGTGCATCACCGATGAACAATGGATGGATGTGCTTAAAACATTATACTGGGATAAATGGAGGGCTGATGAAATCAAAAATCAGGCTGTGGCAAATATCCTTGTAGATTGGCTTTGGGCCTCCGGACTCTACGGTATTAAGCTTCCCCAAAAAATACTCAATGTTCCCATTGATGGAATCGTTGGGCCTAAAACACTGGCTGCTATTAATAACTGTGATCCGGAGAAGTTATTTAAGGCAATAAGAGCAGAGAGGATAGCATTTATTGATCGTATATGTAAGAGTAGGCCTACTAACAACAGATTTAAAAATGGATGGTTGAACAGAATTAATGATTTAAAGTATGAGTAAAATTCTAATCTATGTGGTTATATCATTGACAATAATAGCAACTGGTTTATATTGGCAATTAGATAAAGTTAAATCGGAAAATAAGCGTTTAGCAAATAACCAGGAGGCTCTTCTTACCAATGTGGAAACCTATAAAACTGAGGCTGGCAAAAATGCTGCTTCTGTTTTATTACTAAAGCTGTCAAAATCCGAACTGGAGAAATATAATAAGGAGCTAACTAAGACTATATCCGATTTGAAAATAAAGATCACTAGGATTCAGTCAGCAGCAACTACAGCAACCAGTACCGAGTACAGCATAACAACACCCGTGCGTGATAGTATTGTGTATCGGGATCGGCTTATTCCTGATACATTGAAAAAAATAGTTTATAATGATGCATGGCTAAATTTGGATGGAACAATTGATAAGGATATGTTTTCTGGAAATATACAAAGCCGAGATACTCTGATTCAAATTGTGCATAGGATCCCAAAAAAATTTCTTTTCTTCAAATGGGGAATAAAGGCTATAAGGCAGGAGGTAACGACAAAAAATCCTCATAGCAATATTATATTCTCGCAATACCTTGAATTAAAAAAGTAAGTGTAAATTTCTTTTCATAGTGTGACGTGTTGGCTGTGAAGTTAGCACGTTTTTTCTTCTAAGTTCATTGAATAATTGATTACCTTTGCATCGTTCTAAGCGAGAAAAATAACAGAATTTTTGCAGAAGTTCTACAATAGTTCTACAAAACGAAAGACTTAAATTAATAACAATCTAATAATCAGCTTCCTATAGTCATTGAAACTAATGTTTCCTAAACCATAGATCCGGGTTCGATTCCCGGCGAGGCTACTTTAAAACTAACTAAAAGAAAGGGATACAAAGATGTCAACTTATGCTCAACAGAAGGATGAAGATCGCAAAGTAACCACACACCGTTTGTTAGAAATGAAACAAAGAGGAGAAAAGATCTCAATGTTAACTGCTTACGACTATACTTCGGCTACTATTCTTGACGGTGCCGGTATCGATGTACTGCTGGTTGGTGATTCTGCCTCCAATGTAATGGCAGGTAATATAACTACTCTTCCAATTACACTTGATCAAATGATCTACCATGGCAAGTCTGTCATGAAAGCTGTGAAGCGTTCCTTGGTTGTCGTTGACATGCCATTCGGTACTTATCAGGGAAATGCGTTGGAAGCTGTTGCTTCAGCAATCCGAATCATGAAAGAAAGCCATGCAGACTGTCTCAAACTGGAAGGTGGTGCTGAAGTTAAAGAATCTATACGTCGCATTCTTTCAGCTGGCATTCCTATTATGGGACATCTCGGACTGACTCCCCAATCAATAAATAAATTCGGTACTTACACTGTACGTGCCAAAGAAGAAGCAGAAGCCAACAAACTGATTGAAGATGCTCATCTGCTTGAAGAACTGGGATGCTTTGCTGTAGTGCTTGAAAAGATTCCTGCCAAACTTGCAACCCAAGTGGCATCCGAGCTGACTATTCCGGTCATTGGAATCGGTGCGGGAGGTGGAGTGGATGGACAGGTACTGGTCATGCATGATATGCTCGGACTGACACAAGGCTTCTCTCCTCGTTTCCTGCGTCGCTATGCCAATCTTCAGGAAGAGATGACTAACGCGTGCAAGGAATATATCAAAGACGTAAAATCATGTGATTTCCCTAACGAGAAAGAACAGTACTAATTTCTGAAATAGGTTCTGTCTAAAGCTATTATCGGACCAAAATATCATTAAGCCGGATCTTTGAATTTGATACTCAAAGATCCGGTTTTCTTTTCTTTATTCACAACTCGTGCAGAGTTCACACTCTCATCTTCAATATCTCTGCCATTACAATACCCCCTGCCATTACAAAATCCCCCTCACAACAACAATAAGAGTGGAAAGCGCTTTTCTGATCAACAAAAATTCAGTACCTTTGCACCCCAATTAGCAAAAGACAAGAATGATTTCAATAGACGGAATAGCAGTTGAGTTTGGAGGAACTACCCTTTTTAGTGATATTTCATTTGTAATTAACGAGAAAGATCGTATAGCCCTGATGGGGAAAAACGGTGCGGGAAAGAGTACTTTATTGAAGATTCTAGCCGGTGTGCGTTCACCTTCCCGTGGTAAGATATCAGCTCCTAAAGAGAGCGTGATAGCATATCTGCCGCAACATCTGATGACAGAAGACGGACGGACTGTTTTTGAAGAAGCTTCTCAGGCTTTTTCCCATCTGCATGAGATGGAAGCTGAAATTGAACGGCTAAATAAAGAACTGGAAATTCGTACGGATTACGAGAGCGACAGCTACATGCAACTCATCGAGCAGGTATCTGCCATAAGTGAGAAGTTTTACTCCATCGATGCGACCAACTATGAAGAAGCTGTTGAGAAAGCCTTGTTGGGACTCGGGTTTGCCCGGGATGACTTCAAACGCCAGACAAGTGACTTTAGTGGAGGATGGCGGATGCGAATTGAGCTCGCCAAACTCATCTTGCAAAATCCTGATGTCCTATTGCTCGATGAACCAACCAATCACCTGGATATTGAATCTATTCAGTGGCTGGAAGATTTCCTGATCAACAGTGCCAAAGCTGTCATTGTAATCAGCCACGACCGTAAGTTTGTGGACAACATTACCACACGCACCATTGAAGTAACCATGGGGCGTATTTACGACTATAAAGTAAACTATTCCAAATATCTGCAACTCCGCCTGGAAAGACGCGAACAACAACAGAAAGCTTTTGACGATCAGCAGAAAATGATTGCCGATAACAAGGAATTCATAGAACGTTTTAAAGGCACTTACTCCAAGACACTCCAGGTACAGAGCCGGGTAAAGATGCTTGAAAAGCTTGAAATCATGGAAGTGGACGAAGAAGATTCTTCTGCACTTCGATTGAAATTTCCCCCTTCTCCCCGTTCTGGCAACTATCCGGTAATTATGGAGGGTGTAGGCAAATCGTATGATGATCATCTGGTGTTCAGCAATGCCAACCTCACCATAGAACGTGGCGATAAAGTGGCCTTTGTAGGTAAAAACGGTGAAGGAAAATCTACTCTCGTGAAGTGTATCATGAAAGAGATAGAACACGCCGGCACACTGACGTTGGGACACAATATAATGATCGGCTATTTCGCACAAAACCAAGCCTCTCTTCTGGAAGAAAATCTGACCGTGTTTCAGACCATTGATGATGTGGCTGTGGGCGATATCCGTAATAAGATACGCGATTTGCTCGGTGCATTCATGTTTGGCGGCGAAGAATCTTCCAAGAAAGTCAAAGTTCTTTCCGGAGGTGAAAGGACTCGTCTGGCAATGATCAAGCTACTGCTCGAGCCCGTCAATCTGCTGATACTGGATGAGCCAACCAATCACCTTGACCTGAAGACCAAAGACATACTGAAATCTGCACTGAAAGATTTTGACGGTACGATGATCGTTGTATCTCACGATCGTGACTTCCTGGACGGATTAGTCACCAAGGTATATGAGTTTGGCAACAAGAAAGTAACGGAACATCTTTGCGGTATCTATGAGTTTCTGGAAAACAAAAAGATGGACTCATTGAGAGAACTTGAACGAAATTAAGAAAAGTAATATATTTTTGATTATCTGACAATTAATGCTATTAGTTAAAGTCTTTATTCAAATATAAAATCTCAAATTCAGGTTCTTTTCGGAAGCATTATTCAACTGTTGTTTCTTTAATTATTTCTTCTTCAATAGCCTTTTTCTTTAATTTCATGTAATTCTGAGCCAGCACCCAATAGGCAACTACAGACGCTAAGAAATCTGATACAGGCATACTATACCAGATTCCATTTGCACCATCTTCAAACAGATGTGGGAAAATGAGAAGGAAAGGTATTAAAAAGATCAGTTGACGAGTCAGCGAGAGAAAGATAGCAATTTTGGCTTTGCCGATAGACTGGAAAAAGATACACGTAACCATCTGAGTTCCTATAATCGGGAAACAAAAGAGCATGATAGAAATGCCCTTTGCAGCCATTTCTATCATCACCTGATCAGTAGTAAACGCAGAAGCAACGATTCGGGGAATGAACATGCCGGCAAGAAATGCAGCTGTAGTCACAATAGTCGCACAAATAATGGTTAGCCTCAACACCTCTATGAGCCTTTGGTAATGACCTGCGCCATAATTATAACCTGCAATAGGCTGCATACCCTGGTTAATTCCTATCACGATCATCACAAAGAAGAATCCTACCCGATTAGCTATCCCATACGCACCAATCATCATATCTCCACCATACTTTTTTAGTCCCAGATTGATCAGAATCACAACAAAACAGCCCGCAACATTCATGAGGAAAGGAGACATACCAATAGCCATAATACTCTTGGTAATCTGCATTTTCAAAATGAAAGATTTCATCGTGAAGTGAATCGGTGAACTTTTACGAGAGAAATAATAGAGCTCCCAGGTAAGAGCCATAGCCTGGGCAAGAACAGTAGCTATAGCAGCTCCGCGAATGCCCAACTTGAGTCCGAAAATAAAGAATGCGTTTAATGCACAATTAATTAACACTGTACAGATTATAGCGATCATCGACTTGGTCGGATTACCTGATGCTCTCAGCATGGCATTTAATCCGAGGAACGTGTGTGTAATAACATTACCAGTCAGAATGATTTGCATATAATCGCGGGCATACGGCAGAGTGGCTTCACTTGCACCAAAGAAGTAAAGTATCGGATCCAAAAATGCGAGAGAGACCACGGTAAATAACACTCCGATGATCAGACAGAGTACGACCAGATTACCTAACACGAGATTGGCACTCTTCTCATCCTTTTGACCAAGCTTCACAGAAAGAATGGAAGAGGCTCCCACTCCGATCAGCGAACCAAATGCAGCTGCAAGATTCATGAATGGAAAGGTAATAGCTAACCCAGAAATAGCCAAAGCTCCTACCCCATGACCGATAAAGATACTGTCCACAATATTATAGACGGATGCCGCCGTCATAGCAATGACGGACGGAACAGCATATTTCATTAATAGCTTGCTAATCTTCTCTGTACCTAACAATGTATGCGGAGCTTCTTTCGCCATCGAATCTTATTTTTGCAAAGTTACCGCATTCTTCTGAATTCTAAAACCAAATGAGCAGAACAACACACTATTTATAGTAATTAAGCAATGACATTTCAATAATCATATCTATATTTACGACGAATTTTTCCAATAAACAGTTGAACCCTATGAAAAGAAGTCTTATAATAATGACTATTGCACTGCTGGGAGTAGCTGGAATCACTCCATCTAAAGGTCAAGGGCTTGCAAATATTACCGATTCAATCAGCATGAAAGGTCAACTGACCAATCTGCCGACCTTCTATATTGCAACAGTAGACACTGTGCCTGTGGTCAGCAAAGATATAAATGTGAAAGGGACTCTATTGGTATCAGGTCCGGCAGCGCTGGTAGGCAAATATAACGACTCTATTGAGATTCGTGGACGGGGTAACTCCACTTGGGGAATGCCGAAGAAACCGTATCGAACGAAGCTCTACAAAAAGTATAACCTTCTTGATATGCCTGCCAAAGATAAGACCTGGCCTATCCTCGCTAACTATGCGGACAAGACACTCATCCGAAATGCCGTTGCCTTTGAAATCAGCAAACTTTGTGGCATCTACTATACCCCCGCCTACCGTTTTATTGACGTAGTGCTCAATGATGACTTTCTCGGCAACTATCTGGTAACAGACCAGGTAGAAGTCAGCGGTGACCGTGTGGATCTTGTAAAACAAGCAATGACCGATTCTGTTCTACCAGCCATTGACGGTGGTTATCTGCTCGAGATTGACGGATTTGCAGTAATGACACCTGTCGCGGGTGCTATCTTCCCCGAAGGCTTTTTAAGCACAAACAGCACACCTGTCTCCATCAAGTATCCGAAAGACGATGAGATTAATAAGGCTCAACGAGACTATATCATCAACTATTACAACAAGTTTGAGTCCACAATCCTCAACTACAAGAAAGGAGATCCGACGGACAGTATCTCCAAATATCTGGATATCGATGGTTTTGTCAACTGGTATATTGCCTCCGAACTGACCGCCAACCCGGACTTCATCTGGAGCATCTATATGAAAAAAGACAGCGGGAGCACTCAAATGACATTTGGTCCGCTGTGGGATTACGACATCGCTTTTGCCAACGACAGTCGTTTGGGTGATACCCGCAATGACTTGATGCTTCATAAGGCTCATAACTGCGGTTCTATGCGTACGTTGCTTCTCCGACTGCTTGCCATACCTGAGATCAACAACAAGGTAAAAGCCAGATGGATAGAGATTCGTGATGCAGGGATAAAAGATAATCTAACTGCATTCATCGACTCTACTGTTACAGTTCTAGACTCCTCGCAAGCTTTAAACTTTGAGCGATGGCCAATACTCGATCAGACCGTCTATCTTGAACTCGAAGCACGTGGTTCGTATGAAGCGGAAGTGGATTTCCTCCGTACCTTTGTAACAGATCATATTGCCTCACTCGACACCACCTTCAGCAAATTTGAAGAACTGATGGCTCAGTTTGAACTGAATGAGAATGTATGGTACACCCTGACAAACGTAGCTGTCAACAAGGCTCTGGATGTACTAAACAGTTCGTCGGAAGACTACACCCCTACCGTCCTTTGGACCAACTCGGAAGGTGCGATTGAAAGCCAACTCTTCCGTTTCTCAACTCTTGACAACGCATATTACACTGTGACGAATAAAGAATCCGATAAAGTACTGGAAGCGGCGCTTAAGATTATTGCAGACAGTGTGGCATCCACTAAGCCGGGCGACTATACGCTATGTATTAATACCTATGATGCAGCAAATGAATCACAGTTATGGAGACTGGATGAGTTGCAGTCCGGCAGCTATATGCTCGTCAATAAATACTCTGGAATGGCGGTTGACAACTATGGTGGTAGCAGTTTGGACGGCAATGAGGTTAATACATGGATTGCTTCACCAACCAATGCAAACCAGCAATGGAAGTTCAATGCCGTAACCTTAGTCGACCCCAATACGCCAGAGAATGAACTGACTGAAGCGAATGCGATTATCTATGCCACAAGCGGACGCATACATATTGACAGCAAAGTAACAGCGCCACTCCTTATCTCTGATCTCACAGGGCACATTATCTTCCAGCGAATGATCAACGTCACTTCGTATGAGATTACCCTGCAAAGCGGTATTTATGTAATACAAATTGGAAGAACAGTTTATAAAGTAGCGGTACCCTGATGAAAGATAAAAGGATCACCAGCCAGTTCAGCAAACTACTCACAATTGTCTTTCTATTAGCCATAGAGTTCTTTCCGGCACAGGGGCAACTCCTGGCAGACCTTGGTACTGCCATCGACAAGAAAGCGCAACTAACGAACCTTCCCTCCTTTTATATCACGACCTCTGAACCAGTTGCCAGCAAAGATATAAGTGTAAAAGGGAAGCTCTACATTGCCGGAGCCGATACTTTGGCAGACGATTCCATTGAGATTCGCGGACGAGGTAACGGTACCTGGTACATGGCAAAAAAACCCTACCGTATCAAGCTTAACAGCAAGGCAAACCTGCTCGGAATGCCAGCCAAAGACAAAACATGGCCTATATTGGCACACTATGCAGACAAGTCACTGATTCGAAATGCTCTGGCATTGAAGATCAGTACAATTTGTGATATCTATTTCTCTCCATCTTTCCGTTTTGTCGATGTGGTGCTCAATAACGATTTCATTGGCAATTACCTGGTCACCGACCAAGTGGAAGTTAGTGGCGACCGTGTCGATATCACCAAACAAAAGAGTACTGATACCCAGCTCCCTGATATTGAAGGTGGCTACCTATTGGAAATTGATGGTTATGCCAACTACTCTACGGCCGTACCCGGAGCCTCTTTCCCTGAAGGGTTTCTCAGCGTTAATAATACCACGGTATCCATCAAATATCCCAAAGATGATGAGATCAACCAGCAACAAAGAGACTATATCATCAACTATTTCAACAAGTTTGAGACTCTCATCCTGAATTACAAGAAAGGCAATTCACTGGACAGCATCCGAAAATATCTGGACATTGATGCAATGATTAACTGGTATATTGCCTCCGAACTGACTGCCAATCCGGATTGCTTCTGGAGCATGAACCTCATGAAAGACCGCGGGAAAACTCAATTCACGTTTGGTCCGATGTGGGATTACGATATTGCTTTTGCCAATGACAGACGCCTTGGAGACACCCGTAACGAACTGATGTTGTATCATGCACATCAGTATGGCTCCTTTGGCACAATGGCCAAAGCCTTGAAACGTCTCTTTACCTGTCCGGAGATTAATGAGAGACTTCGCAACCGTTGGATAGAGATTCGTGACAAACAATTGAGAGATCGCGTTGCCTCATTTATTGATTCGACAGAAACTCTTTTAGATGCCTCTCAAAGGCTGAACTATGAAAGGTGGCCCACCCTGAACACCATTACCCATCTCGAACTTACCACTCGCGGCTCTTTTGAAGCAGAAGTAGAATTTGTACGAAATTACATGTCAGATCATATTACCTCCCTTGATTCAATCTTTGCTAACTTTGGCGAAATGACGAAAAGCTTTGAGATAGATGAAAACAAATGGTATACCCTGACAAACTTCTTAAATGACAAAGCACTAGACCTGAAAGACAGTCTTAGCGATGACCTCACCCCTACTGTACTTTGGTCGATAAAAGATGGGCCATTAGAAAGCCAGCTCTTTAGGTTCACGGCTACTGAAAATGGCTCCTATATTGTGACAAATAAATATTCGGATAAAGTGCTTGAAGCATACCGGAAAACAGAGGATGGTGGCATACCATCAGGTTATCCAAGTTATTATATGCTTTGCATTAATCCATACCAATATCACAATGCTTCTCAAGAATGGAAACTAGAGGAGCGGCAGTATGGCGTCTTTTCTCTTATCGATGTCTACTCCGGTATGGCTATTGACAACTATGGCACCAGCACCGTCGATGGAAACACAATAAGTATGTGGATTGCAGATGCAAACAATGGTAATCAGCAATGGAAGTTTACTGAAAGAGGCTATGTTATTCCAATTACCACTAGCAAAAAGTTAACGGCAGCAAAGATAACTCTCTATATCACAGCAGGTGAAGTACACGTTGACAGCGAAGGAAATGTCATGCTCACCATTACAGATATGACAGGGCGCATCATCATTCAACAGAAAGTCGCTGAAACATCCTATAAAGTCACCTTGCCAGGTGGTATCTATATTATCAAAATCAATAACTCTGTCTATAAATTAGCTATACCATGATCAAAATGCAAAAAATATCACTATCTGTCACCATATTGATATCCTTTGTGAGCTTCACATTACATGCGCAACTAGGAGATAAAATCAGTAAAAAAGAACAACTCACTAATCTGCCAACATTTTACATAACCACACCACAAGCTATATACAGCGAAAGTTTTTATGTAAACGGGACACTGTATGTAGCTGGACCAGATACCCTGTCTGGAAAATACAATGACTCCATCGGAATACGAGTAAGGGGTAATTCCACAGCCAATCTAGAAAAAAAACCTTACCGGGTGAAATTATATGAGAAGACAAATTTACTGGGCATGCCTGCCAAAGACAAGAACTGGCCAATGCTTGCCAATCACATGGATAAATCACTGATGCGTAATGCTCTTGCGTTTCGAATCAGTAAGATCCTGGGTCTTTATTTCACTCCCGCCTGTCGTTTTGTAGATGTAGTCGTAAACAATGATTTTGTCGGAAACTACCTGGTTACTGATCAGGTCGAAGTTAGCGGCGACCGGGTAGACATAACGAAACAAGAAAGAACGGATACAACAGCATCCGCCATTGAAGGTGGTTATTTAGTTGAGATTGATGGCTTTGGTAATACCTATTCGATAAGTCCCGGAGCAGTCTATCCTGAAGCATTCAGTAGTACAATAGGAACTGTCTCTATCAAGTATCCGAAAGATGATGAAATCAACCTGTTTCAACGCACCTATATTATCAATTACTTCAATCAGTTTGGGACAGTAATGAACAGCTACAGAAAAGGAGAACCATTGGATAGTGTCAAGAAATATCTGGATATAGATGCCATGATAAACTGGTATCTAGCCTGCGAACTATGTGGGAATAGTGACTCTTTCTGGAGCATTTATATGATGAAAGAACGTGGAAAAAGTCAATTCACTTTTGGGCCGATATGGGATAATGACATTGCTTTTAACAACGATAGTCGGATATCTGTGGCCACTTCCAGACTCATGCTCGATGTAGCTCATTCTTTTGGCTCCATGAGATCAATCCTGAGAAATCTCTTCTCAAATCCAGAGATAAACAAAAAGCTACTTGATCGATGGGCAACAATCCATAATTCAAATATAAAAGAACAATTAATAGCCTCAATTGATTCGATGGAAGTTCTTCTCAATGCGTCACAGATTTTAAACTATAGTAAATGGCCCATTAATCAACGATATAATTCAGAGATGACTCCAAGAGGATCATACAAAGCCGAAGTGGAGTACCTGCGCTCTTATGTTTCAGAACGAATCGACGCGCTCGACGGACTGATTAGTAATGATCTTATGGAACTGGGAACTGAATACAATCTGGAAGAAGATCAGTGGTATTCTCTTATAAATGTAAAAGCCGGCAAAGCGCTTGATCTGAAAGATAGCTTACCTGATGATCTTACACAAACCGTTCTCTGGACAGACAGAGGTGGAAATAAGGAGAGCCAGCTCTTCCGATTCACTCAGGTAAATGACTCTAATTACATAATCACAAACAAACTCTCAGGAAAAGTACTTGAAGCCTACGTACTAAAAGATGACGGAGGTATTCCTTCGAAGTTCCCTAGCCGCTACAAACTTTGCATCAACACTTACCAAGAAGGTAAAGCAACACAACTTTGGAAATTGAAAGAGGATAAATATTCTATATTCAAACTTATTAATCAATATTCAGGACTGGTTGTCAACAACAGTTCCACCCTGAATGCAGATGGTACAGCTGTAAATACATCCTTATTATTATCCTATGAGTCACCGGCGCAACAATGGCGGGTTACATCATATCTTGTCACCGAAATACCAAAAGAGAAAGAACCAATAGTAAATGCATCTATATATGCCACAGCAGGGTTCTTACACATAGAGTGCAAAGAAAATGCAAGGCTCACAATTTCCAATATGGTTGGACAGGTAGTACTTGATCAAATCGTCACAACTACTTCTTATGACATATCGCTTCCTAGAGGTATTTATGGAATACAGATAGACAGTGCAAGTTTCAAGATAGCTGTGCCATAAATTAGTATAAAAGAAGTGGTTGCTTAAAGGTAGCCACTTCTTTATTTGATATATTTGATGTGGTTTTAAAAAGTAATATGATAAACCCGTGAAGAAAATTCATTTTCTCCTTTCTATAGCCGTGCTGAGTGTAACAGCAGGACTCTTCCCGTTATGCGGACAAGAGTTAGCGAAGCTGAATGAGGTTATCAGCCGAAAAGAACAACTGACTAATCTCCCTACCTTTTATGTGACCACTTCTCAACCTATTACAAGCAGAGATATTAGCATCCCAGGCAAACTACTCATCGCCGCTCCCACTACTATGCCCGGTAAATACAACGACTCCATAGACATTCGCGGACGTGGCAACTCCACTTGGTTTGCAGAGAAGAAACCCTATCGCATCAAACTATTTAACAAGAGCAACCTGCTCGGTATGCCTGCCAATGATAAAACTTGGGCCGTACTGGCAAATTATATCGACAAGTCTCTCATGCGCAATGCGCTCGGTTTCGAGGTCAGTAAACTCTGTGACGTATATTTCACCCCATCCTACCGTTATATCGATCTCGTCATTAACAGCGAGTACCTCGGCAACTACCTTATCACCGACCAGGTGGAAGTCAGTGGCGATCGTGTGGACATTACCAAGCAAACACCATCCGACACCACTCTTCCCGCAATTGAAGGTGGTTATCTAATCGAACTTGACGGCTATGCGGATTTAAATACAGTCGCTGAAGGCGCCCTCTTCCCCGAAGCATTCAAAAGCGTGAACGGTACTCCAGTTACCATCAAATATCCCAAAGATGATGAAATTAATCGGCAACAACGCGAGTATATCATTACCAGCTTTAACAAATTTGAGACCCTGATTCTGAACTTCAAACAAAGCGATCCGATAGACACGCTCAAGAAATACCTCGACATAGATGCCATGGTAAATTGGTATATCGCCTCCGAACTTGCTTCCAATCCCGATTGTCTCTGGAGCACGTACCTGATGAAAGAGCATGGTACAAACCGGTTTACCTTTGGTCCACTCTGGGACTATGACCAAGCATTCAATAACGACTCCCGAGTAGGCGATACCCGTAAGAAACTCATGTTATTCAGTGCTCATGAAATGGGAAACCTTCGCAAGGCTCTGCTTAATCTCTTCGCCATCCCAGTAATCAATGAAAAAGTCCGTAATCGTTGGCTGGAGATACGTAAAAAGAACCCTGAAGAGCGACTCACTTTCTGTGTCGATTCCATTCAGCGACTCATCACTGCCTCCCAGAATCTAAACTTTGAGAAGTGGCAAATCTTGGGAAACACAACAAACGCAACAGAAATAGCTTCCGTACGCAGATATGTAACAGACCATGTCGCTGGACTCGACTCCTTATTCAGTATATTTTTTGAACTCACAGGAAAATTTGAAATCAATGAAAACAACTGGTACACACTTCTCAACGTAGCCAATGACAAGGCACTTGACCTCAAAGACAGTCTTCCGGAAGACCTCACCCCAACAGTACTCTGGACAGACCGTAACGGACGAAAGGAAAGTCAACTCTTCCGCTTCACCAAAATAGCTGACAATACCTATATACTGACCAACAAGCTCTCTGGCAAAGTGCTCGAAGCTTATGTAAAAACAGACGATGGAGGCATACCTTCGAACATACCCGGTCGCTACAAACTATCGATCAACACCTATCGGGAAGGCAACAAATCACAGCAATGGCAACTCACAGAAAAAACTTACAACAAGTTCCAGCTCATCAACGCATATTCCGGTATGGCGATAGAAAACCTTTACGGAAAAACATCAGATGGCAACGTCATCAATATGTGGTCAATCAAAACGAATAGTATGGATCAGTTGTGGAAGTTTGCAGACAATAGCACTGTCAATACATACACTCAGAATGAAAGAGCATCTGGCATTTATCCTGAAATATATTCCACACCGGGATGTTTACACATCCTGTGCCAAAGTAAAGCAGAACTTCTTGTTACAAATATGATTGGACAAGTCATATTCCGACAAACGATGACCAATACATTCACAGAAGTCTTTTTGGAGAGAGGTATCTATGTAATACAAATTGGCAATACTGTATATAAGTTAGCAATCCCATAACTATTGATCCGATATCTCTTCAAAAACGATGCTTATTTCTTTCTTTTCCCTCTATTTTCTTTCAATATACCATAAGTATGGTATATATTTACCTTATCTGTGGGATTTCCGGCGCATGAAAACCGCTGTATTTTTGTACCATAAAATAATAACAAATTAAAGGATTAGAAATCATGGGAAGAAAGAACTTACATTTTGAGACATTGCAACTTCACGTTGGACAAGAGACTCCGGATCCTGCAACAGACGCTCGCGCCGTACCTATTTATCAAACAACCTCATATGTATTCCGTAACTCTGCACATGCCGCAGCACGATTTGGTCTGGCGGATGCAGGAAATATCTACGGTCGTCTGACCAATCCAACTCAAGGAGTATTTGAAGAGCGCGTTGCAGTACTTGAAGGCGGTGTAGCAGGTTTGGCAGTTGCCAGTGGTGCAGCAGCAATCACGTATGCCTTTGAAAATATCACACGTGCAGGCGACCATATTGTATCAGCCAATACAATTTACGGAGGCACCTATAATCTGTTGTCGCACACTCTCCCAACCTATGGCGTAACTACCACATTTGTAGATCCTTCCAATCTTCAAAACTTTGAAGATGCTATTAAGGAAAACACCAAACTGGTATTCATTGAAACATTGGGAAATCCAAACTCGAATGTAATAGATATTGAAGCCGTGTCAGCCATTGCACACAAACATCAGATTCCATTGATCATTGACAACACATTTGGCACACCCTATCTGATTCGTCCAATCGAACACGGAGCAGACATCGTTGTACACTCCGCGACCAAGTTTCTCGGAGGACATGGTACCTCATTGGGCGGAGTGATTGTAGATGGCGGCAAGTTTGACTGGAAAGCCAGCGGCAAATTCCCTCAACTGACAGCACCCGACGCAAGCTACCACGGTGTAGTGTTTGCTGACGCAGTTGGTCCAGCAGCCTATGTAACACGTATCCGTGCGGTTCTTCTCCGTGACACCGGAGCATGTCTCTCACCATTTAACGCGTTCCTGTTACTGCAAGGACTGGAGACTCTTTCTCTTCGTGTAGAACGTCATGTTGAAAACGCACTGAAAGTTGTTGATTTCCTCAACAATCATCCGAAGGTAGCCAAAGTAAACCATCCGGTTTTATCAGATCATCCAGACCATGCTCTATACACAAAGTACTTTTCCAAAGGAGCCGGATCTATTTTTACCTTTGACGTCAAAGGAGAAGCAAAAGAAGCGCAGACATTCATCGACAGTCTGGAGATATTCTCTTTGCTGGCTAATGTAGCCGATGTGAAGAGTCTGGTGATCCATCCTGCCAGTACCACACACTCACAGCTTAACAGTACCGAGCTGGCACAGCAAGGCATTCATCAGAGCACTGTACGCCTGAGCATTGGTATAGAACACATTGACGATATTATCGCCGACCTGAACCAGGCTTTCGAAAAGATTTGATTGATACAACTAACAAACTAAATAACATACTACTATGAGCAAGATAGCAAAGAATTTGACCGAATTGATCGGCAATACTCCACTCCTGGAGCTTTCCAATTACAGTAACAACAGACAACTGGGCGCTACAATCATCGCCAAACTCGAATCATTCAATCCCGGAGGATGTGTCAAAGAACGTATCGCTCTTTCCATGATTGAAGATGCGGAGAAAAAAGGGACTCTCAGACCGGGAGCTACCATCATCGAACCGACCAGTGGAAACACTGGTGTAGGACTGGCATTAATCTCTGCAATAAAAGGATACAAACTCATTCTGACAATGCCCGATACGATGAGTATTGAACGGCGCAATCTACTGAAAGCCTATGGCGCACAACTTGAACTGACTCCCGGTGCTTCCGGAATGAAAGGTGCTATCGCCAAAGCCGAAGAACTTCGCGACACCATAGCCGGATCAATCATCCTGCAGCAGTTTGAAAACCCGGCTAATCCTCAGGTACACTATGAAACCACCGGAGAAGAGATCTGGCGTGATACGGAAGGTGAAGTAGATATCTTCGTAGCAGGAGTAGGTACAGGCGGCACCATAAGTGGCGTTGGCAAGAAGTTGAAAGAGAAAAACCCAAAGGTTAAGATCGTGGCAGTCGAACCGGCTACTTCAGCTGTACTGTCAGGTAAACCGGCAGGAGCTCACAAGATTCAAGGTATTGGTGCTGGGTTTATACCGAAGACCTACAATCCGGATGTCATTGATCAGATTCTCCCTGTTGAAAGTGATGATGCAATCCGTACAGGTCGTCAGCTGGCTAAGGAAGAAGGATTGCTGGTAGGTATCTCCTCAGGAGCCGCAATATTTGCAGCTACCCAACTAGCGGCATTACCTGAAAACAAAGGTAAGAAGATCGTGGTATTACTCCCCGACACTGGCGAGCGTTATCTCTCCACATTGTTATATGCCTTTGATGAATATCCTTTGTAAATAGTTGATTACATAAAAAATAGCCTGTTCCGGAATGCACAGGCTATTTTATTTTGTTGCTATCGCTTATTCGTACTTAAGAAATACATTTTCAAAGAGGATACCCTCTTTACCTGCATCTAGCGGTTTGAAGGTAATTGCTGCTTTAAGTTCCTGCTTCTTGCCACCGAGAGCAATCTCTCCGCGGGCAAACATCATCTTTGCATCCTTAATATTGCCTTCCATGCGAACAATATATTTGCCATTGGTTACAGTTTTTCCACTTTTATCTTTTCCATCCCATGTCAGTATTACAGGACCAGCTTTCTGGGTAGCTCCACTTACTGCATCTACTTCTTCTGGTTTAGCATTTCCCCAATCGGCCTTTTTTGCCCATTCGTTGAGCGAAACCGGGTCTTTTTTAAACCCTCCTTTGGCTGTCCATCTTGAAGCATAGAGTGAACGAACCACCTTACCGGATTCATCTTCTATCCATACGGCAATCTGATTGCCATTACGTGCCTTGAAGTTGGTCACATTGTACATAATGGTAAGTTGCTTCGTATTATTTGGGGTTTCAGCAGATACATACCCGACTCCCAATATACAGATAAACGCAGTAATAAATAACTTCTTCATTCTATTCTTCTTAATTGTTTGTACTCATCTTGTAATTGTTTTTTTGACTTCAAAATAGAAATATGGTTTAATACTACTTTCTGGAAAATGAACAATAGAGGCTTGGAAAAAGACATATAGTCAAAAGGGCGGCAAGAAAAGCTGAAATGCTCCACTTGCCGCCCTATTCTAATAGTATCCTTCAGAAAATTAGAAGGTTACTTTGAATGTCTTACCGATGGTCTTGATCAGATAGAAATTTCTTGCCGGAACATTGATTCTGACAATATCGTCAGTTGACACAATGGTCACCAACAAAAGTCCTGACTCAGAATATACAGAGATCAATGTACCAAATTCGATTCCTTTAACAACAATACTCTCTCCTTCGGTATATAAAGCAATACCCTTACTGTCTATCTCGGATACCGGGGTGATCATCTCTTCAACAATAGATGTAAAGTCTCCCCAAACGATTGTGTTTCGATATGTTGAGATGGCCCATTTGGATACGTACAGTTTGCATGTTGACTTGTTTACGCCATTGAAAGAATTACTAACCACTGAAGGAGGAGTCGAACTCTTACAGCAAATCTTCGTCAATCCACTACAGCCGGAAAAAGCATTCCATCCGATTAATGTAACTGTATAAGGGATTATAACAGTTCGTAATCCTGAACAGCCGGAGAACACTCCTAAATTAATTGTAGTGATGCCTGCAGGAATGTTGAGGGAATCCAATTTGATACAACCGGAAAATGCTGATTGTCCAATTGCGGATAAGTTAGCCGGGAAGACAAGTGAAGCCAGTTGGCTGCAATACTGAAAAGCACTCTCTTCAATAGAAGTAACACTATTGGGAAGAAATGCATTCTTCAACGCTGTACAACTCCAAAATGCCCCCCTTCTGATTAGCGTTACCTTGTCTGGAAGGATGACCGTAAGTAATCCTGTACAATTTGAAAAGACATATTCATTGATTATCGTAATATTGTCAGGGAGAATGACTGATACCAATCCAGTACAAGAATAAAAAGCATAGTCTCCAATTGAAGTAATACTATTCGGAAGGACTAAAGAATCTATCCCTGTACATCCTTCAAACGCATATTCACCAATCGAAGTAACATTATGAGGAAAAGAGATAGAAGACAATTTCGTACAACCTTCAAACATATTATCACCAATTGAGTTCTCTGAAGATGTTCTATCTAAATAGTAGGGATCTCCGCCGCTAACAATATTCGCGCCTGATAAATCAAGGAGTGAGAGTTTGCCTGATGTTTCATTACCCTGCTGATCATTTCCAGCCATTTCCCTTATAAAACGGATATCGGTACCATTCAGTTCTCCTGTTAATATAAGATTTGTAATCTGATTTTTAGAAGAGATGTCAATATAGGTTGAAAGAGTTCCGGGAGTTGAAACATGGATAGTTACCGGTACATCACCTAGAGCTTTAAAGCTCAATCCTGGTAATATTGTAATTATTGCCAGTACTAATCTGAGTGTAAATGAGTGTTCCATATTCTATAGTGTTTTAAGTTAAAACTATCTTTTAGAATCACAGAAACTTTTTAAAGAAGGGGAAGAAGACGAATGAGGAGTTAACGATGAACAAACCTCATCTTTAGATAGTTAATGGTAAATAGTACTGAACAAAAGTAATGATTATATTTCTCATAAAAAAGTATTTTTGGATAATTTGTTATGAGATTACTATTAAAAAAGCCTTTTAATCCTTGCTTTCATTTAAACATGACGCAGGTAGCTTTGGAGTCTTGAAAAACTCAAAATTTGAACAATTGCATACAAGAGACGTAGCATCAGTATTACATGTTTATCCGTTTAGACTAATCAATTGCAAAGACTTTTTGTTCAGGATCTCAAGCTGTTTACCAGTCATTCTGATCACTCCATCTTTAGCAAACTCAGATAGAATTCGGCTTATGCTTTCGCGGCTGGTATCTACAAGGTTTCCCATTTCAGACTGAGAGATTGGTAGAATGAATGTATCCGACTCGAAAATATTAGTAGCAAGATCGAGTATCATATCAGCCAAATTACCACGAGCTTGTTTTTGAGTACGATTTGCACAACGACGGAATGACTCCAATTCATTTTGGCACAAATCCAGAATTATTCCGTACGAAAACTGCTCATTCGCTTTTAACAGATTACGAAAGAAATTTATATCGATATAACACACTTCCGCATCAGATAAAGCTGTAATAGAATACTGATTTATTTTATTACCAAAAGTTGTGGGTAAACCCAGGTATGCGGGAGCTTTCACGATGCGAACGATCTGCTCATGGGATGGTCCGGTCAAATGAATCTTTGCCAAACCTTTGCGCAAAAAGGATACATTCGTTGAGTAAGTACCTTGTTTAATAATTACATCACCTTTTACAAAATGAACTGTTGCGTGATTCGTTTTTAAGTGATCAAGACAACATTCACAAAGCATTGCATTCGCATTAGCATTAATCGAACATTTTTTACAATCATTTTCCATGTGGCAAATATATGCAATGTGATTCATATCACAAAATATTATGCAGTCTTTCACATACAATAAATCGTTTCAACTAAATTAGTTCCTTAGATTTGCAGAAATATTTATTTTACTATGTTCAATTAATACCTATTCGTATGGAGGAAAATCAAAAAACAGAGATTCAGGGATTGCAAAAGGAGCTTGACGATCTTAAAAAGAAAGTTGCCAATTTAGAAGATGCGCGTAAAGATCAATTGTCAATTGCAATTGTTTCAGGTGACTTAGATAAGATATTGGCTGCCATGGTTATTTCTGTTGCAGCTGCTGCCATGGATACCCAGGTAAAACTTTTCTTCTCATTCTGGTCACTCTCTGCACTTCGCGACCCAAATAAAAGTCCAAAGGGCAAAGATTTCATTTCCAAGATGTTTGGTATGATGCTTCCCAAAGGCATTCAGAAACTCTCATTGTCCAACATGAATATGGTTGGTATGGGCCCCATGATGATTAAGATGCTTATGAAAAAGCAAAATGTAATGTCCCTGGAGCAGATGTTTAAAGAAGCCGGAGAACTGGGTATAGAAATTGTGGTCTGCGAGATGTCCATGAACTTGATGGGATTCAAGAAAGAAGAACTTATTGATTATCCCAATTTGAAGTTTGCAGGTGCTGCTACTTTTGTAGCTGATGCAAGTGAAAGTAGCATACAGCTATTTATCTAAAGTCTCCAATATATAAAGAATTAATAAAAACAAACTTGCTTTCAAAGACCTTCAGAGCTTTGAAAGCCAAACAAACATCATTATGACAAACGAAGAATTGAAAAGTGTAAGCGTAGCAAAATCAATTGACGCAAGAGGAACAGCTTGTCCGGGTCCATTATTGGAAGCAAAAAAAGCAATAGGAACCATAGAATCAGGTGACGTCATGGAAATTCTTTCTGCCGATGAAGGAACAAAAGTTGATATTCCAAAATGGTGCAACAAACAAGGCCATGAATATCTTGGTTCAGCAGAAGAAAATGGCTACTTCAAAGTATACATGAAGAAGAAATAATTGTCCGTCATGGGAGAATTAAATAAAAAGAGTGCTAAGATATTAGTGTTTTCAACCGAAAAGATTTCCGATCCTGCCATTGATATGGCAGGATTGATGAAATTACATTACCCCCCCACAGTTTACACTATTTCTATTCCTTGTTCAAGTGGAATAAAACCCAGCTGGATTTTGCATGCATATGAAAAAGGATTTGATGGCGTTTTTATTGCCGCTGATGGAAGTGATTGTGTGTATGGGGAGACATGTACCGAAAAAACAGGAGCTCTGGTTGGGAAAACACATGAGTTGATGAAATCAAATAATATTGATCCGGCCCGTCTTCGTATGGCTGCTATCTGTTCGGTTTGCAGTGAACCGTTCGTCAAACAAATTCGCAGCTTCAACGAGTACTTACTAAAAACGTTACATGCCTGATGGAAGATTCTAAAAAAATAATTAGCTACGATGCGTTGGTTATAGGTGCAGGTATTGCCGGTGGTGAGGCAGCCTTGAACCTGGCAAACACAGGTTATAAGGTATTATTGGTGGATAAGGAATTATCCGTAGGTGGAAAGATGATTATGCTCAGCAAGGTATTCCCTACTCTGGATTGTGCTGCATGTATCACTACACCTAAAGTATCAGAGATATCACGTCATCCGAATATTACCATCTTTACAGGTAGTGAGGTTAGTAATATCAGCAAGATCAGTGACAACGAGTTTGTGGCAAAAGTCACAAAAAAGCCACGATATGTACACGTGGAAGATTGCACAGCGTGCCAATTGTGCGAAAAAGCATGCCCGACCAGTGTCCGCGACCAGTACCAATTTGGACTTATCGGACGAAAAGCAGCCTTTATTCCCTTTAGTATCTGTAGCCCCAAAGCTGCAGCCATCGACATTGAAAACTGTACATTGTGCGGTGCATGCGAACGCGTATGTCCCACTCACTGCATTGATTTCACGATGGAGACAGAAACAATGGAACTTCATGTAAAAACCATTGTTGTTGCAACCGGGTTCAACCTTTTTGACCCTAACAATATGCCTCGATACGGATACGGAAAGTACAAAAACGTAATCACCGCTATGCAGATGGAACGCGAAATAGCTCCAACACGTCCGTTTAATACTATTCTTCGCCCCGGCGATGGCAAAGTGCCCGATAAGATTGCATATGTACTCTGTGTAGGTTCACGCGATGCATCCGTTGGCAACCCGATTTGTTCGCAGATCTGCTGCATGTATTCCATCAAACAGGCACAATTGCTGATGGGTGCCCTACCCATGGCAGATGTAACTATTTATTACATCAACATACGTTCATTTGGTAAAGGATTTGAAGAGTTTTACCAACAAGCTAAAGGTATGGGTGTAAACTTTGTAAAAGGAAAGATTGGAAGAATATCTGAAAAAGAGAATGGCAATCTGATACTCCGTTACGAAGATATCAATAAAGGGAAATTACAGGAAGCCGAGCACGATATGGTCATCTTATCAACCGGCGTCTTGCCCAATAAAGGGATTGACGGACTGTTTGAAAATGAGACATTATATCTGGATCAGTTCTCCTTTGTGGGACAAAGCGATATGCTTGCCAGTCCTGCAAAAACAAGTATTGGTGGCGTATTCGTTGCCGGTGCTGCTACCGGACCAATGGACATCCCTGATTCCATTTTATCAGCAGGCGCCGCATCATCAGAAGCAATAAGTTACTTAATTCAACACGCATGAAAAAGAAGAAAATAGGAGTATATATTTGCCATTGTGGTGGTAATATTTCCGATTATGTAGATGTGGAAAAAGTGCGTCAGGCAGTGGAAGGCGAGGATATAGTATTCCTGGCTAAAACGACGATGTTTGCTTGTTCCGATGCCAATCAGCGCGAAATGGTAAATGATATTGAAGCCAACGGTCTTACCAGTGTGGTTGTAGCCTCCTGCTCACCCAAACTTCATCTGCTCACTTTCCGTAATGTAACGCAACGGGCCAATCTGAACAAATATACCTACGTGCATGCCAACATCCGCGAACAAGCATCGTGGGCACACTCCGACAATAAAATCGGCGCCACAGAAAAGGCAATCCATTTAGTCAAAGCAGCCATAGCCAAAGCAAACTACGCAGAAGCTTTGGAGAGCAACAAAGTGAAAGCTCTGAAGTCTGTAGCAATCATTGGCGCTGGAGTAGCAGGAATGAAAGCAGCCATCTCTTTATCAAACAAAGACTGTGATGTTGTGCTCATTGAAAAAGAACCATTTGTAGGCGGACGAGTATCTCAATGGGATTCATTGTCAACAACCACAGAAACAGGTAAAGACATTGTAAACCGTCTTTACAATAATCTGATCACACGTGATAACATTAAGATATGTACCAATTCCGAAGTGATTTCAAACAAAGGAAGTGTCGGTAATTTCACGTTGAAGATAAAGAAAACACCTCGTTACATTGGCACAACGTTTCATCCTGAAGATTTAAAAAAAGCAATTGAAGTTTGCCCCGTAGAAGTACCCGATGAATTCAATTTCCGTTTGACACAACGCAAAGCAATCTACAAGAATTATCCCGGCGAATATCCGCAGACTCCGGTGATTGATCTTAAAAACTGTACCCGTTGTGGTGCTTGTGAGAAAGCATGTCCCGCAGTTGATTTCTCCGAAGAAGAAGAAACAGTAGAGATCTCAGTCGGTTCTGTATTAATGGCAACCGGATTCGATCCATATACACCGGCTTATGGGGAATTTGGCTATGCTACTTCGGATAATGTGATTACTTTGCCGCAATTCAAACGGTTGATTGACGCACAATCCGACACCTTGATTTACAAAGGAAAGGCCATTAAAAATATTGCTTATATCTATTGCGTTGGAAGTCGGCAGGCGAAAGGAGATAACACCTATTGTTCACGTAACTGCTGTACCTCGACCATTCATGCAGCGCTGACAGCAAAAAGCAAATTCGCGGATATCAACAATTTCCATTTCAACCGTGGATTACGTACCTATGGCAAACAAGAAATACTGTATGCCGATTCATTGCGATCAGGCGATATTTACCTCCAGTCGTATGAAGACGGGCCACCTACTGTTACCATTGAAGGAAAGAAAACCATCGTTAAGATAAATGATATCCTGACCAATGGAAAAGAGATTGAAGTCGAAGCAGATATGGTGGTATTGGTTACAGGAATGGTGCCGCGAGCCGACAATAAAGTGGGCAGTCTGTTTAAGATTCCCAAAGGCCGCGATAAATTCTACAATGAGATACACATGAAACTGCGTCCAGTAGAAACAGTCATTGATGGTGTCACGATAGCAGGTGCCTGTCAGGGGCCAAAGAACATCGCAGAGTCAGTAAACTCAGCCCTTTCCGCAGCTACAAAGTCGTATTCTATTATCAGTAAAGGAGAGTTGGAATCTGAACCTTTGATAGCAACCATTGATCCTGATAAATGCACCTGGTGTGGAGCTTGCCAAGCTGCTTGCCCATTTGATGCCATTTTGAAATCAGAGAAAGACGGAAGAACCATTGCTGAAATAAACAACTCTGTATGCAAGGGTTGCGGTATGTGTGCACCAGTATGCGAACCGGATGCAGTGAATCTGATCGCCTGTTCCAGCACTGAAATAATGAGTATGATTGATGCACTTGTTTAAAATAACTCTTCCAAAGAAGACAACTCAGGAAAAGTTTAAACAACTAACAATATGGAAATAGAAAAAGGAAAAACCGCAAAATACCTGCGTGAGAAGTTAGGCGGAGTGCCAGAGCAGGCAAAAGAGAATCTGAAAGAATTCAACCGAATAAAGAAACTCATGTTAGAAGCTTTGGCACAAGAAGATCTGACGATCAGGCAACTGACCGACAAACTGAACATGCCCTCTGACGAAGTGGTCTATCATTTGATGTCGCTCGTTAAATACGGTTTGGTAGCAACTGGTGATATAGACGATATGGACGAGTATTTTACCTATAAATTGAAAAAGTAATGGCAAAAATAAATCCTTCATTTGAGAAAGAGTTGAATAAGTATGGCGCCATAAATTCCAACGCCTGTTACAATTGTGGTAACTGTACCGCAGTATGTTCACTGTCCACAGAAGAGGTCTCTTTTCCCCGTGAAATGGTACGACTTAGTACGCTGGGACTTGAAGATGAAATTAAGTCATCACTCAAACCCTGGGAATGTTACTATTGTGGCGAATGCTCAACATACTGTCCACAAGAAGCAAATCCCAGCGAATTGATGATGTCACTTCGCCGTTATCTGACCGCCAAATACGATTGGACCGGATTATCGGGATTAATGTACAAATCGTTACCATTATCCATTGCCGCATTTGTGCTCACGCTGGTTGGCGTGATGGCCTTTGCATTCACCGTGGGCTTCGAACTGGAGAAGATGGTTCATTTCGGACATCTGTTTGAGATGATAGCCATTGGCACAGTGGGACTTGTGATCTTATTGCCCAATGTGGCACGTATGTGGTGGCTCACCATCTTGAAGCCGGGAACGAAAGTTCCGTTAAAGAAATACGTGAATAGCATGGGCGATCTGTTTATACATATGTTCACACAAAAGCGCGCACTCGGTTGTGATGACAACCAATTACGCTGGTTCGAACATTTTATTATGGTAATCGGATATTTATCGTTGTTATTTACCACAGTATTTCTCAACTGGTTTTCATCGGAATACCTGATAGTCACAATCTTCGGTTATGTGGTCAGTGCTATAGTATTTGTAGTAACCTTTGACTTTGTGTTGAGCCGTATAAAGAAGAACAAAGAAATAAGCAAACACTCGCAACCTTCTGACTGGTTTTTCGTTATTTGGTTGTTTCTAATGGGACTCTCCGCCTTTATGGTTCGCCTGTTCATTGATCTTGATCTGCTGGAGACAAATAAGTGGTTGTATCTTGTACATCTCACCGTCTTGGTTCAATGGGCATTGATCATTGTTCCATTTGGTAAATGGACACACTTCTTATACCGTTCATTTGCCATGTATTTTGCAAAACTAAAAGCATAAGCGAAACAGAACTATTTGCACAAAAGCACGAAGACTTTTTATAATCTTCGTGCTTTTGTGCAAATAGTTTTCGAATTTTATTCTACCGTCAGAAACATCTTATTGAAATTGACAGTTACTTTGCGGAACATCCTCACAAAGTCAGCTCCCAAAATACCATCATTTCTCGATGAACCGTTACCTAACTTGTCCGTAAGAACCTTCAAATCCGTCATATTCCGGTTTACTGTTCCAACCTTCACGGGAAAGGAAGGGATGGAGAAAGTACCAGACTCTTTCGTTCCTCCAAATCCTGTCATACTGGTGGAAGTAATATTCACACCTGCATAGGCACTTTCCGCTGCATGCTTTTGATAAAAAGAGTTGGACAAGAAAGAAGAAGCACCTGTATCAAACAGAAAAATCAGTCGTTCGTTATTTGAATAAGCTTCGACAAATGGCGAACCACTACTAAGCATCATATTTGAACCTGTCGCAGGAAGAGGTGACTCTACGGCCGGAAATACAATTTTCTGTTCTTGAGGATAAAACTGAATCTCACCCATAGCTTTCATAAAGACCATACCCAAACCGGCATCTACACCAAGATATTGTCCGGAATAGATGGTAAAGGCAACGTTGCGATAGATGATATCACCGATACGAAGCGTGTCCAACACACCCAACTTCTGAAACTCAGCACCACCAATACCATAGGTAGTCACCATTTCACCAAGGATGCGAATGTTATGTTCACGCGCAAACTCCTCACTTGCAAAATTCGTTGAATGGGCTGAGCAGCCGGTATCAAACAAAAAGGGATATTCTTTGCCATCCAGCACAACAGGAATAAAGAGATGTGGCCATCCGCTCTTTGATAATAACGCTACCTCACAATCACGCTTTGGACGAATGATTTTCGGCGCGAACTTATTGCCAAAGACCCCCAGGTTACAGGTCTGTTCTATCTTGATCCGATCGCCCATTTTCAAACCCTTGGAGTCTTCGGATATCACCAAAAACTCAAGCATCAGGTCAGAAGCCTCTTTGTATTTTCCCATGCTAGAAAGATTTACTCCCAGCAGATCCAGCGCACCACCTAATTCTTTCGTAGTCCAATGCTCTTTATTGGATTTAATCACCTTTTTCCATGCTGCACTCGCCTTTTTCGGATTATTTTGAGACGTGTAAAGAAAAGCTTCAATCATCCGTTTAAGATTCGTATTATAAATGATCCCCCGCTCTCTGGTAATTGCATAGCGACGATTCAGCTCAATATAATCACCACTGTTCATCAAATCCTCCATGACCCTATCCATCGTCTGAGCCTGAATATTCAGCACAGAAAACAGCAAGATGCATAAAAGTGTCAGACTGGTATATTTCATCTTTTATCTGTATTTAAAGACCATTTCTTAAAAAATCCTTTAAAGCCTCACTCCTACGTTCTTCCTCGTTCAACACTCTTTTTGTGAGGATAACAGGCTGCTGTTTTGTGCCGATATGACCATTCAGATCAGAACCTTCAATCTCGAGTTGCAGATTATCCTTCATGGATGCTCCAACCGGTATTTTTATCTCCACAGGTTCGCCACCTGTCAGCAGCAAAGGGTTCCAGTAAAGTGTCTGTTTTTTATCAAAATCAATCCGATCAAACGGATCTTCCGGGTAATATTTAGGAATATAGAAACGCCTTGGGGTAGCTCCACCTTGCAATTTTGTTATGAATGTGCCCTGTGAAAGCTTCTCACGCGGACCACCACCATCTTTGGTTGTAATGACAACAACCGATGCAATCGGTCGATAACTTTTGTCAAGTACTGGAACAGATCCTCTGTAATTAAACAGATTATCCCCGGTAGTCAATACTTCGACACCTCTGATATCCGCTCCCACCATTGCCTCCAGTATATCATCCACCCTAGTCATCTGTCCATATTCTGTATCTTCCGCATTCGGAAATGACGGCTCATCTTGTCCGGTAAACGGATTCTTTGTTATTTCCACAGATCTTTTAATTGAAGATGTGTAACGGTTTATTATCTCGAAATCAATCTGAAAATAGAGCACTTTTCCGTTGATATTATAGTGCGGATAATCACTATGAACCCGCATCCCATTTTCATCACGCATTGTGCAATAATCATTCTTAAATCCCGGGACTTCCGCTTTGAGAATATCAATCACATTAGCAAAAGCATCATACTTACCAATTGTTTCAGGACCAAGCACAATATTACCTTCACCACTGCCACTTCTGTTATATGAATTCTGTATTCTTCTTCTTTCATCAACGGTTACTTCGCCGAGAAGATGAACCCCGTAGCGCTTGCGGAGACTATCCATAAAGAGCTCATCCTTTTTCAATTTATCCTCATACGATTCCAGCAGATTGTCCGTTTCATTTGCATCATAGAGAAAATCCTTGTTTGCGATAATTGGAAAAGAGGGTCTGTTATCCAAGGAGTCAAAGGTAATGCCCAGACCTATTAGTCTCTTGCCCTTCTCTTTCTCAATCTTCACCCTTACGATAGAATTCTCTCTCACATTCAGATTATTAAAGTTAAATCGTCCTGTCGCATCCGAGATACTTTGATCAGCGACAAAGCGTCCTCCTTGCGCAAGTAAAGATATTTTTCTTCCCGATACCGGTTTCCCCAGCAAGTTTTCCACTCTTCCAGAAACAGCCAAGGCAGTATCAGGATGATAACTAAAACTACGTTTGGTCGCATCATCCCAGCTAAAACCACTCCATCCATGAGTCAACATGAGCAGATCCAGTTGTTTGCAGATACTGTCATACGGGTGATTGAAATAATAACCAGGTTCTTCGATATATCCTTTCAGATCGGATGAGAGAAGCATCTCCGAGCGAAGTGTTTTTTGAATAGAATCAAACGGAACAGAATTCTTATTGGTAACACTTATGGCAAATGCAGCCTGTGTATTGTTATCCTTGATACGCGGACTGATCTTAAGTGTCAGCATCTGATTAGTAGCAGATGTGGACTCCCAAAATGCCTGAACATCAAAGTTTATCTCATCTTTCTTGTTAATGTAAACGAGTCGCTCGCAAAGAGGTTCGCCGTTGGTCGTGAAAAGTGTAAAGCGATTGATACCAGATTCGAGACTATCTTTCGGAATGGAAATAATGACACGTGATCTGTTCATCTGAATAGTATAAGCGTTCTGTTGCAACAAACCGCGCGACTCAACCAGCATGGAAAAAGTGGTAAGATTATCAACGATATCCATAGTAGCATTGACCGAAAGCGCCAATGTATCAGAAGTAGGCTTTGAGATTACAGAGAGTTTTATTCCTTGCTGTTCGACGGCAGGAAGTGCAATGATCTGATTATTAAATAAACGTGCCATATATCTTTTATCCCTTTCCGGAACAAGCAGAAAGGCCCCCATTCCTTTATGCTCCGAAGCAAACGAAGTAACCTCTGTACTATCCTGATCCAGGATTGTTCCTTCCACAGGCACACTTCTTCCATCCGGAGAAAGAGCTTTGAAAGCCACTTTGTTGGCAAGACCGGCGACCAGAGTTCCCCCTTCGGGAAGGAACTGCAGATCCAGATCAAATGCACGGTTCTGCATTTTTTCTTTTCGCAGAAGTTTATCTTCAGTCTCTTTTTGTTTGCGTTTCTGAATCTCGTTTTGGCTGACGAAGACTTTATCCCCTTGTTTGTTTAGTTCAGTAACAAAAGCTTTATCATCCTGTATTTTCCCTTTGACTTCCCAGATCGGAATGACCTTTTCGAAATAAGCTGAATCACCAAAGTTCTTCTGCCAACGCGTATAGGCACGTATTCTGTAGAGTCCGTTTTTCTGAAATTCTTTTGGCAAGATAAACTCCCCGTTCGAATTTCCTGTATTTACAATATACTTCTTGCTTTCAACAACATAGTTCTGTTCATTGATCAGATCGACATAGACAATCCGGCTTTTCTCAGTCGGAAAAAGCGTGCCACCTTGCAGCATCCATACTTTGTACCACACCGTATCACTTGGATTATAGATCGGCTTATCTGTCTGGACATAGATTTTCTCAGGATAGTTTCTATACATCAGCGTGGCCATACCGTTGATTCGGTCGCCTACAGTTATCACTCGTTCAACACTCTCCGGTTTGCTATCCGGAAAACCATAACTTTTAATATTCAACCCGGAAAACAGAAAGACTGGCAGGACAACTAATAGCAAGTCTTTTTTATGGATGAGTCCTTTCATGGATATATAGATTTATTACAGGTAATGATATTACAGATTGCAAATATAATTAAGCATTTATTACAAAAGAAATATTTACGCTTATTTAATTATTACAGAATATAAATACAGTTCAAATCAGACATACAGATGAAACAATTCATTTGTCCGTATGCATGGATCCACGCATACGGAAGCGTGTAGCGTTTGACAGTTGTCTTACGCTAAGACTACAGTAGTCGTACGCTAAGACCACAACTGTCAAACGCTAGGGGGTTCTGTATGGAAGAATTCATGAAACCTTATGGCATAACAAAAGAGAGCAGCAAGGTCACTCCCTGCTGCTCTCTCCTATTCTAGAATTTCTTTGAGTTACTTCAAAGCCTTGACGCGGATATCTTTGAACTTCACCAACGAACCGTGTCCGAGGAAGCCAATATGACCTTTCTTATTGAAGAGGCCCGGATGCTCGCGGTGATCAGGTGTGCCATTCTTTGTTGCTTTGGCGATATCGCCATCCACGATGACTGTACCATTCAGAATCACTGTGATGTGATTGCCATTTGCAATAACCTCTTCTGTATTCCATTCACCGATTGGCTTCAGGAATCCACGTTTTGCAGGGATGATACCATACACGGATCCGTGATATTGGTACGGCTGCAAGTCTGCATAGATGGGCGATTCACTGTCGAGAATCTGCAATTCCATACCTACATACGCGGCATCTCCTTCAAGCGGAGTACGGATACCCAGACCGTTGTTCGCTCCCGGAGTGAGCATGAACTCAAAACGGAAGTTGAAGTTGGCATATTCATCCACTGTGTAGAGATTGCCTCCGCCACCTGCACCCGGGTGACATACGATGGCTCCTTCTTCGCAGATATAACCTGCTGTATTGCCAGTCCAGGAGTTCATATTTGTACCGTCAAAAAGCACTTTGAATCCTTGCGCCTGCTCCTCTGCGGAGAGTTTGAACGGTTGTACCGGCGTGAGAGTGGACAGATGTTTGCGGATTGCTTCTTTGAAGTACCGGCTATCGCCTCCCTCTATTACTTCCAACACTTTGTTGAGCGCTGCAATAACCTCCTGACTATTAAACTGCGGATTGGCAAGTGCAATGTTCATCACTGTGACAGCTGCGGCTTGTTGTAGCTCTTTGTTATCGAGATACTGTGCGGCAAAGAGCAATGAAGGCAAACTCTGTACATTGGATAATTGAGTAAGCAACTGGTTTTTGACAGCGTTATCTTCAGTGAGTTCAAATGCCTTGCGAATAGTTCCGTGTGCGGTCTCTGCATCTATTGTGCCTGTAGAAAGATGAGAAATGACTACCGGTAACAACAGACCTTTGAGGTCTGTTTGTTCCTGTGCTACTGAGAGCGACCGTGAAATAACGGCGCTGTGGTCAGTGCGAACTTTCAGAATCGAAACGGCATCCTTCTTATCTGTGCTATTTCCGTTCTTTAGCAGGGCAAATAACTCATCGAGGATCTGAGCGTTTGTTGATCCTGCTTCTCCCAACAGGAAGTAATAGTCGGTCTTGCGTGCTGCCGGTGCATTTTTTATTTCATTCATCAGCAGTGTTTCTTTTGTCTGCTTATCCATCGTTGTCATAGCGCTCACAATAGCACTGCGTACAGCGGAAACACGTTTCGCATCTGTCTGTTTGTTCAACAGAGGGAAGAGTTTGGCCAGATCTTTTTGTTGAGATACTCCTTTTAATGCATTGAATGCGGCGGCACTCTTGGCAGGATCTGAAGATTCCAGCAAAGAGAAGACTTTTTCTCCTGAAGCAATTGTAGCACGATCGCCCAACAAGGCAACTGCTAAGCATACTCCTTTGGGTGAGTATGAATCTAAACCTGCGAGTAGTGTTTGACCGATATTTCCTTTAAAGGAACGAAGTGCTGACTCTGTTGCTTTTAAAAGCACGTCATCTTCTCCAGCAAACTGTGTTGCCAATGCTTTACAGGCGGCATCACCACCAATGAGTCCGAGTGCTTTAATCGCACCAGCTGCTACTTCTTTGTTTGCTGATTGGGTCAACGGAATAATTTGACTGACAGCTTTCTCCGACTTACTAGTGCCTAAATAAGAGAGGATATCAACCTGAGTCGGTTCATTTGCTTTTTCGAGTTGTTGGATTAGAAGCTCTTCTGCATTGGCTCCAATATAAGTTTTAGCATAATCCAGAGCTGCCATACGATACGTGCGACTCTTCTCTTTCATCGCTTTCAATATCAGAGGCATGCCTGCTTCTCCATTACGAGCGACCAACATGCGCAGAGCTGCACATTTAACATGTATCTGATTATCTGCATTGCATTTACTCATCAGTGAGGTGGCTTGCTTTATGGCGTCTTTGTTTCCTTCTGCTACCAGACGATTCAGAAGGATTAGATAGGGTTCTGTTGCCGTCCATTTATTGTCATACACATATTTCTCTGCTGCAGCTGCTTTCTGCAAGGCTTTGAGAGATGCTACTGTGCCTAGTCGTCCGAGTGCATCGGAAGCAACTTGTTTCAAAACAGGGTTTTCATTTTGAGCAATGAATCCGAGAAGCTTTGGTTCAGCAGCTGAGATCTTCATATCGCCTGCTGCTTTCACAACAGAAAGAAGTGGAGTGCCTGTCGAAGTATTTAAAGCGTCAACTAGTGCTGCACGGGCATTATTGGTGTTGATCGTGACCAACGTGCGGGCAGTTACATCAGCCAAACGCTCATCCTGAAGGTATGGAACGAGCCCCCTGACACATTCTTCATCTCCAGCGATACGAAGCGTGGTGATCAGGAAAAACTTTCCTTCTTTGGAGGAAGTCTGACGCAAAGCTTTAAGCATCCAACCGGTAAGCTGTTTGCGTTGTTGTTCGTTTCTTACAAAACGGGACATACCGGTAACGGCATATTCCACTAAGGTGTTATCTCCTTGTTCAGGATCTTTATATAAAGCCATGATCTGCAACATTCCTTCTTCACCGGTTTGCAGCAGTTCGGTCATTACCTTATCATACGAAGTGGCATCTTGTGCGGGAAGTTGAGCCAACAAGTCGGCTACCTTTGTCTTAACGGTTCGGTTTGGATCTGTCTGTGCGTGTGCTCCGGCATAGCAAAAGAGAGCCACAAGCAGTACGGACAAGTATTTGATTGTTTTCATTATTAGTTCTGATTTAGTGGTGATTAAATGGTCCACGGTGCTCTCATCGGTTGGTCAATCAGTTTGTTGGCGTCTTCATCGCCGATAAAGCGAAGTGCAACGGGATCAAACTGAAGGTCACGGTGAAGTTGCAATGCGGCTGCTCCCATATTGACAATGGTTGCTGAACGGAAGCCGTTGATCTCGTTGAGCGCGAACTTTTCGCGTGTACGAACGGACTCTACAAAATCCACATTCTGTTGGACCGGATCCGGGAAGGCAGCTAGTTTGCGCTCCAGATCGGGAATATCTGAACGGAAGCCGGGATATAAGTTTCCTTTGGGTCCGGCAATGTAGGGTACATCAGTGATGGTACCTGCACCGTCAAGGATAATCTTACAGCCATCTTCATAGGTATAGGTGATCTTACGCCAGGTACCAACGGCATCAGGGTGTTGCTGTGGAGCATCAATCTCGACTTTTACCGGACTGGTATTATCTTTGCCTAAGAAATATTGTACAGGGTCGATATAGTGCTGGCCCATGTCACCGAGTCCACCCGCATCATAATCCCAGTATCCGCGGAAGGTCTGGTGCACACGATGTGCGGAATAAGGCTTGAAGGGAGCCGGACCGAGCCACATGTCATAATTCAGTTCAGCAGGCACGGGCATGACCGGGAGTCCGGTATTGCCTACCCAGTAAAACTTCCAGTCAAAACCGGTATGCTTACCGATTGTCACAGTCAGTGGCCATCCGAGCAGTCCGCTATCCACGAGTTTCTTGATTGGTTCAACAGTAGTACCCATTCCATAAAATGTATCTGAGAAACGGAACCATGTATTCAGACGGAAGATGTTACCATATTGTTTGACTGCTTCCATGACGCGTTTTCCTTCGCCTATGGTACGTGTCATTGGTTTTTCACACCAGATATCTTTTCCAGACTTAGCAGCCTCAACTGCCATAAGTCCATGCCAGTGAGGAGGAGTTGCTATGTGCACGATATCCACTTCGGGAAGTGCTATCAGATCGCGAAAGTCGGTAAATCCTTTGATCTTGCCATCAGCGGCTGCCAGTCCGTCACTCAGATGCTTTGCATCCACGTCACAGATTGCTACCAAACGGGTACCTGCATAATTGTAATGCCCGCGTCCCATGCCACCTACACCGATAATACCTTTGGTTAGTTGATCACTTGGGGGAATGATACCATTGCCACCCAATACGTTTCTCGGCACAATAGAGAAGAGTCCTATTGCACCAGCGGCTTTCACAAAGCCTCTTCTGGTTGTTTTCATACGATTTATTAAGGGTTAAAAAGAAGAGCCGGAGTATAACATGCCCCGACTCTTGATATTATTGTATTATTTTGCTGCTATAGCCTTCACAACACTGATAATCTCTTCTCCAAGAGCATCGGCCAATTCTGTCGTCTTTGCTTCGGAATAGATACGGATAATCGCTTCGGTGTTGGACTTGCGAAGATGCACCCATTTATCAGGGAAATCAATCTTCACTCCATCGATGTCGTTCACTTCCTGGTCGGCAAACTGTTTCTTGACAGCTGCCAGGATTGCATCAACATCAATATCAGGTGTCAGATCCACTCTTTTCTTGACAATGCAATAAGGTGGATAAGTAGCTTTTAGTTGGGTTACCTTCTTGCCTGATTGTGCCAGCAAACTAAGGAATAAGGCTATACCTACCAGAGCGTCGCGTCCATAATGGCTTTCCGGATAGATAACACCACCATTACCTTCTCCACCGATGACTGCGTTGGTCGCTTTCATCATGGTAACCACATTGACCTCTCCTACTGCCGCAGCATTGTATTGGCACCCGTATTTGCGGGTGACATCTCTCAACGCACGTGTCGAACTCAGGTTCGAGCAGGTATTACCCGGTGTATGCTTAAGTATGTAATCGGCAACAGATACCAGTGTGTATTCTTCGTTGAACATCTCTCCGTTTTCACAGATGATAGCAAGGCGATCCACGTCCGGGTCAACTACAAATCCTACATCTGCCTTGCATAATTGCAACATACTGGAGATTCCTGTCAGGTTTTGTGGGATTGGTTCCGGGTTGTGAGCAAATTGTCCGTTAGCATCGCAGTTCAGTTTGAGTACATTCCTCACACCAAGTGCATCAAGCAACTCGGGCAGTACGATACCCCCCACTGAATTCACAGTGTCGATAACGACCTGTGAAGTTTGCTTTGCGGATGCTTGCAACATCTACCAACTTCAGATCAAGCACGCTCTGAATGTGTTTCTGATTGTATGTGTTATTCTCCGTTACTTTTCCTAATGCGTCTACTTCCGAAAAACAGAATTCTTCTGCTTCAGCGATACGAAGCACTTCTTTTCCTTCTGTGTCATTGAAGAACTCACCCTCTTCGTTAAGTAGCTTAAGCGCGTTCCACTGTTTCGGGTTGTGACTGGCAGTAAGTATAATGCCTCCGTCAGCTTTTTCCCATTTCACGGCTAGTTCGGTTGTGGGTGTTGATGCCAGGCCGATGTTTACCACATCAAAGCCCATACCGGTCAGTGTGCCAATCACTATGTGAGATACCATCTCTCCGGAGATTCGTGCATCACGTCCAATAACAATTTTATTGCTTTTGACTGTGGTAGTTTTACGTATCAAGGTAGCATAAGCAGAAGTAAACTTTACAATGTCAAGTGGATTTAATCCTTCACCAGGCACTCCGCCAATCGTTCCGCGGATTCCTGAAATTGATTTTATCAGTGTCATAATGTATATTTAGGGGTTATCAATCGTCTAGTTTTGTCAGGATATATTCCAACTCGTATGTATATGCCACGACATTATTCTGGTCGGTACTGTTTCCTGCTGTGTGCATAGCAATCACTTTTACTTTTCCGCCATTGCCAACCCATTTAAGTGGACGATACCAGGCATATCGGGTTGATGTATAGGATCCCATATATTCAAATTCATCCGGCTTTGAATAAGTGTAGTTACAAGCTGAAACAGTGTCTTGCGGGAGTGGACCTCGTTTTTCAAACCAAAGTAAGACGGTTTCTCCTGTCTGTACTTTACGTTTACTTCCTAATGAGTCAATATGGACATAAAGACCTTCTTCATCAAGAAAATATTCCTTTTCTCCAAAGATACTATCTTCTGGAAATGTGCTCAGCACGACAATGTTATTTGCCTTGATATAGGATCGGATAGCAGCTTTCTCTGCATCAAGCAATTCTGCATAGGTCTGAGTTTTATTACAACTAGTAAAAACGAACCCGGAAACCAGCATACTCAGAGCGAGCGTGAAATACATTATTTTCTTATTCATCCTTCAATATTTTTGTTAAATGAGTCCCAAAGGTAAGAGAAAAAAACCGAACCTTTCTTCCTTTTAAATTAATTTGTCTTTTTCGGCTTCAAAGAAAGGTAAATAGTTTGGTAGAGCTGCTTCAAAGAGTTGAACTGCTTCTTCTATCGTTCCATAAAACTCGCCTCCTGAAGCATTCAAATGCCCACCTCCACCGAAACATTCGGAAGCAAACTTGTTGCATGGAAATGAACCTGTAGAGCGAAGTGATATCTTTATCTTATCTTCATCTTCACGCATAAAAATAGAAAAGACAATTCCGGAAATACTGAGCGGAATGTTTACAAAGCCCTCGGCATCTCCTCTCTGATAATTATATTCTTTGCATTCCTGCAATGAAAGTGTAAGTAACGCAGCAGGATATTGATCATGTATCTTCATACGTTGCGACAAAAGGAATCCCATCAGGCGGAAACGGTCTGCCGAGTAACTACTATATACCTTTGCATAAATTGCATCTTTGTCAATACCTTTGGTGAGCAGCTCGGAAATAATAAAATAAATTTCCGGATTGTTGGAATTGTAAGTAAAGCTACCGGTATCGGTCATCATGCCAGTATAAATACACTCGGCTATCTCTTTGTTAATACGGTTAAAATCGCCCATTCGACAGATAAGACGAAAGATCAGTTCGCTCGTCGAACTGATTTCAGGATGAGAGATGACCTGATTCCAGTTCTCTCCGGGATGAAGGTGATGATCAACAAGAATCTTATGCGCCTTGGAGCTTTCAACAATTGCAGCTAAATTTTCTAATCTTTTCAAGATATTGAAGTCCAAAGCAAAGATCAAATCCGCTTCCTGTACGATCGCATCAGATTCCTCTTTCCTGACAGAATGCACATATACCTCTTTGGCACCGGGCAACCACAAGAGAAAGTCAGGCATGGGGGTTGGAGTAACCACACTCACCTTTTTCCCCAGTCCTTTCAAATAGAGAGAGAGTGCCAACGATGAACCAACCGCGTCGCCATCCGGACCTACATGTGTGACAATAACAATATGCCGTGCTTCATCTATCCGGTTCTGCACAACATCAATACTCTTTTGATCAATAATCTTTGATAACATACACTATGAATTATTTCTGTTCTTATTACTCCTCATGCTGCATCTCTTCAAGCGCCACAGTCTGCTCAGCCCACAGTTCCATTTCTTTTTCAAGCGAAACTTTTAGTTTGCCGTGTTGCTCATAGAGTTTTCCGTCTGTCATACCTTCCGGCTCACTCATCTTCTTTTTCCATCGCTGTGATTTCTGCTTCCAGTTTGGCTACTTTCTTTTCAGAAAACTCTATATCTCTCTCCATCTTGCGGATCTTCCGATTCTGTTCCTTTCGTGCTTCATAAGAGACCTTGCCGGCACTCTGTTCTTTTCCTTCATCGGAGTCATTCATATCAGCCAGTGCAACAGCCCGTTCAATCTCTTTCAGGGAATCCATCTTTTTCTTTTCAAGAAACTCAAAGACCCCGCAGAGATGTTCCTTCACCTTCTTGTTGCCAAACTCAAAGACTTTGGTAACCAGTCCGTCAAGAAACTCCCGGTCGTGGGAAACGATAATCACCGTACCATTAAACTCTTTGATTGCATCTTTCAATACATCCTTTGTCCGCATATCCAGATGGTTGGTCGGCTCATCGAGTATCAGCAGGTTGACAGGCTCAAGCAGTAAACGAATCATTGCCAAACGACTCCGCTCACCTCCTGAAAGAACTTTCACCTTCTTGTCTGATGCATCTCCACCAAACATGAACGCACCGAGAATGTCACGGATCTTGGTACGGATATCGCCTTTGGCTACATAATCAATGGTATCAAATACGGTGAGATTCTCATCCAGCAACATGGCCTGATTCTGTGCGAAATATCCCACTTGTACACCATGACCCAGTTTGAGGGAACCTTCGAAAAGGATCTCTCCCATAATACACTTCACCAACGTGGATTTTCCTCACCATTCTTGCCTACAAAAGCCACCTTATCTCCACGACGAATGGTCAGATCAACATACTCAATTACGGTATGGTCACCATAACGCTTTGCCAGTCCCTCAACAATGACAGGGTAACTACCGGAATGAGGTGCCGGTGGAAATTTCAGATTCAGTGATGTATTATCAATTTCATCCACTTCTACCCGATCAATCTTATTGAGTTGTTTGATACGGGACTGTACCTGCACCGATTTTGTCGCCTTATAGCGGAAACGTTCGATAAAGTCTTCTGTATCTTGTATTTGTTTTTGCTGATTCTCGTAAGCTCTCAACTGTTGCTCGCGACGCTCTTGTCGTAGAAGCACATAATGGGAATAGGAAACCTTGTAGTCGTAGATCTTACCGAGCGAAATTTCAATGGTACGTGTTGTCACATTGTCAAGGAACGTACGGTCATGGGACACCATCACTACTGCATTGGCTCTTGTTGCGAGAAAGTTTTCAAGCCATTGTATGGACTCAATATCCAGGTGATTGGTCGGTTCGTCAAGTAGTAAGACATCCGGATTGCCAAGCAACACCTTTGCAAGCTCTATACGCATCCGCCATCCTCCGCTAAACTCAGATGTAGAGCGGTCAAAATCGTCGCGGTTAAAGCCTAATCCTATCAGTGTCTTCTCAGTTTCCGCCCGGAAGTTAGTACCTCCCATCATAAGGAAATGCTCGTTGAGATAGGTCATCCGGTCTATCAGTTTATGATATTCCTCTGACTCGTAGTCAGTCCTTTCGAGCAATTCTTTGTTGATAGTATCGATGGCAACTTGCATATCATTGATATGTTCAAATGCCATTTCCGCTTCTTCCAAAACAGTACGGTTGTCATTGAGCAACATCTGTTGAGGCAGATAGCCTATCGTCGTATCTTTCGGAGCTGCTACAGCACCTCTTGTCGGAGTTTGAACCCCTGCAAGAATTTTCAACATAGTTGATTTGCCGGCACCGTTGCGACCTACCAACGCTATGCGGTCTTTCTTATTTACTACAAAAGAGATTGTATCGAAAAGAGGTGTGGCACCAAACTCGACTGTCAGTCCGTCTATTGAAATCATTGAATGTGAACAATTGAGATACAAAAATAGAGATAATTATCCGATTTCATCTCATTTCTAAATAAAAGTCATCTTCAGCACATACACATTTTCTTTTTTTCTTACTTTTGCTCAATACAAATAACCATATATCATGAAAAGAGAAGCTTTTAAAATGTATTTGAAGCCCGGATTTGAGGCTGAATATGAAAGAAGACACAATGCATTGTGGCCTGAAGTTAAGGAACTACTCTCCAATAACGGCGTCTTTGATTATTCAATCTACTGGGATAAAGAGACGAATATCTTGTTTGCTTTCCAGAAAACAGAAGGAAGTGAGTCATCACAGGATCTCGGTAAACTGGCTATCGTGCAAAAATGGTGGGATTACATGGCAGATATCATGGAAGTTAATCCGGATAATTCTCCTGTGTCTGTACCTTTGAAAGAGGTCTTTCACATGGATTAGGTTTGGTTGGATCAATCGTAGCGCATCACTTTGGATGGAGGAATACGTGTAATCAGGTAAGAGGGTGCCAGCATCAACAATACGGTGATGGTTAATGTTCCGATATTGATCAACACAACCTGAAGCAGAGTGATATGCACCGGAACTGCTGAAAGATAATACGTTGCAGGATCAAGCTTCACTAATCCTGTATACTTTTGTAACAGACAGAACCCTACTCCCAGAAGGTTGCCCAACAGCATCCCCCTTCCGATAAGATAAAAGGAGAGATTAAGGAATATACGTCTCACATGCTGGTCTGAGGCACCCAAGGCCTTGAGAATCCCAATCATATTGATTCGTTCGAGGATAATAATAAGCAGACCTGAGATCATTGTAAATCCACTGACTGCAAGCAATAAAACCAATATTGCCCACATATTTGTATCAAGCATATCAAGCCAGTCGAGCACTTGAGGCATAATCATCTTTATCGAACGGGGATAGTAGAAATTGCCATCTTCGTCAGCATGATTGGCCACCTTTCCATATATTTTATCCCATGCCACATCCAGTTGGTCAAAATCATGAAGCTGCACCTCAATACCGCTCACTTGATCCGGCTCCCACTCATTGAGATGCTGTACATGGCGGATATCCGCTATAATGAATAGACGGTCAAACTCCACGAAGTTTGTGTTGAAAATACCCTTGACGTTAAACTTACGGACACGGATATCATTCTGAACAAAATATGCTAAAAAGAATCGCCCAACTTAATTCCGAGTCTATCTGAGATCGCTTGAGAAATCATCACATCATTTGAAGTTGTTGAGTCAGAGAAAGAGAGCACTTCACCTTCACGCAAACATTTGCGAAAGAAATCCCAGTTATAGTCTTTGCCAACTCCTTTTACCACAAAGCCCTGGAAGTCTTTATCTGTTTTGATAATACCGGGTTTGGTGGCATAGATCTGCAGGTGCTTTACCTCCGGATTTGCATTCAGAGTAGAACACAGCGAGTCAGAGATACGGATCGGCAGTGTCTCATAAGAAAAACTATTCTCGTAATTGGATATCTGGATATGCGAACTAAATCCCGTTACGATCTCTCGTACTTCTTTCTTAAAACCAGTGACAACAGCTACGGAAAGGATCATCACAGCAAGTCCTAACGCAATTCCTGCCGTTGCTACAACAACTGCAGGTTTTGAGGCACGATTGTCACCTTCTTTGCTGAAGAAGATTCGTCTTGCTATAAATGATTCGAGTTTCATCAAATAGTCCTGCCCGGATAAGCCTCCAACGCTTTTTGTAACACAAACAACGCCTTCTGCAAGTCTTCTTTCTTGAGCACATAGGCAATACGAACCTCATCACGTCCGAGCTCGGGAGATGAATAGAATCCTGATGCCGGAGCCATGAATATCGTCTGTCCTTCGTATGAAAAATCACTGAGACACCATGCGCAGAAAGTGTCTGCATTATCTACCGGGAGACGGGCCACCGTATAAAATGCGCCCATCGGAATGGGTGAATAGACACCGGGGATACGGTTTAGTCCGTCGATAAGAAACTTACGACGTTCCACATATTCATCATACACATCGCGCATATATTCTTGCGAAGCATCAAGTGAAGCCTCAGCAATCAGCTGTCCGATCAATGGTGGGGAGAGTCTCGCCTGACAGAACTTCATTACAGATGCGCGCAGCTTTTTGTTCTTGGTAATCAGTGCGCCGATACGGATACCACACTCACTGTAACGTTTTGAAACTGAGTCAATAAGAACTACATTCTCTTCTATTCCTTTAAGATGACAAGCGGAAATATAGGGCGAACCGGTATAGATAAATTCACGATATACTTCGTCTGAAAAGAGGTATAAATCGTATTTTTTTACGATATCACGAATCTGATTCATCTCGTTCCGGGTATAAAGATAGCCGGTCGGATTGTTGGGATTACAGATCAGAATGCCGCGTGTCTTTTCAGTAATCAGTGCCTCAAACTTATCAATAGAAGGTAAAGCAAAACCCTCTTCTATAGTCGAAGGAATACCTTTGATGACTGCTCCTGCGGAGATTGCAAAAGCCATATAGTTAGCATAAGCCGGTTCCGGAACAATTATTTCGTCGCCCGGATTAAGGCATGCAAGGAAAGCAAACAGCACTGCTTCTGATCCACCGGTGGTAATGATGATATCATCCGCAGTAACATTAATATTATATTTCGCATAGTATTTTGTCAGCTTCTCCCGGTAACTTCTGTAACCATCACTGGGACTGTATTCCAAAACTGTTCGATCAATGTTGTGCAATGCATCCAACGCGACTTTAGGAGTAGGAAGATCCGGCTGACCGATGTTCAGATGATACACAGTTATTCCTTTCTCCTTAGCCTTATCAGACAACGGGACCAATTTTCGTATTGGTGATGCAGGCATTTCTTCTCCACGGACAGATATTTGCGGCATTTGCTTTTATTTATTTGTTAGATGCTATAACTTATATTAGAAGCACAAAAGTAGAGATTATCATTTGATTTGCAAAAAAAGAAAAGGGAAAGCTTTTACTTTCCCTTAATCTTTGTTTATTTTGATTGTGCAAAGAGTAAAACTCCTTTGCAAAAAACCTCCTGTTACTTGTTCTTAGAATAATCTTTCTTTACAAACTCAGCGTTTTTAAGATAATCATAGCTGGCTTTTACACTCTGTATCTGAGGCATGGAATATGCTTCCTGCTCAACAATGATGTAATTCATACCACTGCCTTTAGCATTCTCAAAGATAGTCTTGAAATCCATTTTTCCGCTGGCACCAATCTCTTTCACATCTTTCACATGCCACAGTTCAAATCTACCCGGGTATTTTTTAAAGTAATCCACAGGATTAACTCCACCTTCTACTGCCCAGTAAAGATCGATCTCAAACATAACATTTTTCGGGTCGGTAGACTCTAACATGATGTCGTATATCTTCTTTCCGTCCATTTCTTTAAACTCTCCGGAGTGATTATGATAACCGAAACGAATGCCTTTTGCATTACACATCTCACCGACTTTATTAAAATACTCGCAATATTTCTTCAATCCCTCAAGGCTAGCATATGCTTTTCCTCCCATTGAGGGTTGTACAATATACTTAACACCGGCTGCTGCATGAGCATCAATACACTGCGTCCACCATTCCCAGGTAGCTGCATCAGAGAGATCATCCGGACAGTCATGGCTTGTATGAGAAGAAAGGAACTTTAATCCATTTTTCTCGCACAGTTCTTTAAAAGCTACCGGATCCATACCGTAGAACTTACCATCACCATAGCTGGCTGCTTCAACAAATGTATAACCGACCTTGCCTACTGAGTCAAGAATACCAGGTACATCTTTATTAATCAAATCACGAAGAGAGTAGAGTTGCAGACCTACATCTTTCTTGGGAGCTGCGTTACAAGCGGTAAAAAGCAGAGCGCTTGAAAAAATGCATGCAGAAACAAGCATTTGAAAAGAGAATCGTTTTTTCATTGTATTTGATATTTGTTAATATGATATTTAGGCAAAGATAACCATTATTTTAAGATGGTGTCCAGTGCATCCTTTAAATTATACTAAAAGGTCTTTGTCAGTCAATAGAGAGAGGCACAAGCTGCCAAGTGGCACCCTTACGCTGCACAACATCCCTGATTCCTATATTCAGTAAAGCTTCGTAGCCATCTGAAAGTCCACTATTGATCAGGTCGGGATAATGTGCATCACTATTGACAATAACCGGAATCTTCCGATCACGTATCAACGGGAGATACTTAATATTGGGAAAGAACAACCCTGTCTCCTCGAAAGCTTTCGTATTAAGTTCGATCATCACTCCCCGCTCTGCAATAAGATCATAAAATTCTTCCATCAATCGATTATACCATTCCTGTTCAAGGATGTCAGGGCAAACCGAAAGTGCATTGAAGTAGATTTTATCACAATGACCCAAGAAGTCAATACCTCCCGTTCGACCATCCGCATCATCTTATCGAAATAGGCTTTGATAACCGGCTTGAGTTCGCCTCCCAACTGATAGTTCAGCTTGTATTCAAAACGTTCCTTGTTACCATCAATATCAACGGCTTCGCCATCTACTCCATGCAGCAGGTGTACCGAACCAATACGGTAATCCAATGGCAAGGATTGAAAATAGTCATTACCGGGATAGCTTTCGTCATCCAGATAATCGATCTCCATGCCAATATACAGATCAATCTGATCGCTGTATTTTTCTTTCAGAAAGTTAAACTCAGCGAGGTATGCAGATACTTCACTCTTTTCCATAGCCCATCTGCGAGAGAAAGGAAGTGGTGCATGAGATGACACACCATAGCTGGTAAATCCCATTTTAATTGCCTGGATAATAAAAGCTTCCATAGAAGCTCTCCCATCACAATAAGAACAGTGGCTATGATAATTCGTAAAGTTCATGCTCATTATTCAATTTCACTTAACTCCAGCCAGCGCATGGTCTTTTCATCAATAAGAGTCAAAATATCACCTATCCGTTGTGAAGCCACTGTCTGTTCATCGGCAGACAGTTTACCTGCAAAAAGAGCTTCTTCAACTGTTTTCTTTTCCTGTTCGAGTGCTTCCATCTCCTTTTCCAATGATTCGAACTCACGCTTCTCTTTGAAGCTCATCTTCCGTTTAATGGGTTCTTTCACTCGTGCTGCCTTTTCTTCTTTCTCTTTTGGTTTGGCGGCAGCGCGTTCCTGTTGCAGACGTGCCTCTTTCCAATCACGGTAATCAGAGTAGCTGCCCGGGAAGTCACGGATATCTCCTTCACCATTAAATACGAGCAGATGATCTACTACTTTATCCATAAAATAACGATCATGGGATACAACCATAACACATCCTTTGAAGCTTTTCAGATACTCTTCCAGAACATTCAGGGTGACGATATCCAAATCGTTTGTCGGTTCGTCGAGCACCAGAAAGTTAGGGTTCTGAATCAGCACCGTACAGAGATACAGTCGTCTCCTTTCACCACCGCTCAACTTATACACATAGCTGTACTGTGTTTCAGGTGTGAAGAGGAAATACTGCAGAAACTGTGAAGCAGTCATCTGTTTGCCGTTGCCCAGTTCGATTACCTCCGCAATATTACGCACCACATCGATGACCTTCATCTGATCATCAAACTGAAGTCCATCCTGAGAGTAATAGCCAAAGCGAACGGTTTCGCCAACATCAATAATCCCTTTGTCAGGCTGGACAAGTCCCATGATGACCTTGATAAAAGTGGACTTGCCTGTGCCGTTATTCCCAACTATTCCGAGCTTCTCATACCTTGAAAATATATATGAAAAATCTTCCAGGATAATACGATTGCCAAACTTCTTATGCAATTGATATGCCTCAAATATTTTTGATCCGATATAAGAGGCTTTCATATTCAGTTCAACATTACGTTGATTCACCTGCTTCTTCGCAACCTTTTCTATATCATAAAAAGCCTCTTCACGGTAGCGTGCCTTATGACCTCTGGCCTGAGGCATCCGTCGCATCCAGTCCAGTTCGGTGCGATATATATTACGGGCCCGTTCGATTTCCACATTCGTTGACTCCACCCGTTCCTGCCGTTTCTCAAGATAATATGCATAACTTCCTTTATAGCTATACATCTGTTGGTTGTCAAATCTCGAGAATCGTCGAGCAAACCCTATCCAGAAAGTAACGATCATGCGTCACCATCAGCAGACTGAGTCGTGAACGACGCAGATAATCCTCCAGCCATTCGGTCATCTCCAGATCAAGGTGGTTAGTTGGCTCGTCAAGAATCAGCAGATCAGGCTCCACAATCAGCGCGTTGGCCAGTGCCACACGCTTTAGCTGTCCACCTGAAAGCGTGCCAATGGTCTGATCTAAATCTGTAATCTTCAGCTGTGATAAGATCTGTTTTACCTTCTGTTCGTATTCCCAGGCCTTGAGGAGATCCATCTGGGTCAACACCTCTTCAATGCCGGGATGACTGGCAATTGACATGATACGTTCGTATTCCCTGATCACGTTGACCACCTCATTACCTGCAAAAAAACAAGCCTCCAGTACTGTCAGTTCCTTAGGAAAATCAGGGTCTTGCTCGAGATAGGCTACCCGAAGTTCCCTTCGGTAAACTACGTTACCCTCATCTACTCCCTCTTTATCGGCAAGAATATTTAGTAGCGTGCTCTTGCCTGCTCCATTACGGGCTATCAGTCCAACTTTATCCCCCTCGGCAATGCCAAACGAGAGTCCTTGAAACAACACCAAATCACCAAACGACTTGGTCAATCCATCCACCTGAAGGTAACTTATCATATTTTGTTTATATCCGTTGAAAATCCATGCAAAAGTACAAAAATAAACTCCTGCGGCAATAGATATGAATCCGTTTTATATATCTTTGTGGCATTACAACTTGTTCTTGAAACCTCTTATTCACGAGACTATGGAAAACCGCAGGGATTTTATGAAACACATCGGGATGCTCTCCGCTCTCTCACTTGTAGGAGCTCCGGTGCTTGCTTCAATGAGTAAAAATGAGAGTGAATCTTCACGGGTAAATCCATCAAAAATGCCTCAATGGAAAGGATTCAACCTGCTGAATAAGTTTAATAGTGACAATCAGACCCCTTATGATGAAAAGGACTTCGAGATTATAGCCGGATGGGGATTCAATTTCGTTCGTCGACCTCTCTCTTACTGGTGCTGGAGCAGTAAAGAGGACTGGTATGTCATCAATGAATCTATACTCAAAGAGATAGACCAGGCTGTTGAACTGGGTAAAAAATACAAATTACACATCAATATCAATTTCCATCGCGCTCCGGGGTACTGCATCAATAACACTGACCCCAAATATAATCTTTTTGAAGACGAGGAACCGCTAAAAGCATGTGAGTATCATTGGAAACTATTTGCAGAACGCTATAAATCCTCTTCCAACAAGGAGGTGAGTTTTAATCTGATCAACGAAGCTCCAAACATTGAGGATGCCAAATACGACCGGGTAGCCAGACGGCTTATTGGTGCAATACGCAGTGCGGACCCGAAACGCTTGATCACCGTCGATGGCATCGCAGTGGGTAGCCGTCCGCTCATGTCTTTGATTGATGTACCCGACATTATCCAAAGCGGAAGGGGATATCAGCCAATGCTGATCTCACATTATGCTGCAAACTGGGTGTATGGCGATAAAGAGATGTATTACCCGAAAGAACAGCTGAGCTGGCCACTGCATGAAAATGGGAAAACATATGATAAAGCATGGTTACGCGATACACTCAACAACGCATGGAAGCCCTGGATTGAGAAAGGTGGCAAGGTACATATCGGCGAGTTTGGCTGTCATAACCAGACTCCTCATGAAGTAGCTCTGGCATGGCTTTCCGACCAGTTTGATATCTTCCGTGAAAACGGATGGGGCTGGTCTCTATGGAATTTGAGCGGATCATTCGGCGTACTGGACAGTAATCGCAAAGATGTGGTATATGAGGATTTTAAGGGACACAAACTAGATCGCAAGATGCTCGAGCTTTTATTAAAAGCATAAATATTCTCTTTTCAGCCAATAAATACGAGGTTTTTTACTCTTTACTTTTCATTGCTTATCGGCATTTTATTTGTTACTTTGTATCTGAATAGAAACATGAATGATGGAATGAATCTATATAGCCGATTTGCCTTACTTCTTCTTTGTTGTTTTTCGCTGACACTATCAGCGGAAACTGCAGAGAATTTTCGCTATCGTTACCGGATCTACTTCTCTCACAAGCCTACAGACAGGTATTCGTTTGAACACCCCGAGGCTTTCTTGTCACAAATAGCTTTAGAACGACGTACACAGAGAGGAATTGCCATTGACTCAACTGACTTGCCGGTTTCTTCCACTTTTTTGGATGCTGTCAAAGGGGTTCTGCCCGGATCTAAAGTACTGCTTACCAGCCGCTGGTTAAACACCGCTGTTGTGGAATCATCTCTTTCTGGTGTGGCCGACTCCCTGATGAAATTACCGTTTGTTACCGACGTCAGACTCGTCTATAAAGAATTAGCAGAAGAAAATCCAGAGATACTACCGGCAAAGGATATGGAAGAGGATGGCGAACAAATACAAGAACCAGCAATCGATGCCCGTTCTATAAGCGACAACAACTACGGCTATTCACTGGATAATATAGCTATGGTCAATGGCTTGAAACTCCATGAAGCAGGTTATCGGGGAAAAGGAATGAGAATAGCTCTGCTAGACGTCGGTTATTTGGGCACTGATAAGTCGGACGCTTTTGATTCGACCCGAATCGTCCTCACTCAGAACTTTTGCTATCCCGGCACTTCCGTTTTTACCACAATTGACCACGGAACAAGATG
>CAXXFJ010000031.1:0-28452 GCA_963677415.2 Bacteroidales bacterium | reverse complement strand
CGAAACAAGCCATACTGCTCTACAGCACACTGAGGGATATGGCTTGGTGCACTTGGTGTATTGAAATGAAGGTATCCTCCTATACTGAAAGTCAAATAAAAAAAATAATTCCTCGCTCAGCAGCCAACCAGAAGAAAAAGTCTTTTGAATAGAGGACATAAATTACCCAACCCAGAAGAAAAAGTCAATCATCAAAGATGTAAAAGTCATCCTGAACCGTAGGATAGTTATCCTGTGCTTCAAAACGAGGCTGTCTCAAAATCCAAGTTGAGTCAGCCTCTTTCGTATAAAATAGAAAAATGAATTTCTTCAAAAAAGAATCATCTGTTCAATTCTCAGGAAGAGATTTTTTTAGGATTAGTTGGTTTTTAGAGCAAAAAACAAGGATTTCTCCTGTTATTTGTTCATATTTACGGCATATTTCGCCAGATTATGAGATATGCATAGCAAACCAAACTCAATGTCGACCTTTTCCAGGCCACGCAGCAGGAATCTTTTAAAGTTTTTGTTGGCTTTGAGGTTTCCGAAGGTCTGTTCTACATCTGCCGGTCGCTGACTTCGGTGTTTTAAACCTTTTTCGCTGGTAAGCAACCCCTTTGCCCAGTTTTTCAAATCTTTTAGTCTGTGGTTGATTTGAACTATTCGCTCCTCTTTGGCATCGTGGCATAAACATCGTAATGGACAATCGGCACATCGTTTAGCCTGGTACAGTGAGGCGGTTTGAATGAATCCTGTTTTTGTTTTTGTAGTTCGCTCTCCCACCTTGTGCATTTCTTGTCCCATCGGGCAATAACAGCAATCCTTTTCTTTGTTGTAATAGAAGTTGCTGCTTTTAAAAGGGTCATTCTTCCATTTTTTTGTTTGTTCTTTGTGGAAGTAGTTATATTTGATAAATGGTGTAATATCGTTTTCTTTTGCAAACAGGTAGTTTTCTTCGCTACCATATCCGGCATCTGCTATGCTTTCTGTGGGGTAATGTCCATGCAATTCTTTGAAAGCAGCCATGTGATCCTGATAGGTGGTTGTATCGGTTGTGGTTTGGTGAATAGTATAATTGGTGACAAAAACCCTCTTCGGTTGAAATCTGTGTATTAAATGCAGGCTTGAGCTGACCGTTACCCATGTGGTCTTCCTTCATGCGCATGAAAGTGGCATCCTCATCGGTCTTGCTCATGGAGTTTCTATCCCCAAGTTCCTTGTTTTGCTCCTCGTATTGTTTGATCTTTCCCGGCCAGTTCTTTTTGATATAACGGATTTTACTCTTTACTTTGGGGTCTGTTTCAACGCCCTGAAGTGCCTGATCTATTTTGTCTACCAATCCTTCCAGTTGCTCTGATGTGATATCCTGATAAGTAATGGGAGTTTTATCCAGCAATTCTTCTTTGGTAACTGCTTCGGCATATGCCCAAAGTTCATTGAGTTGTTCGGCCATCTTGCCTATGCGGGTTTGAATGGCTTTACCCCATACAAAACTATAGCGGTTGGCATTGGCTTCAATCTTGGTGCCATCAGTATAGGCTTTTTCCAGACTTACCATTTTTTGTTCCACCAGAAAATGGACTATCTGTGCAAATACTTCTTTTAATGTGCCTTTGAGTTTCCCGCTGCGAAAAGTATTTATCGTATTATGGTCGGGACGCTGCATCCCTGAAAGCCACATGAAACGGATATCGTTGGCTGTAAAATCCTCTATCTTTCGAGAGGAGTAAGTGTTGCGCAAATAGGCATAGATAATAATTTTCATCATCATCTTTGGATGATAACCCGGACAGCCTACATTTTTATACCTATTTAGCAGTTTTCGCAAATCCAGATGCTCAACTATAGAATCTACTATCCGAACCGGATCGTTTTGAGGTATAAAATCATCAAAAGTATAAGGAAATAACTCTTGGTTGTTCTGAATATATTCTTTAAATCGCATATATTTAATTGTATATCAACGATATAAAGATAGCGACTCTTTTTTAAAACAACAAATTATTGAGCATAAAAAAAGAGACTGACTCAAACTATTTTGAGACAGCCTCGTTCCGTGCTTGAGAATGACTTATGTGGAGGGGAATGACAAACTTTACAGGGTCTGTTCAATAAACTGTGTCAGTAAGTATGATTAATTGAGGGTCTGTTCAATAAACTGTGTCAGTAAGTATGATTAATTGATATCCCATCTCTGTTCAAATATAATAATAAATTGTGCCATAATTTGCTTCCACCCTAAAATTGGTCTTAAGTTCTCAAATAATTTCATTTGCACCAAATAAAGTAACTTGATAAGTGCCTGATCATTCGTAAAAAACACGTTTCGACTTAGTAACTTTACGAAGCTGACTGTTGAAACTTTCAATGATATTGGTTGTGTAAACCAGCTTTCTTATCATATCAGGGAATTCAAACATTTGAGACAACCTGTCCCAGTTTTCAAGCCATGATTTAATTATGTATGGATATTTCTTTGACCATTTTTCATCAAATCTGGCTAAAGCCTTTTCTGCCTGTTCTTTATCGTTTGCCTGATAAATTTCTCTTAAGGAATCAACAACTGCTTTGCGGTCTTTACTGGCAACATATTTTAGTGAATTTCTTATTTGGTGAACAATGCACAACTGAACCTTAGTTTGTGGGAAGACAGCCTCGATAGCCTGAGCAAATCCTTTGAGATTATCAATACTGGCTAGCAATATATCCTGAACACCACGACGCTGGATATCATTAAGAACAGATAACCAAAAACGGGCACTCTCAGCCTGGCCAATATACATGCCCAATAAATCTTTAATCCCGTCACGATTTAGACCTATCAAACAATATACTGCTTTGCTTTTTATGGCATTATCTTCCCGGACTTTATAGTGAATAGCATCCATCCAGACAATGGGGTATACACTTTCTAAGGAACGGGTTTGCCACTGTTCTACCTCAGGAACAATTTTGTCTGTTATAGCTGTGATTGTAGCTGGAGACATGTTTAATTGATACATCTCGCTCAAATGATCACAAATGTCTGTATAGCTCATTCCTAAGGCATACAAATTAATAATTTTACGATCCAGTCCTTCGCCAAGAGTTGTTTGCCGTTTAGGGAGCAGTTCCGGTTCAAAACTTCCATTCCTGTCTCTGGGAGTGGACACCTCTATGCTTCCATAATGAGTCTTTACTCTCTTTGAACTTAATCCGTTACGACGGTTGTTGGCTTGATGTGGTTCTGACAAATGACCGGCTAGCTCTCCTTGCAAACCCGCTTCCAGTAAACGTTTTAGAAGAGGGGCTAATATACCGTTCTCTCCTTCAAGGTTAACGCCTTGCTTCAATTTTAATAATGCTTCTTTCTCAAATTCTTTGTAATCAAATTCTTCTGTATTGCTCATAATAATGCTCTTTATGCGGTAAATATAATGATTTTTATACTTACTGACACAGTTTATTGAACAGACCCACTTTACATCCTGATAAAGAATACATTTCTTCCTATCAGATGGCAAAAGATTTCAAGTTCAAAGAAACACAGTTTATTGAATAGACCCCATTTTAGACTTCATGGATTTTTCTTTTTCTTAGATTAAAAGGGAAGAAGCGGGGAACCCTCCTTTTATACTCAATATATTCCTCTCCAAATTTCCTTATCAACTGCTTTTCCTCCCACAAAACTATGACTAAGTAATTACCAAATAACCATATACATGCTGCCAACAACAGAACGAGATTATCGAGCACTAAAGCTGTCCCCCAAAACATGGCATTTCCTCCAAAATACATAGGATTTCGGGTTAAACCATAAGCCCCCTTATCTCTGAGACTATTAGCATACCCCACAGTTCCCGCAGGTTTTAGATCTATGAATCCCCATACATAATACAAGAGTCCAATCCCGATAAATGATATACCGAGACTATATCGGATGATGATGGGGATTCCCATGCAGGTCCCTATATCAAACCATCGCAATAAGTAGTGCGAAAAGAGAAGCACCAGAAAAACACAAGTAAGCACTGTAAAAGGAATAATTGGAGCCCACACAGGAGGTCTCTCTTTTAAATCTTGTTTCATCGTAATTAATATATCTGTTTGTACTTATCAACGTATCCTTAGTTCAGCAGGCTTCTTAATTGCTCTTACCTCCGCAGGATCGCACCCTTTTGGAGCGAAGACAAAGAGAACTGCATAACCTACATTGACAGCCTTTCCCTTATATTTCCCCGGAGTCCAACGTGGCATGTGTTTGATGAGTCGGAGCACTTCCGCTGTTAATTCCGATGATGTACCGGGATCATATTCGATCTTCCCTTCAGACACTTTTCCATTCTTGCCAATGACAAACGAAGCAATAATTGGAACGATTGACTTTAAAGAATCTCTGGAGTATTGAGCTTCAGCATCCGCCCAACTAGTGAGATTCCCTTCGTAATCGGTAAAAGCAGGCTTCGGCTCCGCCAGATCATAAATAATTGTTGCCGGCATTACATCCTTTTTCAATGTGATGACAAGTACAGGATTCTTTCCAGATTCGCCATAAGCTATTAAATCATCAACCTTTATAAGAGCAAAACTCGTATCAATGGCATTGTTATCTATCAGTCCGTTTATACCCCCGGGATAACCGCTATAAGAACTTAACCTCTTTCCGTCCACATCCACATAGATAGAAGGAAATTCATCCAAAGTAAAACTTCTGAGCAAGGCGGTGTCACAGAGAACCTCTCCACCCCCATTAGCCTTCACTTTTTTATCAGAAACTGCTTCCGCGCTCGATGAGAGAGTGAAGACCAGGAAAAAGGAAACTGCTTTCATCATGGTAAAAGCGATGGATCTCATGTCTGTATTCATTCTGTATGTGATCAGTTTTTATGGATCGTTTCTAATTAATATCCAACAAAGATATAAATCAGGAACAAAACCAACAATTAATTAATATAAATAAAAGGTCAGCAACCTGTTTGGTAAATCAATAACAATCTTCCCTTTTTCACATTTGTCTTGATAACTTTGGCACTATAACGCTTGGCATCGACCGGACTCATCGTGACACCAGCTGAATGAATTGAATTGTAAATATAGGTTATTCTTTTAGATCGCATCTGATTCTTTTTGCTTAATTTTGCACAGGGGTGTCAAGATTTGGCTCTCAAATAACTCAAACAACAAGATCCATATGAAGAATCGCATCCTACATATCAACCCGGCTTACGAACAGCTTCGTTCTTTTGTTGAGAGTGTTCCACAAAGGTTTGAGCAGGATGGTGAGACGATCTACACAGGGCGGAATCTTATTAAAGTCTTTGAAGCTGAGGGTCTTCGTATTAATATAAAGCGCTATCACACTCCTTTTTTCATCAATAGTCTGATCTACTCGTACTTTCGTCCGTCAAAAGGCTGGAGGGCTTTTACCTATCCGCAGCGTCTGTTGCAAGCGGGCATCAGCACCCCCGAACCTATTGCCTATATCGAAGAGCGGTGTTGCGGACTGATTGGGCTTTCTTATTTTATCAGTATTCAAAAGCCGCATGCCCGCACTTTTTATGAGTTTGGCACAAATAAAGTGACTGATTGTGTGGATATCATTGAGGCTTTTGCCCATTTTACCGCTCGCCTGCACGAGTCGGGCATTTATCACCGCGACTATTCACCGGGTAATATCCTTTTCGATAAGATCTACGGAGAGTGGGATTTTTGTCTGGTGGACATTAACCGCATGAACTTTGGTCCGGTGAGTATGGAGAAGGGGTGCGCCAACTTTGCCCGCCTGTGGGGACAGACTCCTTTCTTTCTTCTTCTGGCTGAGACCTACGCAAAGGATCGCGGATTTGATTCAAAAGAGTGCACCGCACTGATTCTGAAATATCGTAAGCTTTTCTGGAAGCGATACAAGCGTAAGCATGCTGTTCGTTTCCAGATAGATATCTGATCAAATCTGATGTCGTGTAGGACGACCTAAAATTTCTCCCCTCCAGATAGCACGAAGGATATACCATCGCTTTGGTTTAAACAGGAGTTTGATGAGATTAATCCATAAATAGATCAGATAGAACATACAGGAGTTATGTTTTTTGTACACATACATCTTTGAAAGATAAAGTTCTCTTTTGGAAGAGGATTTTTTCTGCTTTGTGGATGCTTCATGTAAATGTAAAAATCTATATCGCGGCACAACAACACTTTTGTAATTGTGCTGGCGGAGTCTTGTACAGAGATCGAACTCTTCGTAATAGAGAAAGATATTGGCATCAAATCCGCCGACTTCAAAAAATACGCGTGTTGGTAAAAGCAGGAAAGATCCATTGATCTGAGAGGCTTCAAAAGGTTCTGTATAGAGGACCCGCTTGCGACGTGGGTAGTTCTTTGGAAAAAATGTTTCGAGAAACTTCTTTCCTAAAAGCTCGTGCCGAATGCCGGGATTGTGATTAAAGGAAGGCACTGGTTTCAGATTACTATTATATTGTTGGGGAGTGACGCAACCAATCTCGGGATGTGTATCCAAATAAGCACAGAGAGGGGTCAGACAATCTTCCATCAATTCAACATCACTGTTGAAGAAACAGATGAATTTCCCTTTTGCAAAGTTTGCTCCAAGCATATGACCGGCTCCAAATCCAATGTTTTGCTGAGAGCGAAACAGAGTGACCTTATCTGATCCAATCCCTTGTTCGAGTCTTTTGTAATCTTCTTCACGACTGTAGTTATCGATAACGATCAGCTCGTAGAAATTTTGCGGCAAGTATTGACGTATAGTTTCGATACAACGAAGTGCAAGTTGGGAGGTATTGTAGTTGAGAATGATGATGGATAATTGCATAATTGGTGGTTTAACACACGACTATATAGACGGTGTACTTTAGTTATAGAATGTTGTATATTCCTTGTAATTAAAACGTTTTGATCTGGCTACCTTCAGTTCTTCCGGGATCACTCCTACTCCTATCAGCAGGATGGGTAGCTCACTTTCCTGCATATTACACAAATAGGTCAGCTCGTTGAATTTCTCCTGTTTGAATCCCAGATTGAGAGAAACTGTGCCTAATCCGGTGGAATGGAGCGCAAAAAGAAGATTCATGGCATACATTCCACCATTGATATAGGGTTGATGATACTCTTCGTTAAAGAAGCTGCCATAGCGTGAAGTAATCAGTATGAGACAGGTAATATCTTCGCCAAACGGTCTGGCGCCTGTCTGATAATTGAGTATCTCAGATATCTTCTTTTTGTTGAAGAAAACATGATTTCCCCAAGGCTGACGGTTGCAGGCAGAAGGTGTGAAACGGGCTATTTCCAGTGCTTTGCAGACAAGCTGTCTGTCCACCTCTTCTCCTGTAAAATTGCGGATACTGTACCTGCTTTTTACAAAATCGAGGTAATTGACCGCGCCATTTTTTTGGATCATTTCCCGGGTAACTGTCATTGTACTTCCCTTCAGATAATCGTAATTAACCATGATGGGGATGGAATTCAGATGCTTGTATTTTAAACTAATTTCGTCGTTTACTACTCCATTCTGACTATTGAAACGGATATACTCTTCAATAATACTGAGCACAAAGAAGAGTAGTTCATCCTCTTTATAACGGGTGTAATGGAGGTCGAGGTTGTTTAATAGATTGAAAGCTTTCAGACGTGTTTTAAAATACGTCCTCAGCGTTTTGAATGTCGTGTTGCTTTGTAAAGATTCTTTCATCTTAATGAATATTGCCTGTTTTTAGCCACGAAACAAACTGGTCGAAACAATCTTTTGATATCTGACGGACTTTCACTTGTAATTGTCTGTCTTCAGTTATCACAGGTAATAAACGACTGATTTGCAACAGTGCATTTTCAACATCTTGTTCAGAATCGAATATATCTGATATATCAACCATACAATCCTGTTTATCAAGTCTCTCAAGAAGTCCCGGAATTTTATGTTCGTAACTCAGACCGATAAATGGTACATTCATATTAATCGCGAAAACAATTGAATGATAACGGGATCCAATCATGAATTTACTTTTTGAGATAATAGACTGCTGGATATCCGAACTGTACGTATCAGGAATCACAACTACCCTATCTGATCCGATTGATGTCTTTAATTCACAAAAGAAATTATAATCATTATCTATCTCCTTTTTATAATTAAAGGTCTGAGGCAACAGTACAATCTTGAACGTTGGATACTCTTTCAGAACAAGTGTTATGATGGATTCAAAGAAATGGCTGATAAGAGTTTTGGGTATATTCTTATAGGAATAATGCCATATTAATACATTGGGCACCAAGACCATATAGTCAACCATTCCTATCATGGACTGACACGACATCGGGAATAGGCTCCTGAGGTGAGTCAAGAAAAGCAGCATCCACAGTTGAGATATACGGAACACCTATCTCATGGGCCAGCAACTCTGTCTTCTGAATCCCTGATGGAGAGAAAATCAAAAGCATGCAACAACTCATAACTAATTTCTTTAAACCTTCTGTTTTTCTTTGTATTCTCAGCAAAAGGTCCAAAAGATCGTCCATAGTAAGCTATCTTTTTATTCATTCTTTTGGCCATATACAGATAGGAGATATGCTGCCAGTTATGGAATCCTCCCCATACATATTTCCTCCCGGAGAACAGAGTACAATATCACTTTGATGAATAATATTCATAACTTTCCGCGATCGTAGGATGCATGTTCCATATTGAAAATAGTCCTGTATATAAACCGTATTTCATGAAACTGGAATAGTATTTACCTTTTTTCAGATTGGTGTATTGAACACTGCTATGCGCTGCAAACTGCCGGATACTATCGTCATTGGAACCAACAAATAAGACTTGAACATGTACGTCAGGCAGAGCCTGTATGATCGAAACGTATCAAAGCTTTGTGGGCAGACTCATCACCTCTGTTATTAAGTGGCTGATTGACGATAAGTATTCTCATTCTTATGTATGAATTACAGTGGTTAAGTCTATACTTTTCCGGGTAGAAGCAGCAACATTAAACTCGTCTAACAAGCATCCGACCCCAATAATGTACTATCGGAACTTCATTTTCCGGTATTTGAAAATCTGTATGAAGTTTGGATAATTTGCTAGACTTGAAACCGCAGGACAAGGGCATAGTACCTAACCCTTGCGCATGGATGGCATAGATTAAGGTCATGGCATAAAGTCCACCATCCACATACACTTGATGAGGTTCATAAGATAAAAAAGCTTTTTGATTGGCTTGTAACTAAAATCGACAAGGGCATCTCATTTTCAAAACCATGAGCTCCATGTTGCCATTCAATCAATCGTTCATTTGTTGCAGCCCCGGAAGATATGTGTCATCCACGCTTGTCTGTTGCATGCCGAAGGTGTCTTTTGCGCAATTTCCAATGCCTTCCTAATGATGGATTCATCGGGAATCTCTTTTGAAAAATAGCGGATAGAATGTCTCGAACTTACAAATTCGTAAAAGTCCGGTGGCAATGTTTTTGTATATATCTCTTTTTCTTTACGGCAACAATGCCGCATTCAGCATTGAGTTTCTCTCTCAATTGAGTCTTCTCCACTAACGCTGCAAACGTCTGCTCAATCTCAGGAATCTGAGTCCCGTGACTTTTTGTGTACGAAATAAATTCTTGAATGGTCGACAGTGGATAAATCAGAAAATCAAGGTCTCTGACATGGTATAACGCATAGTATTTATCCAGACGACCAAGCAACATCCTTACTTTCGCCTGACCGAATCCGTTCACCGGATCACGCATTGACAGCCCTTTTTCAATGACATTGATTTTCTCTTAAGAGAGTATATTGCATTTTTTGGATATCATTATCTGTACTGACAGATGCATTGTACTTTAGAAGTTGCTTCATATAAGCAATTACCTCTATAATCAATGAGAGCTCCTTATGTTTACCCATGTGTCTAAGTTCTAATCAATGGACATGAATTTATTACCGGGAAAATGCTATTGAACACCTATTCGTTAAAACGGACACAGAGTTAAGGTTCCTAACTCTGTGTCGTAATAACTGGAATACGGAGTATCTCTACAACGTATTATAAATACAGAGATGCATATTATTCATTCCAACAGGATTTCAAGAATCTGACAAGCAGACTTGGATACGTTGGTACCAGGTCCGAATATAGCTGCCACACCCGCTTTGTACAAGTAATCATAGTCTTGCGCAGGGATAACACCTCCGGCAATGACCAGGATATCTTCACGACCCAACTTCTTCAGTTCTTCGATGACCTGAGGAACCAATGTCTTGTGACCAGCAGCCAGTGAAGAGACGCCCAACACATGAACATCGTTTTCAACGGCTTGCTTGGCTGATTCGGCAGGAGTCTGGAACAAAGGTCCCATATCCACGTCAAATCCGCAGTCTGCATAACCAGTAGCTACCACTTTTCCACCACGGTCGTGTCCATCCTGACCCATTTTGGCAATCATGATACGCGGCTGACGACCCTCCTTCTTTGCAAACTTCTCAGCAAGCTCACAAGCTTTGTTGAAGTCTGAATCTTGTTTGTTTTCTGATGAATACACGTTAGATATTGTTCTTATTATTGCTTTATAACGTCCTACAACCTTTTCACAAGCATAAGAGATTTCACCGAGCGTAGCGCGCAAACGGGCAGCTTCCACTGCGAGTTCGAGCAAGTTGCCTTGCTTGGTCTTCACACATTCGGTGATGGCATCAAGAGCTTTCTCAACCGCAGCGTTGTCACGGTTGGCTCTCAACTGCTTCAAGCGTTCTACTTGCTGGATACGAACAGCCGTATTGTCAATCTCAAGGATATCAATCGGAGCTTCTTTCTCCAGACGATACTTGTTGACTCCGACAATGATTTGTTTGCCAGCGTCAATACGCGCCTGAGTACGGGCAGCAGCTTCTTCGATACGGAGTTTAGGTACACCGGTTTCGATTGCTTTTGCCATACCGCCGAGCTTCTCAATTTCTTCAATACGATCCCATGCTTTGTGTAGCAGGTCATTGGTCAGAGCCTCTACATAATAAGAACCGGCCCATGGATCGATCTCTTTACATATCTGAGTCTCTTGCTGAATATAGATCTGTGTATTTCTGGCAATACGTGCGGAGAAGTCTGTCGGAAGTGCGATAGCCTCATCCAGCGCATTGGTGTGCAACGACTGTGTATGACCCAGAGCAGCTGCCATAGCTTCAATACAGGTACGACCAATATTGTTGTAAGGATCCTGTTCTGTCAGTGACCATCCTGAAGTCTGGCAGTGCGTACGCAACATGAGTGACTTCGAATTTTTCGGATTAAACTGTTTAACGATCTTCGCCCACAACATACGGGCAGCACGCATCTTAGCGATTTCCATGAAGTGGTTGGTACCGATTGCCCAGAAGAAGGAAAGACGGGGTGCAAAGGCATCAACGTCGATTCCTGCAGCTATACCGGCACGCAAATATTCAAGTCCGTCTGCAAGCGTGTAAGCCAATTCGATATCAGCGGTGGCACCTGCTTCCTGCATGTGATAGCCGGAGATAGAGATAGAGTTGAACTTAGGCATCTTCTGAGAAGTATATTCAAAGATATCAGCGATGATTTTCATAGAGAATTCCGGTGGATAGATATAGGTGTTACGTACCATGAACTCTTTCAGAATATCGTTCTGAATGGTTCCGGCCATCTCGTCGAGTTTAGCACCTTGCTCCAGTCCGGCATTGATATAAAAGGCGAGGATAGGAAGCACACCACCGTTCATAGTCATGGAGACAGACATCGTATTTAATGGAATACCATCAAACAGAACTTTCATATCTTCGACTGAGCAGATGGAAACTCCGGCTTTACCTACATCACCTACCACACGTTCATGATCGGCATCGTATCCGCGGTGAGTCGGAAGGTCAAAAGCAACAGACAAACCTTTCTGTCCGGCGGCAAGGTTGCGGCGATAGAAAGCATTGGACTCTTCTGCGGTTGAGAAACCGGCATACTGACGAATGGTCCAGGGACGCATCGGATACATGCCTGAATACGGCCCTCTTAAGAACGGTGCCAAACCTGACGCATAGTTCAAGTGTTCCAGTCCTTCAAGATCCTCTTTTGTATAAGCAGCTTTACAAGGAATCAGTTCGGGCGTATTCCACTCTCCGACTCCATTTTCTTTGGCCCATTCAGCCGGTTTGATGGCAGGATAGGTCGCATTCTTTATGTTGATATTTTTAAAATCCGGTTTCATAATGCAATTCCTAATTTAGTGTTATACTCTTTCAAGGTGTCCAATACATTGGAACGCACGTTTATAAAATTCTCAATACCTTGTGCTTTTAATTCGTCCATGCACGCGGGTGCTCCTGCGACAACAAGTATCGCGTCTTTTCCAATGGCTGTCTTCGCGATAGGTGCGTAATCAGCATATTCTTCATCGCTCGAACAAAGAATGATGACATCTGCTCCTGCCTCACGGGCTGCTGCAACTCCTTCTTCCACAGTCTGGAAGCCCAGGTTGTCGATGATCTCATAGCCGGCTACTGCAAAGAAATTGCCGGAGAACTGTGCACGAGCTAGACGCATGGAGAGTTTGCCAATGGTCAGCATGAATGCTTTCGGACATTTGGCTGCTTTTTCCGTAGCCAGACGCAGTGCTTCGAAATCGGCGGCGTCGCGCTTGAAGTCAAGCACTTTTGCCGATGATTCCGGACTATCGGCATGACAGTCGCATAGAGCTTCATCTACTGATTCAATCTTGCTGAAAGCTGTCTCGGTAAAGTTAGGGAACTGGTTGGTACCCAGCAGATCTTCACGACGTGATGCTAAAGCACTACGACGGGCATTGCCTGAGGCAGCTACCTGATCCTGAATATATCCTTCTTTCACTGCTGCGAAGAAACCACCTTTCTCATCGATGGACAAGAAGAATTTCCAAGCCTGCTCAGCGATAGAAGCGGTCAGATTTTCAATGTAATAGGAACCTCCGGCTGCGTCGACTACTTTAGAGAAGTGAGACTCTTCTTTGAGCAACAATTGCTGATTACGTGCAATGCGCTCTGAAAAATCATCCGGAGTCTTAAATGTGATATCAAATGGTGTCACAGTCAGTGAATCAACGCTCCCAAGAGCTGCAGACATAGCTTCAGTCTGAGTGCGGAGTAGGTTGACATGTGCATCGTAAATGGTCTTGTTGAAAGTCGAAGTCTCGGCATGAATCTTCATCTTGGCAGAGCAAGAGGATTGCGGAGCAAACGAATCCACGATTTGAGCCCACAACAATCGGGCTGCCCGGAACTTTGCGATTTCCATAAAGAAGTTTTGTCCAACACCCAAATTGAACTTGATGCGTTTGGCTGCTTCATCCACAGTGAGGCCTTTTTCAGTCAGTTTGGTAAGGTATTCCGCTCCCCATGCCAATGCATATCCCAATTCCTGAGAGATATAGGCGCCAGCGTTGTTCAGAGCTATCGCATTAACACCAATCACACGGTACTTCGGAAGCTTTGCTGCTGCACGGATTACTTCTTCTGTCACCTCAAGATAGTTGTCCAGTTCTTTGCCATGAATTAGTAAACGACGGATAGGATCAAAATTCACAGAGCCTTTCAGCACGGCGAGATCGTATCCTTTTTTTGTGTAGTAAGCGGTAAGGAGAGTCAGGAAAGTCGCCGATAGTTTGACGCAAACTTTGAAGTTAAGTTCAACGGCTTCAGGGTATATTCCCTCAAGCAATGTTGCAATGCTTGACTCATTGACGTCTTTCTTCTGCAGGGTAAATCCGAGTGAATCTACACCTTTGTTGAGAATGTCCAGTGCTTTCGCATTGGCTTCTTTCACGTTTTCCACTTCAATGTCTTGTCTGACAAGCCAGTTGTTGTCATTTTTGGTACCCCTTACATAAGGATATTCACCAGGAAGCGCTTCTGTCTGCTTCAATCCTTCCAGATCTTCTGCACGGTAAAAAGGATTTACCTTAAATCCTTCTGTCGTCTTCCAAACGAGTTTCTTCTCAAAATCAGCCCCTTTCAAGTCTGCAATGATCTTATCCATCCATTGCTGAGTCGTTACGGAAGGAAATTCTGAGAACAATTTTGAATTATCTGCCATAATTAGTTATTTGTAATTTCTTTTCTTTGGTATTTTAAACCGACAAATGTACTGCTTTCTTTCCAATCAGCATATACTTTTCTGCAATAATCGTCCCTTTTTCTACTCCAAAAGTGTTGTGAGAAGTCTAAAGTGAAAGGGAAGAAGATAGCTAATTGTCCGCAGGGAAATTAAGATGTGGCATTCGTTCCGGCCATATCTATCATCTGAGCCTTCTCGCCTGCCACCCAAAGCACGTCTTCTTCGCGAAAGATAAGATCGACCGGAGGGTTCATGATGGAACGGCTGTTACGTTCAATACCGACAACCATGCATCCAAAATCTTCCCGGATACGCGACTGGGCAATACTCTTGCCGATAAAGGGTGATTTGGACTCGAGAACTATTTTATCAAGTGTTACTTCGTAGTTATCAATTTTCTCTTCTTCCACTTTCCTGTTTCTTTCGGCTATAAAACGCATAAAAGCATCCAGCTGATCATCAGTGCCGAGCACGGTAATCTTATCCATTGGATAGATATATACATCGCCACCGGGTATATTGATGTGCCGATCACCCCGGGTAATAGAAATCACATTGACACCACACTTCTGACGGAATTTAAGTTCGCTGAGGGTATGACCCACACTCGGAGAGTTTTGCCGGACTACATAATCGGTAAGGTGCAAATCGCGTGAAAGCAGGTGATTGACAAAGTGCTCCTTGTAGGGAATTTTTCGACTAATAAATTCCTGTCGTTCATTCAGGTTTCTTTTGAAATGACGTTCAATCATAATAGATTGTTTCTTTAGTCGCCTGGACATAATAATAGCTACGACTATAACAAACGCAAGTAAGATGAGCAGAAAGGAAATCTCAAACAGTCGGGTCAGCACGACAGCAATGAAAGCAACTGAAATGGTCACACGCAGGAGGATGACAAAAATCAATGGTCCCCTATTGAAACGATGGTCTTTCCATAAGTATTGCATCTCATCAGAATGATTCTTTTTCATCATCATCGCACGTAGGAACGGAGAAATAAGGAGCAAAATCACCGCAGCAGAAACTATCCTTCCGACAATTCCAGGAATCTGTGATGTAATCCATGGCACCAGATAGGTAAATGAGAGTACAATGATTGCCACTGAAATCACGGAAAAGATGATGACGATCCGGGTGAGCTGTTTGAGCAGACTCTTCCACACATTATCGCGGTTGACCGAACTGGATCCCAGTGAATAGCGGTCCAGATAGCGGATCCAGCGACGGGGCAGTTTGCGCTCAAGAAGTTTGTAGGTTGGGTTGGATAGCTTGATAATATAAGGTGAAAAAAAGGTAGTGACTACCGATACTGCCACCACAATCGGATAAAGGAAGTCGCTGGTCACATGAAGGGAAAGACCCAGTCCGGCAATAATGAAGGCAAACTCACCAATCTGCGAAAAGCAGAAACCAGACTGAACGGCAGTCTTTAATGGCTGTCCTGAGAGCAGGACTCCAGTGGTAGCCGAGAGCACCTGACCAAAGATAACTACGCCGGTAAGAATGAGAATAGGCACAATATACTGGCCAAGCATAACGGGATCAATCATACCACCAACGGAGATGAAGAAGATGGCTCCAAAGAGGTCTTTCACTGGTTTGACTACTTGTATGATGCGCTCCGTCTCAAGAGTCTCAGCGAGAATGGAGCCCATAACGAAAGCCCCGAGAGGTGCTGAAAACCCGGCTTTGGTTGCAAACAAAACCATCAGCAGACATAGGCCCAGCGCAACTATCAACAGCATTTCATCATTGAGAAAACGGCGTGTCTTCTTTAGAAAAGTTGGAATCAGATAGATGCCGACAAGAAACCAAAGTACGAGAAAGAAGAGGAGTTTGACAATGAACCCGGCAAACTGTATTCCTTCAAAGGTGTGCTTAACTGCTAAAGTAGAGAGGAGCACCATCATCACAACCGCGAAAAGGTCTTCTACAACAAGCACGCCAATAACCAGTTTGGCAAACTGTCTGTTATTGAGTTGAAAGTCATCGAATGTCTTTATTATGATCATCGTCGAAGACATGGAGATCATACCACCCAGAAAGATACAGTTCATATGGCTCCATCCCATCATTGTCGCAACAGTATAACCAATGAACGACATACTGACCAGAATCGTACAGGCAGTGATAAGGGCAGTGCCCCCGACGTTGATCAGCTTCTTAAAACTGAAGTCCAATCCGAGCGCAAAAAGCAGGAAAATCACGCCTATATCAGCCCAAGTCTGGATATTTGCAGTATCAATGATGGTAGGCAACACAGAAAAATGTGGTCCTACTATAAATCCGGCTACGATGTAACCTAATACCAATGGCTGATGTAACCATTTAAATAAAATGGTCGTTAGACCAGCCGCGATCAGGATAATAGCCAGATCAGCAATTAATGAAGGTAGTTCAGACATATTTTTATTTCACTTGTGCAAAATTAGTGATTTTGTTTTATCTTTGCGCGAAACTTAATAAAATAGTACATGAGAAAAACAATGCTGCTTGTTCTTCCGATGATTGTCCTTTCATTATGGGCAAAAGCTCAAGAAGAAGTTAAAAAAGACAGTGGTTTTGTATTCACCACTGTGAAAGAATGTAAGATTACGCCTGTAAAGAATCAAGCTAGTTCCGGCACGTGCTGGTGCTACTCTTCTCTCAGCTTTCTTGAATCTGAGCTGATGCGCCTCGGCAAACCTGAAATGGATCTTTCTGAGATGTATGTTGTCTACTTTGCATATCTGGACAAGATGGAAAACTACGTGAGATATCATGGAACATCTAATTTCGGTGAAGGTGGAGCTTTTTGCGATATTCCTCATGTGATTAAGAAGTATGGTATCGTGCCAGATACGATATACAAAGGGCTTAATTATGGAGAGACTCAAAATAAGCACAGCGAACTATCCTCACTACTGAAAGGCTATGGTGACGTGGTGATCGAAAAGAAAAACGGATCCAAACTCTCTACTGCCTGGATGAAGGGGTATAGAGGTATCCTGGATGCCTATCTGGGTGAAATCCCAGAGAAGTTTACCTATGAAGGAAAAGAATATACACCTCAGAGCTATGCGAATTCACTGGGACTAAACATGGATGATTATGTATCTGTCACATCGTTTTCTCATCATCCATACTGGAGCAAGTTTATTATTGAGGTACCGGATAACTGGCTACATGCTGAATCATATAATGTGCCTCTGGATGAGTTTTGTGAAATTGCAGAAGCTGCCATTATGAATGGGTATACAGTAGCCTGGGGTTCTGATGTAAGCGAGAAGTATTTCAAGACTGGCATCGCCATGGTACCTGATGCAAACGCAAAAGAAGGTCCGGGCAGTGATCAGGCAAAGTGGATGAATCTCTCTCAAAGCGACCGAGACAAACAAACCAACGAGTTAAAGAAACCTGTTCCAGAACTGGTTATTACTCCAGAAATGCGTCAGGAGGCTTATGACAACTATCAGACGACGGATGATCATGGTATGCACATCTTTGGTATTGCTAAAGATCAGAATGGCACCAAATATTTTATGGTAAAGAATTCATGGGGTGTATCCGGTCCTTACAAAGGTATCTGGTATGTATCGCAAAACTTTTTCAAATACAAGACATTGAATTTCATGGTTCATAAAGATGCAATCCCTAAGAAGATAGCAAAGAAGATGGGACTTTGATACCTAACCAAACTCTGATTCAATCTTCCTAAGAAGATAAGAAAATGATGTTGTATTATCAAATACAGCATCATTTTTTTATTACTTTTGCAGAGATAATTAAAATACTATGAAAACGCGCCTCTCCTTTAGACTCTTCTTTGCACTTATCCCAATAACATTCTTTCTGACCTGCCTGAATGGCTGGAGCAATATATCTCCCGACAATAATCCTGAAGAAACCAAGCAAGCACTCACGCTTAGTGATCGTGTCAACGGAATGAAACTGCTCATGCAAGAGAAATATCCTGAAAAAATATATATCCAAACGGATCGTCCGATCTATAATCTCTACGATACCATCTGGTATAAGGTATGGGTCATGCAGGCAGGCACTCTTTTTCCGACAGAGAAGAGCCGGCTTGTCTATGTGGATTTGATCAATGAAGAAAATAATATCACGCAGAGTGAACAGTACACACTCAAAGGGGGAAGTGCAAACGGACAGTTTATTCTGACAAAAACAATACAGGATAAGGGCCTCTTTCGTATCCGTGCTTATACCCGGTGGCAAAAGAACTTCGGAGATTCAGCTTGTTTTGAAAAGACCATTCCTATCTGGGGAGAAAAAAACAAAGAAGAGGAGACTAAGCAGTTCGTTTCTGTTACTAATGAATCGAACAGGGAGGTGTTCATCACGCAGAAGCAATATCAGGATCGATTAAAGAAAGAGACGGAAGAGAAGCGTCAGCTGGCAGAAAAAAGGGCCAACCGAGAATTAGAATTGGATGTGCAGTTCTTACCTGAAGGAGGCAAACTGATCTGTGGAGTGGCAAATCTTGTCGCGTTCAAGGCACTCTATCCTGATGGTAGAAGTATAGCTGTAGAAGGTTCTATCATCGACCAAGACGGAAATGAGGTAACCACGTTCGCCTCAGAGCACAAAGGGATGGGTTCATTCTTGCTGGTACCGGACAGTGGCAAACAATATACTGCTCTCTTGTTTAATGATCAAAGAATCAGCTTGCCTGCTGCTGAACAAGAAGGTGTCGGAATGATGGTACTCTCCAAGCCTGCCGCTGATACATTGACCGTCGCTATCAATGCTTCCCCGGCAATCGTTCAAAATATTTCTCAATTCATGCTCCTTGTAGAGTCACGCGGTTTACTGACCAAAGAAGCGTACAGCTTGCAGATGAACAAACCACGTGTCATCGTCCGCATTCCCAAAGAAAATCTGGAATCGGGCACTAACCGTCTTACCTTGTTTAGCAAGAGCGGTGAACCTCTTTGCGAACGGCTGGTATATATTGAGAAAGAAGACAAGGTGCAATTTAATGTGACGGCAACCTGGGAAGTTAAAGCGGATACGGTACAGTTGATGACCCTCAGAATACGGCCGCAACTCAATGGGGAAAATATCCCTGCCGCATTTGCAATGAGTGTGACCAATAAGAATCTGGTACCGGTTGACTCGATACAGAAAACGCTATGTTCAGAGATGTTCCTATCCTCCGAACTAAAAGGTTTCATCGAAGAACCGGGATACTATTTTAATCATCCGTATGACAGCATCTGTAAGCAGCTGGATCTGCTAATGCTAACGCATGGATGGAGAGATTACAGCTGGGATAACGCAACCCGACAGAGCTTCTTTTATGCTCCTGACACCTCCTATTCTATCTCCGGGAAAGTGGTCAATCTACTAAATAAACCCGTTGAAGGGAGAAAGATAACATTGTTTATCCAGGGAGGAAAGACAATAGCAGATGAATGCATCACTGATAAAGATGGACGCTTTGCTTTCACAAATCTGGATGTGAGAGAAACTTCAATGGTACGTGTCAAAATTGAAAAAGAGAAAAAGAAAAGCATCGTTGGTCTGGGCATTAAGCTTGACACAATATTCAGCAAACCGGAGTTCCCTATCATCTCAACCCGAGATTTCTTGTACGAAGCAAATGCGACAGACTCTCTTTTGCAAAAATACAAAGCAAATAAAGAAGAGGATAATACCTATCTGGACAGTCTGCGAAAAAGTCGTGGCATGCATCTGCTCGGAGAAGTCACCGTCAGCGAAAAACGGAAGATCAAGAATTCGTATAACCGAAGTGGCAGTGGTGTGGAGACTTTGTGATCGACTCCGTAGAGATAGGCCGATATGATGCCTTTTCGAATGTGATTGATGTCCTACAAGCTGAAATACCCGGATTCAAAAAAGATAAGAGTTCACCAAAAGGTGAAGACGGTAAACTTATTTTCCGACAATATGATTTCTATAATATAAACAGCAAACCCGTCTATTTCAGGTGGATGCTGAGGTGATAAACCCGGATAATAGTATCACTTCAGCTTCCGATGCCGCCGCTACGTTCACTCCTACTGAACTGATGTGGCAGCAACGAGCAGCACCAATGCAGAAGATAGTGAATACGGTAAAACAAGCCGGATTGATGGTGTGTTGCAAAATATTGCGCAAGGCAATGAAATCAGAGGAATAGAAGTACTTACTACACGAGACAATCTCTCTAATTACGACAAAAAGTCGCAACTCTCTGATGACACAGGATTAAGACCTGTTATTACAGCACTTGACAGTGATTATCGCCCCATTGCCGCAATCGTCATCATTACCACCAAAGCCGGGAAAGGTCCACGGGAAAACAAACCAGAAATGGGTACATACTACACTAAGCTACAGGAGGCTCTATTGCCAGAAGCTTTTATGTACCTAAGTATTATCCTGCCGATCCCATTGATCAGGTCAACTACGACCAGAAACAGATCTTCTACTGGAACCCCATTATGCTCACTAACGGGGATCGTGATGTGGAAGTCACATTTCCGATTGGTGCATATATGAAAGATAATCTCCAATTGGAGATAGAAGGAACTGATTTGAACGGTCACATAGGAACGCAAAGGCAAGAGATCAAACTCAAATAAAAGAGTCTGGACTAGGTAAGAGCAAGGTCTACGGCTACAAAAGATAACATAAATCAGGTCGCATATGATGAATATGCGACCTGATTTATGTTATCTGCTGGATAGTATTTGAACTTATTCCGCGACCTTTTCTGCAATCTTGACGATGACCGCTGTCGCTTTTTCCATCGATGGGATGGGAATAAACTCATAGCGTCCGTGAAAATTGACACCACCAGTAAAGATGTTCGGACAAGGGAGACCTTTATAAGAGAGCTTAGCACCATCAGTACCACCACGTACAGGCACTATTTTGGGATTCACTCCTACTTCCTGCATGCTCTTGTAAGCGAGATCTACGATGTGCATCACCGGTTCAATCATTTCCTTCATGTTATAATACTGATCCGTTACTTCCAGAGATGCTGTGTCCTGACCAAATTCTGCATTGATCTTACGAACCATGTGTCCCATCTCCTTTTTGCGACTCTCAAAGCGAAAACGATCATGATCGCGAATCAAGTAGGTAAGAGTCGTTTCTTCAACAGTTCCTTTTACTTCTGTCAAGTGGTAAAACCCTTCATACTCCTCAGTATGCTCCGGAGTCTCCCAGCGAGGGATCATTGTGACAAACTGATTGGCAAGACGGATCGAATTGACCAATTTATGTTTGGCATTTCCCGGGTGTACGTTCAGCCCTTTAAAGGAAATCTTTGCAATCGCTGCATTAAAATTCTCATATTCCAACTCGCCAATTTCACCTCCGTCAACTGTGTATGCCCATTGCGCACCAAACGTCTTCACATCAAACAGATCAGCACCTTTCCCTATCTCCTCATCCGGTGTAAAGCAGATACGTATCTTACCATGTTTAATTTCGGGATGTTGTATCAAATATTCCATCGCAGTGATAATCTCTGCAATACCTGCCTTATCATCCGCACCAAGCAACGTCTTACCGTTGGTCACAATAAGATCCTGCCCAACATAGTGAAGCAGTTCGGGGAACTGGGAAGGTTGCAAGGAGACACTTCTTTTTCATCCAGTAAAATATCCAAGCCATCATATGCATTGACAATACCGGGCTGCACCTTTTTGCCGGACATATCCGGACTAGTGTCCATGTGAGCAATAAAACCAATCACCGGCACATTTTTCAAACAATTGGCAGGCAAAGTAGCAGTCAGATACCCGTTAGAATCCAATTGGACCTCATCCAGCCCTATCGTTTTCAATTCGTCTTCCAGAGCGCGGGCAAAAATGATTTGTCCGGGAGTACTCGGTGTCAAATCGGTTTCCGTATCCGACTGTGTGTCGAATGAAACATATCTTAAAAAGCGTTGAATGAGATCCATTTTAAAAGTTTTTATTGATTTATATTATTCCAAACAGCTCGATTCATCATTGAAACTAACCCAGAAAACCACCTAATTGGATATTGACAGTAATTTGTTATTGTTTAAGTTACAAAAATACATATTTCCATTGAATTCCATACCATCTCGTATCTTAGTTTTTTCCCTTCCTTTTTTTTCATCTGTTTCATTGTGTTTTCCACCAAATTATTCTAACTTTGTTTCAATACAATCAGAAAGACAAATAGATACTATGAATACTATTCTACTCAAAGCTATTAAGTTTGCTATCGAAGCACATCATGATTCCCATCATAAATACGACAGAGCACCCTACAGCATTCATCTAGCTATTGCTGCACACTATGCAGATATGTACAGTCAGCTTCTGCCCCCAAACGAACGGGATAATGTACTAGCAGCAGTCTGCTTCACGACACTATTGAAGATTGCCGGGTGACTTACAAAGACCTTGAGGAAGCATTTGGTAGCTCAATCAGCGAAATGGTCTATGCGGTAACCAACAACAAAGGCAGAACACGCGGAGAACGGGCAGATGATTCTTATTATAAAGGTATTCGCGAAACACCTTACGCAATCTACATCAAACTATGCGATCGTCTTGCCAATGTACGTTACTCACTCGATTACAACCAGGCAAACATGCTCGTCACTTACCGAAAAGAATTTCCTCATTTCCTGAAGCAGCTTTTTCCAGACAATGAAACCACCAATTATGAGCCAATGATATCCGCATTAAAAGAAATTTTTTCTCAGGAAAGCATTCTTTTGATTTAAACTAAGAGAGATAAATTGTATCTTTGCGTCAATTTGAAAAACAACTTTTATAAACTTTAATAATTAGAAAACATGGCAGATGACCGTCACTTTGTTCCATTTGTCTCCTCAGACTCGAACATGAAAGAATTTACACTCCGGGCTGTGCTTATTGGTCTTATACTCGCAGTTGTATTGGGTGCGGCAAATGCCTACCTCGGATTAAAAGCCGGTATGACCATTGCGGCTACATATCCCGCAGCAGTAATTGGTATGGCGTTATTACGTTTCTTTAAAGGCACCATTCTCGAAGAGAATATCACACGTACTGTCGGTTCGATTGGCGAATCGGTTGCGGCAGGTGCTATCTTCACCCTTCCGGCTTTCTTTATTGCAGGGGTATGGGATGAGAAAACATTCAACTCTGTAGAAAGTTACTTTACAGCCTCTTTGATCCTGATCACCGGTGGGGTACTTGGCGTACTCTTCGTAGCACTCCTTCGCAGGGTGATGGTAGAAGACAAAGAACTTCCTTTTCCGGAAAGTGTAGCTGCAGCAGAGATTCACAAGTCCGGTCAGAGTGGTGGAAGTGGTTCCAAATACCTCTTCTCTGCCATGATCATTGGAGCAGGAATTAAGATTGCCGGCGACCTCCGTTTGTTTGCCACAGACTTTACGACCTTTTTCAAATCAGGTATCGCCACTTTTGCCAACGGGCACTCTATTGACGGCGGATTTCTCGCAGGAGGACCGTCGATCAGTCCGGCATACATGGGAGTTGGTTATATAATTGGCCCGCGCCTTTCCGCACTCAACTTCAGCGGTTCTGTACTGGCATGGGGCTTAATGGTCCCGATGTTACTCTCCATGCTTGGTTCCAGTTTCGTCGGCGACCTCAATAACGGAGATGTCGAGTCGGCAGGTGCATGGATGAACGCAGCCAATATAGTCTGGAAACAGATCGTACGTATCATTGCCATTGGAGGCATGCTGGTAGCAGCTACCTTTACTCTCTACCGCATGCGCGAAAGCCTGGGTGCCGGACTGGCTCGTTCAGTAAAAGACCTGAAGCGTGCTACACAGGGGTGCCGGTAATGAAACTGCCCGCACAGAGAAAGATCTCAAGTCTTCCTGGATTCTGATCGGGATCTGCCTCTCAGCACTTCTCACCTTCTTTATTACTTATTCCATATTCAACACCAGCATCCTTGTCGCTATCGTCGCATCGTCTGTGATGATTGTGCTTGCCTTCTTCTTCGCCGCAGTATCCGGATATCTGGTGGGTATCATCGGATCCAGCAACAATCCGATCAGCGGATTGACACTGACGGCATTGGTCGTGACCGCATTGATCCTTGTAGCTTGTGGCGTAGATAGTACGCATGGTGGCGTAGCAGCGGTACTTGGTATTGCTGCCATCGTTTGCGTGGCTGCTGCTGTAGGTGGTGAAATGTTTCAGGATCTGAAAGCAGGACATATCCTTGGTGGTACGCCCTGGAAGATGCAGATTGGAGATATCATTGGTGTCGTTATTGCCGGATTTGTTATGTTTGGCGTACTGATCATCCTCAACCAGGGAGACATCAACATGGGCAAGCAACTCGGATATATCGGTGGCTTTGGCAAGTCAAAATCTCTCTGCGCCTCAAGCCGGACTGATGGCTACCTTGTCCAAAGGAATCATCGGTGGACAAATGGCCTGGGGCACTAATCATAGCAGGCATGATCATGGGCGTTTCCTTCATTCTCATGGGCATCAAAAGTCCGATGCTGATCTTCGTAGGCATGTACCTTCCATTCAATACGGTATTCGCTATCTTCGTGGGTGGTCTGATCAAAGGTCTGCTTGACATGTATGTGGCACAACGAAGATACAATGAAAAGCAGCTTGCTACTGTTGAAAACACAGGGGTGCTGCTGGCTTCCGGGCTCATTGCAGGAGAAGCCCTCATGGGACTGGTCGTCGCGATCTTTGCCATGTTTAATATCTTCTTTGCGGAGATGCTGGGACTTACAGCTCCATCTTACTGGGTCGGACTGGTTATTATCGGCATACTCGGTTACTTCATGATTAGCATCCCTGCCAGAAAAGCCAATTCGGTAAAATAACGTGAGTAAGAAAAAGAACCTCTCAATCTCTTTGATTGCATACCCTGCATCAAAAAGGGATTTACTTCTAATCGGGAAGGAGATCTGATTGTGGTCTCCTACCCCCGGTTTCGGAATCGCTTCTTACAACGCATGCTTACACCTGCTTCCAAATCCAGGGATCTTCACATCCGGCTTGATGCCAATGGCACTGCCGTGTGGGCACTCATTGACGGAAAGCGGACAGTTCGCGAGATAAGTGATGCATTAGCAAGTTACTTCGAGCACAAAGAGGATTATCCACTTTTGGTTGCTCAGTTTGTCAGGACACTGGAAGTACAAGGTCTGATCACTTGCCAATCCGGCTCAACAAATTCAAAACGATGAAGCCTGTAAAAGTGGAAGTTTGTGTAGAAAACCTGGCCTCGGCACGCATTGCGCAAGAAGCCGGAGCAGACCGCATCGAACTCTGCAGCGCTCTCTCTGAAGGAGGAGTCACTCCCTCTGCCGGACTCATCCGGACAGTTCGCAAAGAGTTGCACATCCTGATACACGTGCTTATCCGTCCCCGTCGAGGTGATTTCCTCTATAATGACGATGAGTTTGCCTGCATGAAAGAAGATGTTCTTACTGCTAAAGAACTTGGAGCAGACGGCGTGGTAATTGGTCTTCTTACCGCAGACGGAGAGATTGATCGGGTGCGCACTGCCGCACTGATTACTCTGGCACGCCCTCTGTCTGTCACCATCCACCGTGCTTTTGATAGTGTGAAAGATCCGCTGGCAGCACTTGAAACATGTATCAAACTAGGCGTTGACCGTATCCTGACCTCCGGACAACAGCAGAAAGCTGAAGCGGGCATTCCTTTACTTAAACAGCTGGTAGCTCGGGCAGATGACCGTCTCACAATCCTTCCCGGAAGTGGCGTAAATGCAGGTAATATACTTCGAATCATTGAAGAAACCGGTGCTTCAGAGGTACATCTATCAGCAAAAGAACGAATCGCCGGTAAGATGATCTACCGCAAAGACGAGGTGCCTCTCAGTAACTCTTTGCCACTAAGCGAATATGAAGTTGAGCAGACCTCTCCTATTCTACTACATAAAGCTATGCAACAGATTGGCAGATAATAGTCTGCATCTTATACATATTAATGGCGGCTCCCTTTTGGAGCCGCCATTAATATGTATAGCCTTCTGACAAGAGAATGTTTGAAATAGTATCGGAAACTATTTGACTATATCATTTTTCTTTATCCAGTCAAACAGAGGCTTCATCCATTCATCAGTAGGCTGGCTTAGTACAAAACCATGATTCCCTTTTGGATAAAGATGCATTTCAGCAGGGACATTGTGCTTTATGAGTGCCTGATAGAAACGTATACTATTATCCACCGGTACCGCTTTATCATCTCCTGCATGAGTAATCCAGGTTGGAGGCGTCCTATCGCCTACCTGCAATTCATTAGAGAAGAGGCTTATTATTTCTTGCCCGGGGTTCTTACCCAAGAGATTTTCTCTTGATCCTCTGTGTGTAAGTTCATCCGTCATACTTATGACCGGATAGACAAGGATCAGAAAGTCGGGACGCAAGCTAATATTTCATCGTCTATGTATGATTGATCAAAATGGGTAGCAGCTGTAGATGCAAGATGTCCTCCGGCAGAAAACCCCATAATTGCAATCTTGTCTGGAGCTACATTCCATTCGACTGCCCTTTGCCGGACTGTCTTAATGGCTTGTTGTGCATCTTGCAAAGGACCTATCGACTTATCCTTCATAATCGAATCACTTGGTAAACGGTATTTCAACACAAAAGCAGCAATTCCATGTTTTACAAATGATTTGGCAATATCTGTTCCTTCCATCCTAAAAGATTCCCAGGAGTAACCTCCCCCCGGACAAATGATAACGGCATTTCCGGTGGCCTTATCTGCTGGTGGTAAATAGATTGTGAGCGAAGGTTTGGATACATTTCTATATCCGACAAAACCATTCTCATTCGTCATGTCGGCCTCCTTCATTGCATACGGCAGACTATTGGGTATTACTCCTTTATATAAAGGAATTACTTCCTGTGCCACCAACGGCACAGAGACTATTAATAACAGTGAAAAAAGTAAATGTCTCATGAGCTTTTAGTCGTTCTTTAGTATCTTGTTATAGTCCGGAACCAGTTGGTTCATTGCTTTGGAAACAACTATATATTTAGTCAGATCTCTCAAGGCTATTACCTTAAAGTGATTGTCAGACAGGTATTGCATGTACTCCTTAAACAATTCAGGAGGAGTATTGACCCAAGGATGTTCTATGTCGGCACACCATGTATAGTTAAAACCACTATCTTTCCATCTTTTGCTTCATCAAAGGCATCCATAATTTGCTGTTTGTTATTGGCAGACATAGCCCAACTTGGCACAAGGAGCGGATGATCAACCAAAGGATCATACGGTCGGCTTCCTCCTGCACGGGCAAATAAGAAGTTCTTCGCCTTGAGTACCCTTATTACATTTGAGTCGAGATCATATCCCGGATAAGCAAAGTAACAGGTTTGGCAATATGCATCGAATCACATTTATTATCAATGTAATCTAATTGATCATTGATTTGCTCTTGATTCAGACGTGACAACGAAGGATGACTCTTGGTGTGGTTTGCAATCTCAAACCCCATCTTTTCCAGCTGTTTGATCTGTTTCCAAGTCATGTATTTATCCTTGAGATTTGTAGGAAACTCACAGACATAAAAAGTAGCACCAAACTTATACTGATTGAGCAATGGTGCTACAATAGAATATTGACTTTCTACAGCATCGTCAAAAGTAAGTACAACCAGTTTATCCGGAATCTTCTTTTTTAAGATCTGGCAATTCCCGCAGAAAGAGACTGAAAACAGTAATATAAATATCCAATTCCTTTTCATTGTCGCTTAATTATTAGTCGCATTTATCATTTTCCCAGACTAGTGTAGTACATTTACTCTTCGGACAGGTAATCATAGTAGCTATCCGAAGAGCTATTCTAACTCAAAACTGCACGTCAATCGGCCAATTGTCTGAGCGAAAGGGAAGCAACGGTTGCGCACCGATTGTTTGCACTGTGCCAATCGGAACATTATGGAAATTATAACGCACAGCCACCGGACTTGCCACACTGTCTGATTTCACTTCGATCTTATTTTGATACCATACAATACCGCCTTGAGCCGGATAGAACTTCTGATCTTCTCCTGCCACTTCAAAGCCATCCATCTTTTGGTTGATAGCATTCAACGTATTAAGATCACCCCTCTCGCCCAAAGAGTTCACCTGAACAATGGCCTTTCCATCCTTATATTCCACACTTTCACAGTAGGTACTGGATGCAGGTAATCCCTTTATTGCATAGTCATTCTGGAGGGCAATCATTGCGAGACGCATACCCACCATTGCTTTACGAGCCGGATGAATACAACTGGCATCACCCAAATCAGTCGTGGTTGCCATACCCGAATAAGGGATCATCTTCAATGCTTTAAACTGTTGTTCCCACATAAGTGCCAGAGAGTAGCCATTCACGCCTTCGTATGTATAAGGAGCCAACTGTGCATAATAGAAAGGCATCTT
>CAXXFJ010000030.1:0-16380 GCA_963677415.2 Bacteroidales bacterium | reverse complement strand
CAATGAAGCGTACCGGATCAATCTTTTCGTAAGTTGGTCCGGCAGTAATCAGAATCTTTTTCCCGGCAAGAGATTGATGAAGAGTAAAATACTCCCGGAGCAATCTCACAATATTCTCAGGTTCTTCCATGCGACCTTTACCTTCCAGTCCGCTGGCAAGTTCGCCGCAGGCAGGTTCAATGATCCGATCGCCATGTGCTCTGAGAATATCCAGGTTGTGTTGCGTAGAAGGGTGGCGAAACATATCCAGATCCATAGCCGGAGCCACAAATACAGGAGCCTTACAGGAAAGATAGGCAGTAACAACAAAATTATCAGCGATGCCATTAGCCATCTTTCCGATGGTGCTAGCCGTTGCAGGAGCCACCAGCATGGCATCCGCCCAAAGCCCCAGATCCACGTGACTGTTCCATGTCCCGCTGTTAGCAGTAAAGAAGTCGCATAGCACAGGTTTCTGGCTGAGTGTTGCAAGCGTTACAGGTGTGATAAATTCCTTTCCGGCAGGTGTGATGATTACTTGCACCTCAGCCCCTTCCTTGATCAGGAGGCGAACCAGTATGGCAGCCTTATAAGCAGCTATACTTCCGGTAATGGCAAGTACAATTTTCTTTCCTTTCAGCATGAAGTTCAGTTATTTGTTAAACTCTCTCAGCCGTATTTCTGTAAGAACTTTCTTTGTGTGCAGTGAGAAATCCCCGTTCATCATCCAGTCATAGTAGGAGGGCTCTGATTTTAGTACATCAACCACCCGTTTCCCCTTGTGCTTTCCGAAGTTGAATACCTCTTCGTTTTTTTCGTTGAAAATAACTCGTCCGGCAAAATCCGCATTGCGGGTAAAGGCGGAATATTCTGAGAGAAAATTAATATCGTTCTTTAAATCATCATATCGTTCAAGCTGTCCTTTGAGCACCTCATACGTTGCCCGGGTATCAGCTTCAGCTGTGTGAGCATCTTCAAGGCTCTTCTGACAATAGAATTTGTATGCAGCAGAAAGCGTACGCTGTTCCTTTTTATGAAAGATAGTCTGTACATCCACAAAGTGGCTCTTACGCAAATCAATATCAGTACCCGTTCTCAAAAATTCTTCCGCAAGTAATGGAATGTCAAAACGGTTGGAATTGAATCCCGCAAGATCACACCCTTTAAAATCTTTGGCGATGTTGGTTGCCAGTTCGCGGAAAGTAGGACAATTCTTTACATCCTCATCATAGATCCCATGAATGGCACTGGATTCTTCAGGAATGTGCATTTCCGGGTTAACCCGCATTGTTTTACACTCTTCATTCCCGTTAGGAGACACTTTGATATAACACATTTCTACAATTCTATCCGATTGCAGATTTATCCCGGTCGTTTCCAGATCAAAGAAAATGATCGGTCTTTTTAGTTCCAATTTCATACCTATAATTTAATCATTTAGCATCATTGGCATCAGTAAAGTCAGCAATACTTCATTTTCTTCATTCTCAGAAGGAAGTATTATACCTGCACGTGACTGATCAGCCAACTCGAGCACCACCTCATTCGATGGGATGTTATTGAGAAGCTCTACAAGGAAGGTTGCTTTAAACCCGATTTTTAGTGGATTACCATCATATTGACAAGAAAGAGTCTCTTCACCAGAGGTTGAAAAGTCGAGATCCTGAGCAGTGATCACCACTTTATTGTCCTGGAAAAATAGTTTGATCAGGTTTGTAGCCTGGTTAGAGAATGAAGCGACGCGTTTAACAGAGTTCATCAGTGAAACACGATCCACAATCACCTTATTCGGATTATTCTGAGGTATTACCGAGTTGTAATTCGGAAAACGACCATCAATCAGACGGCAAGAGAGTCGGTATCCCGCCAAGATAAACACAGCATTCTTCTCATCGAAGCCAACCTTTATACTACCCTCTTCTTTCGGAAGGATATTTTTCAGCAGGTTAGCAGGTTTTTTGGGAAGGATAAACGATGTTTTAGACTCACTTTTTACTTCAGTAGTTGTATATTTTACCAGTTTGTGTCCATCAGAAGCCACCAGTGTAACACCATCCGCATCCATATCAAAATAGATACCATTCATGACCGGTCTCAGTTCATCATCAGCAGAAGCAAATATCGTACGGGAGATTCCCTTCAACAATCGCTGTGCATCAGGAGTAAACCAGGTTGCAGTATCCTTCACTTCATTCAATTTGGGATACTCTTCACCGTTTTGCCCCACAAAGCAATACTTACCGTAGGGTGAGATGAGCGTAACAGCCATAGACTCTTTGTCAATGTTGAAAGTCAGCGGTTGTTCCGGAAAGTCCTTCAACGGTTCAAGCAACTGTTTGGCAGAGAGGGCAAAAAGACCTTCACCTTCCGGGTTAAGCACATCCATGGAGGTGACCAATGTTGTTTCGGTATCAGAAGCCGTCATTGACAAAGTCGTTCCTTCCAGTTTGAATAGAAAACTATCCAGGATTGGAATGGAAGTCTTCGAGTTGATCACGCGACTGATAGCTTGCAAATGGCTCAGGAGTGCTGAGCTTGATACTGTGAATTTCATTCTCTTATATGTTTAGATACTACAATAATAGCTTTATATACATTCAACAAAGATACAAAAGTTCTTTATTCAAGTGATACAAATTATTTTTTATTTTTCAACAACCTACTAATTAGCTATCAAGATCATCCAGCCACATCTTGCATACCGCATCACTTGGCATCCGCCAGTCGCCACGTGGAGAGAGATTGATCGATCCCACTTTGGGGCCATCAGGCATACATGACCTTTTAAACTGCTGAGAGAAGAAACGTCTGTAGAACGTCCGGATCCATTTCAGTATAGTCTCATGGTCGTAGTAATCACTGAAAGCGATCGTGGCAAGCATCAGGATCTTTTTAGGAGCAAAACCAAACCGTATCATGTAATAGAGAAAAAAGTCGTGCAATTCATAGGGGCCCACCAAGTCTTCCGTCTTTTGTGCAATACCACCTTCTTTGTTTGCAGGTAGCAGTTCGGGACTCACCGGTGTATCGATGATATCAAGCAGTGTCTCTTTGGATCCCAGATCCATCTCGTTTTCTGAAACCCAATGCACCAGTATGCGCACCAATGACTTTGGTATCGAACTGTTTACAGCATACATAGACATGTGGTCACCGTTGTAAGTCGCCCAGCCCAAGGCCAGTTCGGAGAGATCCCCGGTGCCTATTACCAGACCATTACATTTGTTCGCCACATCCATAAGTATCTGAGTCCGTTCGCGTGCCTGAGAGTTTTCATAGGTCACATCCTGCACCTTCGGATCATGATTGATGTCTTTAAAATGAGCCATTACAGCCTCTGCGATTGGAATCTCACGCACCGTCACCCCAAGACTATTCATCAGGTTCAGTGCATTCGTGTAGGTGCGATCAGTCGTTCCAAAACCAGGCATTGTAATACCCACTATACCTTTGCGATCCAGTCCTAACCGGTCAAAAGCACGCACGCAAACCAACAGAGCCAACGTTGAATCCAGTCCGCCCGATATGCCCACTACCACTTTCGTTATACCCGTATGTTGCAGCCGCTTGATGAGACCAGTAGATTGAATGGAGAAAATATCACGGCAGTTACTATCTCTGTTTTCCGGTTTCGGAATAAATGGGTGACGATTGATAACCCTGTGGATGGGCTTGATCTCCTTTTCGGGTACCTTGAGAGATATCGTTACATAGGAAGACCCCTCAAATTGCAGAGGCAGAAAAGACGTGTTTTTCAACCGTTCCAGTTCCAGCCGTTCGATGTCGATTTCCGTGATGATCAACTGCTCATTCAAAGAGAACCTTTCAGAAGAAGCAATGACGTTACCACTCTCCGCGATCATAGCATTACCTGCAAAGACCAGATCAGTAGTTGATTCGCCACCACCACACGAGCAATAGACATATCCAGCCAGACACCGTGCCGATTGCTGTTGCACCAGAGCCCGCACATACTCTGTTTTGCCAACCAGCGCGTTGCTTGCCGACAAGTTAAAGAGCACCGTTGCACCGGCTATCGCATGCACCGAGCTCGGAGGTATCGCAGCCCATAGATCTTCACACAGTTCAACAGCAAAGGTACATCTTCCCGCTTTGAAGAGCAGTTGCGTACCAAAAGGAACCTCACAGCCTGCCAACGAAACAGAATGCGTGTTACTCACATCCAAAGCAGAGGCAAACCATCGTTTCTCATAAAACTCATTATAGTTGGGGATATACGTCTTAGGCACCACACCTTGCACACCACCATGCTGGCATACCACAGACACATTCATCAGTTTGCCCTGTACACGCAGCGGCATTCCAACCAGGATAATGATATCAAGATCAGCAGTTTCCTCCAGCAACACCGTCAGTGCATCCAGAGATTTCTCAATCAGCAGCGACTGGCTAAACAAGTCCCCGCAGGTATATCCCGTGATTGACAACTCAGGAAAGCAGATTGCCTGCACTCCCTGGCTTTCCGCTTCCCGTACCATCGAGATGATCCGTCCGGTGTTGTAGAAACAATCTGCAACCCGGATATCAGGAATGGCACAAGCTACCTTGAAAAAGCTGTAATTCATAGTCAGTCTATATTAAATCATACTTTACTCTGAAACGTCAGATTTATATTAAAAGTGTATCCTTCATCTTTTTATTTGAAAAACTGTTCAGCCTTATCCAGCGAATCCAGTTTGCCCACATCCAGCCATCTCAACTGTTGGCAATCGCCTTTGATACACACCTTATCTGCCACAGACAAATAAAAATCAATGATAGGAAACCGTTCCGGCCACTTCTCCATCAGCGGAAACAGGGCAGGAGAGAAGATATGTACACCACCAAAAGCCAGACGTTCATATCCCGAAGGATCAAACCCCTCAATCGGTGATTTCAAAGCACCAGTCTGTTCGTTGATCCATCCTTTCAAGTTACGATCCGCATCAAACAGCAGGTAACGAGCTGTCTCCCTTTTGCTGACCAGAAGCGTTGCAGAAGCCTTTTGCACAAGATGGTTCCGGTAAAAAGCCCCCAGATCAAGATCCGAGAGGATATCCACATTGTGTACAAGAAAAGGCTCGTTGTCATCAAAGAACCACGCCCCCTTGCGTATCCCTCCACCCGTCTCCAGCAAACTATCCGTCTCGTCCGAGCATTCGATATGAATGCCAAAATTCTCCTTTTGTTGCAGAAACTCTGTAATCTGAGAAGCGAAATGATGCACATTGACCAGTATATCTGTGAACCCCGCTGCCTTCAGTTTCAGGATCACATGCTCCAGGAGTGGCACCCCTGCAACCGGCACCAGCGCCTTGGGCATCTTGTCAGTCAACGGCTTCAAACGAGTCCCCATACCAGCCGCAAAAATCATCGCTTTCATTTCAAATACCTCTGTGATTAAAATGTTGAGATAAATCCTGTTCCCTGTGTCGCAACACTACTTCAACACCATATTTCGTATTCAGATATTCAGCCAGATGTTGCGCCGCATAGACCGATCTATGTTGTCCGCCCGTACATCCGAAAGAGATCATTAGATCAGTAAATTCACGATCTATGTACCTTTCCACAGAGGGACCCACCAATGCAACTACCTGCTCCATGAATTGAACAATCTCGCCATTCTCCTCCAGAAAATCAATCACCGGCTTATCCAGACCTGTAATTTGTTTATACGCATCATAGCGCCCCGGGTTCTCAATAGCCCGACAGTCAAATACAAATCCGCCACCATTGCCCGAACAATCTTCCGGGATGCCACCTTTGTACGAAAAACTGAAAACCCTGACAATCAGGTTGCTATTATTCTTTTCCATCTGTTTATACACCATATTTTTCACACACAGCTTTCATCACTTCTCTCAGATAATAGAAGGACTTTAGATCTTCATGATCCAGCGTCTTCATCACTTCTTTCAAAGCGAAAGGGATACTTCCCAGAAAATGGCTCTTTCTCTCGCCAAAGCCTCTGAACCCGTAAGCACCAAGCGTCTGCAGTTGCCTGAGCAAGATGAAATACGGGAGGAGATGTTGCGATTTATCTATTTCCTGAATACCCAGTTCCTTCAAACGTTTGTTATGCACAAGTAACAACTGTTCGCGAAGTTTGTCAGGCAGTTGCGCCTTAGCCTGCCAGAGAAAAGAAACCACATCATACAGATACGGACCTTTGCGTCCTCCCTGAAAGTCAATCATATACGGTTTGCCGTTGTTGATCATCACATTTCGTGACTGAAAATCCCTGTACATAAATGTTTGAGGCACCGTTTTCAGGCTTGTGGCACGTACGATCTGTTCAAACTCGCTTTCCAGTTTCCGTTCGTTAAAAGGTATTCCTGTGAACTTTAAGAAACAATATTTAAAATAACTCAGATCCCACATCATTGCCATTTCATCAAACTCAGCATCCGGATAGCAGACCTTAAAGTCGAGATTACTTCCTCCGACCTGAATTTCAGCCAGCCTCTTTATTGTATCTTCCAGCAAAGAGATGACATTCGATGAAACAAATCCGTTTGGGATCTCCTTTTGTATGATATCAAACAAAGAAAGATCTCCCAGATCCTCTTGCAGGTAAAACATCTCATCCTCGCTGACATTATACACTTTAGGCACGGGAAGACCCTGTTCGTACAGATGTTTGTCAATCTCAACAAAAGCATGATTTTCTTCACGTATCTCTCCACTAACACCAATCACTGAGATGTAGTATTTTTGAAGACGAAAATAGCCTCTATTGGAACCCGATCCGGTCAGATGAACGATACTATCAGGTGCACTTCCATAAACTTCTCTGAATAATTTTTTCAGTGGATCGGTAGATTTACCGTATTCAATCATAGTGATGTCCATTTAGAAGTTGCTAGTGAAAATGCGTATATTTAGTGCAAAGTAACGCAGAGTTGTTTAGATTACAAAGTAGAATCTCATAAAAAACAACTTTGAAAGCTATTTCAGGATGAGAATAACAGGATGATCCGAGATCGTTAAAGTGGTATTATCCGTATTTTCCAACTTCAGTGTGGGTTCAGTGCCCAGCGTCGGATCGTAACACGTGATTTCCTTGCACTTCTTCCCCAATTGCAACGTGATTGCATCACTTCCTGTCATGCGTTCCCCCCAGATGATAAGCGCAAACGAACCGTCGCTCCTCTGAAGCAGCAGATCATGAGTCGTTTCCGGTTGATCCTTGATCGAGTAGGAGAGTGTCTTCCCTTTTCCAGCCTTCCCTTTGTCCGCCAGGATTGTAGTGAGATTATGCAGGTACAAAGCAGCCTTTCTCGGCGTTTTATAATCGATCTTGTAAAAGCCAAACGAACCATCGGGATCATCCAGAAACTCATAGATAAACGTATGGCTCCATCCTCTTTTAAACTGCGCCAGATACAGATTGATATAGTTATTGGCCTGTACCTCTTCCGTCACCGCCCCATTGACGTCTCCAACCCGTACACCGGTCTCCGTGGTAACCCTGGGCATAGCAGTAAGCTGTTCGTTGGTATATCCCGCGAACTTTTTCCCCCACGTACGACCATGATTATTGTACAACCCGTCGATGCGACACTCCGAGGTAGGATCAGCAGTGTTCCATATCTGATTATCGTGCACACCGGGCCACATGGCTTCATGATACATATAGTTGTGTACATTCAGCACATCCGCATAGCGTGTCCCCGCAGGCATCAGCGTACCGGCACCTTCCGGAATAACGAGAAACTGCAACCCCACGTTGTCCGGTTGCGCCCCCATCTCAGTAGCACTATATACAGGATATTTCTTCAGTTGCCCATCCTCTTTCACCGCTTTGTATAAATCCCGTTGAAACTTTGCCACAGGCATCCAGCTCTTCACGCTATTTGAGTTTTCCCCCTGATACGTCACTCCTCCAAAGTTATTCGGTTCGTTAGGACCCTCGATAGCAAGCAATGCCCCGGCATCATGCAGTTGTCGCGCCATCACAAGAGTAGCAGGAAGATCCGCATCCCGAGCACCGCTTCCCGGACCAATCACCACTTTCACACCCACCTCCCGATGCAGTAACAACAATCCGGTCATGTCATAGTTACGATCAGCAGCATCACGCACATTACGGATCCCCACATATTTCAGCAAGTCAACCATCTTGGAAGCATCTTGTCCGTGCTGCACATGAACGCATGCGCCGATAGATTCCAGAAAGTCATTAACCGGACGAGGCGTCACATTTTCTGCTTGTGCTGTTGTAAGGGAAAGGGAAAGGAGGGAGGCGATAGCTCCGGAGAGAAGAATGTTTTTCATAGATGTAGTCATTGAGGTTTTATCAATCGTGCAAATATAATGCAATTTTCAAAGCAGTAAGAAGACTATCGGCTCAAAAAATATTCAAATCAGTGAATTATCAGCTCAAAATAGCCCGATAATACAAGCGAAAGGATTAGTTTTGAGCCGATCAATAATGCTAGTATTATGGAGCTGTATTCGCAAAAAATACGAATACGAAGAGAAAAAACCAGCAAATTAGTGGATATTATCACCGGTAGAATGTCGATTACAGATCAAAGATAATATGCCTCAAACAACCGAATTATGAAAACATTTGGTGGATATCGGCAAAATTGGCTAAAACATTTGGTGGATACCGGCATTTTGAGCTTTTAAATTTGGTGGGATTGATTAAAGGGTTTATATTTGCTGATCAAATGGAGATCAATGGAAGATAATACAATCTATTTCAAGAGAAAAATGTACGACACCATGCTAAGATGGAAATCCGAGCGCAATGGTGATACAGCGATCCTGATACAAGGAGCACGTCGTATAGGCAAATCCACAATAGCAGAGGAGTTTGCACGTAATGAGTATACATCATACATACTGATAGATTTCTCAAAAGTATCGAAGGAGGTCAGTGATTTATTCAATGACATTTCAGATTTGAATTATCTGTTCATTCGATTACAATTCATCTATCAAGTGCAATTACACGAAAGGCAATCGGTCATTATATTTGATGAGGTGCAGCTGCAACCACTCGCACGACAAGCAATCAAGCACCTGGTGAAAGATCATCGATATGACTATATGGAGACCGGCTCATTAATATCTGTCAGATCCAATTGTCGTAACATAATCATCCCAAGTGAAGAGACAAAAGTAAATATGTACCCTATGGATTATGAAGAATTCAGATGGGCACTTGGTGACACAGCGACTATCCCATTATTGCGTACAGCTTTTGAAAAGAAGATGCCATTGGGAGAGGCCGTTCATCGTAAACTTATGCGCGATTTTCGTCTGTATATGCTTGTAGGAGGAATGCCACAAGCTGTTTCCGCATATATTAAAACAAATAATTTTTCAGCTGTCGATCTAGCGAAACGAGACATTATTGCCCTCTATGAAGAAGATTTCGGCAAAATAGATGATTCAGGAAGAGCGAAAGCGATGTATGATGCCATACCTGCTCAGTTAAGCAAGAATGCATTACGCTACCAGGTAAGCAAAGCAGTTCCGGATGAAAAAGTAGAAAGGGTAATAAATATCGTAAAGGATATGGAGGATTCGATGACGACAAACATTGCATTCCATTCTGACGATCCTAATGCAGGCTTAGCTCTGACAAAAAATGAAGAATACTTCAAGATGTACGCATCAGATACCGGTTTGTTTGTTACGCTTGCATTTATGGATAGCGATTTTACAGAAAATATTATTTACAATAAATTACTAAACGACAAACTGAGTACTAATTTAGGATACGTATACGAGAATGTCATCGCCCAAATGCTAAAGGCAGCAGGAAAGAATTTATTCTATCATACAATTGCTTATGCCGAAGGTAAGAAGTATTATGAGATTGACTTTGTCATATCCGATAAACACAAGGTTTCTCCCATCGAGGTGAAATCCTCAGGTTACAAATCTCACAAATCTTTGGATATGTTCAGCACCAAATTCTCCGATCGAATACTGAATAAGTATTTGATTTATACAAAGGATTATCACCGGGAGAATGGCGTTGATTATATACCGGTCTATATGACAATGTTCTTGTAGTGATCAAGAAAGCTATGCTGATGTTCTACGGGCAAAACAATATCGCCGCCTTCAAGCAAATCTTCATCGAGCAGTTTGAGTTTGCAGTGAAGACCTATTTTTAAAAGAAGCTCAAAAGAATACTAATCCCTGTTGGCTGTTAGGGCGAACTCAACAATCGAAATTAATTTTGGCAAGAGTGAGATTTGTTGTAATTACTGGCAGATGTAGATGATCAATCAACAATCGTCTAAACTATATTTGTAGGGTAAAAATGCGGATTACCGCAATAATACCCTTTTTGAGAAAGATTATTATTTTTGCTGTCCGGTAAAATTATGAGTTCAAAAAATTAGGGCTGTTTTCCTCTCTTGGAATTCAGCCCTTTTTATTTCCTTTGCAGTTACCACACATTAAGGGAAATAACAATGAGCAAAAATACACATTTTACCGGACAGCCGCTTTATGCGCAACTATTAAAATTGACTGACAGCAAAGAAATCGCTAGAATAAGCCTAGAAGGTTGTCATGACCGTTATATTAAGAAGTTAGACGGCTACTCTCATTTTGTAATAATGCTCTACGCAGTGCTAATGCGTTATGATTCTCTCCGTGAAATCGTAGTAGGAATGCTCTCTGAGGCAAATAAGATCAACCACCTGGGCATAGACTATATGGTAAAACGGAGCACTTTGGCAGAAGCCAACAACAGGCGTAGCAATGAATTCTTTGAGCAGATATATTTCGAGCTGTACAAGAAATACAAGAACGATTTAACGGACAGCCGAACAGATAAAGCTTGGGAACACTTGCTGCATATTATGGACTCTACTACAATAACGCTGTTTTCAAACGTTTTAAAAGGTGCCGGTCGCAATCCAAAGCATGGAAAGAAGAAAGGAGGCATAAAGGTTCATACTTTACTCAAGGCCGAAGAGGGAGTGCCTTATAATATCCATTTTACATCGGCAGCAACCCATGATCATGTTATGCTTACTAAACTAAAGCTGACAAATGGGGCATTCATAGCCATGGACAGAGCATATATCGACTATAAGGTCTTTCAGGAGTTTACAAACAACGGAGTCTTTTATGTAACCAAAATGAAGAAAAACCTACGCTACGAGTCAGTTGACGGATGTTTTCTTGTGAATAAAGATGGGCTAGTTGTCTTAAGTGATCATACAATCGAGCTCAAAAAGGATGATATAACCCATATCTCACGACGAATAGAGTATTGGGAAGAAAAAAAGAAGCACTCCTCCGTTCTTCTAACCAATAACTTTGAGTTGGATCCGGAAGAAATTATTGCCATCTATCTCAGGCGTTGGCAGATAGAGAGTCTATTCAAGCAATTGAAACAAAATTTTCCACTTAAATACTTCTTTGGAGAGAGCGTAAATGCAATCAAAACACAGATATGGATAACACTTATTGCAAATTTGCTCTTATCAGTCATAAAGAAGCGCATAAAACGGGAATGGAGTTTCTCTAATCTTGTCACAATGATAAGACAAACACTAATGTACTATATCGACATATATAGTTTTTGTGAGAATCCCGAAAAGGCCTGGTTGAAGATCATTAATCAGCCCAATTCATCCCCTCCTGAACCGTCTCTTTTTGATTAGGGGGCTTGCTATGTATAGTAATGACCGAAATGCCATTTTAATAGGCAGATCGGCGTGACTATTTATACGATTTTGTTTTTACCGGACAGCAATGGATTATTATATTCTACTGGATGAGATTCAAATGGTAGAGTCAATAGATAATCCCTATCTGCCCAAAGATTCTGGTTCTAAAATCACCTTTGTTGAATATCTAGTTGGACAAGACTATGATGGAATACATCGAGAATTGCCTGAAGGAAAACATTATCAAAGCTAGAACCGGGAGAAGAAAATAACAGATGCTCTGTTTTGACATGTTTCACCAGCAATGCCATCCTCATAGCTAACGGCTATTGTTTTTTATCTTTCAGGACGGTTGATTCTGTTGATTACAAGAAAATTATGCTGATGTTCTATGAGCAAAACAATATCGCGGCCTTCAAGCAAATCTTCATTGAGCAGTTTGAGTTTGCTGTGAGAACGTATTTTTAATGCGTACTTTTCCGCTGGTTTACTTTTGATCCGTACAAGGAGTAATGCGGCAAGTTTCTTTGCCGTGACATCTTCTATGGAGACGGTCATCCCATTTGGAAAAGTAATATTCACTCCTTTGATACAGGATGGAATCTGCTCACAGACAAATTTCTCTTCAACAGGGGATGCATGGAACGACAGTGAATAAATATGCTGCGAGGAGTCCGTTACAGAGTCCGTTACATCCTAAAGTGCATGAGACAGATTTTGGATTGTCAAGGTCTCGGGGTGCCGGATTGAACTCTTTGAGCGTCAGATCTTATTTGCGCATCCATTCCTGATCGCTGTTATAGCTTACATGATACATCAAACAATAATCATACAAGGGTATGTCGCAGCTACACAATGCGCGGTTGTAATCCTCTAGAAATACCGAATATATGATTAGGAAGCGTGGGTCTAAGTTGTCTATGTATAGTTTTCTATAAAGATTTCGTTTATTTTATTAAGAATACTCTCGTCAGGTTCATTTTCAATTATTGATTTTCTGTATAAATAATATAAGTCCAAAATTTCCCTTTTAATTTTTATTTCAAGTAATTTTAAATCCAACATTTGGGCTTTATTTATATCATTTGGTTCAAACTTTTGTAAGCCATTTCCATATTCACGACTATTGTCATCAAAGATTTGTCTTGCAACGTCTGTAAGCAAATAAGCAAATAATAAATCTATATTATTACTGTCAAATAAATTTGCTGTAGCAGGGTAGATACAGTGGAAGGTCGTCAAATTGGAAATGTTTGCTTCATTCCTAATAAACCGCAAACCATTACGGTTAAAAACAGAAACCCAAATTGGTGCAGGAGGTCTGTTTTCTAGTGAATACCAAGGATTTCTATTAGCAGTTAAAAATTTCTTGTGAATTTCTTGAGCTTCTCCTATTAGTATATATTTGTTAACATTCTCAGCTATTGGGGCAACTGCATTGAGAAGAAAAATAGATTTATCATTATTTTTAAGTGCTTCAAAATCTTCTTTTAAAAAAAAGGACTTTTTGCAGTCTATTGCTTTACAAATACAGGGAAGTAAATATTTTTCTGTAATTCCATATTGTTTTGCTTTCGATGGTCTAATTGTAAAAAAATCATTTGCTCCTGTTGCTATGCCACGAACCACTTTACCATAATTAGCAAAAGGTACTAAATGTTTGTAATTGATTGAGTTTTGCTTTTGATAATATGTTTTCCATTTTATATCAGGATTAAGAACGTCAAATTCAACAATTTGTTTTTTTGATAAATAATTGGGATAGCAATTAATTATGCTTTCAATACTCCCCAAATCTTTAATATTGCTAATATTACTAAATTGAACTTGATTTGTTTTGTTATCATTTGCACATAGAAGTATTGATGCTGTTGTTAAAGCATCATCAAATACATTTTCGTCGAAATTTATTACAATAATATGTCGTAAAGTTTTACTCTTAATAAGATGCTTTTTGACAAGTTTACCATAGTCGGAGTTGAGAAATTCAGAAGGAATAATATAAGCGGCTCTGCCGTTTATACTTAATTGAGAAATAGATTTTATCAAAAATAAAGTATAAAGATTAGTGAATCCATTAAGTTTACAAGAAATTCTTTCTTCAATTTCTTTTATAATTGTTTTATTGTCATAGTCGTGGAATTTAAAATATGGAGGATTACAAATTATTCCATCATATTTATTATTCCAATCATTATACATGTAATCTTCTAAAAGGATTGATACATTCTCATTCTCCTCAAAAAATTTTTTTGATTTATCAAAAATATTATGGTCAATTTCAAACCCTTTAATTTTAATGGTTTCTTTGTAATTTAATAATGCTCTCGAAAATACTCCAAGTCCAAATGCCGGTTCCAAAACTGTTTTTAAATTCTCATTACCTAAAAGCCATTTTGCCATTATATCAGCAATAGGAAAAGGAGTAAAGAACTGGGCAAATTTCTTTCTATGTTCTATAGAGGTGAACTTTGAATACTCACGTTCAATCTCGTTTGTGGGTATATAACCTTTAATTGCAGACATTAAAAATCACTTTCTTTAATCCCCAAAATCTTGCATAAATTGTTTATGTCCAGATATGCAGTACCGCCTTTGAATGTTACATAGAATAGAAGTTGACCGCGTTGCAATTCTTTTCGAACACTTTCGTGTTCTGGCTCATCAACTTTTTTTGCAACAGGGATACCACTTTTTGAATTAATTTTTATGGTTGTCTTATTCTGATTTTTGGTATCGGCTTCTACTGAAAATATTACATCTTCATTGTCAGGGTTAGAAATAATTGTAAGGATTTGCTCAAATGAAATGCCATAAACCTTATCAAAAAACACCTGAAAATAATAATGCGGAATATTGAATTCTTCAATCCATTTGTAAACAACTTTTATGTCTTCCACTTTGGGCGTTATCGACAAATAATTTCTTTTTTGAATTTCCTTTATTGAATATTTCAGCTTTCTAAATAAGTCTTTGCATTGAACCAATCTTTCTGATGAACTCCAACTTGGAACTCTAAAGTCTGTTACGTTTAATGTGTTTTCTGTAATTCCATTGAGCATTTGAATATAGCTTTTTCTCGAAGGGTGATTTAATACATCTAAAAAATCGGATAATATTAAATCTCTTGTTTGAAGGGCAATTTGAGTGAATTTTTCTGTTTTGATTTGCATTGCATCTTCATAGTGGTCAATTAAAAATGCACTTGAACGGACTTCAATGCCAGCGACAGCTTTTTTTACGTATTGGTTAATGTGATTATGAGGAATACGACTAATATCAAAACCCAAATTTGTGTCAAAATCAGATTTTCTGAAAATTAATAAGTCAGGTCTTTTACCAATTGTGTCGAGTTCGCTTTGAAAATCTTGGTAAAAAGTGTCAAATCCATCTTGACCAGCAACTAAATCATCAGACTTTCCATACTTTATTGCAACATAATTCTTTGAAGTCTCATTAATTGCCCTAGTAACAAGATTTTCAGCCCAATCTCCTTGTTCTTTGTTCGTGATAAAATTGGATGAAGCTTGGGTTGGCGTCCTTGCAATGTCTCTCGGTAAATTAAAGTCCACCAAGGTTGCTGGTACACTCTTAGTTAGTTCTCTTATAATTTTGCAATAATTCATATATCAATATTTTTTAGTTTACAATTTTATTCGTTTTGCGGGAGTGTATGCAAGAAAAACAGCTATTTTTACAGACTTCGGTTATGTGTTGGTTTGTGCGATTTGCAAATGTGTTGTTTTGTGCGTCAGCTGCTCATTTTTCTTATATGTCTTTAGGTAGCAAAATATCTGCTGTGTCTGTCTTTTCACACTAGGCGACAATATCTATATACCCTACCCATCATAAATACGGCAAGCATGCCAGTTAAGGCGGCTTACCGTATGTTATTTTACGGTTATTTCTTTAATATCACAAATGTAATCATAGTTCTACAACTTATCAAATAGACCTACTATTTTTTGTAAACTATTTTTGTATATGACCCTGATAAGGGTTGACTTGGTATTAAGAAGCAGCCCGAAGGCTGCTTCTGGTTTATTACTCTTGTTGTTTTTGTTCCTTCTTTTCCGCTTTGCGTTTCTCCGTTTCATGAGCTACTAACGCCTGAAGATCTTTGATCATCTGAAACGTATCACCGGAAGCGCTGATGAGCTTTTGTTTTACGATGAAAGCTCCTCCTTATAGTAAAGGTTTCGGACCCCGATTTCTTCTCCGGACAGTAGGGGCAATTTTCTCGTCTTGTTTAACTGCACTCTGTTTCTCCCCATCTTGTTTCTCCACATCCCGTTTCTCCCAATCCTGCTCATCCCAATTCTGATCTTCCTCATCCTGTTCCTCCGTCTTTGTGTTATTTTCATTCTTGTTGTTGCTGAAAATCCTGGTAGGTTTTGAAGCCCTTCGATTCGTGCCATCTTGACTCAATATCACATCTACATTACAATTTGCGAGTTTTGCATAAGAAATCACCTCCATCACTTTGTGTAGATGCGATCCACACCCATTATCAGAAAATAGTTGATTCATCATCAAAATTGCAGTGTCAGACTTCACCGGTTTTCCTTTTTCAAAAGTGTAGATGGAAGAAATAGAAGCCGCTTTGGGGTCAGCCAACTCACCCAATGTAGAAATGAAAAGGAGTCTGCAAATCCGGAAATGTTTAGTCCACAAGAAGATTATTATCTCCTCATCATTCATCCCCCCTGTCTGAAATCCTTTAAATGCATCCCCCACTTTCACACTG
>CAXXFJ010000029.1:0-14598 GCA_963677415.2 Bacteroidales bacterium | reverse complement strand
TTTCTCATAAGGCAGGAGGTTGTGGTTGTGGACGTGATATTATTGAGCAGACAATGAAAGCTCAAGGTTGCTGGATGCAAGGAGAAGCTTTCGGTTGGTAACTTATACATCAAACATGCTTGATTTTCTAGAAAAATATAACATTATTCTTGGTTCACAATCACCGAGAAGGAATGAACTGCTAAGAGGACTGGATATAAACTTCACAGTCAGCACTATGCCTGACATTGACGAAAGTTATCCTGAATCACTTCAGGGAGGTGATATACCACTGTTCATTTCATTCCAAAAGGCAGAAGCTTTTCGATCTGTTCTTAAGGAAAACACCCTGCTTATCACAGCAGATACGATCGTTTGGCTAAACAACAAAGTATATGGTAAACCGACAGATGAAACGGATGCAATCTCTATGCTGCAAGATCTCTCCGGACATACACATGAGGTGTTTACCGGAGTAACACTGACTACACTTAATAAGCAGAAAAGCTTCTTCGTACGAACAGAAGTAACCTTTTCTTCCTTGAGTGATAAAGAAATTCTTTCATACGTAAAAAACTACCAACCATTCGACAAAGCCGGTTCATACGGAGTGCAGGAATGGATCGGATATATTGGTGTTGAATCTATCTCTGGCTCATATTTCAACGTTATGGGATTACCCGTACAACGATTATATCGTGAACTCTTACAATTCTAACATGAAACGAATCCTACTCCAGCTCTGCATTCTGACACTGCTAAGCGCATTCTTTACCAGTTGTGCTACAAAATCACGCACAATCAGACATTCCGACGTTTCTTTTATAAAAGACCAACAACTCCGCAAGGTAGTGGACGAATGGATTGGAGTTCCATATCGGTACGGAGGTAATACTAAATCCGGCATCGACTGTTCCGGACTGGTAAAAGTAATCCTTGCCAATGTGTATGGTCTGGAGCCAAATATACGTACAGCAGAAGGCTATTGCAAAGCTTCCAATAAAATTCGAAAAAGCAAACTCAAAGAAGGAGATCTGATCTTTTTTAGAGTTCCTAAGCCGACAGATTTTCATGTAGGTGTATATCTGGGTAAAGACAAATTTGTGCATGCCACTACTTCCAAGGGAGTCCGCATTGATGACATAAACTTCCCCTATTACAAAGAAAGCTTTTACCAGGGAGGTCGGATCAACTATTAATGAATCCAAGCATGGATATAGATCTGAACCACACGGCACTGGTACTTGAAGGTGGAGGAATGCGGGGGGTGTTTACTGCTGGAGTATTAGACTTTTTCATGGACCACCAGATACACTTTCAATATACGATTGGAGTCTCTGCAGGGGCATGCAATGGATTATCCTATCTTTCTAATCAGCGTGGAAGAGCACATCATTGTAATATCGAGCTTCTGCAAGAATACAACTATATAGGCTTTAAGTCTCTCCTGATCAAAAAGAGCATCATGGACTTTGACTTGTTGTTTGATGATTTTCCGGAAAGGATCATTCCTTATGATTACAACTTCTATTTCAATACTCCTCAAAGACTTGAAATGGTGACCAGTAACTGCCTGACGGGCGAAGCTACCTATCTGGAAGAGAAAAAAGATAAAGTCCGTCTGTTAAAAATTGCCAGAGCATCAAGTAGTCTCCCCTTTTTCTGTCCAATGGTCGAGGTGGATGGCATCCCAATGCTTGACGGAGGCATAAGTGATGCCATTCCAATACGTCATGCATTCAATGAGGGATATTCAAAGGCTGTGGTTGTTTTGACGCGCAATGAAGGGTATAGAAAGGAAGAAAAGAAAAAGCACATCCCCTCATTGATATACAAGAAATATCCTCTACTACGCCAGAGAATTCAAAACCGAGCGAGAGAATACAATCAAACTCTCGACTATCTATCCGAAATGGAAGCGGCAGGGAAAGTACTGATTATCCGTCCTAAAAACCGTATTTCTGTTGATCGCATTGAAAAGAACACTCTCAAACTGTGTGCTCTTTATGAAGAAGGTTACGCTTGTGCTGCCGAAGCCTTCAAAACCTAAAGAAAATACTTATTTCACCTCTTGAGGCTTCAGGACGACACCAATATTCTTCTTTCCGTCTATTTTCACCTCCAACGGGATTTCAAAACGGACGTGTCTCAGATATTGAGTCTCAGATATAGCTGGAAGTGTATTAAGATATGCTTCATCAAAGATTCCATCTTTCAGAAATGTATTGACAGTAAAGTAACCCACTCCGAAAGAAGTCAGATTCTGGAAGAAATGAGTTCCCTGACTCGGATCGATCCGATAGTTTTCCAAACCTGATTCTACAATAATCCTTGCAGCTGATATATTCGGCCATTTGACCGGAATTCCCAGCCAATCATCACTTGATCCCCACCGACCGGGTCCAACAAGAATGTAGTTTCTCCCTTCTAGTAAAAACTGCTTGTTGATCTTCTCCACATCATAAGCAATCAACTGATTATTATTAGGACGGAATCCGGTAGTTTTTACATATACAATATCCTGAATATTATTAATAATACCATGTCCAAGTGCATTCGTGGAATAAACCAGTTTATTCTCATCGGGAATGACAGTCAGATCTTCATTCAATTCTGAACCATTATCAACAATAGGTCTGATTTGCAAAAGAAAGAATACATTCTCGTGGTTCTCATCATCAAGATTGCCGGCATATTCTATTTCTACAGGTCGTGCCATCTCTTTTGCACTTAATTTCAAAATGAAATCCAACAATTTTGCTAAAGGGAACATATCGTGTTCAAGTACATTAACAAAAGAAATAATTTTGCGACCTCCTTCATAAAAACCCTCCCGGATTACTCCATCACACGGATCATAGGTAGAGGCCAAATACTTCAGTGCACCATCGTTTTCAGCCTCCTTAATAGTAAGTTTAACCAAATTAAAGGCATCATCTGTAGAAATCTCAGATTTTGTATCAGTAAGATTTAGTGCGTAAAAGCGAGTTTGAGTCTCACGAAGAGCAAAATCAAGCGAGCTCATCTGCAATATATTATGAGGATGCATTGGGGAGAAACGAAGAGTCATTCCTCCATCTACTATATATTTTCCTAAACCAATAGCAACATTTGCAATACCATCTTCTGCTTTCTCATCACCAATAGGATAAAAGTTAAGCGATCGTGCCACACCTGAAAAAGAAGGATAGTAATGGGTTATATAATTTTTGCCACAGACCTCCTGCAAGATGACGGCCATTTTCTCCTGATCTATCACATTTTGCGTGGCCATCATATAATCTTTACTATTCTTAAAGAAGACAGATGCATACACACCCTTTATCGCGTTGCTAACAGCATGAAGTATCTCATACTTATCAATCTGATAAGGTATCATATATGTTGAATACACTCCTGCAAATGGCTGGTAATGGGAATCTTCCAGCAAGCTGGAAGAGCGTACTGCAATCGGACTCTTCACCGCATCAAAGAACGCCATCAGATCTTCAATCAGTGAATCCGGTAGCTGTCCTTTTAAGAAGTAACGCAGAATCTGATCATCAGGAAGATCAGACAAACCTACTTGATAAAGATTATTATTCTCCATGAACTCATCGAAAATATCAGTACAGAGAACCACCGTTTTCGGAATAGTAACCTTGGCATTTTTAAACTCTCCTAGTTCAGGATAGCGTTTTATCATAGAATCAATAAAAGCCAAACCTCTTCCTTTACCCCCTAATGAACCATCACCAATTCTTGCAAAATTGGAATACTTATCAAATCTGTCGCGTTGAAAGACTGCAACAACTCCTCTATTCTTCATTTTCCGATACTCTACGACTGTATCAAATATGATCTTGCGACATTCATCAATATTATCGTAATCGTCCACATCCATCTTCTTGATAAATTCTGCAATTGGAAACATTGCTCTTGAATAGAGCCAGCGAGACATATCATCATGCCCGAGATGATAGCGCAAAGAATGTTCTGGTATAGTGAATATGTTGTTTTGCAGATCTTTCAGGTTAGTGAGGCGAGCCACCTCTTCCCCTGTTATAGGATTCTTAAAAACAAAATCGCCAAAACCAAAATTACTCATCACACACTTTTTTATATCTACAGGTAACTTCTTAGAATGCTTTGATACAAAACTTGCGCCCAAATCAAGTGCAGCTTTCTCATTCTCAAGTTCAGAAGAATCTATTATTAAAGGTATATTTTTATTGTGACTGCGGACATAGGAACAGAACTTGATTCCAGCCATCTTATCTTTCTCGCCACCTTTCTGAAAAGAGACATCAGAGATAATTCCCAGCATATTGTTCTGATACTTATCATAAATACGTTTGGCTTCCTCATAACTACGAGCCAAAACAATCTTAGGGCGTCCGCGCATTCGAAGCATACACTCATGTCCATTCAATGCTTCTTTAGCAAACAATTGAGATTGTTTCAATACAAACTTATATAAGTGTGGTAAAATAGATGAATAAAATCGGATTGAATCTTCGACCAGCAAAAGTACCTGAACTCCGACAGAATGGACATCCTGATCCAAATTCATCTTGTCTTCTATAAGTTTAATGATGGCAACCAGTAGTTCGGCATTTCCTAACCAGCTAAATACATAGTCTATTCCACTCAGATCCTCATTGGCTATACGTTGCGAGACCTCTCTGGAGAAAGGAGTGAGAACAACGATCGGCACATAAGAATTAATATTCTTGATTCGTTTGACCATCTCAAACGTATCATCATGAAGCCCACTTGGCATACAAATAATCAGATCAAAAGTTCGATCATTAAGTTCCTTCAGAGCCGCTTCTTCTGTAGTGACCTGAAAAAAACGGGGTGGATAGCGTAAACTTAGAGATGTGTATTCATTGAATATAAGCTCATCAACCCGGCCGTCATCTTCCAATATAAAGGCATCATAACGACTGGCAATAAGCAAAACATTGAAGATTCTTTTGGTCATCAAATTGGCAAAAGAAGTATCTTTTAAATAAAGTCTTTTAAAATTCTGTTGATTAATCATTGCATTTCTTGTATGAAAACAAAAGTAACAATTTCTTTTTATTACATTTGTCAAATATGAGATTATCAATGAAAAACAGTAAAAGATCTTTTCTGTTTATTGGATTCTTCTACTCCTTCATCCTACACTCTTTTTCACAAAATCAGATAGGGTATGCATCATTCTATGCTGACTCATTCCATGGTAAGAAATCAGCCAGTGGTGAAATACTTGATAATAACGACTTCACTGCAGCGCACCGGACGTTCGTTTTCGGCACATTCGTACGGGTGGTAAATTTAAGAAACAAGAAATCGGTAGTAGTGCGAATCACAGACCGAGGCCCTTTCTCTGGTTCACGTATCATTGATCTTTCATATGCAGCTGCTAAGAAACTGGATATTATTAGCCGGGGAGTGGCAAAAGTGCAAATAGAAAATATTGGTACCCCAAGCCAGTTTAAAATAACAAGGTTAATGGAGATTGAGATGAAAATTTTCGAACCCTATAAACCAACTATTATTGTTTCTAAACCAATTGTAAAGGAGGTAAAGACAAAGTGATAGACACGTTTACGCTAACTTTTCTTTACAGAATTCGGATGTTGCGATATGTAATCTTTCCAACTGTTATATTTCTTGTCACTCAAAGGTCGATTGGTCTGAAAGAAGTGGCAAACTGCAGCTGCAAGTCCATCTGTTGCATCTAAAGGCGATATCATTTTGTCCTGAGAAATCTTCAAATATCGCTGTAACATGTCAGCCACCTGCTCCTTGGTCGCTTTCCCATTACCCGTGATAGACATTTTTATTTTTAGTGGAGCGTATTCCGTTATCGGAATATCCCGATACAAAGCAGCTGCCATAGCCACTCCTTGCGCACGTCCGAGTTTGAGCATCGATTGTACATTCTTTCCAAAGAAAGGAGCCTCTATTGCCAGTTCATCAGGATGATATTGTTCAATCAAGCCTAATACCCTCTCAAAAATCCGTCGGAGTTTTATATAATGGTCTTTTTCTTTGCTTAGCAAAAGCACGCCCATGACTATCAGTTCAGGCTCATTTCCCTTTATTTTAATCAGGCCATACCCCATTACAGTTGTGCCGGGATCTATTCCAAGAATAATTCTTTCTTTCATTGCTCCTTTATTTAAGTGCAAAGCTACAAAAAAGGAGAAGAAACAGAGGAAAATATCAGACTATCTGACTTCGAAAGAATATCAGCACCAAATGGGAAAATCATTTAAATGCTTTTGGCCGAACTTCTATATAAAATGTTCTAAACTACCATATGTTTTTTGAAGTCGTCTTTCTTTTGATTCAAAAATAATAGTATCTTTGCAAGCTCAATCAGGGGTATTAGCTCATCTGGCTAGAGCGCGACACTGGCAGTGTCGAGGTGAGCGGTTCGAGTCCGCTATACTCCACATAACTACTACAGTAGTAATATACTTATAATGAAGTCTTTTAGTATTCATGCACGATTAAGAAGTTTTGTGTATGCTTTTCGGGGAATATGCTTTTGCATTTCTCAAGAGCACAACGCTTGGATACATAGTCTAATCTCAATCTTGGTAATTTTAGCCGGATTTATTTTTCAGATATCGACGATCGAATGGATTGTGCTTCTCCTTTGTATCTCAATGGTATTTACCGCAGAAATTATCAACACGGCAATTGAACGGTTAACAGACAAAATATCACCAGACTTTCATCCCGATGCTGGAATAATCAAAGATCTTGCGGCAGGCTCAGTACTAATTTGCGCATTCTTTTCTGCTATCATTGGACTAATAATCTTTGTTCCAAAAATATATTCATTGTTCTGATCTTTTCTATCAGTTTTAATAAAATAAATAGACATTCATTCCCCTAATAGAGATAAAAGCGGTAATTTTGCCGCTACTTTATACTAAAAGAATAATAATAGTAATCTTATGAAAGCTACACACATCGAACACATTGGTATTGCTGTAAAAAGCATTGAAGAATCAATTCCGTATTATGAAAATGTATTGGGACTTACATGTTACAATATAGAAGAAGTCGCAGACCAAAAAGTAAAGACTGCTTTTTTTATGATAGGTCAAACAAAGATTGAGCTTCTGGAATCTACAGACCCTGAAGGAACTATTGCAAAATTTATTGACAACAAAGGCGAAGGCGTACATCATATAGCATTTGCTGTAGATAGTGTCGCTGATGCTTTAGCTGATGCTGAAAGTCAAGGAATCAGATTGATTGACAAAGCTCCTCGTGGTGGTGCTGAAGGTCTGAAGATAGCTTTTCTTCACCCAAAATCAACAAAAGGTGTGCTAACTGAACTGTGTGAGAAATAATAAATAACTTTCAAATTAAATATCCTATGAGTAACCAACTTGAAAAAGTAAAAGAGCTTATTGAACTGCGTGCCAAAGCAAGAATCGGTGGCGGTGAAAAAGCGATTGAGAAGCAACATGAGAGAGGGAAGTATACTGCCCGCGAACGTATCGCCATGCTGCTTGACGATGGAAGTTTTGAAGAGATGGATATGTTCGTTGAACATCGTTGTCACAACTTCGGACAAGAGAAAAAATCCTTTTTAGGAGACGGTGTCGTTACCGGTTATGGTACTATCGAAGGCCGTCTTATTTATGTATTTGCTCAGGACTTCACGGTTTTCGGTGGATCGTTGTCAGAGACTATGGCTCTTAAGATTTGCAAAGTGATGGATCAGGCCATGAAAATGGGAGCTCCTGTAATCGGCATCAATGATTCGGGTGGAGCTCGTATTCAAGAAGGCATTAATGCACTAGCTGGTTATGCTGAGATATTCCAACGTAACATTCTTGCATCAGGTGTTATTCCTCAGATTTCAGGTATCTTCGGCCCGTGCGCCGGTGGTGCTGTTTATTCTCCGGCACTGACAGATTTTACTTTAATGATGGAAGGAACCTCCTATATGTTTCTTACCGGACCAAAGGTTGTTAAGACTGTTACTGGTGAAGACGTTTCTCAGGAGTCATTAGGAGGAGCCAGCATTCACTCGACAAAGTCTGGTGTTACTCATTTCACGGCCAAAACTGAAGAAGAAGGTCTGACTATGCTTCGTCACTTATTAAGCTATATTCCCCAAAATAATCTCGAAGAGGCGCCAATCGTTACATGCAATGATCCAATAGACCGTCTGGAAGATTCATTAAATGAGATTATTCCCGACTCTCCAAGTCAGCCTTATGATATGTTCAATGTTATTGCTGCTATTGTGGACAATGGCGAATTTCTGGAAGTTCAAAAAGATTATGCAAAGAACATCATTATCGGATTTGCTCGTTTTAACGGTCAGTCTGTAGGACTTGTAGCCAACCAGCCTAAATATCTGGCTGGAGTACTTGACAGCAATGCTTCACGTAAAGCAGGTCGTTTCGTTCGTTTTTGTGACGCATTCAACATATCTATCGTCTCATTGGTGGATGTTCCGGGATTCTTGCCTGGCACTGGTCAGGAGTATAACGGTGTAATCTTGCATGGTGCCAAATTATTATATGCATATGGAGAAGCAACAGTACCTAAAGTAACAGTTACACTTCGCAAGTCCTATGGAGGATCTCATATCGTAATGAGTTGCAAGCAACTGCGTGGTGATATGAATTATGCCTGGCCTACTGCAGAGATTGCAGTAATGGGCGGTTCAGGAGCTGTCGAGGTGCTATATGCAAAAGAGGCTAAAGATGCTCCAGATCCTGCAGCATTCACAGCTCAAAAAGAGGCTGAATATACAAAGTTGTTTGCCAACCCTTTCAATGCTGCCAGATACGGTTATATCGATGACATCATCGAACCGAGAAACACCCGTTTCCGTATTATCCGCGCCTTGCAACAATTGCAAACGAAGAAGCTTACAAATCCTGCAAAGAAACATGGTAATATTCCATTATAATCTTTTAAACTGATATTTGTTATGAATAAAAGAAAAATCGGAATATTCTTTCTCCTGCTCTTTATTGCTTGCCTGAAAGTTGAAGCTCAGGGAGTTAAAAGTGTCAGGATCAACGAGGTGATGATTACAAATGAAACAAACTACCAAGATGATTATGGAGTTCGCAGTGCTTGGATTGAACTTTATAACTCTTCTTTCTCCTCTGTGAACGTTGAAAGTTGTTTCTTGTCAAATGACAAGAATAATCCCACAATGTATTCTATTCCAAAAGAAGACGTACTGACAGAAATGCCGCCACGTCAACATTTGTTATTCTGGGCAGACGGGCTTCCCAATCATGGAACTTTTCATGTAAACTTCAAACTGGATCCGGCAAAAGAAAACTGGATTGGTTTATATGATGCAAACGGAAGAACCTTAATTGATGAAGTTACTATTCCGGCAGGAAAGCTGGCAGCCGATCAGTCTTATGCCCGGGAGGATGATGGAAGTGTAAATTGGGTTATAAAAGGAAACAGCAGTACTAATTATGTCACACCTAAAACGAATAATCAAACCAAAGACTCAAATTCAAAGATTGCATCTTTCAAGTTACGTGATCATTCAGGTATTTTAATGGCTCTTATGGCAATGACCATCGTATTCTCCTGTCTGGTTCTTCTCGCCTTTTCCTTCAAACTTATTGGAAAGACCTCAATCTGGATCAACAAGAAAAATGAGATGAAATCGCACGGTATCACTAGCAAGAAAGATGCTAAGAGTAAAGATCTTGGAATTACTCCTGGAGAGATTTACGCAGCCATTGGAATGGCGTTGCATGAATATCAGGATAATGTTCATGATTTTGAGGAAACCGTACTGACAATCAACAAGGTGAAACGTAACTATTCCCCATGGAGTTCAAAAATATATACATTGACCGAAACTCCCAGAAAACATTAACCCATCGTTCGCAATCTTTTAAATCAATTAAAAATGAAACAATATAAGTATAGAATTAACGGTAACCTTTACAATGTGACGGTCAATGATATCGACGACAACAATACCTCCACGGTAGAGGTCAATGGAGTGCCCTATAGTGTCAAACTGGATCGTCCTGTTTTACCAGTCAAAAATCCTATTGTTCGCTCTATCTCCAACTCTGTCGAGGCACCAAAAGCAGCAGTTGCTCGTCCGACAGTGCTATCAAGTCTATCCGCAGTGAAGTCACCACTTCCTGGTGTAATCCTTGATATCAAAGTAAAAATAGGTGATGTAATCAAACGTGGTGATACAGTTCTTATTCTGGAAGCTATGAAAATGGAAAACAATATCTGTTCAGATAAAGACGGGAAAGTAAGTGCAATCAAAGTAAATAAGGGTGATTCTGTTCTGGAAGGTGCGGATCTGGTCATAATTGAATAACACTATGGAAGAATTTCTTTTTAATAATTTGAGCGACTTTTGGAGTTTGACCGGATTTGCAAATGCATCGGCAAGCGGTCTGATTATGATTCTTGTCGGAATACTCTTTATCTATCTGGCAGTCAGACACAATTTTGAGCCGATGTTACTTATTCCTATTGGATTCGGTATTTTAATCGGCAATATCCCCTTTGACACAAATGCAGGACTTGAAATTGGTCTATACGAAGAAGGATCTGTACTCAACATTCTCTATCAGGGTGTAAGGCAGGGATGGTATCCACCAATCATCTTCCTTGGCATTGGTGCAATGACAGACTTTTCATCACTAATTTCCAATCCAAAACTAATTTTGGTTGGTGCTGCAGCCCAATTTGGTATTTTTGGTGCTTACATGGTAGCTCTACTGTTAGGTTTCGAGCCTAATCAGGCAGCCGGAATCGCTATCATTGGTGGAGCTGACGGTCCAACCGCCATCTTCCTTTCATCAAAATTAGCTCCAAATTTGCTAGGGGCAATCGCTGTTTGCGCTTATTCCTACATGGCAATGGTTCCACTGATCCAACCGCCAATTATGCGTTTACTTACCACCAAGAAAGAAAGAGTGATTAGAATGAAGCCGGCTCGCGCCGTATCTCAGACAGAGAAAATCATTTTTCCTATCATTGGTTTATTGCTCACCTGCTTTGTAGTTCCTTCAGCACTTCCTCTTCTGGGTATGCTCTTCTTGGGTAACTTACTGAAAGAAAGTGGTGTCACACGTCGATTGGCAGATACTGCTAAAGGTCCATTGATTGACTCAATCACGATCCTGTTAGGAATGACTGTTGGTGCTTCTACGCAAGCTTCTGAATTTATCTCATGGAGCACGCTTGGCATTTTCTTCTTAGGATTGGTAGCCTTCTGTATCGCTACAGCTTCAGGAGTTTTATTTGTGAAGCTTTTCAACCTCTTCCTTGGGAAGAACAATAAGATCAATCCGCTTATTGGTAATGCCGGAGTTTCTGCAGTTCCTATGTCAGCACGTATCTCACAAAATGTCGGTTTGGAATATGATCCAACCAACTACCTGTTGATGCATGCAATGGGACCTAATGTTGCCGGAGTTATTGGTTCGGCAGTTGCCGCCGGTGTACTGCTTGGATTCTTATCATAAAGAAAGGGTTTCCTCTGTAAAAGAAAAGAGGCTGTCTCAAAATAGTTTGAGTCAGTCTCTTTTTTTATGCTCAATAATTTGTTGTTTTAAAAAAGAGTCGCTATCTTTATATCGTTGATATACAATTAAATATATGCGATTTAAAGAATATATTCAGAACAACCAAGAGTTATTTCCTTATACTTTTGATGATTTTATACCTCAAAACGATCCGGTTCGGATAGTAGATTCTATAGTTGAGCATCTGGATTTGCGAAAACTGCTAAATAGGTATAAAAATGTAGGCTGTCCGGGTTATCATCCAAAGATGATGATGAAAATTATTATCTATGCCTATTTGCGCAACACTTACTCCTCTCGAAAGATAGAGGATTTTACAGCCAACGATATCCGTTTCATGTGGCTTTCAGGGATGCAGCGTCCCGACCATAATACGATAAATACTTTTCGCAGCGGGAAACTCAAAGGCACATTAAAAGAAGTATTTGCACAGATAGTCCATTTTCTGGTGGAACAAAAAATGGTAAGTCTGGAAAAAGCCTATACTGATGGCACCAAGATTGAAGCCAATGCCAACCGCTATAGTTTTGTATGGGGTAAAGCCATTCAAACCCGCATAGGCAAGATGGCCGAACAACTCAATGAACTTTGGGCATATGCCGAAGCGGTTACCAAAGAAGAATTGCTGGATAAAACTCCCATTACTTATCAGGATATCACATCAGAGCAACTGGAAGGATTGGTAGACAAAATAGATCAGGCACTTCAGGGGGTTGAAACAGACCCCAAAGTAAAGAGTAAAATCCGTTATATCAAAAAGAACTGGCCGGGAAAGATCAAACAATACGAGGAGCAAAACAAGGAACTTGGGGATAGAAACTCCATGAGCAAGACCGATGAGGATGCCACTTTCATGCGCATGAAGGAAGACCACATGGGTAACGGTCAGCTCAAGCCTGCATTTAATACACAGATTTCAACCGAAGAGGGTTTTGTCACCAATTATACTATTCACCAAACCACAACCGATACAACCACCTATCAGGATCACATGGCTGCTTTCAAAGAATTGCATGGACATTACCCCACAGAAAGCATAGCAGATGCCGGATATGGTAGCGAAGAAAACTACCTGTTTGCAAAAGAAAACGATATTACACCATTTATCAAATATAACTACTTCCACAAAGAACAAACAAAAAAATGGAAGAATGACCCTTTTAAAAGCAGCAACTTCTATTACAACAAAGAAAAGGATTGCTGTTATTGCCCGATGGGACAAGAAATGCACAAGGTGGGAGAGCGAACTACAAAAACAAAAACAGGATTCATTCAAACCGCCTCACTGTACCAGGCTAAACGATGTGCCGATTGTCCATTACGATGTTTATGCCACGATGCCAAAGAGGAGCGAATAGTTCAAATCAACCACAGACTAAAAGATTTGAAAAACTGGGCAAAGGGGTTGCTTACCAGCGAAAAAGGTTTAAAACACCGAAGTCAGCGACCGGCAGATGTAGAACAGACCTTCGGAAACCTCAAAGCCAACAAAAACTTTAAAAGATTCCTGCTGCGTGGCCTGGAAAAGGTCGACATTGAGTTTGGTTTGCTATGCATATCTCATAATCTGGCGAAATATGCCGTAAATATGAACAAATAACAGGAGAAATCCTTGTTTTTTGCTCTAAAACCAACTAATCCTAAAAAATCTCTTTCTGAGAATTGAACAGATGATTCTTTTTTGAAGAAATTCATTTTTCTATTTTATACGAAAGAGGCTGACTCAACTTTGATTTTGAGACAGCCTCTTTTCTTTTACAGACTTTATATAAATCATAAGGCCGCACTTACAAAAGTGCGGCCTTATGATTTATATAAAGTCTCAAACGATTAGTCTAATTCCTGATCAGCTTCATATCCACCCATCTCACGAATAGCGTTTTTCAACATTGCAAACTGCTCAAAAAGATCGTGGACAGGTTTACTATCGAAGTCATGCATTGGACTCTTCAGATAGAATGACAGCCAAGTCTGTATACCACCCATCCCGGCACGTGAAGCCAAATCACTCAGTAATACAAGATCAAGCAACAAAGGAGCGGCTAATATCGAGTCTTTACAAAGAAAATCGACCTTGATTTGCATCGGATAACCCATCCAACCATAGATATCTATATTATCCCATCCTTCTTTATCATCATTGCGCGGAGGATAATAATTGATACGTACCTTATGGAATATATGGCTATACAGATCCGGATACTCTTCTCCATCTAGTATTGTCTCGATAACCGACAATTTACTTACCTCTTTTGTCTTGAAGTTTTCAGGATCATCCAGCACTTCGCCATCTCTGTTACCAAGGATATTGGTGGAAAACCAACCATTCAAGCCCAGCATACGAGTTTTAAACGCAGGAGCCAACACTGTCTTCATCATTGTCTGGCCTGTCTTGAAATCTTTACCGGAGATAGGAACATTCATTTTCTGAGAGAATTCCCACATCGCAGGCATATCAACACAAAGATTAGGTGCACCCATGATGAATGGACAACCCTCAGCAATAGCAGCATAAGCATAACACATGCTAGGTGCTATATGCTCTGTATCATTTTCTTTCATGGCTTTCTCGAAAGAAGCCAATGTTCCATGGACTTCCATATTTAATGGAACATAGATCTCAGTGCTAGCCGCCCAGATCACGACGATGCGGGCACAATCATTATCCGCTTTAAAACTGCGGATATCAGCACGAAGCTGCTCGGTAAGATCCCAACGAGACTTGCCTTGCTTCATATTTGTGCCATTGAGCCTCTTTACAAAGTTTAGATCGAAAACTGCAGGCATCGGTTTGATTGCTGACAATTCTTCTTTCACCGGATTGATGTCTTTCTCCTTCAACACTTCAGCATGAATCGCAGACTCGTATGCAGTGTCAGGAAAAATATCCCATGCACCGAAAACTATATCATTGAGGTTAGTCAAAGGTGCTATCTCACCAAACTTCTTGTACTTCTTATCTTTACCTTTGCCCACACGCATTACTGCCAATTGAGTCAACGAACCGACAGGTTTGCTCAGACCTTTGCGAGCCATTAAAGTCCCTGTTATAAAGGTTGAAGTAACAGCTCCT
>CAXXFJ010000028.1:0-19188 GCA_963677415.2 Bacteroidales bacterium | reverse complement strand
TAGTGGTAAACATTATTTAAAGGAAAAGCCCCCCACTTACATACTAATAAGTGGAGAGCTTTGGATGAAAAAGTTTTCTTTTGACTATGAAAGGAAACCGATGCGGAAATTGTAACTAAAGATAGTATTAATTAGTTCTTTGTGGTCTTTGACCTCCTTGACCTCCAAAACCTCCTTGACCTCCAGCTGCCCTTCTTGCTGCTCTATCCTTTAGTTCTTTCGCCTGATTCACAAGATATTTCTTATACTGTTCAGGAGTCAGAATTTTTTTCATTTCTGCATTGGTCTTGTCCTGAGTTGCAGTCATTGCTTTCATACGATCTTCTTGTGACATGTCTCTCATTGATTCACGTGCTTTTTGACTATCTGCGCTGTTCTTTGTAAACAATGCAGTTACTTTTGCTTTTTGTTCAGCGTTCAAAGACAACTGTTTTGTAATAGTATCAACACGTGCTTTGTTTCTTTCAGCACTTGACATTCTCTGTCCTTGTGGACCTTGTTGACCTTGATTCTGTGCGCTTACTGATACTACTGAAAACAGAAATGCAGCAGCTACCATTAAAATTGATTTTTTCATACAGCTAGATTTTAAAATTGTTTTCTTGTTTAATTGTCCATGTTTGATGCACATTCAAAGAAAAGGTTTAATCAGGATGAATCATTTTACGAAGTTTAGCTTTCTTTAAGAAATAGAGCACAGGTTATTTCTGCCATTCTCCAAAATGTTTCTTCTTTTTTGTACTTTTGCAGCTTTATGATTAATAACAGAACGACAGGATGAAAATACGATCTGCACTTTTAGTAGCAATAAGCTCACTTTGGGGCGTTGCTCCATCAGAGGCTTGTACAAGTTTGCTGGTGGGAAAGAATGCTTCTTAGATGGGTCAACAATGATTACGTACGCCGCCGATTCCCATACTCTCTATGGTGAATTATATTCCTATCCGGCTGCAAAATGGCCCAACAACACTATGCTTGATATTCATGATTGGGATACAGGGAAACTTTTGGGTAAGATACTGCAAGCAAGAGAGACCTATTCTGTGTTGGGTAATATGAATGAATATCAGGTTTCCATCTCAGAAACAACCTTTGGTGGTCGTTCTGAATTGGTCAATTCTAAGGGAATCGTGGATTACGGGAGTTTGATTTATATTGCACTTCAGCGATCAAGAACTGCGCGTGAGGCGATTCAAGTCATGACTTCACTTGTTTCCGAATATGGCTATTACAGTTCGGGCGAATCTTTTTCTATTGCAGATCCCAATGAGATTTGGATCATGGAGATGATCGGCAAAGGACCAGAGGTGAAAGGGGCTGTTTGGGTTGCTGTTAGGATTCCTGATGATTGCATTGCTGCTCATGCCAACCAGTCGCGCATTCATTCCTTTCCGTTAAATGACAAGGATAATTGCGTTTATTCCTCTGATGTAATTTCATTTGCACGTGAAAAAGGCTATTTCAACGGGCTGAACAAAGATTTTAGTTTTACAGATTCCTATTGCCCGCTTACCTATGAAAATCTCCGTGTCTGTGAAGCCCGTGTGTGGAGTTTCTTCCGCCGTTTTCAACCTGAAATGGAAAACTTCCTTACCTATATAAAAGGAGAGAGCAAGGAACCGATGCCTTTGTATGTCAAACCTGTGACAAAGATTTCAGCGCAGGAGCTCAAAGAGATGATGCGCGATCATTATGAAGGTACCGAATTTGATATGACCAAAGATGTAGGTGCAGGGCCTTTCGCTGTGCCTTACCGTTGGCGTCCACTTACCTACAAGGTAGATAGTGTTGAATATATAAACGAACGTGCAATAGCAACCCAGCAGACCGGATTTTCTTTTGTGGCACAAATGAGAAGCTGGCTTCCCAATCCCATAGGAGGAATGCTTTGGTTTGGAGTCGATGATGCTGCTACTTCCGTTTATACACCAATATATTGCGGATCAAAACAGGTGCCTTACTGTTATGCGCACGGCAATGGATCAATGACGTCCTATTCATCAGAATCCTTTTTTTGGATCAATAATCAGGTCGCCAATATGGCTTATTCCCGCTATTCGTTGATGATACAGGATATTCGTCCTGTCATGAAGGAATTAGAATCATTCTTCAATCAGGATATAGAAGGGACAGATCAATATGCCGAGATGCTTTATAGTAAAGACAAAGAACAATGTTCGCAATACATTACAGAGCAAACCCTCATGAAAGCACAATATGCTTTTGACCGCTGGAAGAAGCTCAGTGAGTTTTTGCTGGTAAGATACATTGACGGTAATGTAAAGAAAGTCGAGAATGGACACTTTCTACTGACACCAGAGGGTCGCACACCCCCTCCTGATCAGCCAGGATATGATGAAAATTATTACAAATCTATCGTGAAAGAGAATGGGGAGAGGCTGAAAGTCAAGCAAATGAACTAATCCTGGTTTAAAGTACAAGAAACAATAAAAAGAATAGTCAGGTAATTATTAATTTGTATATTTGTACCCTGAAATTGTATAAGATAATTGAATTATGGAACAAGAATCATTATTGATAGAAGTAATAAATAAAGCGAATAACTGGTTGTCGCCTGAATATGACGAAGATACCAGAAAAGAAGTGAAGCGGATGCTGGATGCAGATGACAAGAGTGAACTGATTGAAGCATTCTATAAAGATCTCGAATTTGGCACTGGCGGTTTGCGCGGTATTATGGGCGTGGGCTCCAACAAAATGAATATATATACCATGGGTGCGGCTACCCAGGGGCTTTCTAACTATTTGAAAAAAGAGTTTAGTGAACTGGAAGAGATCAAAGTTGTGATCGGATATGATTGCCGTAATAACAGCCGTAAGTTTGCAGAAATCTCTGCCAATATTTTCTCTGCCAATGGGATACGGGCATACCTGTTTGACGATCTTCGTCCGACACCGGAAGTTTCATTTGCCATTCGTGAACTCAAAGCTCAGAGTGGAATCATCCTGACCGCTTCACATAATCCAAAAGAATATAACGGTTATAAGTGTTACTGGGAAGATGGAGCACAGGTTGTTGCACCTCATGACAAGAATATTATATCCGAAGTTAATTCCGTGCGTTCAGCTGCTGATATCAAATTCAAAGGAAACAAAAAGCTGATTACAATCATCGGGGAAGAGATTGATGCGATCTATCTGGATCGGATCACTACGATATCCTTATCACCCGACAGTATTGCCGCACAGCCTGATCTGAAGATTGTTTATACACCGATTCATGGCACAGGCGTCCGCCTTATTCCCGCCATACTAAATAAAATAGGTTTTAAGAATGTCATTCATGTAGAAGAGCAAGATGTGGTGTCCGGCGATTTTCCTACGGTCGTTTCACCCAATCCTGAAGAACCTGCTGCATTGGCTCTGGCGGTTAAGAAAGCCGTGGAAAAAGATGCAGATCTTGTGTTGGCATCTGATCCTGATGCGGATCGTATGGGCGTGGCTGTTAAGAATACTGCAGGAGAGTTTATCCTGCTCAATGGCAATCAGATTGCATCCATCTTCATCTATTACATACTGAGAAGAAATGCTGAGCTGGGTCGTCTTTCCGGCAAGGAATATATCGTAAAGACCATAGTAACTACCGAACTGATCAAAAAGATTGCAGACAAGCAGGGAGTGGAGTGTTTCGATTGTTATACCGGATTCAAATGGATCGCAGCGGTCATTCGTGAAAATGAAGGCTTGAAGAAGTATATTGGTGGAGGAGAAGAGAGTTATGGCTTCCTGGCTCAGGATTTTGTACGTGACAAAGATGCTGTTTCTGCTTGTGCGCTGATGGCTGAAGTTACAGCATGGGCCAAAGGGAATGGACAGACCCTCTTTGATTTGCTTCTGGATATTTATGTCGAATATGGCTATTCAATGGAATGTGGTATCTCTGTGGTCAAGAAAGGAAAGTCTGGTGCTGAGGAGATTGCTCGTATGATGCAAGAATTTCATGCTAATCCTCCGAAGGAGATTGCAGGTTCAAGAGTCTCTTTTGTCAAAGATTACAAGACTTTGTACGACACAGATATGGAATCAGGAGAAAAGAGTATCATGGATATGCCGACCACCTCTGATGTGATTCAGTATTTTACCGAAGATGGAACAAAAGTGTCCGTTCGCCCTTCTGGAACAGAGCCGAAGATCAAGTTTTATATCGAACTGATAGACAGGCTAACCTCACGGGAGGAATATGATGATGTAGTTGCTACATCAAAAAACAGGGTACAAGCAGTGAAGGATTCTCTAAACATTTGAAAATATAGAACTATGAAAAAAACAATTTGTCTTGTTTCGTTAGCTGCGCTGGCAATGACAGCGTGTGTGGAAAAAAATGCTTATACCATATCAGGAACAGTTCCTGCTGAACAGTATCCTGATAGCAGTGTGGTCTATTTGCAGAAAGAAGTTGCCGGAAATATGGAGAAGGTTGACTCCGTTGTACTTGAAAAGGGTGCATTCGTATTTAAAGGTATACAGGATTCTGCTGTAAATGCAGTTGTGGAGTTACCACAGGTTCAGGGAAAAAACAATCAAATAGGCTTCTTCCTGGAGAGTGGAAAGATTAAGATGGCACTCGGTGGAAAAGATTCAATTATGGGCACTCCATTGAATGACCTCTCTTTTGCTCTTAGTGCAAAGATTGATTCTTTATATACTGTTGTTTATAATAAAGACCTTTCCAATGACGCAAGAATGGCAGCATACAACCAGGTTAACGAGAGTATGAAACAATCCGTTTCTGATAACTTAGATAATCTTTTTGGATTGACAATATTTGGTAGTATCTCTACCCGTTCCATTTATACTCTGGACGAATTGGATTCTCTGATTCAGAAACTTCCTGCAAAATTTGCAGAGAAAAAGGCAGTAGTAACTGCTAAACAGTTTGTTGAAGGTAATAAGAAAGTGGCTGTAGGTCAGGCTTTCACTGATTTCGAGTTGAAGACTACAGATGATAAGGCTGTTAAACTTTCTGACTATGCAGGAAAGGGTAAGTACGTGTTGGTTGACTTCTGGGCTTCTTGGTGTGGACCTTGTGTAGGTGAAATGCCTAATCTGGTTAATGCATATAAACTGTATAGCAAGAAGGGTCTTGAAGTAGTAGGAGTATCCCTTGACACCAATAAGGATGCATGGGTGAAGGCAATCAAAGATCTCAAGATTACATGGCCACAGATGTCCGATCTGAACGGATGGAAGAATTCAGCTTCAACGCTGTATATGGTACGCGGCATTCCTCACACAGTGCTTATCGATCCACAAGGAGTGATCATTGAAAAGGACCTTCGTGGTGAAGCTTTGATTACCAAATTGGGTGAATTGATCAAATAACAGGAACAGCTTTTTAAAGAATTATATATAGTCCGGATGTACACCTCGTATATCCGGACTTTAGTTTTGCACAATGTTAAAGAGTATGACAATGAATATCTGTTCTGAATAATTATCTATCTTCGATGCCGAAATCTAAAGTAACCCTATTATGAAAACAAGCACATCAACACAACTCTCACTGACCCTTTTTCTTTTACTCCTTACCACATCCCTCTCTGCGGCTGATCAGGATTCCATCTTTCGAACAAAGCCTTATCTGCAAAATCCTACTGGCAATGGCATAACCGTTACCTGGCTGACCAATGTGCCTGTATATAGTTGGGTGGAATATGGTGCCGATACCACCAAACTCAGTAAAGCACATACACTTGTCGACGGACAAGTCATATCCAATAACAAGCTGCACAAGATTCGTCTCAGTAATCTGAAACCAGAGCAAACCTATTACTACCGTGTTTGTTCGCGGGAGATACGTTCTTATCAAGCCTATAGCAAGAAGTTTGGCGCTACAGCTCAGTCTGCTTTTTCCACCTTCACCTTGCCATCAGAGAAAACGAAAGATTTTACTGCCGTAGTCTTCAATGATCTTCACAAGCGAAAAGAGACCCTTACGGCACTTTGCAATCAACTCAACGGTATAGATTACGACTTTGTCTTCTTCAATGGTGATTGTATTGACGACCCTTCTGATGAAAACAATGCCGTCGCTTTCCTTACTGAGATTACCGAAGCTGTCGGAGCTGACCACAGACCAATTTTCTTCCTGCGTGGCAACCATGAGATCCGCAATGCTTATTCGATCGGTCTGCGTACCCTGTTTGACTATGTGGGCGACAAGACATACAGCGCATTCAGTTGGGGAGACACCCGTTTCGTGCAGCTCGACTGTGGCGAAGATAAACCGGACAGTACGAGTGTCTATTACGGGCTCAACGATTTCTCTGGTTTGCGTCAGGATCAGGTCGAGTTCCTGAAACAAGAGTTCAAGACAAAAGCCTTCAAGAAAGCTGATAAAAGAGTGATCATTCACCACATTCCTATCTTTGGTACTTCAGACAAATACAATCCTTGTAAGGAGCTCTGGGGAGATCTCTTAAATTCACAAAAGTTTGACCTTTCAATCAATGGACATTTGCACAAGTATGCATTTCATGAATCAGGCAGTGCGCTTGGCAATACATATCCTGTTGTGATTGGGGGAGGACCAGCACTGGATAATTCCACCGTTATAATCCTTCAGAAGAAAGGGGATGAACTCAAGCTTCGGGTGCTCAATGCAAAAGGAGAGCAGCTCCTTGAACGTGTTCTATAAGCAGGCAATACGTTCTTCTTGGAGCAGGCAATGCTTTCCCTCTAAGCAAGTCTTCTAAGAAAAAATAGGAATCCATTGATAAAAATGGAACGTCTCCTCTAAGAAAAGGAACCGTATCCGTTGGTCAAGCGATACCAATCCGTTGATCAAGCAATACGTCTCCTTTTGAGCGGACAGAGCATTTCCTTTGAGCAAGAGGAGCATCACATCCAAGTAGGTAATAGGTATTTTTAATCAAGCGAGCATTTCTTTTGGTCAAGTAATACGTTCCCTCTGAGCAGATAGAGCACCCCCTCGAGCAAGGCCGGTTTATACCATCAGCTCCAGTTCGGCAGTAATGCATCCCCGTTCCCTTGTCACAGAGAGGATCTCCTCCTCTAGTTCCTGAGGAGGAGTGATCAGTCCCGCAGACAAGCCTTTCTGGCAGAGATAAACGGCACCTGCGTTGTGCAGAGCAAAAGTAGCATCGATATATTTCAGATGAGTTGGTTCGTCCAGCATGAAGTTTAAGGTCGCCTTGTTGCGCAATACCCGCTCTTTGGGTACCTCCGTACCAAACTCATCATGCACTCCCATGTTTGCCAGTAAAGCATGTGAATGGATAAATACCTCCGGCGCACAGCTTTCCGCCAGTGCATCTTTGACTCCGGTAGCCGATACCACCGCATCAGCCAGAGTCACAGCTTTGCTGATAGCCTCGCGGTCGTGTTGATCAATAAGAAGTGTAATCGAATGTCGCAGTCCCTTGGAGACAGTCTGCGGGTCTGTTACGACGGTCACTACAGCTCCCTTTAGCGCAGCATACCAAATCAGTCCGCTGCCCACCTTGCCACTCCCAAACACCACGATCCGTTTGCCCTTCCATTCGGAGAATCCCAGTTGAGCCATCGAACGGAAGTAGCTCTCACCCGTACCCAACACAGTCTCTATCCGTTTGATAAGGCTGCTATCTGCCATAAACACCGGTTTGCGAACTTGTGCATATTCTTTCTCCCCCGAGCGTGTCAGTTCGGCGTACCCCAGTCGAGCCTCCCACGTCGAGAAAGAAGCCGCGCAGTCCAGGATCAGATCAAACGTCTGTTTCTCCCCCGTAGCGTCTACGACAGGAATTCCCAACTCAACAAGTATCCGGACAATCTTTTTGTCATGCGCCATGATCGGAGAGAGGCCCACTGTAAGCCGTGCACCCGCTGCTATCAGTGCCCTGTATTTGACTAGCGTGTTGCGATATACCGGAGTGGCATCCAGCACTAAGAGTCCTTCCAGAGGACGTGTTAAGGCCCATGCTTCAGCTTGATTATGACATGCCGGATACTCTTCCGGCAGATAGGAGGGAGAAATAAGCGAATCGAAAAGAGAGAAATCTTTCATCGTTGTACAATTAAACAAACACCGGAAATGAGATAGACCGATGTAAATACAAAGTAACTATATTATTCCGAAATATGCTTTTGAAATCGACTTGGATTGGAAAAATAATAGTTACTTTGTAGGTTCAATAAAAAAACCACGCGCAATAATGAGTATCAAAAGTAAGATATTGTCCACTTTCTCTCTGGGTCTGTTCCTTTGTTCCTGTATGTTCTTATACATTGCACTTGCCTCCAACTCCGATATTGCAAAAGAAAAGAAGAAAGAGAGCCTCGTTCCCTATAATGTCAGCGCCCTGACCATTCCTGAGTCTGTCACCTTTGCAGAAGAAAAGATTGACCTTACCCGCTATGACATGCGTGAACGCATGGATCGCGAACTGATGGCCTTCACGTATATGCATTCTACTACCCTGATGACGATCAAACGAGCTAACCGCTTTTTCCCCGTGGTCGATCCGATCCTGAAAGCCAACGGAGTGCCGGAAGATTTCAAATACCTCATGGCGATAGAGAGCAGTCTCAATATAAGGGCTTTGTCTCCCTCGAATGCTGCCGGATTTTGGCAGCTCTTGCCCGAGACAGCACAACAGTTTGGTTTAGAAGTCAATGACAACGTGGATGAACGATATAACATTGAGAAAGCCACCGTTGCTGCCTGCGACTATCTCAGGCAAGCCTACCGCAAGTATGGTGACTGGGTTACCGTTGCTGCTTCCTATAACGCCGGACAAGGTCGCATCTCTACCGAACTGGATAAGCAGATGGCGAGTCATGCCTTTGATCTCTGGCTCAACGAAGAGACTTCCCGTTACATCTTTCGTCTGCTGGCTATCAAAGAAGTATTTACATCACCCATCCGTTTTGGTTTTGTACTTAAAGCAGCCGATCTATATCCACCCATTCAATGTGAGATAGTAGTGGTGGACAGTTCCATCACCGACCTTGCCTCATTTGCCAAAGAGCACGAAATTAGCTATGCACAACTCAAAGAGTTCAATCTATGGCTGCGCGACAGGATGCTGGACAATAAGAAAAGCAAGAGCTATCAGGTCATGATTCCAGACAAGGATGATATGTATTACAACCCGAAAGATATTACTCCGTACAGAAAAGAATGGGTGATCGATTGATCAGAAGCATATGGAAGAAAAAGATACATTGATCGTACTCGGAGCACGGGTACACAATTTGAAGAATATAGATGTAGAGATCCCACGCAACAAACTGGTGGTGATCACCGGGCTCAGTGGTAGTGGTAAGTCGTCGCTGGCGTTTGATACGATCTATGCCGAAGGTCAGCGCCGGTATATTGAGACCTTCTCCTCCTATGCCCGTAACTTTCTTGGGAGTATGGAACGTCCCGATGTGGACAAGATCAGCGGACTCAGTCCGGTGATTTCCATCGAACAGAAGACAGTCAACAAGAACCCACGATCCACAGTTGGCACCATCACAGAAGTCTATGACTACCTTCGTCTGCTTTATGCACGGACAGGAGAGGCCTATTCGTATGTCACCGGAGAGAAGATGGTGAAATACACGGAAGAGCAGATTCTCAATCTTATCCTGAGCGAATATAATGACAAGCAGATCTATCTCCTTGCTTCATTGGTGCGCAACCGTAAAGGACACTACAAGGAGCTCTTTGATAGTATTCGCAAGAAAGGCTACCTCACCGTTCGGGTGGATGGCGAACTGAAAGAGATTACTCATTCGATGAAGCTTGACCGCTACAAGCTACACAGCATAGAGGTGGTTATTGACAAACTTCCGGTATCAGAGAAAGAAGATAAACGGCTTCGTGGGAGCATTCAAACAGCCATGAAGCAGGGCAATGGGATGGTACTGGCCATTGAACGAGCCACCGGAGAGATGCGCTATTTCAGCCGCTCCCTGATGTGTCCGACCTCTGGCATTTCTTATCCTGAGCCATCCCCGCACAACTTTTCTTTCAACTCACCTCATGGTGCTTGTCCGGAATGCAACGGTATCGGTACCCTTTCAAAGATTGACCTAGACAAGGTGATGCCCGACAAGAAGCTTAGTCTTGCCACCGGAGCACTTTCACCCTATGGTAAGGTAAAGGATTCGCCGATGTCGCGTGAGTTTGATGCCCTCCTGAAAAAGTATCATGCAACCATTTATACTCCATTGGATGAACTTCCTCAGGAAGCTATTGACCTATTGTTTCACGGAGGCGATTATATCTCTAATGAAAACAGTACGATGATATCACCTGTTCGCTCTCATTACAAAGGAGTGCTTCATTATATACAAAACCATCAGGAAGGCAAATCCGAATACAGCGATAAGAAATGGAAAGACCAGTTCTATTCCGACATCACTTGTCCGGAATGCGGAGGCAAACGGCTCAGCAAAGAAGCGCTGCATTTCCGACTGAATGAGAAGAATATTGCCGATCTGAACGAGATGGACCTCACTACTCTCAAAGAGTGGCTTTCCAACCTCTCCAACCATCTCACGGACAAGCAGAAACAGATTGCCACCGAGATCCTGAAAGAGATTGATTCCCGTCTGGAGTTTCTCCTTGAAGTAGGACTGGATTACCTTACTCTGGGCCGAACTGCCGTCTCCCTCTCCGGAGGAGAAAGTCAGCGAATCCGTCTGGCTACACAGATCGGTGCCCGTCTGGTCAACGTGATGTATATTCTTGATGAACCGAGCATCGGGCTTCATCAGCGCGACAATATGCGGCTTATCCAGTCGCTGAAGACGCTCCGTGATGAAGGTAACTCTGTGATTGTCGTGGAGCATGACCGTGACATGATGATGGCTGCTGACTATGTTGTTGACCTCGGTCCCCGTGCCGGAAGGTTGGGAGGGGAGATCGTCTTTGCAGGTACTCCTGCCGAACTGATGCAAGCCGATACGCTCACCTCTTCTTATCTCAACAATAGACTGAAGATAGAGATCCCTGTACGTCGTCCCGACACAGGCAAGCTGTTGACCATCAGAGGTTGCACAGGCAACAATCTGAAGAATGTGGATGTATCTTTCCCGCTTGGCAAAATGATCTGCATCACCGGGGTATCAGGCAGTGGCAAGTCCACGCTCGTCAATGCCACGTTGCAGCCCATCCTCAGCAAGTTCTTTTACCGCTCGCTGCAGATGCCGTTACCCTACAAGAAGCTTGAAGGACTGGAGCATATCGATAAAGTGGTCAATGTGGATCAGTCGCCGATAGGTCGTTCACCCCGTTCCAATCCTGCTACTTATACAGCAGTGTTTACGGACATACGCAAACTCTTTGTTGAGCTTCCCGAGTCGAAGATACGAGGATATAAGGCAGGACGCTTCTCCTTTAATGTATCCGGAGGTCGCTGCGAAGCCTGTGGAGGTAATGGGTATAAGACTATTGAGATGAATTTTCTTCCTGATGTAATGGTACCATGTGAAGTATGCATGGGCAAACGATATAACCGGGAGACTCTTGAAGTACGCTACAAAGGAAAATCCATTGCCGACGTGCTCAATATGAATATCAACCAAGCGGTCGAGTTCTTCGAATCCATCCCTGATATCATTCGAAAGATACGGATGATACAAAATGTAGGCTTGGGATACATCCGCCTCGGACAGTCTTCCACTACGCTCTCCGGAGGTGAAAGCCAACGTATCAAGCTTGCCGCTGAGCTTGCCAAGAAAGATACCGGAAAGACCCTGTATATCCTTGACGAACCGACTACAGGGTTGCATTTCGATGATATCCGTGTGCTGCTACTGGTACTCAACAAACTTGTGGATAAGGGGAATACGGTCATCGTGATTGAACACAATATGGATGTAATCAAGACAGCAGACCATGTCATCGACTTAGGTATGGAAGGTGGTCGGGGAGGTGGTCAGGTGATCTGTAGTGGCACTCCAGAAGAAGTAGCCAAAAACAGGAAGAGCTATACCGCTCAGTTCCTCAAGCAAGAACTCAAATAAAGAGTCGCACGCGCTTCGTTCAATCTCAAATACTCAATACTCAGAGGCTTAAATAAACGTTGGAAGTTCAATAACGTTTGGCAACATATTCTTTTGTTGGGAAACAGCCTGTAGTCTTTGGCAATACATGCCTATCCGATGCAGAAGACAATGGGAGGATTGACTTAATACAGAAAAGGTTTACACCGATTTAACAATTAAAGGTGTAATATGGAAAAGAAAAAAGTATTCATCCGTTCTTATGCGGTATCGTTTAAATTCCAAGTTCTTTCGGACTATTATTCTTCGGGAGAGTCTATCGGTTTTATTAGCAATAAGTATTCTATTTCTAAAGCAACGGTCTTTCGGTGGAATAATGAGTTTGAAACAAGTTCAAAATCTCTATCTTTGTCGGATGAGTTATTAAATAAACTATCCGATATGCGCACTAAACGACAGGAAATTGAATCAGAGGTCCTGGAAAGCAAAGAAGCTCTTCAGGCTGAGATTGCCCGTTTGCGTAAAGCATTGGAATACTCTGAGTTACGTAACGACGCACTGCAGGAAGTTTTAAAGATTGGCCGCGAGGAATATGGTCTTGACTTGCTAAAAAAAGCTGGCGCCAAGCAGTAAATGGTCTTCGACTCAGACATCCTGAATACTCAATCGGATGTCTGAGTGAACTGTTTGGCAAGACCCGTGAAGGCTATTACGCTGTAAGCAAAGAGAAACTGTGCGAACGTGCGTTGCTTGAAACTAATGTTGTTGACATGGTGATTCAGATAAGGATTGAAGCCCCCGGAATCGGTGCTTACAAGCTCTTTCTTATATTGAAGCATGTGTATGAACACAAGATGGTGGGACGTGATAAGTTTTATGAGCTGATGCATCGCAAACACCTGATGCTGCCGGCCTTGCGCCGTAGACACACAACTAACTCCAACCATAATTATCGCAAGTATAAGAATCTGGTAAAGGGATTTAAGCCAACATCTCCTTGTCAGTTATGGGTGGCAGATATAACCTATATAGATACGGATGAAGGCGTATGTTATCTACATCTTCTGACTGATGCTTATACGCATGAGATAATCGGATGGACTCTCTCTGAAAGCCTCTCGGCCTTGCATACCTTGGCTGCGCTCGAACAAGCCATAACGAATTGTTCAGATATGGATTTGAGTTCTCTTATACATCATTCTGATCGTGGATCGCAGTATTGTTGCACTCTGTATGTAGAACGACTCAAGCAGATTGGCTGCTCAATCAGTATGACTGAAGATGGTAATCCTACAGACAATGCCATAGCTGAACGCGTGAACGGCATTATTAAGCAGGAATGGCTCTATAAGATGAAACGCCCCAAGGATTTCCATGCGGCACAATGCTTACTGGAAGGTATAATTGATTTTTATAACAACAAGAGACCTCACATGAGTAATGGAATGAAAACACCTGCCCAAGTGAGAATGGGTTATACCAAATAAGGCTCTTTGGAGGCTTCGAGCCTCCAGCCGCCAGGCAAACCTCCGCGGTGTTTTTCATAATATAAAGTAGAAAAAATAAAAATATAGTTTGTAACTTTGAAGCATTAAAAGGGTGATTTCTACACATTGTTAAATAAATTCCTCGTGTAAACCATATCAGGAAGAATAAAAAAAGAGTGTGAAGTAAATCAGGAGCATTTCAATAAAGTTGTATAGTCAATCAGTAAGTATAACCCAAAAGTGTAAACTAAATTCAGGCATAGTCAGATTGTTTCTTTTCATAAGGCGGCATTCCTCGTTTCGATGCAGCGTAACGGCAAGAATGCTGCAGCGCAACAGGAAGAGTGCTGCAGTGAAGCGAGGGACGCGTCATTGTGGAGGATTAAGTTTGTGATTTCAGCACAATGCTCTTTACCTTGTAAGCAGTGCCCTCGAGCATATTGTTCAACTGATAAATAAGGCTCTCCATCCCGTCGTTGAGATTCCATACATTGGTAAACAAGACAATAGAGATATCACTATCCGGATCATACACCATCAGCGAGAGATATCCCTCATGCGCACCGGTGTGTCCATAACCGAGGTTGTTGGTATAGGAAAGGCCACATCCATATCCCCCTGCACCCACTTTGCTTGTTGGCACATAATTCATCATGATCCCATTGACAGTATGAAGAGACAACGGACCTTCCCCTTTGAGCAGTCGGCGCAAGAATGAAGCCAGTTCGACAGGCGTAGTAATCAGAGTGCCTTCCGCCACATTGGCAGATATATTAGAAGCAGATACATCCTTTATCTTTCCCTCATACATGACATATCCCGGCACAAAAGGTTGAGGCATCATTCTGTCTGTGCCCAGCACAGGCATAGATGAACCATACATGCCCATGGCAGTGAGGATATTATCCGTCACATACTTCTGATACGATACCTGCGACACCCGTTCGATGATCTTTCCCAGTATCGAGTAGCCCGTATTGGAATAATGATATCCCGTGCCCGGTGCGAAATAGGAGAGTCCCGTTGCCGCATTGACCCCGATCAATTCATCAAATGTAAACGTGTGCAGCGAGTCACTCCCCATCACATACCCCAGATAGTTTTGCCCCTTGTAAGGTACATCTGCCGGTATGGTATCCGGAATGTCATCATTAGACACATCAAACACACCGGCCCGATGACGCAGCAGATCAAGGATCGTAATCTTATCGTTATAGGCAATATCATATCCTTGTGTAAGAGGTAGATAGGTCATTGAAGTGCCCGGTATCGTATCTGTGATACAATCCGTCAGATTAAGTTTTCCTTGTTCATACAACAAGAGGATAGCAGTAGAAGTAAACGTCTTTGTATTACTGGCCGCTCTGAAGTGAATGTTCTCGTTCACTCCGGTGCCTAGTCCCGCAGTAGCAAAATACGACGCATTGCCTGTAATCACTTTCAGAGCAAGCCCTCCCGGATAGGTGGGCACCTTTGCCTTATACAATGAAAGTTCCGTATCCACCAGACTCTGTAACTCACCCTTCACAGTATCATTGGTCGTGAGATCTTTGAGGTCATCTGCCAGGCAGCAACTGTTACTTGTCAGAATTACCGCAAACAAGGAGAAAAGAATTGTCGTTGTTTTCATAGCTTTAAGAGTTTACTGATGCAAATGTAAATTTAATTTCCTTTCCTGCGCACTATTTACTTGTTTATCTCTATGTTGAGTCGCAAGCGATAAAAGTCCGGCATCGTATAAGGGAGTACCGGATTAGCAGGTATCTCAAGCTCATCTCTCAAGCTCATCAAAGCCCGGCATCGTACCAGAGCTTGTCGTCTTGATTATCTCCGTGTCCAATCTCAAGCCATAAAAGACCCTTCTCTCCAAACAATGAAAGAATGCTCATTTGGGATACGGGATTTTTCCCTACCTTTGCACCGCATATCATTCAATCACAATCAATGGGTATAGAAAAAGCAATCTTTCAGCGCACCGAACTCCTTCTCGGCACAAGCTTCATGGACAAGGCAGCCTCCAAGCGAGTCATTATCTTTGGCATAGGCGGTGTTGGCAGCTGGTGTGCCGAGAGTCTGATACGTTCAGGTATCCGCACCCTCACCATCGTCGATTCCGACAGAGTCTGCGTCACCAATGTCAATCGTCAGCTCATGGCCACCACCCGAACCATTGGTCAGATCAAGACCGAGGTACTCAAACAGCGCCTGCTAGAGATCAATCCCCAAGCTGAGATCACAGCCCTGCAACGGATATACAGTCCCGAGACGCACGAATCTTTTTCACTGGAGAACTACGATTTTATCATTGATGCTATCGACATCCTCACCAATAAAGTCTATCTCATTCAGCAAGCCACCAATACCAATGCCATCTTCTTCTCCTCCATGGGAGCAGCGCTGAAGATGGATCCGACGCGCATCCGTGTAGCCGAGTTCTGGAAAGTCAAAGGCTGTCCCCTGGGAGCAGCCCTGCGCACAAGAGTGAGAAAACAGGGGGGCGTCAGCAAACCTTTTCTATGTGTGTATAGCGAAGAACTGCTCACCAACAAAGGGGTCAATGGATCGTGCGGAACAGACAAGTGCCTCTGTCCCAAAGCGCTGGAAGGACCCGGTGATCCCGACCTGGTCAACCATGAGTGGTGCAGTCAGAAAGCCAGGGTCAATGGCACCACCTCTTACATGCCAGCTATGTTTGGCATGACCATCGCCGGACTCGTAGTGCAGGCCATTGAGAAGGAAGAATAGCATGCTGTTCCGGTGCCATCTTCATAAAAGAAGGCCGGTATAATGAAAATTGCGGCAAAAAGGAGCCAAAAACCTCCTTTTTGCTCATATTCTTTTTGAAAAGAATACAGATAAGAAAATAATTAATACTTTTGGCAGCATTAATTTTCTTTTCTTGCAAAAGCAGAAGATATATCGAATCATCTCCATTTGAAACTGATCCTAAGAATTACTTGATATCATGGAAGAATCTTATTTGGAAAATGAGTTTTACTATCGCCTGACTTTAGGGAAAGCAGCTACCCATGATTTCTTTAAGAATTCCTTGATGGATGGTATCTCATTCTGGAACTTGGAAAATCCTGAGCACAATTGGTTAAATGACCGTTTCTGGACTATTCTGGGCTTCGATCCGGTTGAAATGCTCAATAATCTTACTTTTTGGAAACAACTGATCTTTGAAGATGATCTGACAGAGATGAAAAAGATCTTTGCCGAGCATATGTTTGATCCGGCACATATCTATCAATACACCATCCGATTCTATCACAAAGACGGTTCGACAATCTGGATGCAATGCAATGGGAAAGTAGTGTATAACACTGAAAATAAGCCTATTCGCTTGATTGGAATTTGCGATGACATCACGAAGATCAAGATTGCAGAAGAAACTACTCTTCAGAGAAACAAGGAACTGGAACGCTTAAACGAAGAACTAACTATTGCCAGAGAGCGACTTGACCTTCTGGTGAATAACAACTATGACATAATCTATGAGTTGGACTTACAAGGATCTTTCTCATTTCTTTCTCCGGCAATAACCAAACATCTGGGCTACCAGCCGACTGATTTACTGGGCAAGAAGATGCTCTCGTTAATTCATCCTGATGATAGTTCCCATTGCCGTGAAATGATGGAAATAGTCCTTCTGCACAAGCAGAGCGTTGAAGAAGAGATTTGCCGGGTGCTCCATCACGACGGCACCTTTCATATTCTCAGATTAAGTATGGTCCCTGTGTTAGATGCATCCGGCAATCTCCTACGCCTCACCGGTAATGCAAGAAATGTCGACAAGTATAAGAAGATGGAAGAAAAAGTAGCTGCCAGCGAAAAAGAATTTCGCTCACTCTTTGAAAGCATTCCCATAGGCATTTCAATAAAAGAGGTTATTACTGACGAAAACAATATACCGGTCGATTTTCGTTACGTAAAAGTCAACCCTGAGTTTGAGGTGCTCACAGGTATGCGTGAGAAGGATTTTGTTGGGCATACCTTTAAAGATATATATCCCAATTTCACTGATGACTGGTTGCAATCCTATTTTAAAACAGCTTCTACAGGAGAGACAACCAGTTATGAGGGGCATATGGATCATATCAATAGACATCAAAAGATAGTCTCTTTCACAATCAATGACGCACTGATTTGCACCGCTATCACTGACATTTCAGAGCATGTAAATTATGAAAAGAACCTTCGAATAGCCATAGATAAGGCAAAAGAAAGTGAACGGATCAAAACCAATTTTCTGGCAAATATGAGTCATGAGCTCCGCACCCCATTAAATGCAGTTATTGGTTTTTCCGAACTATTGAGTGAGACTCAGCTCGACGACGATCAACATGAATACCTTAGCTATATAGACAATGGTGGTCATCGGATGCTCAATATCGTCAATGAACTGCTTGCCGTTGCTGAGTTAGATGAGAAAAAAGAGGTAGATCTTAACTATACAGAAATCAACATTAATGAGAGGCTTCACTTCCTGAGCAACCTTTTTCATAACAACGCTGTTCAGAAAGGATTAGAAATCTCAATTGAATGTCCGAATCCTGATTCACACGCCTATTTAATTACGGATGAAAAGAAGTGGCAAAACACGCTGATCAGCTTGATCGACAACGCTGTCAAGTTCACAAAGACCGGATCTGTAAGAATTGGATATAGTGCCGATGCAGACAGTACTCTGATTTTTGTCAAAGACACTGGAATAGGTATTCCAAAAGATAAGTACGAACTCATCTTCGATAACTTCTTTCAGGTTGAATCAGAGTTGAACCGTACCTACGAAGGAGTAGGACTGGGGCTTTCTGTTTCAAAAGCGTATGTAAATCAGCTTGGTGGAGAGATGTGGGTAGAATCGGAAGAAGGAATCGGTAGCACGTTCTGTTTTACACTGCCGGCTAAGCTCAAGACAAAATCATCCTAGATCCACATCGATGCTTTAGAAAATAATCTCCTCTGATACCCTTTCATTCATTGACTTCACGACCTATCTTTCTTCAACAATATTTGTCCCGATGATGAAAGAGCCAAAAGATGCAAAAGTGTTCACGTCTTTTTTCTGATTGATATAATCAGCATAGCTATTTTGAATCCCTATACTGCTGCATTCGATCAGATCAGCCAAACCTTCTTTGTTGACCACCGCCTTTTTAATGATCCCTTTATACGCCTTTTTGACCACTGAGTTGTATTTAGATTTTGAGATATATCCTTTATCGATGGATTTTTGCAAGAGGTAGATGAACATGCCAGTCCCCGAAGTCTCATTCCAGTTGCCCGGTACGTCACATTTATCAACCACCTGGCACCACATCCCTGTCTTAGGATCCTGGGCATTTTTCAGACCCAGACAGATCTTATGAAGCACTTCCATTAAATGATCGCGGCCGGGTTGGTCTGCGGGTAAGTAATCAAACACCTCGGCGATGAGTACCGCATACCAGCCAAGCCCTTCACTCCATACCTCACGAGCAAGCCCTGTATTTTTATCAGCCCAGCTAGTCGATTTACTTTCATCCCACCCATGAAGCAACAAACCATTCTCTTTCTGACATTTCTCCGCGATGAGAGTCATTTGTTTGACCACCTCACTAAAAGCATACGTACGATCACCAATCACTTTCCCATATCGGGCAAGAAATATCTGTCCCATGAAAACACCATCCACCCATGCCTGACTGCGTGCCCATGTAGCATGCCAAAAGAGTCCGTTGCTTGTACGGGGATACCC
>CAXXFJ010000027.1:0-64861 GCA_963677415.2 Bacteroidales bacterium | reverse complement strand
CGTTTTAGCAAAGTCAAAAGGTTCTTCGAATCCTCACAATCTAGTTAAAGCTACAATAGCTGCGTTAAGTGAATTGCGTGATGCAAGAATGGTAGCGCAAAATAGAGGCATTTCTGTTGAAAAAGTTTTTAAAGGATAATGGAGGTAATTATGGCAATAGTAAAAATAAAAACAAGTAAAGAGCAGAATTAATTGTCCAAAGACTCAAAAATTAACTTTGGATGCTTTAGGGCTAAAGAAACTTAACCGAGTGGTTGAACACGAAGCAACCCCCCAAATCTTGGGAATGATCAAGAAGGTTAAACATTTGGTTGCAATTGAGTATTAAAAATAAATAATAGAATCGATATGAACTTGAGTAATTTACAACCAGCTACTGGCTCAACAAAAACACGTAAACGCGTCGGACGTGGATCAGGATCTGGTATGGGTGGAACCTCCACGAGAGGGCATAAAGGTGCAAAACAAAGGTCTGGTTACTCCAAAAAGATTGGATTTGAAGGAGGTCAGATGCCATTACAGCGTCGTGTGCCCAAATTCGGGTTTAAAAATATAAACCGGATTGAGTACAAGTCAGTAAATATTGAAACTTTACAAGTTTTAGCAGAAGCTAATAATCTTACAAAGATTTCTATAGATACATTGATAGATGCTGGTTATGTATCTCCAAGACATTTAGTAAAAATTTTAGGCAATGGTGTTTTGAAAAGTAAATTGGAAGTTGAAGCAAATGCTTTTTCTCAATCTGCAATCAAAGCGATAGAAGCAGTTGGTGGAACTGTAGTAAAGTTATAATACAATGAAAGCAGTTGAAACAATAAAAAATATTTGGAAGATTGAGGATTTGAGAAGTCGAATTCTTATTACTACCCTTTTGGTTGCAATATATCGTTTTGGGTCTTTTGTAGTACTTCCAGGTATTGATCCTTCTGCATTGGATGCATTACGGAGTCAAACAAAAGGAGGTTTGTTAGCTTTGCTTGACATGTTTTCTGGTGGTGCTTTTTCTAATGCATCTATATTTGCCCTGGGGATTATGCCGTATATATCTGCTTCAATTGTGATACAACTTGCAGCTATTGCAATACCAAAGTTCCAAAAACTTCAACGTGAAGGTGAAAGTGGAAGACGTAAGATAAATCAGTATACTCGATATTTGACAGTACTAATTCTCTTATTTCAAGCTCCAGCTTATCTTACTAACTTGAACTATCAGATGAAAGCTGTAGGATCAGCTATTCCTTCTGGTTTCTTTTTCGCATTATATGCAACAGTTATTCTTTCGGCAGGCAGTATGTTTATTTTGTGGCTTGGTGAACGAATTACAGACAAGGGAATCACTAACGGTATATCATTTATAATTTTAATAGGTATTATAGCTAGATTGCCACGTTCAATAACAGAAGAATTTATTTCTCGAACTTCTGATAATGGAGGTGGTGGGTTGGTAATGTTTTTGGCCGAAATTGTATTCCTTCTTTTTGTGATTGCTGCTGCTATTCTTCTCGTGCAAGGCACTAGAAAGGTTCCTGTTCAATATGCAAAACGTGTTGTCGGAAACAAACAGTATGGTGGTGCAAGACAATATATTCCTTTAAAGGTAAATGCAGCTGGAGTAATGCCAATAATCTTTGCTCAAGCAATTATGTTTATACCGATTTCCTTTGTAAGTTTTTCTAGTGCACAAACTGCCGGTTTTTTGCAACAGTTTATGGATAACACTGGTTTATGGTATAATCTTTTATTTGGGTTGCTTATAATTGTTTTTACATATTTCTATACAGCAATTACGATAAATCCTACGCAAATGTCAGAAGACATGAAACGTAATAATGGTTTCATTCCTGGAATAAAGCCTGGTAAACAGACTAAAGATTATATCGATAATATTATGGATAGAATTACACTTCCAGGTTCAATTTTTCTGGCAATAGTAGCTGTTATGCCTGCATTTACAAAGGTTTTTGGTATAAGTTCAGGATTTTCTCAGTTTTTTGGAGGAACTTCTTTACTAATATTAGTTGGTGTTGTACTTGATACATTGCAACAGATAGAAAGCCATTTGTTAATGCATCATTATGATGGGTTGTTGAAAACTGGGCGCATTAAAGGAAGAACTGGAAGTGTTGCTGCATATTAAGGATAATATAAGTAATGATATTTCTTAAAACAGAACATGAGATCAATTTACTAAGAGAAAGTAATCAATTGGTCGGTAAAACTCTTGCAGAACTTGCTAAGGTTATTCGTCCTGGTGTTACAACTCTTTTTTTAGATAAGATTGCAGAAGAGTTCATTAGAGATAATAAAGCAATACCTGGTTTTTTAGGTTACAATGGTTTTCCCTATACTCTGTGTGTTTCTGTTAATGAGAATGTTGTTCATGGGTTTCCTTCAAATTATGTACTCAAAGACGGAGATATTGTTTCTGTTGATTGTGGTACAATATTAAATGGTTACTACGGAGATTCTGCTTATACGTTTAATGTAGGTGATGTAAATCCTGAGATAATTAAACTTCTCAGGACAACTAAAGAATCTTTGTATATTGGTATTGAAAATGCCGTTGAAGGGAATAGGATTGGTGACATTGGAAGTTCAATTCAGTCTTATTGCGAAAGCAAAGGATATTCAGTCGTAAGGGAATTGGTTGGTCATGGCATTGGAAAAAAAATGCACGAAGATCCAGAAGTCCCAAATTACGGGAAGAAAGGGTCTGGAACTTTGTTGAAAAGAGGAATGGTGATTGCTATTGAGCCGATGATTTGTTTTGGGAAGCGGCAAGTAGTAATTGAAAATGATGGTTGGACTGTACGCACTAAAGATAGGTTGCCAGCAGCTCACTTTGAGCACACTATAGCAATTGGTTCTTCAAATGCGGAGATTCTTTCATCGTTTGATTTTCTTGAGAAAGAATTAGGGGATCGTGCAATTTAATAACTAAGTACTTTATGGCTAAACAAGCTGCAATTGAGCAAGATGGAGTAATTATCGAAGCATTGTCAAATGCAATGTTTCACGTAGAATTAGAAAATGGGCATGAGATAACAGCTCATATATCAGGAAAGATGAGAATGCATTATATTAAGATTCTTCCTGGTGATAAAGTAAGAGTTGAAATGTCTCCTTATGATCTAACAAAAGGTAGAATTGCTTTTAGATACAAATAAATAATTAAAGATATGAAAGTAAGAGCATCATTAAAAAAGCGTACTCCCGATTGCAAAATCGTGAGAAGACAAGGACGCTTGTACGTTATTAACAAAAAAAAACCCGAAGTACAAAGTACGTCAGGGTTGATATGAATTTAATCTGATAAATTATCTAGTTTATGGCTATAAGAATTGTTGGTGTAGATTTGCCACAAAATAAAAGAGGCGAGATTGCTTTAACTTATATCTATGGTATAGGCCGTAGTAGAGCTAATACAGTTTTGGAAAGTGCTGGAGTTGATAAGGATCTAAAAGTAAAGGATTGGACTGACGATCAAGCAGCAAAAGTGCGAGAAATTATTGGCTCCTCAATGAAAGTTGAAGGCGATTTGAGGTCCGAAGTACAAACTAATATCAAACGTCTTATGGATATTGGTTGCTACCGTGGGATCCGTCATCGTCTAGGGCTTCCATTAAGAGGTCAAAGTACAAAGAATAATGCACGTACTCGCAAGGGTAAGAAAAAAACCGTTGCAAATAAGAAAAAAGCTACTAAATAAGAATAGTTAATATGGCAAAAAAAACAGTTGCAGCAAAAAAGAGAAATGTAAAAGTAGAAGCAGTAGGACAGGCTCACGTGCACTCTTCTTTTAATAATATCATTGTTTCTCTCACCAATAGCGAAGGACAGGTTATTTCCTGGTCATCGGCAGGGAAAATGGGTTTCCGAGGTTCAAAGAAGAACACTCCTTATGCAGCACAAATGGCTGCTCAGGACTGCTCAAAAGTTGCTTTTGATCTTGGGCTCAGAAAAGTAAAAGTGTATGTCAAAGGGCCAGGTAATGGACGTGAGTCTGCAATAAGAACAATACACGGTGCGGGCATTGAAGTAACTGAGATTGTTGATGTTACTCCATTACCTCATAATGGTTGTCGTCCTCCTAAAAGAAGAAGAGTTTAAAGATATTTCTTATTATGATTCTAGAATTTTGGATTGTGAATAGATTACACAATAACCTCTCTGTAATCGCGGCTGCATAATTCTTTTATTCTGAATGTACAACAAAAATTAATACAAAATGGCTAGATATACTGGACCAAAAACAAGAATTGCTCGTAAGTTTGGTGAAGCAATTTTCGGACCGGACAAGGTTTTGTCAAAGAAAAATTATCCTCCCGGACAACATGGTAATAACAGAAAAAAGAAGACATCTGAATATGGAATTCAGTTGCGAGAGAAACAGAAAGCTAAATACACATACGGAGTTTTAGAAAAACAATTCCGCAACTTGTTTGAAAAAGCTTCACGAACAAAAGGTATAAAAGGTGAGGTTCTACTTCAATTTCTGGAGTCTCGTTTGGATAATGTAGTTTTTAGATTAGGAATTGGAAATACACGAGCAGCTGCACGTCAATTAGTGTCTCACAGACATATTGTTGTAAATGGTAGTGTTGTAAATATACCTTCTTATTCTGTTAAACCTGGAGATGTAGTTGGAGTACGTGAAAAATCTAAATCTTTTGAAGTTATCGCAAACTCTTTAGATGGCTTTAATCACAGTAAGTATCCTTGGTTGGAATGGGATACAGTGTCAAAAACAGGTAAGTTTTTACATGTACCTGAAAGAGCAGATATTCCTGAAAACATCAAAGAACAGTTAATCGTAGAGTTGTACTCTAAATAATAAATGATTCGATATGGCGATATTAGCATTTCAAAAACCCGATAAAGTCTTAATGTTGGAAGCAGACTCCAAGTACGGAAAATTTGAATTCCGTCCTTTAGAGCCAGGCTACGGTATTACAATTGGTAATGCACTCCGCCGTATTCTGCTTTCTTCTCTTGAAGGCTTTGCGATTACTTCTATTAAAATCTCTGGTGTACAACACGAGTTTGCTACTATTCCCGGAGCGATAGAAGATGTTACAAATATTATTCTGAATTTGAAACAAGTTCGGTTTAAAAGAGTTGGTGATGAAGCAGAATTCGAGGATGTTACCATTACAGTATCAAATGCAGAAATTTTTAAAGCAGGTGATATTGGTAATGCTTTGACTGGCTTTGAGGTTTTAAATCCCGAGTTAGTTATTTGCCATTTAGATACTTCGGCAAGTTTTCAAATTTCCTTGACTATTAATAAAGGTCGAGGATACGTTCCTGCCGATGAGAATCGAACGCCAAATAAGGATCTAGAAGTAATACCAATCGATTCAATTTACACTCCAATCAGAAATGTAAAATATGCGATTGAGAACTTTCGCGTAGAACAGAAGACTGATTATGAGAAGTTAATCTTTGAGATCTGTACTGACGGGTCTATTCATCCTAAAGATGCTTTAAAAGAAGCAGCAAAAATTTTAATTTATCACTTCATGCTGTTTTCTGATGAGAAGATTACACTTGAGAACAGTGATATCGATGGAAATGAAGAGTTCGACGAAGAAGTACTTCACATGCGTCAACTTCTTAAATCAAAACTAGCAGAGATGGATCTTTCTGTTCGTGCTTTGAATTGTTTAAAAGCTGCTGATGTTGAAACTCTTGGTGAACTTGTTGTTTTCAATAAGACTGATTTATTGAAGTTCAGAAATTTTGGTAAGAAATCACTTACTGAATTGGATGAACTGTTAGCTCGATTAAATCTCTCTTTTGGAATGGATATAACAAAATACAAATTAGAAAAAGAATAAAGTAATGAGACATAATAAAAAATTTAATCATTTAGGACGCACAAAAGCTCATCGAGATGCTCTGCTGTCTAATATGGCTTGCTCTTTGATTAAGAGTAAAAGGATTTTTACAACAACAGCAAAAGCGAAAGCATTAAGAATTTATGTTGAGCCATTGATTAATTGCTCTAAAGACGATTCAACGAATTCTCGTCGTTTAGTATTCAGTCATCTTCAAGATAAATATGTTGTTACAGAACTTTTCCAGAATATTTCTCAAAAGGTCGCAAATCGTCCTGGAGGGTACACTCGTATTCTGAAAACAGGATATAGACTAGGTGATAATGCACAAATGTGCTTTATTGAATTAGTTGACTATAATGATAATCTGTTAAAAGACAAAACAGACTTGAAGTCTGTGAAGACACGGCGTTCTTCAAGAAAGAAAACCGCTGAAGCTGCAACCGTTGTTTCAGATGTTCAATCTGATAAAACTGAATAAACCATTAATTGTAGTTTTTGGTATGTATTTTGCCAATAACCATAGAGAAGCCTTCTGTTTACAGATGGCTTCTTTGTTATTGTACTATTTCGTTGTATTATTTCAAAACTATATCTTTACAGCACTATTGTTTCCTTATTTTTGGAATTTCATCTACTTGATTCTAAGCAAGCAATTTGAATAAAAATTGCTAAATATTTGGTTGTTAGATAAGAAAGATTTATCTTTGCATCCGATGAAAGTTAGGGGGCCAAAAGCCCCCTCCTTTTTTCCCTGCAGTGAATCCAAACATTAGAAATAATGATAGATGTTAGTAAAGTAAATGAAATTGTCCTTGATTGGGTTTCTTCAAGAGAAAACTTTTTTATAGTTGAGATTTCGATTAAACCATCGAATTCAGTATTTGTAGAAATAGACAATTACAAGGGTGTGACGATTGAGGATTGTGTCGCTTTGCATGAAGTAATTGAACAACACTTAGATCGTGATATTTATGATTACGATCTGGAAGTAAGTTCAGCTGGATTAGGATATCCCTTTAAAGTCCAGCAACAATATATTAAGCATATTAGTGACGAGGTTGAGGTTCTCACAAAAACGGGTCAAAAATTCCATGGCATATTAATTTCTACGGATGTCACTGGTTTTGTGCTCAAAACAAAACTCAAAGTTAAATGCGAAGGGAGTAAAAGAAGTGTTGAGAAAGAAGAAGATGTTCATTATGGATATGAAGAAATTAAGTACACAAAATATCTAATTAGATTTAAGTAGTAATGGCTAAGAAGCAAGAATCAGTCAATTTGATTGACACTTTTTCTGAGTTCAAAGAACTCAAGAATATTGATAAGGAGACAATGATAAATGTGTTGGAAGACTCATTTCGTAATGTTATTGCAAAGATGTATGGAACTGATGAGAATTTTGATGTTATTATCAATCCGGAAAAAGGGGATTTTGAGATTCGCCACAATCGCGAAGTTGTCGAAGACGGAGATTTAGAGGATCCAAACCTTCAAATTTCTCTTTCAGAGGCCCGTGAGGTAGACCCCTCTTATCAGGTTGGTGAGGAGGTTTCTAAAGAGATCTTTTTTGCAGATTTCGGACGTCGTGCAATCTTAAATCTTCGTCAGGCATTGGCTTCTAAGATATTGGAATTACAAAAGGATAGTGTATATACAAAATATTCAGAACTTGTAGGTCAGATCGTAAATGCTGAAGTCTATCAGATATGGAAAAAAGAAATCTTATTATTGGATGACGAAGGCACTGAACTGCTATTACCAAAAACAGAACAGATACCCAGCGATTTTTATCGCAAAGGTGAATATGTCCGTGCTGTAATCAGTAATGTGACCAATGAGAATAGTAATCCCAGAATTATTCTTTCCCGTACATCGCCAGAATTTCTCCGTAGACTTTTTGAACTCGAAGTTCCGGAAATTAATGATGGATTAATTACAATCAAGGGTATTGCGCGTATTCCTGGTGTAAGAGCTAAAATCTCTGTAGAATCTTACGATGATCGCATTGATCCTGTTGGAGCATGTGTAGGAATGAAAGGATCTCGTATCCATGGTATTGTAAGAGAATTACGCAATGAAAATATTGATGTAATTAATTATACATCTAATATTTCTCTTTATATTCAACGTGCGTTAAATCCAGCTAAGATATCTTCTATTCGGTTAAATGAAATTGATAAGAAAGCAGAAGTATATCTTAAGCCAGAGGAAGTGTCTTTGGCAATAGGAAAGCAAGGGTTGAATATAAAACTTGCCATCTTGTTGACAGGTTATAATATTGAAGTATTCCGTGATATTGATGAAACTGATGAAGAAGATATCTATTTAGATGAATTCTCTGATGAGATTGATTCATGGGTGATCGAAGCCTTGAAGGCTATTGGTTGTGACACTGCTAAGAGTGTTCTTGCTAAGACCCGCGAAGAATTAATAGAAAAAGCGGATTTAGAAGAGACCACTGCAGATGATGTAATTCGGATACTAAAAGCCGAATTTGAGGATTAAATAAGAGATATTGGGAATGGTTAAATGATAAATATGTCAATAAGATTAAATAAAGTAACGAGAGATTTAAATGTAGGAATAACCACATTGGTTGATTTTCTGCATAGGAAGGGGATTAAAGTGGAGGCTGATCCTAACACGAAAATCGCAGAAGATGCATATGTGCTACTTTTGAAAGAATTTGGGAAAGGGATTGATATCGATAAGGAGCTTAAGAAGTTAGAGCAAGTTCGCATTGATAGAGAGAAAGCTACTTCCGAAACAGTTGATGAAAAGAAGATTCAAGTGGAGGAAGAACCAAAGGTACGGCATGATGTTATTATGACTCTTGTACCAGAAGATTTAATCCCGAAAATTAAAACTGTTGATAAAATTGATCTTGATGCACTCAATAAGAAGACTACTATTGTTGAAACGATTCCTGTAGTCACTGAAATTTTGCCTCTTGAGAATCAAAAGACCATAGAGAAGGTGGATCCTGTTGCTCCTGTTGAACCAATAAAAGTTTCAGTAGCACCAGAAGTACCAGCTATCCCTTCCGATATCAAAATTGAGATTGAAAACCAGAAATTAAGTTCTGAGATTGTTCTTGAAGAGAAGCCTGCTCAGCCAAAGCGTCAGCCACAAAGTCCAGATTATCAAAAGAAGGAATATCCAAGAACAGATCATCATAAACCTGAACATAAAAAGCATGAAGAACTAAAGCCTGAGAGGCCAAAAGTTGAACACGCAACAGTTCTGCCATCCACGGAAGAACAACCAATAGTGGAAGAGCAAAAGGTTGTAGATCCTCAAAAAGAAGAAACTGCCATAAAATCTGTCGATATTTATACAATAGGAGTCACCAAATTTGAAAACAAAATAAATGTTGTTGGCAAGATTGATCTAGACACTATAAATCAACAGACACGGCCCAAAAAGAAAACGAAGGAAGAACGGAAGAAAGAGCGTGATAGTAAAGAAAGAGAAAAGATAGCTCTCAGAAAACCTGCAATACAGCCAGTTAAAGAAGGTGAGAAAAAGCCTTTCGCTCCAAGAATCGAACTGAACCCAGCCAAAACACCTCTTAATACAGTTGAATCAAACGATCAGAAAAAGAAACGTAAGAGGATTAATAAAGAACGTGTTGATATTGAAAAGAGTGTAAGTATTCTTACAAATACTCAGCCAAGACCTGCCAACACCTCCAACACTTCCAATACTTCGAACAACTCAGGCAATGCTGTTGATAAAAACAAAAACCGTTTCAAAAGACCTGTTAAGGTAGAAATCAATGACGGTGATGTTCAAAAGCAAGTTAAGGATACCTTGGCGCGCCTTACTAATAAAGGCAAAGGCAAGGGCGTTAAGCACCGTCGGGACAAGCGAGATGCAAATTATCAGCGTATGGCTGAGCAGGAAGAACAGGAAATGCAGGAAAGCAAAATACTTAAGATTACCGAGTTTGTTACTGCAAATGACTTGGCCAGTATGATGGATATTCCGGTTGTTCAGGTTATTTCAACTTGTATGAGCATAGGAATGATGGTTTCTATCAATCAACGTCTGGATGCTGAAACGATCAATATTGTTGCAGAAGAATTCGGATTTAAGACTGAATATGTTAGTGCTGCCCTTGCAGAAGCCATTCAAGATGTAGAAGATGCTGTGGAAGACTTAGAGTCTCGTCCACCGATCGTTACAGTGATGGGACATGTCGATCACGGTAAGACTTCATTATTAGATTATATCCGCAAGGCGAATGTAATCGCAGGAGAAGCTGGTGGTATCACTCAGCATATTGGTGCATATAATGTTAAACTGGAAGACGGGCGCCGCATTACTTTCCTCGATACTCCCGGACATGAAGCTTTTACGGCAATGCGTGCACGTGGAGCTAAGGTAACAGATATTGCGATCATTATAGTAGCTGCTGATGATAATATAATGCCTCAGACTAAGGAGGCTATCAATCATGCATCTGCCGCAGGAGTTCCTATAATCTTTGCGATCAATAAGATTGATAAACCTACGGCAAATCCGGAGAAGATAAAAGAAGAACTTGCTGGTATGAACTATTTGGTAGAAGACTGGGGTGGTAAATACCAGTCTCAGGACATTTCAGCTAAAAAAGGATTTGGAGTAAAAGAACTCTTGGAAAAAGTACTCCTGGAAGCAGAAATGCTTGAATTGAAAGCTAATCCAAACCGTAATGCTGCCGGGTCTATCATAGAATCTACTCTTGATAAAGGTCGTGGATATGTCGCAACTGTTCTTGTATCAAATGGTACATTGAAAGTAGGTGACATTGTCTTAGCCGGCACCAACTTTGGAAAGGTAAAAGCAATGTTTAACGAACGTAATCAGCGTATCAAACAAGCTGGTCCTTCAGCACCAGCTCTGGTTCTTGGTTTGAATGGAGCTCCGACTGCTGGTGATACATTCCATGTGATTGAGACTGAGCAGGAAGCTCGTGAGATCGCAAACAAACGCGAACAACTCCAGCGTGAGCAAGGCTTACGTACTCAGAAACTTCTTACATTGGATGAGGTTGGACGACGTATCGCATTGGGCAACTTCCAGGAATTGAATATCATAGTCAAAGGTGATGTGGATGGTTCAATCGAAGCATTGTCTGATTCTTTGATCAAGCTGTCAACTCCAGAACTTCAGGTCAATGTTATACACAAGGCTGTAGGACAGATTTCTGAGTCTGATGTTTCTTTGGCAGCAGCTTCTGAAGCTATTATTATCGGTTTCCAGGTACGTCCTTCTGCGCAAGCTCGTCGTCAAGCAGAACAAGACGGAGTGGATATTCGTATGTATTCGGTTATCTACGATGCAATTGAAGAGGTGAAATCTGCCATGGAAGGTATGCTGTCACCGGAAATCAAAGAAGAAGTAGTTGGCTCTGCTGAAGTGCGTGATGTATTCCACATTACCAAAGTTGGTACTGTTGCCGGCGCTATGGTTAAAGAAGGAAAGATCAAACGCTCGAACAAGGCTCGTCTGATTCGTGATGGTATTGTAATCTTTACAGGTGAAGTGAATGCTTTAAAACGCTTTAAAGAAGATGTAAAAGAAGTTACTGTTAATTACGAATGTGGTATAAGCCTGCAGAATTATAATGACATAAGAATTGGTGACATTATTGAAGCATTTGAGCAGACTGAGATCAAGAAGACATTGTAATAAAAGACAATAGACCCTCAAACTGTCATCTTCGCTTTTACTAGGGGGGATGGCTGTTTTTTTTATACTAAAGACAGATGCATTATCTAATGAGAAGTATAGACATTTTTATTTGCATATTTATCCTTCTTGGAGTCATATCCGGGATAAAAAAAGGATTTGTTATTCAGGTTGGTTTACTTGTAGGTTTAGTTATCGCGTTCTTTTCTACCAAATATTTATCTGATGATGTTGCATACTATATGAATCGTCTGTTTGATATTCCCGAAAAGGTACTTACTATTTTGTCCTTTATCATCTGCTTTTCATTTATCCTACTGTGTTGTCATATTATTGTCCTATCTCTCCATAAAGTACTTCATCTTGTGTGTGTTGGATGGTTGGATCATCTTGCCGGATCAATACTCGGAGTCTTTAAGAGCATCTTGATCGTCGGAATTATATTCATAGTCATTGACTGTACAGATAAAAAAGATCGATTGTTGACGCATGAACTCAAAGAAAATTCGTTACTTTACAAGCCGGTTGTCACGATTACTTCTTTTTTCTTTGCGTGGGCTGAGCCTGAAGAGTGGTTCGCTGACATTGAAAAACAAGTGAAGAAGTTGACAACCCCCAATCAATGAAATTGTATCAGGATGAAAAAGGCTAATAAGATTATAAAGAAGTTTACGAAGGAAAAGTACAAATACGGTTTTACGACCGATGTGCTAACCGATATTATAGATAAAGGATTGAGTGAAGATGTCGTTCGTCTTATTTCTTTTAAGAAAGAAGAACCAGAATGGCTGCTTGAGTTTCGTCTCAAAGCTTACAAACATTGGCTTACATTGGAAATGCCTACTTGGGCACACCTTACTATTCCAGAGATAGACTATCAGGCAATCAGCTATTATGCTGATCCCAGACAGAAGAAAAAAGGGCCGAAAAGCATGGATGAGGTAGATCCGGAATTATTAAAGACATTCAATAAACTAGGAATACCTCTTGAGGAACAACTTGCTCTCAGCGGAATGGCTGTTGATGCTGTTATGGACTCCGTTTCTGTAAAAACAACCTTCAAAGAGGCTTTGCTTGACAAAGGAATTATTTTTTGTTCCTTCAGCGAAGCAGTGCGTGAACATCCCGATCTTGTTAAGAAATACTTAGGGTCTGTAGTAGGTTATCGTGATAACTTCTTTGCAGCACTTAATTCGGCTGTCTTCTCTGATGGCTCATTCGTTTATATCCCCAAAGGAGTTCGTTGCCCGATGGAACTTTCTACTTATTTTAGGATCAATGCAGCAAATACCGGACAGTTTGAACGGACGCTCATTATCGCTGATGATGATAGTTATGTCTCATATCTCGAAGGTTGTACTGCACCCATGAGAGATGAAAATCAGTTGCATGCGGCAATTGTTGAGATCACTGTTCACGACAGAGCAGAGGTAAAATACTCAACCGTCCAAAACTGGTATCCAGGAGATGCAGAAGGCAAAGGAGGGGTTTTTAACTTTGTGACTAAACGTGGTAATTGCAAAGGGGTAAATAGCAAGTTATCCTGGACACAGGTTGAAACCGGAAGTGCTATTACATGGAAATATCCAAGTTGTATCCTGACTGGGGAGAATTCTTCTGCTGAGTTTTATTCTGTGGCAGTGACCAATAATTATCAGCAGGCTGATACAGGTACTAAGATGATTCATCTGGGCAATAATACAAAAAGCACTATCATCAGTAAGGGTATTTCAGCTGGACACAGCCAAAACTCATATCGCGGATTGGTACGTGTTGCAGAGAAAACCACGGGTGCACGCAACTACAGTCAGTGCGACAGTTTGTTGTTGGGAGACAAATGTGGGGCACACACTTTTCCTTACATGGATATTCACAATGAAACAGCAGTTGTAGAGCATGAAGCTACTACTTCCAAGATTAGTGAAGATCAACTTTTTTATTGCAATCAGCGAGGAATCAAGACAGAAGATGCCATTGGGCTGATTGTTAATGGATATGCTAAGGAGGTAATCAATAAGTTACCAATGGAATTTGCGGTTGAAGCGCAAAAACTATTGGCTGTCAGTCTGGAAGGGTCCGTCGGATAATTCAGTCTGAAAGATATAAATTGTAAATAAAGGAGAATATAAGATATGTTGGAAATAAAAGATCTACACGCTTCCATCAATGGCAAAGAGATACTCAAAGGAATAAATCTGGTTGTTAAACCGGGAGAAATTCATGCCATCATGGGTCCCAATGGTTCAGGTAAGAGTACTCTTTCTTCCGTTCTGGTAGGCAATCCTGCTTTTGAAGTGACAAAAGGTAGCATCTCTTTTTATCAAAAAGATTTGATGCAACTCAGTCCGGAAGATCGAAGTCATGAAGGTATATTCCTGTCCTTTCAGTACCCGGTTGAAATACCCGGAGTCAGTATGGTCAATTTTATGCGTGCTGCAGTGAATGAACAGCGGAAATACAGGAACCAGCTTCCTCTTTCAGCCAGCGAGTTTCTCAAACTTATGCGTGATAAAAGAGCTGTTGTCGAGATGGATAATAAATTGGCCAATCGTTCAGTAAACGAAGGTTTCAGTGGTGGTGAGAAGAAACGGAATGAGATTTTCCAGATGGCCATGCTTGAGCCGCGTCTCTCCATTCTTGACGAGACAGATTCTGGTTTGGATATCGATGCACTCCGTATTGTAGCTCAAGGAGTAAATCTATTGAAAACACCTGAAACCAGTACGATTGTAATTACCCACTACCAACGTTTACTAGACTACATTAAGCCTGATATTGTTCATGTTTTGTACAATGGTCGTATAGTCAAAACTGCAGGTCCGGAACTTGCGATTGAATTGGAAGCACGTGGATACGACTGGATTAAAGAGGAAGTAGGAGAATAATAAAGTCCGAGAGAATGATTTTCTCTCTATTAAAGAATGAAACTATGAATCCGGAACAACAATATATTGAACTCTTTACCGACTTTGAGGCTATGATTTGCCAGCATAGCACTGTTGTGCTCAATGCTCAAAGGACAAAAGCTTTTGCCGACTTTGAGCAGCAGGGCTTTCCGGATAAGAAGCAGGAGCAATATAAATATACCGATATAGCACAGATATTCGAACCCGATTACGGGTTGAATCTCAACCGCCTTGATATTCCGGTTAATCCCCATGAGGTGTTCAAGTGCGATGTCCCCAATATGAGTACTGCACTCTATTTTGTAGTAAATGATGTTTTCTACAAAGAAGAACTTCCGAAAAAATCATTGGCAGAGGGAGTACTCCTGGGAAGTCTTAAAGAGATTTCAGAAAGTAACCCCGAACTGGTAAAGAAGTATTACGGCCAACTTGCCGATACATCCAAAGATGCTGTAACAGCTCTCAATACGATGTTTGCTCAGGACGGTCTTTTCTTGTACGTCCCAGATGGGGTTGTTGTAGAAAAGCCCTTGCAAATTGTAAATATTTTGCGTTCAGCCGTTGATCTTATGGTCAACCGCCGTGTGCTGATTGTATTAGGCAATGGAGCTCAGCTTCGTTTGCTGGTGTGCGATCATACAATGGATGAAGTGAACTTTCTTGCCACACAAGTCTGCGAGGTGTTTGTAGGCCAAGGCTCAGTCTTGGATCTCTATGAGATGGAAGAGACGAGTGTTTCATCTACCCGCATCAGCAATTTATATGTTCACCAGGAGGCAGACAGCAATGTTCTGATAAACGGAGTTACCCTGACCAATGGATGTACACGCAACCGCACAGAAGTGATATTGGCAGGTAAAGGTGCAGAGATCAGCTTGAATGGTATGGCCATTGCAGATAAGAATCAACACGTTGATAACTCCACATTTATTGATCACGTAGCTACCGATTGTATCAGTAAAGAGCTCTTTAAATATGTGCTTGATGATGAATCGACCGGTGCTTTTGCCGGAAAGGTTCTTGTGCGTCCCGGTGCTCAGAAGACCAGTTCAATGATGACCAACCGCAATCTCTGTGCTACCCGTAAGGCACGGATGTACACGCAGCCACAACTTGAGATATATGCTGATGATGTAAAATGCAGTCATGGAGCCACCGTTGGCCAACTTGATGAGAGTGCTCTTTTTTATATGCGTTCACGAGGTATTCCTGAGAGAGAATCCCGTTTGATGCTGATGTTTGCCTTTGTCAATGAAGTTATTGATAATATTCGTATAGATGCATTGAGGGAACGTCTTCATTTACTTGTAGAAAAACGTTTCCGCGGTGAGCTGAACAAATGTAAAGGTTGCACCAATTGTAATTAGAAAGCAAAATGATAGATGTTACTAAGATTCGGAATGACTTCCCCATTCTTTCCCGACAGGTATACGGGAAACCATTGGTGTATTTTGATAATGGAGCTACAACCCAAAAGCCCCGGTGCGTGGTAGAGTCCATTGCTGATGAATATTATTCTGTCAATGCCAATGTGCACAGAGGCGTTCATTTCCTCTCTCAACAAGCAACCGAACTGCATGAATCTTCCCGCGAGACTGTTCGCCGGTTTATCAATGCCCGTACCACAGCTGAGATCATCTTCACCAGAGGTACGACAGAAAGCATCAATTTGCTGGCTTCTAGTTTTGGTGAATCTTTTTCTTCCGAAGGAGACGAGATTATTGTCTCGGTGATGGAGCATCACAGTAACATTGTGCCCTGGCAGATGTTGGCTGCACGCAAAGGTATTTGCGTTAAAGTGATTCCGATGAATGATAAAGGCGAGTTGCTTTTGGATGAATTCGAATCCCTTTTTTCAGAAAAGACTAAACTCGTCTCTGTGACACATGTCTCCAATGTACTGGGAACCATCAATCCGGTCAAAGAGATGATTGCTATTGCACATACACACGGAGTACCTGTCCTGATTGATGGAGCGCAGTCTGTGCCTCACATAAAAGTGAATGTGCAAGATCTGGATGCCGACTTCTATGCATTTTCTGCTCATAAGATATATGGACCCACAGGAGTGGGAGTTTTGTACGGTAAAGAAAAGTATCTCGATCAGTTACCTCCCTATCAAGGTGGTGGTGAGATGATTCAAACTGTAAGTTTTGAAAAGACGGTATTCAACGAACTTCCTTTCAAGTTTGAAGCTGGCACACCCGATTATATAGGGACGACCGCACTGGCAAAAGCGCTGGATTATGTTTCGGCAATCGGAATGGAGACTATTGCAGATTATGAACATGAATTGACGACTTATGCCACAGAGAGGCTTAAAACTATTGAAGGGATGCGTATTATTGGTGAAGCTGACCGAAAAGGTAGTGTAATCTCCTTCCTGGTTCAGGATATTCATCCCTTCGATATGGGCACGTTGCTCGATCGATTGGGTATTGCCGTTCGCACTGGTCATCACTGTGCTCAACCACTCATGATTAGACTTGGAATTGAGGGTACAGTACGCGCCTCTTTCGCCTTTTATAATACCAAAGAAGAGGTTGACACCATGGTTAGTGCCATAGAACGTGTCAGAAAGATGTTCTGATTGTCTTTCTTGTCTGTATACTAATACACCTACTTCGTTGCATCTGAACGAGATAGGTGTTTTCTGTCTTTAATTAAAAGACCATTACTATCAAGTACAAAATAATACATCCCAAATGTCATAAAACCCCACAATAAATAATCTTCAAAATTATCAGAGTGTCTTATAAATATTTGTCTATACAACCAATACCATGCATATATATTAAAACATATAACGTAGATTCTTCTGAACCATAAATCGATCTTCTTCTTGATTGTGTTAAATTTATGTTCATATTCAGTTTTGAAATCGCTCATAATATCAATGTATAAAGTGTTCTACTTTCTTTATTGCCCAAATTTTACAGAAAATTAATTTTTGAAGATTCGTTTATCTTGAAATGGGGTAAAACCGGCGAGAACAGATATGACGGACACAATGTCATCAGCTTTAGAACAACCAATAGCCACTATCTCCAATCCCTCTAAAAAAACCTTTGAAAAGTCTATGGCTCCGAGGCCAAGGGATGTAGTTCAACTGGTGGTTCCCACAGGGCAATGAATTCGGCTTAAAGTTCTTTTTATTAGTGACAGTTTTTCTGTGTTATGTAATTTGTCACTCTCTGTTTAAAAAAGAACAATTCGTCAAATTCTGAATTCTTAGCTAGTCTATACGTAAATGACTCTAAAGTCATTTGCGGTATTCCGAAAAGATGTTCTATTCGATATTTTAAAAAATTAAGTAAATATTTGCCAGGAATATTTATCAAGGCTTGGTTTAAACCCTTAAAATACTTCCTAAAAAGTTTGATTTGAGTCTGTGTCTTGGTAAGCGTCTCCGCAATACCATCTTGCATGGTAATATCTAGCCAATTACTTTTGTCTTCTAAAAAGACGAAAGATGAACAACTCTGATTTATATTCGAAATTACTAGAGGATTACAAACGCGCATTGTGTAGCTGTGACATACCCTTGTATGATTATTGTTTGATGTATCACATAAGCTATAACAGTCTTCAGGCATGGATGCGCAAACAAGACCTGACGCTCAAAGATTTCGATCCGGCACCTCGTTACGATGACAATTTAGATTCAGTCCCATGCCATTTAGGAATAACGGAGTCATCGCAGCATATTTATCCACTGTCGTTTCATGCATCCCCAGTTGAAGAAAAATTTGTCTGTGAGCAGATTCCATCCTGTATTAAAGGAGTGAAAATCACCTACCCTAACGGGATGGCAGTCTCCATAGAAGATGTCACGGCAAAGGAACTAGCCACATTGCTCCTCTCATGCAATACCGGTTACTAGGATGTTCGCACTTACAGAATCCATGAGTTACCACCTCTGTTCGCATGATGTGGATATGCGTAAAGGGATCTATTCCTTGTATCAGTTAGTCAAGTCCGACATGAAACGCAACCCCTTGTCCGGGGAAGTTTTTCTGTTTGTGAGCAAAAACAGAACCACCATAAAGATACTTCATTGGGAACATGGCGGATTTATTTTATATCAGAAGAAACTTGAGAAAGGTACTTTCGAGATACCCCTTTTTAACCCATTCAGTGGTCAATACGAGATGAAATGGAGCACCTTCGTTTTAATAATGGAGGGCGTCTATATTCATTCGGCAAAATACAGAAAACGGTTCGATATTGATTTAATACGTTGATATACAAATATATAGATAATATTTAATTCCTTGTTTCCTTGGTGAAACAAATGATTATTCGTACCTTTATGGCATGAATTTTAAACGGATTGTAGAACTGCTGGAAGATCAACTCAGACTTTCTGCTGAAAGAGAAAAAGCTTATTTGGAACAGATAAGCCGTCAGTCCCTTCAGCTTCAGCAACAATCCTTCCAGCTTCAGCAACAATCTCTCCAGATAGAATCGTTATCCGCCCAGATCGATAAGCTGACCAGTTCAATCAGCTCACTGGAAGATACGCTTGTCCAAAAGGATGGCGACATACAAACATTGACCGGCAAGAACCGGGGTCTGAGCAAGCTGCTTTCCAATCCATCGGAAAAGATTGTTCCAAAGGTGGTAAATCAGGCTGTGTCTCCTGAAGCGAATAGCTCTTCACCTAAAGATCGCGGTAACAACAATGCCAAACGCAAGGAGCATTTTGAATTAGAGGTCGTTCCTCATGATATTTTCCCGAATGATCCCGGTTTTGATAAAGAGAAAGCCAAAATCATAAGCCATGTGGATTCCATCCGATATGAATATATCCCGCCACGCTTTATCAAGCATCTCTATCATCAGTACAACTGCTTGTTTGAGGAAAAGATGTACTTTGCAAAAGCACCGATGGCTCCGCTGCAAAACTCGAACTATGAAGCTTCCTTTATCGCCGGGATGTTGCAACTCAGATACATCTACTCCATGCCCGTTGAACGGATCGTGAAATTCTTTAATGAATCCGGTTTTGAACTGAACAAAGCAACCGCACACGGTCTGATAAAAAAGTCTGCCATGATGATGGATCGCCTGGATGAGGTCATGAGAACGGAGATCCTTGGGGACAGCTATTTGTGCATGGACGAAAGCTACTATACCATTCTCGTAAAAGATAAAAACGAGAAAGGAAAAGGAGTACGCAAAGGATATATATGGGCGGCATTGGCCAATGAGAAAAAACTGATACAATACTTTTATCACGACGGATCACGATCAGGTGAAGTGCTGAACAATTATATCGGTGAAGAATATAAAGGAGCCATCCAGTCGGATGGACTGATACACTATAAGGTTTATGAAACAGATACATATCCGGATATCATACGTCTTTCTTGCTTCCAGCATTGCAAACGTAAGTTTCTGGATATTGAAGGAGATGAAGATGCCACGCAAATCATCGATCTTATCAACCAGCTATACAGGAAAGAACATCTGATCCAAGAAGAGTGGAGTCCGAATAAAAGACTCAGATACAGAAAAGAATATGCACCGCCCATATTAAAGCAGCTCAAAAGAAAATTACTGGAGATACAATCCAACCCTGCCACACTTCCCAAGAGTCCACTCTCTATGGCGGTAAACTATATACTGCACGAGTATGACGCATTGTGCAATTACATAAAAAGGGCTGATTATAAGCTGGACAACAATGCCATCGAACTCTGCATGAGATACATCAGCTTAAGCAGGAGAAACTCGCTGTTTTGTGGCAGTCATGCGGGAGCAAAGAGATCAGCTTTGATCTACTCGCTGGCGTGTTCCTGCAGGCTACAGGGAATAAACACCTTCGAATACTTCACAGACGTACTCAATCGGATGGCCTGTATAAGCCCGAACGCTTCAGACGATGTATATAGGGAGCTTCTTCCAAACTACTGGAAAAAATAATCAAAAGAAAAAGAACTTTTGAATTTTTCTATACGGTATCGTGGAGACGCTTACGTAAATTCTTTCTGTTTCTTCAGTGCACAAGTTTCTGTCAAGTCCAATAATTGTTGGATTTGGGAAAGTTGAAATTAAGTCCCAAGTCTTCTTCTCTATATCGTCAGGAGCTAAAGCTGCGTAATTTTGAAATAAATTAACCTTTAGTACCTCATCGTTTTTGATGTCTTTTGGCTGTATCTTAATTCTAACACTTAAAGGATGGAATGTTTCATTATCTGTTAAAACAGTATACTTGAAAGATGTCTTATTATGCTTACATACTATTTTATACTTGACTTCTTTTAATTTAAAATTTAGCTCAATCTGTGCGAATTCAGTTACACATAAATTTGGAATCGAAGGCTTGATTATCCAATTAATTATATTTAAAATACTAGTCTTTCCTGAACCATTTATACCAACAAGCAAGGTAATATCATTATTAAATTCAATCTCCTTGTCTATGTAACCATAAAGTCCCTTTATTATCAGTTTCTCTATTTGCATGATTTCTTAGTGTGTTTTGTTAAAATATCATTTTTAAATAATCGTCTGTTAAAGTTGCCAGTCGCTCGTATATACCATAACCCAAACAATAAATTAGATGTATAACGCATCCGATATTGGTTCTGTATTGTGCACCTTTTGTAAATTTTACTGCGAATTGCAAATATAAACAAAATATTTACATTTCATCAATAGTGCTCTATTTATTTCAAAACCATTATCGTAAACCTCACAGCTATATAATGTATGAATAATTTTAAGACAGTTCCTTTGAATCGTCTAGGTGTTGATGGTCAGACCGCATGCTTTGGTTTCGCTATCCTTTCCGAGTGCTTTTCAGTGGTTGCATCAATGAAATTCACACCGGTAAAGCCAAGTGCCACAACTCTTTGGGAACAATAATACAACCCACATTGGCGTCACGGGTAGCTGGAGAAGGACTCGTTGCCCTTTTACAGTCTCTCTTGATGAAAGAAAAGTATTCCGCCCGAATCTACATCTGATGTTTCTATACCATCTTCACGACCTCCTTAACGCAGCGGTCTTCGCTGGTGGAGTCTTTGTGAGGTTTTATCTCCACAATCAGGTTGGAGTGTTTCCTTCATACTTTGTATGAGATAGTTCTTAAAGGTGGGGAGTGATTAATAACAGAAGGAGGTCTTCTATCACAATGCAACCTTCTAAAAAAAGGTTGAAATATTGGTCTGTCTTGGAGAAAGATTCATGCAAATTTCATGCTGGATTATTTCCGCCATTGTTCTAAAACACCGATTTTGAATATCCGTACACCTCAAAAATAACGGCCTGAAAAGTTCTGAAAATCTTCTAATAGTTTTTGGAAAGATATCAGGTTGTTTGTCTCATCGGAACCTGATGAAATATATATTTCATCAGGTAGAAATTAATCATGCATCAGGTGGTTTTTTCCAAAGCTACAACTTGCTATTGATCAGCTGTATAGAAAAATAATAAATCTTCAAAAGTTGCAAAAAAGACTCTTTCTACTCCCCATTTGGAAGGATCAGACCTTTTTCCTTTTCAAGCCAAATTGTTCTAAAACACCGATTCTGATCGTTTGCCTGATTCTGAGCTTGAACTGTAAGTAGTAAAATATAAAGATGCCACAAAGTAATTGACTAATGATATGTCTTTCAATCAGTATGTGGCTACCACCTTTTCGATCATTAAAACGAAGTCGGTACTTCGTTGCAAAAGAACGAAACAGGCGCTTTTTTTTGCAATAAATGTAAGAAATACGTATGTTTGCGTAATAATAAAGTACTATTATCATGAATAAGCTACTCTGTCTATCCCTATTGTGCTGTTTCGCACTTTTCCCCGAAGTTCAGGCAAAGACCTCAGCTCCAGTAAAGAATGAAAAAGTATTCATACTGGATGCTTCTGCTCCCGGAAATAAGGAAAACGCGGTGATTGTATCACCCGATTGTCAATATGGAGTTGCCGGTAATACTTATGGGTATGAATTTAAGACTCCTCCCGGCACAGGAAAATGCTATTTCTTTTCTGTTGATCTTCCAGAAGGAAACTTTAATGTCAAGGTTACGTTGGGTGGTAAAGAAAAGTCTTGTACTACTATTAAGGCTGAATCACGCAGGCTTATGCTTGAATCTATCCCGACAAAAGCGGGTGAATATGAAACGTTTGATTTTGCAGTTAATCTCCGTAATAAATACATAGGAAAGACAGATTCAGTACGTCTCAAAGCGCGTGAGTTCACGAAACTGAATTGGGATAATAAACTCACATTGGAGATTAATGGAGAAAATCCTTCTTTGGCTCGGATAGAAATCACTCCTGCCACTGATCTGATCACAGTCTTTCTCGCCGGCAACTCTACAGTGGTGGATCAGGATGATGAACCTTGGTGCGGATGGGGTCAGATGCTTCCTCGTTTTTTTACATCGAAAGTTGCGATTGCTAATTATGCAGAATCAGGTGAAGCTGCTAATTCCTTTGTTGCTGCCAAACGGTTAGCCAAATTGCTTACCTTTATGAAAAAAGGTGATTATCTTTTCATTGAGTTTGGTCATAATGACGAGAAACAAAAGGGTGAGGGCGTCGGACCGTTTACCACCTATAAAAGAAATATGAAAGTGCTGGTCGATGAGGCTCGTAAGAAGGGTGGAATACCAGTCCTGGTCACTTCCATGCATCGCCGCACTTTTGATGAAAATGGCAAGATAACAAATTCGCATGGAGATTTTCCGGCAGCAGTACGTTTGCTGGCCAAGGAAGAGAATGTGGCATTGATTGACCTGACAGAAATGAGTGCAACCTTGTATGAAGCATGGGGTCCTGACAATTCCAAACTGGCTTTTGTCCATTACCCAGCCGGCACCTTTCCTAATCAGGTTGCACCTCTGGCTGATAATACCCACTTTAATTCGTATGGTGGTTATCAAATCATGCAATGTGTCATGAAAGGTGTTTGTGATCTCAAGCTACCCTTGTGCAAGTATCTTCGTGATGATTACAAACCCTACGATCCGGCTCATCCTGATGATCGTAATGCATTTTCTATACCTGCAACACCGTTTAGTTCCTCATTAAAACCGGATGGAAACTGATAATAACTCGATATCATGATACATAAGACATTTTTACATAGACTGTTTCAAGTTACGGCAATCTCTTTGTCTCTTCTTTTTATACTTCCATGTGCAGCGAAAGAGCAACAAGGGGTTTCCTGGAAGAAAGAGCTGAAATGGGCTGAGAGTGTGGGTGCAAGGACGACTCCCAAAGGGAAGATGGTTTATCGTATTGAAGATTTCGGTGCTGTTAAGAGCAAGACTGAACTAAGTACAAAAGCAATCCAGGCGGCTATAGATGCTTGTCAGAAAGGAGGCGGAGGTGTCGTTGTTATCCCGGCAGGTGATTATCTGACAGGATCCATCTATCTGAAAGAGGGAGTACATCTAATGCTTTCCAAAGGAGCTACTTTATGGGGAAGCACACACATTGAGGATTATCCCGAGATTGACACACGTGTGGCTGGAATTGAGATGAAATGGCCTTCTGCATTGATCAATGCACTGGACACAAGGAATGTGAAAATCAGTGGACAAGGCACTATTCATGCTCAGGGAAAGGTATTCTGGGATCATTACTGGAGTATGCGTAAAGACTATGACTCCAAGGGTCTGCGCTGGATTGTGGATTATGATTGCAAACGTCCCCGTACATTGCTTATTGCCAACTCTTCGGATGTGACTCTGGAAGGACTCACATTGCAGCAAGCAGGCTTTTGGACTGTTCAAATCCTTTATTCGGAGTATTGTACTGTAAGAGGCATCACTATTCAGAACAATATTGACGGTCACGGACCAAGTACGGACGGTGTCGATATTGACTCTTCTTCGCGTATTCTCATTGAAGATTGTGATATCGATTGCAATGATGATAATTTTTGTCTGAAGTCCGGTCGCGATGCGGATGGTTTGCGCGTCAACCGTCCGACGGAATATATTGTCATTCGTAACTGTATTTCTCGGGCAGGAGGCGGATTGCTTACCTGTGGCAGTGAGACTTCGGGTGGCATACGCTATGTGTATGCACATGATCTGAAGGCGAAAGGAACATCCAGCGGCATTCGTCTGAAGTCTGCCATGACCCGAGGCGGAACAGTCTCGCATATTTATGTTGATAATATAACAATGGATGAGGTTGGTATTGCTTTTGATGCCACCAATAACTGGAATCCGTCCTACAGTTACTCTAAGCTCCCTCAGGAGTATGAAGGGAAGAAACTTCCTGATCATTGGATCAAGATGCTGACAAAAGTTGAACCGGAAGAACGTGGTATCCCTCATTTCAATCATATTTATCTATCCAACATTCATATAAAAACAGCCAAAAGGGTGATGTCTGTAACTGGAAGTGAAGAATCATATATGGAGGATTTTTTCTTTGATAATATGGATATTCATACAGAGCAGGCCGGATCAGTCAACTTCGCCCGTAACTGGACGATGACCAATATGAAGATTGTCGCTAATGATGGCAAACCTATGACTGTAACCAATAGTCAGGGGGTTGATTTCGTGGAGGATAATGATGTGACTGCCTGGCCTTCCATTGCCAAAGAAGCTAAACCTTGGGTGCGCTGGTGGTGGTTAGGAAGTGCCGTCAATGAGAAAGGACTTACCTACAACTTGAGTGAGATGGCCAAAGCTGGTATCGGCGGCGTGGAGATCACTCCTATCTATGGTGTCCAACACAATGAAGCGAATAATATAGACTATCTCTCTCCAAAGTGGATGGATATGTACAACTTTACACGCAACACTGGTCGTAAGTTGGGCATGGAAACTGACCTGAACAATGGTACCGGATGGCCTTTTGGCGGACCAAATATCACTACGGAATATGCTGCTTCGAAAGCTCTCTTTCAAAATTATAAGTTGAAAAAAGGAGAACGACTGACAGAAAAGATTGTGGTGAATGATCGCCGCCAGAAAGAGATAGCACGTCTGCAACGGGTTATGGCTTATTATCCTTCAGGGAAAGCAACTGACGTTACTTCTTTTGTTGGAAAAGACAGCACCCTGAACTGGTCACCGACAGAGGATGACTGCGAACTGATCGTTTTATTCTGTGGCAAGACATTGCAACAGGTGAAACGTGCAGCTCCCGGCGGTCAGGGTCTGGTGCTTGATCATCTCAACAAAGAGGCGGTCAATCATTATTTCAAACGGTTTGATGATGCATTTGGCGAGAAGAAAGAGATGTATCCGCACAACTGGTTCAATGACTCGTATGAAGTATATGGAGCCAACTGGACGCCGGCCTTGCTGCAGGAGTTTGAGCTGAGTAGAGGATACAAACTTGAAAACTATTTCCCCGACTTGCTTGCTGAAGGTGCTACAGAGCAGTCGCAGAGGGTAATATCCGATTACCGGGAGACTGTGGGCGAAATGGTGATGAACAACTTTACATTGGTGTGGAACGAGTGGGCGCACCGTCATGGTACCTTGACGCGCAACCAGGCACATGGTTCACCGGCCAATATATTCGATTTATATGCTGCGGTTGATGTTCCTGAAACAGAAACCTTTGGTATCACTGATTTTGATATTCCGGGTCTTCGTAAAGATAGTATCAAGCGTCCGAATGATGGTGATCCTGCCACTTTGCGTTATGCATCTTCTGCTGCACACGTGGCAGGTAAGAAATATACTTCGTGCGAGACTTTCACCTGGCTTACGGAGCACTTCCGTACTTCGCTGTCTCAGTGTAAGCCGGAGATAGATCAGGCGTTCGTCTCAGGTATCAATCATGTCTATTTTCATGGTGCGGCTTATTCTCCGGAAGAAGCGGCATGGCCGGGATGGCGTTTTTATGCTTCTGTAAATATGTCCCCTACGGATAACTGGTGGAAAGATGCTCCTGCTTTTTATAGTTATATTGCCCGTACTCAGTCTTTCCTGCAGGAGGGGACACCGGATAATGATTTCCTGCTTTACTTTCCCGTTTATGATGTATGGGCAGAGCAAAAAGGATCTTATTACTTTCAGCTGGTCATACATGGCATGCGTGATCGCCTTCCTGATTTCTATAAAGCTGTCGAAGATATTCGCAGCCTCGGATATGGAGAAGATTATATTTCAGATAAATATATCCAGTCTGCTACCGTTGAAAAAGGAATGATTAAAACAATCGGTGGAACGACCTATAAGGCTCTGATCATTCCTGCCGTCAAACGGATGACTCTGGCTACTGCCACCAAACTGAAACAACTGGCCGAACAAGGTGCTACTATTGTCTTTATGAGCCACTATCCTTCTGATGTTCCCGGACTTTCAAAGTTGAGCGAACGTCTTTCTGACCTCAAACAGACTTTAAATGCTTTTCCAAAGGTCTCCTCTTTTGAGAAAGTAAGTGCTTTTGAGATGGGTAAGGGTCGAATCTTAACCGGTACTGATTTAGAAACACTCTTATCTGCTACGAATGTTGCTAAAGAACCTTTTGTATCTGAACTTGGTGGACAGGCTATTCGTCGTAAAAATGATACCGGCTATCATTATTTCCTTGCGATGTTGCAAAATAAACCGATAGATGGATGGGTACCTTTGGCTGTGAAAGCGAAGTCTGCTATGCTTTTCAATCCGATGAATGGAACTTCGGGAAAGGCAAAGATCCGTACGAATAAAGGTGTGACAGAGGTTTTTCTTCAATTACAACCCGGTGAATCACTGATATTAAAAACATTTACCACTGAAAAGGTCGATCAGGAAGATTGGATATATCTCGTGCCGGAAAAAGAATCACGAGAGTTAAATACCGGATGGTCCTTGTCTTTTGAAGAGAGCGAACCTGCTATTACTGAGACATTCGCGATTAATACTCCTTGTTCGTGGACAACTTTGTCCAATCCGGATCTGAAGCGAAACATGGGTAAAGGAAACTATAAGACGACTTTTGTCATGGATGATCTTTCCGCTGCTGATTATCTTCTGCAATTGGGTGATGTTCGTGAGAGTGCACGGGTGCGGGTGAATGGGGTGGAAGTTGCTACATTATTTGCTGTTCCTTTCGAGATGAATATTAAGAAGTACCTCAGGAAAGGGGAAAATACACTTGAAGTGATTGTTTCCAATCTTCCTGCCAACCGAATTTCTGATTATGATCGCCGCAAGGTGAACTGGCGTATTTTTGAAGAGATCAACTTTGTAAGTATAACGTATAAAGAATCCGATTTTAGCAGTTGGGAAGCTTTTCCTTCCGGACTTCTTGGCCCTGTACGGATTACTGCTTGCGAGAAACGCTTCTGAATAGCCTCTAAGGCAGCTCCTTCCAGATTGAAAAAACAGTAGGAAGTTTTCCTAATTGCATAGGCATCCACCGATCATTTCGTCCTTATGAAATGATTGACGGATGCCTATCCGTTCCTCGCTTCACTGCAGGGAAACGAGACGTTGCCTGCAGCGAAACGACAGAGGCTTCAGGTACTCTGAGTACATGCATCAAAGCGTTCGTTATTGTACTCACTAAGCAGGCTATCACTGTTCAGTTCATTACTGAAAGTTTTTTATTACCTTTGTAAGAGCATATAGTCAGACTAATTATTAAATACAAAAATTACGCTTGCAATGACTACCGATACTTATATATTTCCACCACGTAAAGCTGAGATTGCCAATAGTATCACGCATGCTTTGGGTATTGTTATGAGTGTGTGCGTGATTCTGAGTTTGCTGTTGCATCCTGAGTTTTCCTCAGGAAGCCGGTTTGGCCTTTGGGTATTTGCGTTATGTATGCTTGAGATGTATAGCGTTTCTACGATTTATCATTGTGTGAAGGCAATTCGGTTCAAGAGGGTGTTGCGCCTGTTTGATCATATCTCCATCTATTTCCTAATCGCAGGCACATATACCCCATTCTTGTTGCTTTGTTTGCAGGAGCGTACCAGCTATCTTTTTCTGTCCGTCATTTGGGGGGCAGTCCTGCTGGGGATTGTTTACAAGCTGGTTTGGTGGAAGAAATATCCAAAACTGTCGCTCTACATCTATTTGGCGATGGGTTGGATTGTTGTTTTTATCATTCAGCCTATTTATACAACATTACCTACTGACGGTTTTATCTGGCTTATTGCCGGCGGTTTGTCCTATAGTTTAGGTACATTCTTTTATGCCAATCGCAAACCATTGTACAACCATGCCGTCTGGCATTTGTTTGTTCTCGGTGGCAGTATTTGCCATTTTCTGGCAATTCTCTCAATCCGGTAAATAAACAAATTGAACTATGCTATTACCCTTCTTACATAAAGATCTGATTGAAGCTGGTTGTGATGAGGCTGGCAGGGGGTGTCTTGCCGGATCTGTATTTGCAGCTGCTGTGATCTTACCAAAAGATTATCGTAATGAACTGTTGAATGATTCCAAACAGCTGACGGAAAAACAGCGTTATGCCCTTCGGCCTGTCATTGAGAGAGAAGCTTTGGCATGGGCAGTGGGTATTGTCTTACCGGAAGAAATTGATAAAATCAATATCCTCAATGCTTCGATTCTTGCGATGCACCGTGCCATTGATCAACTCAAAGCAAAGCCGGAGACTTTGATTATTGATGGCAATCGGTTTAAGAAGTACAATGATATTTCGCATACCTGTGTGATCAAAGGGGATGGAAAGTATCTTTCAATTGCCGCGGCTTCCGTGCTGGCAAAGACGTACAGGGATGATTATATGCTTCGTTTGCATGAAGAATATCCGATGTATGATTGGAATAAAAACAAAGGATATCCGACAAAGAAACATCGCAGCGGTATTCAAAAGCATGGCACGACTCCTTATCACAGAATGACTTTTCAGTTGCTCGAACTGCAACTTGATTTGTTTGCAACCAAAGATTCCGAGTAACAAAAAACGCCTGCTATGTGCAGGCGTTTTTGTTGTTATTCTATTCGTGTTTCGCTTTGTAGGCTATTGCATAGAAGCGCATTTGTTTGACCATCGAGAGAAGCCCATTCGAACGGGTCGGGGAAAGGTGTTCTCTCAATCCAATCTTCTCAATGAAGTAGAGTTCATTGTTCAATATCTCATCAGGAGTATGCCCGGAGCATACGCGTACCAGTAGTGCGACAATGCCTTTAACTATTACGGCATCACTTTCAGCTTGAAAAGTGATTATACCATCCTGATAATCTGCTTGCAACCATACTCTGCTCTGGCAACCTTCAATAAGGTTTGCCGGGTTCTTATATTTTTCATCCAGAGGCTCCAGTGAGTTGCCAAGTTCTATCAATAACTGATAGCGGTCCATCCAGTCGTCAAAGTCAGAAAACTCTTCAATTATTCCATCTTGAATCTCGTTGATAGTCATATGTGTGTACTTTATTATTTGTTTTTATCAAAGAGAATATTACTCAGTGTCTGTCCTACGGCCTTGAGTGTCTCTTTGCTTATATTGTTCATCGTATCATCCAGTGTATGCCAAGTGTCAGGAAAACCATTCTTTCGCATTGGATCGTAATCAATGATGTCAATACTTGGGATTCTTGCACCTTGGTTTACATAGAGGTGATCATCGGTGATAGCTCCGCCTTCTGATTGCGGAAAATACGAGCTGTAACCTGATTTTGAGGCTTTCTCCCAAACCTGATTGACAACGTATGATGCGAAATGCATGGATACTTGTTCTTTTCGGAAAGTAGCATTAACACCTCCGACCATGTCGAGCAGGATGCCGTAAGAGGCCTTGTAGCCAGGATTATGAAGGTTTCGAGTCCAATATTGCGTACCAAGGCACCACGTATTGGCTGTCTCTTCCTCATCTTTCTCAAGCCAGTCGGGTGTACCATAATCTTCGGCGTCAAAGAAAATAATATCTACACCCATTTGAGCTGTGTTATCTTTGAGTAGACGGGCTAATTCCAATAATACCCCTACACCGCTGCCACCATCATTGGCTCCGTCGATGGGAGTTTTCCAGTTGTTCTCATCCGGATCTGCATCTGCATACGGACGAGTATCCCAATGTGCAAAGAGAAGAATGCGATTCTTGTTTTCCGGTTGAAAAGAAGCGATAATATTTCGTGTATTTAAAGGAGTTCCGTTGTAGGCAGTCACTATCATTTTTTGTTCGATAACTTCTGCATTGTATGATTTTAGTTTGCTGACAAGATAGTCTCCGCAAGTTATATGTGCAGCAGTATTGGGCACTCTTGGACCGAAAGCCACTTGATGCTCAATATAGCTATATGCGCTGTCTGCATTAAATTGTATTGTCGATCCTGTAATAATTTCTTTCGATTCGTTGTCCGGTAAGGTCTTCTTTCTGGCTGAAGAACAGCCAAAAGTGATAAGAATAAGATTTATTGCCAGAAGTGATAAGAAAATTGATCTGTTCATAGCTTCAAGAGATAATTATCAGTTTTGTTTTAAAATAACCTGATCATCTTGTACGATAAGAGTGGAAGTGTTGCCACAAATCATGGGGTAATTAGTGTCAGAGTGTCCGACAGGAAATCCGAAGCAAACGGGATATGAATATGGCTCAATCATAGTACGAATACCTTCATAGATGCTCTGTTTCATAAGTGGATCTTCTTCGCAGTCTGTGAACTCACCGATAATCAGTCCGCTGAGACGTTCCAGAATCCCACTCATCCGTAGATTTTGAAACATGCGGTCTATTTGATAGGGTCTTTCACCTATATCTTCCACAAAGAGAATCGTTCCTTCCGGATTGAAGTCAAATGGTGTTCCCCGGAGGGCATACAGAAGAGATAAATTGCCTCCCCGGAGTGTTCCTTGGGCTCTTCCAGTCCGGTTGAAAGTATGTTTTGCTATCTTATAATCAGGAACTTTGTCGAAAAGGATGCTCTTCAGATAGCTGACAGGAAGGTCATCAGGTCCAGATAACGATAAATGTCGTGCCATAGGTGCATGGAGTGAAACCAGACCATTCTTCTGAAGCATTGCATGAAGTGCGGTGATATCGCTGTAGCCAATCACCCATTTTGGATTCTTCAAGATGCCTTGGGGATCAAGCTTATCAAGAAATTGCGTGATACCGTAACCGCCACGGCTACAGAGAATTAATTGTACATCCTTACGGTCAAACGCCTTCTGTAAATCCTCCAGCCGCTCTTCGCAGCTAGCGGAAAATCGTCCGTACTGTCCAAGACAAACAGGACTTTGCTCAACGATAAGTCCCCAGGATGACAAGAGCTCTGAGGCTCCTTGCACATATTCCGGATCAATCTGTCCGGCTGGGGAGACGATAAGCGCTTTGTCTCCTGTTTGTAAGGACTTCGGTACGATCATTATTTAAGCATCTACTTTTGCGTAAGTTGCATTCTGTTCGATGAACTCGCGGCGTGGACCGACATCTTCACCCATTAACATGGAGAAAACCATATCTGCATCAGCAACATTCTCAATGGTTATCTGCTTCAGGATACGGTGTTCCGGATTCATTGTTGTGTCAGCAAGCTGATCGGCGTTCATCTCTCCCAAACCTTTGTAGCGTTGGGTACGTACTAGCTTTTCATCACCACCGGCGTATTTCAAGATGAAAGTCTGACGTTGCACTTCTGACCAGCAATATTCTTCTACTTTTCCTCTCTTGCATAAGTACAAAGGAGGAGTTGCCAGATATACATGTCCGTTTTCAATCAGTTTCTTCATATGACGAAATAAGAATGTAAGAATTAGAGTGGCAATGTGCGAACCGTCTACATCGGCATCGGTCATGATGATAACCTTGTGGTAGCGAAGTTTGTCGATATTCAGTTCCATAGAGTCCTCTTCGGTACCAATGGTTACGCCCAGTGCGGTATAGATATTACGAATTTCTTCGCTTTCAAGCACTTTGTGTTGCATAGCTTTTTCAACATTCAGGATCTTACCACGCAGAGGAAGAATAGCTTGAGTCTTACGGTTACGACCAGCTTTTGCTGTACCACCTGCAGAATCACCTTCGACAAGGAAGAGCTCGCATTCTTGAGCTACACGCGAGGAACAGTCTGACAGTTTTCCTGGAAGTCCGCCACCGGAGAGAGGTGATTTGCGTTGTACCAGTTCGCGCGCTTTGCGCGCAGCTGCCCTTGCAGTTGCAGCAAGGATAACTTTGTCGACAATCGTCCTTGCTTCTCTTGGATGTTCTTCCAGGTAGTTTCCTAATGCTTCACCCACAGCTTGGTCTACAGCCCCCATTACTTCGTTGTTACCCAACTTGGTCTTGGTCTGTCCCTCAAACTGAGGTTCTTGAACTTTAATAGAAATAATAGCTGTCAAACCTTCGCGGAAGTCGTCTCCGTTTATTTCAATTTTTATCTTGTCAAGCATTTTGTTATCTTCCGCGTACTTCTTCAGTGTACGGGTTAATCCTCTTCGGAAGCCGGCGAGGTGAGTACCACCTTCAATCGTGTTGATATTGTTGACATACGAGTGAATATTTTCATTGTATGATGTATTGTACATCATGGCTACATCCACAGGAATACCTTGTTTCTCGGTGCTGATATAAATAACGTCTGGAATAAGTTTCTCTCTTGATTGATCCACATATCTCACGAATTCGCGAAGTCCATCCGTTGAGTGGAATACCTCAGTCTTGAATTCTTCGGTAATGGGATCAAGTGCGCGTTTGTCTGTCAGAGTAATATATAGACCGGCATTTAGAAAGGCTAATTCGCGCATACGGTTTGCAAGAATCTCATACTTGTATTCCAATGTAGTGAAGATTGTGTCATCCGGCTTGAAAATGATGACTGTTCCTGATTTCTCAGTATCTGCGATTGGAACTACACTTGCCACCGGTTTTCCCTTTGAATACTCCTGCATCCATATCTTTCCTTCGCGATGAATCTCGGCACGAAGATAGATAGAAAGTGCATTTACGCAAGAAACTCCCACACCGTGCAAACCTCCGGATACCTTGTACGATCCTTTGTCAAATTTACCACCTGCATGAAGTACAGTTAAAACAACCTCTAATGCTGATCTCTGCTCCTTCTCGTGGATTCCTACAGGAATACCGCGGCCATTGTCACAGACTTTAATGGAGTTGTCTTCATTGATGGTGACTTCAATTTTATCGCAAAAGCCTGCTAGAGCTTCATCAATCGAATTGTCAACAACTTCATATACTAAATGGTGTAAACCTTTGAGGCCGGTATCTCCGATATACATGGCTGGACGCTTTCTTACAGCCTCCAAACCTTCCAGTACCTGAATACTATCGGCGGAGTATTCTCTCTCGTTTTTTTTGCTTTCTTCTGACATATGGGACTAATTATTGATCTGTTTTAATAGTGTGAGTAATAACCTAGCAAATATACTCAAAATCGGAGAAACAAATTGCATACTCTGCGAAAAAAGTGCTTAATATTTTAAGGTGTAAGAGTATGTGTAAATAGCACAGGCCATTCTTATTCAGAATGGCCTGTATCTTTATATATAGGGAGTGTTTCCTTATTAAAGCTTGTTGGCAAAGATTGCCAGTTTTGACTTCAGATTGCTTGCTTTTTTCTTATGGATGACATTCTTCTTTGCAAGCTTATCAAGCATTGAAGCCACTTCCGGATAAATCTTTATAGCTTCTTCTTTTGAAGTCATGTTGCGGAACTTTTTAACTGCGTTTCTTACAGTTCTGCCATAATATCTGTTGTGTAATCTTTTTACACTAGTCTGTCTGATTCTCTTGACTGAAGATTTGTGATTTGCCATATCTACGCAATGCCTTAAACGTTATTGTTCTTAATTATTGTAGCCCATAGCAGAATCGAACTGCTCTTTCAAGAATGAAAATCTTGCGTCCTAACCGATAGACGAATGGGCCATTGCTTTTGTTTGCGGCTGCAAAGGTAGAGTATTATTCCTACTTTCCAAACTTTTTGGGGAACATTTTCAATATGACTAAATATTCTTCGAGAAACAGATGTCGTATTGCCATTTTCCTTTTGCGCTGCGAAGGTAAGGCAACTTTTTTGAATACACAAGTTTTTCCTCCAAATTTATAGGTACATTTGTCTGGTTTTTACCTTTTTAAAGAGATAATGAGACAGGAGCAGAAGACGAAAGGAGTTATTCTTCAATGTGTTAGATATAGCGAAACAGCCAATATCCTTCATGTATATACGAATGATATGGGACGTGAATCTTATATAGTATATCGAGCTAAGACGAATAAAAGTAGTTTAAAGAATGTTTTCATGCAACCATTGGCTGTGGTGGAGATGGAAGTAAAAAGGAAAAATAATTCTGAACTGCATCATATAACAGAGCTTCGCCCCGTATTTTCACAAAGTGGCATCTTGTTTAATCCGGTAAAATCGGTTATCTCTCTCTTTCTTGCGGAGGTTCTTTGTCGCATTTTAAAAAGTACAGATAAAGATCTTCCTTTGTTTTCTTTCCTGGAAAATTCAATACGGGTTCTTGATTTGCTTGAGAGTGGAATAGCTAATTTTCATCTTGTGTTTCTGATTCAGTTAACCCGTTATCTGGGATATTATCCCAACATAGAGCGCATGGAGCCCAGGCATGATCTTTATTTTGACCTTCTTAGTGGCAATTTCGAAGAGACACCTCCTTCTCATTCGCATTTCCTTGAATCCAACGAAGCTGTTTTATTTCAGAAACTAATGCGAATGAATTATGATAATATGCGCTTTTATGCGTTTTCCCGTGCGGAACGTGTAGATATTCTCCGCCGTATTATTCAGTATTACAGATTGCATCTACCGGAATTTGCGGAGATACACTCATTAGATATACTCATAGGAGTATTTGATACAGACTAGTTTAGTTTTTCTTGGAACCCTTGTAAATCAGATAACTTACAAGGCCAATGGCGACAACAATAAAGCAATAGCCAATTTCGTGACTGTATTTATAAACTTCAGTCATCAGTTGGTCTTCTGGAATGATGGTATGAAGATACCATCCTATAGCGGCAAGAATGCAGTTCCAGAAGCCGGCTCCCAAAGTGGTATAGAATAAGAAAGTGGAAAGTTTCATTCTTGCCAGACCGGCAGGAATTGATATCAATTGTCTGACAGCTGGAACCAATCGACCGGCAAAGGTGGAAATTGCTCCATGATCGTCAAAGTATTTTTCTGCATGCTTTACTTTTGCTTCGTCAATCAGGCACATATGCCCAAACCGGCTATTAGCAAACTTATAAACAATAGGTCGTCCGACCCATCTGGCCAAGTAGTAGTTTATCAGCGCACCGATATTGGCTCCGATTGTAGCGAACAGAATAATTAAAAAGATATTCATTTCACCACTGCTCGCAGCTTTATAAGCAGCTGGAGGTACTACTACTTCAGAAGGAAAAGGAATAAAAGAACTTTCAATTGCCATCAGGAGGGTTATTGTCCAGTAGTTCAAATTTTCCAGACACCATTGAATAAATGCAGCAAATCCCATGTGTATTATTAATTAATCTCGATGAAGTTGTATGATTCTAATATATAAATTCTTCAGTGCATCCACAAGTGGTACCTTGGGATATATCTTTTCGTTTTCAACAAGGTGAGTAGACATAAACTCTTCTTCTGTGTCTGCTATTTCTAATTGATTCCAGAAATAATAGACAAATAGAGAGTATATATAGTTATTCATACTTATCAGGGGACTGAGTTGCCGCATTACTGTTGAGAAGGTTTCTGCACCCATTGAATGCGCACATTCTGCAATTGATTTCACCGCACCGCTTTTGTCACCTCTTAAATAGTGCATGACAGCAGTGAAGGCAAAATTGTCAAAGTCATTGATTCCTTCCTCGCTCATTGGATAATAATCAAACGCTATGATTGCCTCTTTCAAACGGTCATCAGCCATGTAAATAAGACTTTTGATAAAATGTTGATTACCATTCATTATATCACGTTTAATTCGCTCATTGATGATAATCAGCAGTTCTTCGGAAAGGTTTTCTTCTTTCATGGCATAAAAAAGAGGAAGCATTGATTCGTGGCAATCTTCAATGCAAAGATGATCAAAGAGATGAATCAGTTCCTTTAATTCCATTTTGTTCTTTGCTGATTCTTCGTCTGACCGTAAAAGAAGTTTTTCGGATAGATTCATTCCATCAAAGTTTCCAAGCAGCTCAGTAGCTTCTTTATCCAAATCGAGTGTTTGCAGGCATGTTGCCAGCATGAATGCTATCTTTGGATCGTCTGGAGTGATGGCATGTGCATATTCCAGAGCCTCTTTCATCTTCGGATAGTTTCCTAAGTTCCCATAAATATTTGCCAGGGTTAGCCATGACTTCTCTTCATAGGGTTTCCTGTCAATAATTATATTGGCATATTTGATCGCTTCTTTATACTGATTATTCTTAATTAAAAGGTTGGTACGAAGGCGAGTCAAGTTATCCGGTTCATCTTCTATTGCTTTAGTTGCAAACTTGTCGAGACAGACCAAACCTTCCTTATATTCTCCCATATCAAATAACTTCATGCAGAGATAGTTCCATGCATATTCCCACTGCTCTTCATTAAGAGAGGGTTTCAGTTCTTGGAATTGGTCGTAGAGAGTGGTGAAGTCTTTTTGCTCTGTGTAGATAACTATCTTCACCAAGAGAGTGTCAAAAGAATCAAATGTGGCCAAACTTAAGACCTCTTCTGCCTCTTCAAACCGACCCGCTCTGGATAATAGTTCAATCTTTTGAACAATAAATTCAGGATCATCAGGATGAAGTTTGAGCCCTAAGTCAATAATCTTTATCAAATCATCTTCACTGGAATCTTCGTACTCGTCATAATAATCAACGAGAGTATCAATCTCTTCAATATCAAAATAAGGAGTTATATCTTGTTCAAGAGCTTTTCGGTATTTTTCAACCAATTGTAAGACTTCAGTGGACTCATTCTCTTCATTCATGCGTATTCTTTTCTTACTTAGTGTTTTTTGCCCAACTATCTTTAAGCTTCACTGTACAATTAAAAACAAGGTGTTTCGGTGTTGAATCTGAATCCACATTGAAATAGCCAGTACGTTGGAATTGGAAATGATCCAAAGGCTTAACATCTGCAAGGCATGGTTCAATACGACAATCTGTTAGAACTTCCAGGGAATTGGGATTGAGTAAGTCGCGAAAATCGGTGTCTTTCTCGGAAGCCGGGTCTTCAACCTTAAACAATCTGTCATATAGACGCACTTCCGCGGGGATGCTGTGTTTTACACTTACCCAATGCAGCGTGCCTTTTACTTTGCGGTCGCTTTGCGGCATACCGCTCTTCGTCTCGGGGTCGTATTGACAATATATTTCTTCAATCTCTCCCGTCTTTTCGTTCTTCTTAAATCCGGTACATTTTATGATATAGGCACTCTTAAGTCGAACTTCCTTGTCTGGTGATAGACGGAAAAACTTCTTCATCGGTTCTTCCATGAAGTCGTCACGTTCAATGAATAATTCCCGAGAGAATGGTACGTTACGCGATCCCATGGATTCGTCTTCCGGATTGTTGACTGTTTCCAGCCATTCAACCTCTCCTTCCGGATAGTTAGTAATAATAAGTTTGACAGGATGAAGCACTGCGCTAACTCGGATGGCGCTCTTATTCAGTTCTTCACGAATCGAATTTTCAAGTAATGCTACGTCAATAAGACCATCATACTTCGTATAACCGATGCGGTTTATAAAATCTTTGATAGAAGCTGGAGTGTATCCGCGACGACGTAGTCCACAGAGTGTAGGCATACGAGGATCGTCCCAACCGGTTACTTCTCCTTCTTGAACAAGTTGTAACATTTTTCGTTTGCTCATGACTGTGTAAGTCAGATTCAAACGGTTGAATTCAATCTGGCGTGGACGATAGTTGCTGGTCTGCAACAGATCTATGTAATAATCGTATAGAGGACGATGTACCTCAAACTCAAGCGTGCATAAAGAATGCGTCACACCTTCAAAAAAGTCTGACTGGCCATGAGCAAAGTCATACATTGGGTAAGCTTTCCATGTATTCCCAGTGCGGTGGTGAGGATGTTGTGTAATAACCCTATACATGATTGGATCACGAAAGTGCATATTGGAAGAAGCCATATCAATCTTTGCGCGAAGCACCATGGCACTTTCGGCAATCACTCCTTCATTCATTTTTCTGAATAGCTCCAGACTTTCCTCGATAGGGCGATTACGAAATGGACTTTCTGCACCTGGCTGTGTTGGAGTTCCTTTTTGTTTGGCAATCTCTTCAGCAGACTGTTCGTCAATATATGCTTTTCCTTCTTGAATCAGTCTGATGGCAAAATCCCATAATTGCTGAAAATAATCAGATGCGTAATAAATATTTTCCCATTGGAATCCAAGCCATTGAATATCTTCCTGTATAGAGTCGACGTATTCAACATCTTCTTTTGTCGGGTTTGTGTCGTCGAAGCGTAGGTTGCAAATACCTTTGTAATTCTGCGCAACACCGAAATCCAGGCAAATCGCTTTTGCGTGTCCGATATGAAGGTAGCCATTCGGTTCTGGAGGAAAACGTGTTTGGATACGACCGTCATTCTTGCCCTCTGACAAATCATTTTCAATGAAGTTCTCAATAAAGTTTAGGGACTTTTTGTTTAATTCCCCGCTATTTTCTAATTCGACCATATTCCTATGAAGATATATATGTAAACAAACTTTTTATTACGATGCAAATTTAGTAAAACTTTCCAACCTTCATTCGGCCAGCTGCAAAAAAGAATATAATCAGCAACAATACCCGGATAAAAACAAGAAAAGGATTCAAGCCAAAGATCTTTGGCTTGAATCCTTCTTGTAAACAGAGAATTGAGAAAGATTAATTTGTCCTACTTCTTGATAGGTATCTCTCTTTTGATGCGTTGATCCAGGGAAATGAGCGTTTCTGTTCCGACCACACCAGGAATCTCCTGGATCTTGTTATTGAGAAGATCCATCAGATGCTCATTGTCTCTTGCATAAAGTTTGATAAGCATCGTGTATGGACCTGTAGTGAAATGGCATTCAACAATTTCTGCAATCTTTTCCAATTCCGGTACTGCGTTTTTATACATAGCACCTCTTTCCAGGTTAACCCCGATATAAGTGCAGGTATTGTATCCCAAAACTTTTGGATTGACATGATACCCTGAGCCGACAATAACGCCCATATCTATCAAACGCTGCACACGTTGATGAATTGCTGCCCGCGAAACACCACATTCTGCAGCTACATCCTTGAAAGGAATTCGGGCATTTTGTGAAATGATTTCCAAGATCTTTTTGTCAAGGGAGTCGATTTTATCGCTTTTTTCTGAGGTTAAAGGGGTTGTAGCCATAATTTGTAATTAATTTCTTTCAGCAAAAGTAGCAATTAGTTGTTTGTTTCAAACAGAAAAGGGAACTTTTTATATGCAAATGCAAAGAATTACCCTTCTATGCTGACTTTTTGATATAATAAAAAAAGCTTCTCTAATATAAAGAGAAGCTTTCTTTATTGTAAAAGAGTGATTATTTCTGAATCTCGAGTAATTCAACTTCAAAAACCAAAGTTGAGAAAGGCTTGATAGATCCCATGTCTCTTGCGCCATATGCTAATGATTCCGGAATATAAAATTTATATTTTGAACCAACAGACATCAATTGCAATCCTTCAATCCATCCTGGAATAACTTGAGATACTGTGAACTCAGCTGGAGTACCGCGATCTACAGAGCTGTCAAAAACAGTACCGTCAATCAGAGTTCCATGATAGTTTACTTTTACTTTGCTATCAGCAGTAGGTTTCTCACCTGTTCCTTCTTTAATTACCTGATAGAGTAGGCCACTTGCTGTAGAGATAACACCAGGTGTACCCTTAATGCTATCAATGAATGCTTTGCCAATTGCCTTGTTTGCTCCGAAGTTTTTTTCACTCTCAGCAGCTTTAATGCGAGCTACAGCAGCATCTGCATAAGTCGTAGCTTCTTGAAGTGTCATTTTCATACCCTTAGCATTAACAGCCGATACAAAACCATCATAAAATGCATCTGTATTCAATGTTTTTGTTGAGTCGCCTCCAAACACCATTTGAGTGAAACCTGGTAGCATTTGATCTTTAACCTGAGCACCAATCCGCAAACCTGCGTTGTACGCTTTTTGCTCAGCAGTCAAATCTTTCCTTGAATCCAGCAAGCCTTTGATAAATGCATCCATCTGAGTGGTGTCTATTTTCGTATCACCTCCAGCTAAATACTGTTTCAGACCGTCTGTGTTTGCTACACCAAAAGCGTAAGAAATTGAGTCTACGTCTGTCTTAAGAGCTACATTCTTTACGGAAGAACCGCATGAGCTCAGGATCATTGTTCCTGCAATTGCTGCAGCAACTAAATTGAACTTTTTCATCATCTTTTTTTGTTTAATTGTTATGTTGTTTTTATACGATATCAAGTAGTTCTACTTCGAAAATTAAGGTTGTATCCGGACCGATAGAAGCTCCTGCTCCGGCAGAGCCATACGCAAGGTTTGAAGGAATAAAAAGTTTCCATTTTGAACCGACTGGCATTAATTGGAGAGCTTCCACCCATCCCTGAATAACTTGGTTTACTCCAAATACGGCAGGCTGATTTCTTTGAACTGAGCTGTCAAAGACAGTTCCGTCAATCAAGGTACCGTGATAGTGACATTTTACTTTGTCTTTTGCAGCTGGCTTTTTCCCTTCTCCTGCTTTGATGATTTCATATTGTAAGCCACTTGCGAGCGTTACTACATTATCTCTCTTTTTGTTTTCATCCAGAAAATCAAGACCTTCCTGCAGGTTTTTCTTTTTTGCTCCGGTTTTATTCTCGGCTTCTGCTTTTTCCATTTTTCCGAAGAACTCATTCAACACAGTATTAATATCATCATAAGAGAGAGCTGGCTGACCACCCTCAAGCATTGTTTTTACTGCTTGGGCAAAATCCTCAGCGTTCAGCTCGGTAACTCCAGACTGTACTAAATTGTGACCAACGGAAACTCCTAAAGCATAACTAAGTTTATCCATGTAATAATCAGTTGTTTATATTTATATATTCGCTATTGTAAAAAAACGGTACAAAGCTAACGCTTTATTTCAAACATTCGGGTATTTTGTTTAGTTTTTTTCGTAGAGGGTCAGGGTTCAGATTGCATGAGATGCCGACCAAGATCCTTCCTTCAGACATTTTCCCCTCTTTCCGGAAATATGCGTTATCTACTTTAAACTGCGAATTAAGCGCTTGACCATATTCTCCTCTAAGGGATAACCGCCAGTTATAAAGAAACTCATAACTGATTCCGGTACCCACAGTTGCTAAAAGGAGAACTTTCTTTGATGGTGCTTTCTCGTCATCCTTATTCAGGAAAGAAGGTGTAATACCTGCATGGAAAGAAAGTTTCCAACGATCAACAAGAGGAATGTGATGCACAAAAGCAATAGGCATATCCAAATAGGAATAGTTTACAGCTGTCGCTCCGGTAAACACTGAACCTCTTTCAGCATATGACAGACCGATAGAAAGTGCATGCAGTTTGTTAAACCCGTATTCAAATTCAATCCCTTCAAATGAATTTGCTTGTTTGGATGCAGGACTTTTGTAATACGATTTGCTTATGGAGCTAAAAGACATTCCCGAAATGAGTCCTAGATTCATTTCATGTTGTGGATATGCCACACATGGAAAAGAAAAGCAAAGCATCCAAAAGAAGAACTTCTTTATTTTTGCAGAATAGTGTTTCATTATCGGGGGAAATCGTTTTCAATAAAAACTTGATTAATCATTTAAACGCTCACAAAGTAATTAAATTGTCCAGAATGGTTAATTATAAAATACCAATCGCAGAAAAGTATGCTTTATGTGGTTTGCATGAAGGCAGATACACTCATACCCCAAGGCTGTAACGATAGAAATCAAACATCTCAAAGATCTGCTCTTTACTTGCTGTCTGATTGATATGTATTTCTCCGATATTGCTCAACAATGTAAAGTTGACATACCCGGAGTCATTCTTTTTATCATGTGTCATCAATTCGAATAACTGTTCATATTGATTGCAGTCAAAAGCATATACGCCGTAGTTTTCTTTTATAAACATCAAAGCTTGCTGTAATTCCTCTTTTGGAAAGCCACAAGCAACATGAGATAAATAAAGTTCGCATATCAAACCGAAAGCGACAGCGTATCCATGTGCCAACGGTTTGTCCGAAAGAAATGATAAGCTCTCAAAAGCATGTCCTACTGTGTGACCAAGATTCAAAGCCTTACGTATTCCTTTTTCAAACGGATCTTCATCAACCACCTTCTCTTTAATAGCAACCGATGCCGCAGCCATCTCTTTCAATTTTATATAATCGATTGTCTCTGTATCAAATGTGAGTAGTCGGTTCCATTCCTCCGGAGTACTGATCAATCCATGCTTCAACATTTCGGCATATCCAGAGAGTAGGTTTATCCGGTCAATAGTCTTGAGGAACTCGGTTTCAATCAGTACGTATTCCGAGGTGTTGAATACACCTACTTCGTTTTTCAGTCCGTTGAAATTGATACCTGTTTTACCACCGACGGCCGCATCAACAATAGAAAGAAGTGTGGTAGGGATGTTGATATAGCGGATACCCCGTTTGAAAGTTGAAGCAGCAAATCCTCCAAGATCTGTCACCATGCCGCCACCGAGATTTATCATTAATGACTGACGAGTTGCTCCATGCTGGCTCAAAACAGTCCATACCAAAGAAAGCGCCTCTACGTTTTTATTTGTATCTCCGGCTGGAATACAAATCATTTGAGCATTATCGATACCTTTCACCGTATTAATCATAGGAAGACAATACTTCTCAGTGTGTTCGTCGGTCAGTACAAAAACATGATCGTGCTTCGTATTGGCAATGATATTCTGTAAGTCTTCCTGCAAAGATTGGCAGATGCAGATTTGTTGCTTTCCCATTTTGTCAATTTATTCTTGTTAATGCTACTGCAAAAGTAATGCGAAAAAGATAGATAAAAAGACTTTTTATTGAAAATAGCAATTCAAGAGAGAGAAAGAAAGCTGCAATCTTATGAAAGAGCCTCTTTTAGTCGCTTAATAAGCCGGTGAAATATTCTTTTTCTTTTGTGAAGTCAATACTTGGATATTGTGTGGATAGTATTTCCAGTTTCTCTACGTTCTTTCGTGCAAAAAGCTGAAATTCAGAGGACTTAGGCTGAAAAGGACGATGACTTACTGCTTTTTGTATCTCTTGCCAGTTTGTGATAAATTGAAGGCTCTTTTTGCTCAGACAGGAGTTGCTGAAACACTCCCAGATATAATTTATTGCAAGAGTTGAGGGGTGAGTCATGTCATCCGCATAAAAACGATAATCACGAAGTTCGTCGATAACAATCTCATAGGCAGGGAAATAAAAGACGCTTTTCGGAAATGATTTACAGAGTTGTTCAATTGCCAACAGTAAAGTCGCTTTGCTTAGTTGGTTCTCGTGCAATCCATCTTTTAGATGACGGATAGGACTGACAGAAAATAGTATATTCATTTCAGGACGCAAAGTGAGCAATCGTTGAATGAGCTCATTATATTGAGATGCAATCTGGTCAACCGATAATCGTTCCCGGTTGAAATCCTTTTCAGGTTGTTTATGACAGTTTGAAACGATCTCTCCATTTATTTTCAACCGATACACGAATGCGCTTCCAAAAGTAATCATTAGCATATCACACTCCTTGAGTTGCTTTTGGGCAGCAGAAGCTTCGTCGTTGATCTTAATCAGGCATTCGTCCGGGCTAAGATCAGAAAATCGACTGTGATGAGAGTAACTATTCCATACACCATCTTGAAGAAATAATTCGTTGGAAGTATAAATCTTTTCATCCAGCAATGATTCGACTGAAGAGGCTATTGAAGATGGATTGTAAAGGGCTCCAAAGGGGTTGATTTGAGTATTGAACTTGTTGTCCGATAATCTATTACCGATGTTTTCAGCAAAGCAAGATCCCATCACCACAATCTTTTTTGTATGATCCAACGTTGGAAGAGAAGCAGAGAGTCGCACTGATGTTCTGAATTCCATATACTCAATAATTGAAAATAGCGTTACAAAAGTAGCAGTTATGATTCAAAAACACTAATTTTGCCAAGTTATTCATTAAATAGATATCAGAGTGTCTGAGCACGAACTATTACAGCATATAGACTCACCCGAGGATTTAAGAGTATTGTCTCTTGAACAACTTCAGCAAGTCTGCTCGGAGTTAAGAAATTATATAATTGATGAACTATCCGAGAATCCCGGCCATTTTGCCGCCAGCCTTGGTGTTGTTGAACTGACCGTTGCATTGCATTATGTATTTAATACACCTTACGACAGGATTGTTTGGGATGTAGGGCATCAGGCTTATGGACATAAGATACTGACTGGCCGTCGCGATTCGTTTGTAACGAACCGTCAGTGGGGTGGTATCAGTGGATTCCCTAATCCGGAAGAAAGTAAATATGACTCTTTTATTTCCGGTCATGCCTCCACATCAATTTCCGCAGCATTAGGAATGGCTGTTGCTTCAAAACTTAAGAATGAAGAGGAGCGTAAAGTGATAGCTGTAATAGGTGATGGCGCGATGACCGGTGGGCTGGCATTCGAAGGATTGAATAATGCATCCTCCTATCCAAATAATCTGCTTATCATTTTGAATGATAATGATATGGCCATTGATCGTAGCGTGGGAGGATTGAGCAAGTATCTTGTGCATCTGACTACCTCACAGACCTACAACAAACTCCGGTATAATGTCTATAGCTATTTCAGGAGAAAGAATCTTATCAATGATGATAATAAAGAGAGTATTCTGAGATTTAATAATAGTATCAAATCATTGCTTACCCGTCAGCATACGTTGTTTGAGGGATTGAATATACGATATTTCGGACCGATTGACGGACACGATGTAAAAGGTCTGATCAAGACCCTGAATGATATTAAGGATATGAGCGGACCAAAATTGCTGCATATCAAGACGATTAAAGGAAAAGGATTTAAACCTGCCGAAGAGTCGCCTACTGAATGGCATGCACCAGGCAGATTTGATAAGTTTACCGCGGAGCGAATCAAACCAAAGAGTGTTGACTCCCTTCCACCACTTTATCAGGATGTATTTGGTCATACATTGGTTCAGTTGGCCAATAAAAATGAGAAAATTGTAGGAGTTACTCCTGCGATGCCAACCGGTTGCTCCATGTCTTTCATGATGGAAGTGATGCCAAAGCGTGCTTTTGATGTAGGTATAGCGGAAGCCCATGCGGTCACTTTCTCTGCCGGACTTGCTAAAGAAGGATTGATGCCATTCTGTAACATCTACTCTTCTTTTATGCAACGTGCCTATGATCAGGTCATTCACGATGTAGCTCTTCAAAAGTTGGACCTGGTCCTTTGCCTGGATCGTGCCGGATTGGTCGGAGAAGATGGGCCTACACATCATGGTGCTTTTGACCTTGCCTATTTAAGGTGCATCCCCAATCTGATTGTATCAGCTCCAATGAATGAGCATGAACTTCGTAATCTCATGTACACGGCTCAACAAAAAGGGAATGGCCCGTTTGTGATCCGTTATCCGAGAGGAAGAGGAGTGTTGGTTAATTGGGAAAATGAAATGGAGACTTTGCCGATAGGAAAAGGTCATCGGTTATCAGATGGAATAGATCTTGCGATACTTAGTTTGGGAACAATTGGTAATGTCGCCTTGCAAGTTGTTAAACAACTTGCTGAAGAAAACATTTCTGCTGCATTGTACGACATGCGTTATCTGAAGCCGATTGATGAAGAGATTCTTCATGAGGTAGGTAAGAAGTTTGCCAAAATAGTAACCTTGGAAGAAGGAGTGATAAAAGGAGGATTTGGCAGTGCTGTCCTGGAGTTTATGGCAGATAATCACTATACGGTTGAAGTAAAACGTATTGGATTACCTGACAGTTTTGTTGAGCATGGATCTATGGATAAGCTTCATTCGGTATATGGATTGGACGTTGAGGGTATAACTAGTGCTGTCAAAGAGTTTTCGGTAAAAAATTAAAGGTATGAACATTATTATCGTTGGTGCGGGTGCGGTTGGAACTCATCTTGCTAAGCTTCTTTCTGTTGAAAATCAGAATATAGTCATCATGGATGACAAGGAAGAGAAAATTGCAGCGTTGCAGGAGAATTTTGACCTTTTAGGAGTCGTTGGTAATCCAACTTCCATAAATGATATGGAGAGAGCCGGTGTAAATAGCGCAGATCTGTTTATTGCCGTAACACCGGAAGAAAGCCGTAATATAACAGCATGCATACTGGCGAGAAGTCTTGGCGCCAAGAAGACGCTAGCCAGAATTGATAATTATGAATATCTGCTTCCTAAGAATAAGGAGTTCTTCAAGAAATTGGGCGTTGATTCGTTGATATATCCCGAGATGCTTGCAGCAAAAGAAATTGCAGAAGCAATTCGTCGCCCATGGGTACGTCAGTGGTTCGAATTTGCGGGTGGAGCTCTTATCTTAGTTGGAACTAAAATTCGTAAAGAGTCTCAATTACTGGATATTCCTCTTACTCAACTCTCTAAAGCAGATAAGAACTATCATGTCGTTGCCATTAAAAGGAATGGCGAGACCGTGATTCCCGGAGGTCATGACATTATTCAGATTAATGATATAGTCTATTTCACTACGACCCGCAACAATATAGAATATATTCGGAAACTAACCGGAAAGCCGGACTTTACAGTCAAGAATATAACAATTATGGGTGGAAGCCGAATCGCACTACGCGCCACTCAGTTCCTCCCTTCTGATGTAAATATTAAGATTATAGAAGAGAATATGGCGCGTTGCCAATGGCTCACAGAGAAGGTCCCATCCAATACAATGGTGATTCATGGAGATGGGCGTGATCTTAATCTGCTTCGGGAAGAGGGTATTCAAAAAGCGGACGCATTTATTGCGCTGACAGATAATTCTGAAACTAATATTCTTTCCTGCGCAGCACTGAAACGTGCCGGGTTGAGAAAGAGTGTTGCTGAGGTAGAAAATCTGGATTATATATCGTTAGCCGAGAGTTTGGATATCGGAACTGTAATCAATAAGAAGCTAATAGCTGCGAGCCACATCTATCAGATGATGCTGGAAGCTGATGTTACCAATGTGAAATGTCTGACTTTTGCCGATGCGGATGTAGCAGAGTTTATTCCAAAGGAGGGCTCGCGTATTACAAAAAGTCCCGTAAAAGAGATCTCTCTGCCTCCCAATGTGGTCATTGGAGGATTAATCCGTGATGGAAGAGGTATTATTGTACGTGGTGATACCCAGATTTTGGCAAATGATCATGTTGTTGTTTTCTGTTTGGGTTCTATGCTTCATAAAGTCGAAAAGTACTTTAATAAATAAAATATGTGCATTTCAATTAACTTCAGATTGGTATGTAAGGCTTTGGGGTTGTTGCTGTTTATTGAGAGTGTATTTATGCTCCTTTCAATGCTGGTTTCAATCTATTATAAAGAGGAAGCGACACGAGTCTTTGTGTCATCAATAGCCATTACTTTTACTACGGCTGTCGTCTTGTTTTTCTATGGATGGAAGGCGAATAATTGCTTAGGAAGTCGTGATGGATACTTAATCGTGTCTTTGTCTTGGGTTCTTTTTTCATTTTTCGGAAGTATTCCTTTTTTTATGGGCGGATATATTCCTTCTTTTGTAGATGCTTTTTTTGAAACAGTTTCCGGATTTACCACCACTGGTAATACAATGATTAAAGATGTTGAAGTATTACCCTATGGGATTCTTTTTTGGCGTTCTTTGACTCACTGGATGGGTGGAATGGGAATTGTTATTTTTACAGTGGCATTTCTTCCTCTGCTGAAATCAGGTGGAATGAAGTTGTTTGCAGCAGAGTCGACAGGTCCGGTGATGACAAAGATCCATCCCCGAATATCTGATACGGCCAAAAGGCTTTGGTATGTATATATATTTCTTACAGTTGCTCAAATTCTTCTCCTTAGGCTTGAAGGAATGAGTTTTTTTGATTCCGTTTGTCAGTCGTTTGGCACAATAGCAGGAGGTGGTTTTTCTACTAAGAACGCCAGTATTGGTTATTGGAGTGCTCCAATCATTCACTACACATTCATTGTTTTTATGTTTTGCTCAGGAGTAAACTTTATCTTACTCTATTTTTTACTCAAAGGGAAGTTTAAACGTTTCTGGGATAATGAAGAATTAAAATGGTTTATTGGAATCATAGTAGTCACTACCCTGATTGTAGCTGGCAATCTTTATTTTGGTGGTTATGGAGGAGTTGAAAAGTCCTTTCGCGATGCTTTATTCCAAGTGACGTCTGCCGCAACAACAACTGGATACTCAACTACCAATTTTATGCTTTGGGATCCACTCCTTTGGTCTTTATTGCTTTTAATCATGATAGCTGGAGGATCAGCGGGATCGACGGCCGGTGGTGCAAAAGTTGTTCGTATCATGCTATTGATAAAGAATATGCGTAATGATTTTCATCGATTCCTCCATCCGAATGCAATTATTCCCGTCCGAATGGATCATTCTGTCATCTCACAACAGGTAATAACCAACACGCTAGCATTTGTTTTTGCTTTCTTTCTTATTATCCTTACCAGTATCCTCGTATTGCTTGCCACCGGAATGACTTTTGAAAATTCTATTGGAGCAACAATTTCTTCCATAAGTAATGTAGGTCTCGCTATCGGCGACTTCGGTCCTTCCGGTACATTTGCAGATATTCCGCAACTAGCCAAGTGTTATCTCTCTTTTCTTATGCTGGTTGGTCGTCTTGAGATCTTTACGATGTTGATGATCTTTACCCCTTATTTCTGGAAAGACTAATTAATTCTTTGTGAGAGGAAAAGACATAGAGAATGCATACTCAACATTCACAGCATTCTTCCCAACCAGAGCAGGCTTAAAAGCGGGAAGTGTCAGGAGGATGTCATCAATGGCTGATGTCACTCCCGGAGCCAACGCCTTTTGATCGGCAGCTTTCGTTGAAACGGATGAACCAATCACTTTGCCATCTGCATCAAGGTAAAGAAGAAAATCAACTTTGCCTTCAAAAGGGCATCTCTCTACTACGGGTGTTTTCTTCATTTTCTTTACAAGCTCTTTTATCAACGACTTATCACCACCAGGAAAAGCGGCAGCCCTACTGATTTCCGGATCAGAGTTACGGAAGTTTACTCCATATTTCTTACTGACAACCGCATTGGGTATCACAAAAGTGATCGGCAGCAAATATTTCATTCTCACAGGTTGTCCTCCAGAAGTAGCGGGAGTCCAATTGGGCATGCTGCCTACAATTCTTAGTGCTTCGGCATCAACATCAGGCGATACTCCTCTTTCAATGGCAGGGTTGGTCACTTTACCATCGTTCTCAATAAAGAATGAAACAGTGACGCGTCCACTAATTCCTTTTTCCCTAGCCTCTTGAGGATACTTTACAATACTTCTTATAAATGCAGAAAGTGCAGCTTCTCCACCTGGATATTGTGGTTTTGAGTCAAACTTATCCAGGGGTATAAGTGCTGAGATATCCGACGAGGCATTGTTTGATTTAGCCTTTGATACAAGATTTACAAGCTGGTCAAAGGAGTTATCTCCAACAGATGCCGCGTTATTGACCGGATTGCTCTCTTTTTGCTTTTGAACAAGACTGTCTTTTACCATAGATTCAGGTAACTTGAAGGTAATGGGAAGCATATATCTTACTTTGATTGGCTTTCCATCTTTTGTGCCTGGCTGCCAGTCAGGCATGATACTGATGACTCTTAGTGCTTCCGTGTCCAGATCAGCCGAGACTCCTCTCTCTATTTTCCCTTCCGTTACTTTCCCCTTCTCATCGATAACAAAAGAGACGGTAACACGCCCTTTCTCACCACGTTTCATTGCTCCTTCCGGATAGACGAGCTTCTTACTTACCCATACCATCAGCAAGCTCTCCCCTCCGGGAAATTTGGGTGGGTTGCCTACTAAAGCATAGGAGATAGCCTCATTTTTGGTTGTGTCTTGCGGCGAATTGACACTCTTGTTTGAGGAGTTTATTACACTCTTGTTCGAAAGAAGTGCTTCGTTTTGAGAAGGAATAGCCGGATAAGTGAAAGCAGAAAACATACACACAGTCATTGGAAGTATGACGACACTTTTCAGGATAGCACAGCCTCTGAGATTTTTATTTGTATTCATGGTAAGAGATATTTATTCAATACTAAACGTTTACACACTTAAAATAGTACAAATATATACATAATAAATAAGAGAGCATCCTTCGATGCCCTCTTATTTACTAATCCGTATTATTTTCTGTTAGATAATGTTTTTTATAGGAGGCGGTGGAGGTGGTGGCACACTCGTACTCTTCTTTATCACAGGAGGTGGTGGAGGTGGTGGATAATTTGTGATTGTCACGCTTCCATCACCCATAAACCGGAATAACTTTAGTAATGTGTATTCCACTCGTTCATTACTTTTCTCTGTTCGTGCCGGTTTCCATGCAGGCATCCCCATAAAGATATCTGCCAGCGCTTTTGTCACTTCAGGATCTGAAGTCCCATTATTGTTGGAGGCAGTCTTGATGCGCGAACCGATTACTTTGCCGCTTTCATCAATATAGAAGTATATCTCAGCATTTCCTTTCAGTTTGCAATTCCGGATGACAGATGATTCGTTCACCTTTTGAAGCAGATAAGCCGTAAGAGCCTCTTCACCTCCCTGGAATTCGGCTTTTTCTATGACTTCCTTATCATTATTCCGGTAGTTTACCTCATATTTATCGCTGATCTTTCCTCCACCTCCGGATAATCGGAAAGTGATAGGCAGGATATATTTTACCCTTACAGGTACTCCTTTTTGAGTACCGGGTGTCCAGTCTGGCATTAAGCTAATAACTCTTAGCGCTTCCGCATCCAATTCGGGAGATACGCCTCTTTCAACTTTGCCATTGACTACTTTTCCATCCTTACCGATTATATAGGAGACGGTCACCCGACCTTTTTCTCCGCGTAACTTAGCTCCTTTAGGATATAAAATCGTTTTACCGACCCACTCCAACAACTTTGCCTCTCCACCAGGGAATACAGGAGGGTTGTCCATCATTGCATAAGGAACGGTTTTTCCGTCATCCTTACTGTTGAGACTCACAGAGTCATTCACAGCATTTGCAGTAGCAATATCACTAAAATTCAGTAAACCTGCCTCCTTGTTTGAAACATTTTCTGTACTTTTGTCCGTGGTAAGTACATCCGTATTAGCGGATACTTCCGGACGGGCGAAGGCTGACAACAAGAGTGCCGCCAACGGAAGAAAGCCAAAGGCTTTCATCTGTGCCCAACGATTGGATCTTTTGCGTAACATCATAGTAATTCTTTTTTTAAGTGAACTGTGATTCAAGCTGTTGGCTAAAGTGTAGGAGCTGGAGCCAACAGCTTCTTTTATTAATAATAATTGATACTGGGTCGGATTATATCCATTACTGATTACCGCGGAGTCTGCTTCGTATTCATGAATACTCTGCAGTTCCTGTTTAAGCAGGTAGGTGGCAGGATTAAACCATTGAAAGATCGTAAAAAGTTCGCATAGCATCACGTCATTGGAGTGATGCCGGTTCAGATGAGCCATCTCGTGTGCCAGTATCTCACCATTCTTCCCATTGTAATCCTCCTGAGAAAGAACGATGTATTTCCACCAACTGTATGGGGCGACCTTCCCGGGTAAGATGGCTATCGTGTATTTCCCGTACTTCACTTTTCTGGCAGCTTGAATTGTCTTTCTCAGGATAAGGAATGAATGTGCTACGATGCTCATCCGAACAGCAGCTCCTAAAAGGTAAAGAGCAAAACATACTTTTAGAAATAAGGATATACTCAGTCTGCTCTCACTTCCAACTTCATTCATGCTCTCTTCATTACCAACTGCAGTTACCGAAGATAATGTTTCCTTCGATGTTTTATCCTTTATGGGTGAATCGGCGGAAACAACAACCTCCAATGTATGGAAAGCAACCTGAATCGGACGAATCTCTGTGGTAGGTATCTCACAGAGTGGTAATAAGGCTGATACAGCCAAAATACCAAGCAGCACATACCTATTGAGCGTATGAAAAGTCTCTTTACTCAGTAACACCTTATAGAATAGAAAGAGTGTCGTGAGAGAAAGCACGGACTTGAGCATAAAAATGAGCCAGGTTCCCATGATTAATTCTTTGTTTGTTTGTTTGTTTGTTTGTTTGTTTGTTTGTGATGCAGAAGTCACCCGGGGATGCCTTCTGTGGTTTTATCTGAGAGTTATTTACTCAATTTGAAAGTAATGGGCAGCACGTATCTCACATCCACGGGAACTCCTTTGTGTTTTCCCGGAGTAAAGTTTGGCATGATGCTTATCACACGCAAGGCCTCCTGATCAAGTTCTGTGCTAACTCCCCTTTCAACTTGCCCGTTGACCACTTTGCCATCCTTGTTTATGATGAAAGATACAGTGACACGACCAGCTTCACCACGAGCTTTAGCTCCTTCCGGATATTGGACGTTTTTGGATATCCATCCCATCAACTCCATATCTCCACCTGGAAATACAGGAGGAATTTCTACCTTCGCATAGGCAAATGCCTCCTGATCGTTAGAGGATCCTTTTTTTGTCTTGATGAGAACGGCGCCATCCTTCCCTTTCTCTCCATAGATTGCAGTAGCAGCCGAGTCTTTTAAAATAGAGACAGAAAGTATTTTAGAAGGGTTTATGTCTCTTAGATAAGATTTTGCACTGATTCCTTTTTGATTTGTGCCATCTGAATTAGGTTCATAAGGCACATCATCAATGACAATCAAAGGATTGTCTGCACGATGATCCCCATCCAAACGAATTGTATAAGCTGAACCTGGATCACCGGATGTAGCCACGATCTGTACACCGGCAGGTTTCTTCGCCCTTTTCTTTGTTGTGATGAGAACGACGCCATCCTTTCCTTTCTCTCCATATATCGCAGTAGCGGAAGCATTTTTCAATATGTCTATACTTTCAATATCCGCAGGATTGACATCTTTGAGCGGTGAATGGGAACTGGTAAGGTCATTGATATTGGCACCTTCCAAATCAATATCAGAAGGCACACCATCAATAACAACCAGTGGTTTAGCCGATTTGTCAAGGGTTGCGTTATCACGGATACGGATTGTATACGCTTTACCGGGATCACCCGATGTTGAACTGACAGCCACTTTCGCGGAAGTTTGCTCTGCACCTTTCTTTGTTGGGTCGGTTGTATTTGCCTTCTCAACGATTGTAATTTCGCCAATGGCCTCTTTTCTTCGTAGGACTGTGTCTTTGTCTGAAACATTTTCTATACTTTTGTCCGTGGTAAGTGCTTCCGTTTTAGCGGAGACTTCAGGACGGGCGAAGGCTGATAACATCAGTGCAGCCAAGGGAAGAAAGCCAAAGGCTTTCAACGATGCCCAACGATTGGATCTTTTGCGTAACATCATAGTAATTCTTTTTTTAAGTGAGCTGTGATTTAAGCTGTTGGCTAAAGTGTAGGAGCTGGAGCCGACAGCTTTTTTAATTAATAATAATTGATATTGTGTCGGATTAAAACCGTTTCGGATGACTGCCATGTCTGCTTCATATTCATGGATACTCTGTAGTTCCTGTTTGAGCAGGTAAATAGCCGGATTGAACCATTGGAAAATAACAAATAGTTCGCAGAGCATGATATCCGTGGAATGGTGACGGCTAAGATGTGCCAGTTCGTGTGCGAGGATCTCACCATTATTTCCATCATAATCTTCCTCAGAAAGAACGATATAATGCCACCAACTGTAGGGAGATACCTTACCCGGAACAATGGCAATCGTGTACTTACCATACTGCACCTTTCTTGCTTTACGAATTGTCTTTTTTAGATTATACAAAGAACGTCCCAGGAAGATAGTGCGGGCGGTTGCGCCTATCAGATATATCGCCAGACAGATAGCAATAAAGAGTTGCAGATTAAAACCCTTCTCTCTTTTTCCGTTGACAGTGACTTCGGGTAGCATATATCCATCAACGGCTTCATTGCTTTGCGAGGTTACGGCGAACTCCAGTGTCTGGAATGCCAGTTGAATCGGACGAGTTTCTGTAGTAGGAATTTTAAAGAATGGAAGTAGGGTGGCTATAGTCAGGATTCCCAGCAGCGCATACCGGTTGAGCGTATGGAAGGTCTCTTTGCTCAGCAACACCTTATAGAATAAGAAGAGTGTGGTGAGACAAAACACTGATTTAATCATGAATATGAACCAAGCTCCCATGATTTCCCTTATTTAGATTGATTCTTTTCTACTTCGCGTATCAGATCCTTCAGTTCATCGAGGCTGAGTGATTCTTGTTCGATGAGCGCTGAGACAAGTAGTCTGGGAGAGTCGCTAAAGAATTTTGTGACGAAGCCGTTCACATTGTTCAGGCAATACTCTTCTTTCGAAACCATCGGGAAATACTGATGAGATCCTCCGAATGCCTTATGATCCACCATGCTTTTTTCTTCCAGCAAGCGGATAAATGTAGATACCGTATTATAATGAGGCTTCGGATCAGGATATAATTCGCAGATGTCCCGCACAAACATAGGGCCGTTCTCCCAGAGAAAACCCATGATCTCTTCTTCTTTTGCTGATAGCTTTTTCATAGTTACTATTAATATGATGCAAACATAACTAATGTTTTTAGTAATCAAACTAAAAGAACTAGTTATTAACACTCTATTAATAGTTAAACATTCTTAATCGCTCTCAGAGGCCTTTCTGGACAGTGATTAAGTAAGAAGAGATTAGAACTCGTAGCGGTTAAATTGAACAGAAAGAAGAATTCTCTTCGTTATTTGATGAACTTGAGGCTCTTTCTCTCTCCATTATTGAGTAAGACAGAGACAATATATACCCCATGTGATAAGTTGGAGATGTCCAAAGTACATGCACCCGAAAAGGTCTTGTTGCTTTGAAGGATCAATCCACCTTTGATATCACAAATAGATATTTGTGTCATGTTCAGAGATCCGCAATAAAGGTTTATCTGTGTTTTGTCCGGATTGGTAGATAGAATAATATTATCCGTGGCTTGTACCTCGTTTATGACTTCACTTGTTAGGATATTAGTAGGCAAAAATAGCTGTGAGTTTGGAATAACCTCCCGTGTCTGATTGGCAGATTCCCATTCAAGTTTGATATTTGCATCACCACTTGATTCATAATATTCCACTACGATATCATATTTTTCTCCGGCAATTAAGTCGATTGATCCGGAGTAGGTTATGTCCTGATCGGTTATCCATTTGTCTATGATCAATTGATTGTTTACATAGACTCTCCGTCCATTATCGGAAGTGATGTGAAAGGTATAGGTGCCTGTATAAAGAGGTTGTACCTTGCCGGTCCAGCGAGCAGAGAAATAATTGGTAGCCACTTCAGCTGCCGGAGCAAACTCATACCAGTTGAAATCGATGTTGCTGTCAATTCTTTCTAAAACCACTCTTTTCAAGTTCACGCCAAAAAAGTATTCGCCTAGCAGACCATTACTTTCAGTAGCTTCCGTTGCTTCCACAAATTGGAAGTAGTTGATTTCGCAGACGGTTAAAGTTCCTTTGTACACCAGAAAGATGTTTTGCAAGCCTTTGAGCTTTGTGACCGGAACAGTGACTGTGGTATAGCTGTTCCAACTACCCGTCTTCGTGACCGGAACCGTACCGATCAGAGTACCGGTGACATCCCCCAAACGAATTTCAATCGTGTTTCCCTCATTCACACCCGATAGTCTCACCTTCACAGAGTCTGCTCCCAAAAGTCCAAAGTCAACATTATAATAGGCGGAGTAATCTCCATCCCGGATACTCGCCAGGTTGAGAGTTCCTTCCGTACAACCTTCAGTAACTATTCCTTTGAAATAATTAAAGCTTTCCGCTTCGATGGTATCAAAGGCACTTCTGGTGGTGTTCAGAGAAAGGGGACAGTTTACCATCAGTGAAACAGCTGTGGAAGCAGCAAATGCGGGAACGTTGGAAAGTGCGACATCTATTGGGAGAGTTGCCATTTCTATTGTCTTGGTGCCCCATTTTGTATAAATAATATCTTCCGAGTTGCGGTTGTTATATGCCACCTTGGCATTGAGTTGTAGCCATGGGATATAATCCGCTTTGTTGCAATCCACTACATACCGGCGGGCATAGCGCATAAGAATACCCTTAAAACCATCAAGGTCACGACCGTTTTCCCCATTGATTGTGGTCGAACCGAACATATTTACCTTTGTGTACGTAGCAATTCGCTGTGCATCCAGCAAGTAAGAAGGATCTTTGGTGTAGTTGTACAGCATCACGGCAGCTCCGAGATACGTGCCTTGATTATAGGTGGAGCTCCAATTGTTGCTCACATTCGCTCCAGCAACATCGTAGCTGTCATTCACTTTGCCGCTTTCAGGTTCAAACAGAGTCCCTTTTGACCATTTGTAGAGCTTAATCGCTTTATCGTAATACGAACTATCGCCCGTAGCCTGAGCCAGATAACAACAAGCCACCATAGCCGGACCGTTGATACATCCGTTGGTAGCTGCAATTACTCCACCAGTTTCTTTCCAATTCAGCCAGTTGCCATCGTGATTGGCTCGGGCATACATTTTATCAAACTGATCTTTTGCTTTTTTCTGATACACCGTGTTGCCGGTAAGCAGTGAAGCTCTGGTACAGGCAAGAACCATCCAGGTGATGTCATCATTGTACTCATTCCACATCCAGTCTGTACTCTCTTTACCCAGAAATGCCAGATACATGGAGTTAAACAAGGTAGCATATTTGGCATCGCCGGTCACTTCAAAGGCATCATCCACGATCTCCATCATTTCGGCAACACCCCAAAAACCCTCATTAGCAATCACTTCATTACCTTCGCGGTTAGTGTCGTAGTATTTCAACTTCCAGGCAGCAAAGATCTTGTCTGCGGCAGCTGCAGATGGAGCTGCCTCTTGTGGCGATTCCAGATAAAGATTCCATCCCTGCGCATCACTTCCGTTCGACTGATAGATGGATACGTTTGTGCCGTCATCAGTAGCCGCGTTGTCCACGTTAAGGACATAATTGGGATTAGAGGCGATCTGAATTGTAAATGCCCCATCCTCTCGAGGTGCTATCTTCCATTGAATCGTATTGTCAACAGCGGTTTTTATTTGGTTGACATTTACCGAGTTGGTCGGTGAGGATACCGTGTTAAGGAGATATCCACTTGCCACATTGGTAAAAGTGTATCGGTCATTGCCTACAGAAGTGACGATCCACCGTTGAGCATCACTTTGCGTGTCGGTCCAGATATCCACATTTGCACTCCCCGACAGAGCAGAGTTGGCTACATCCAATACTTTGCCCGATGCTTTTGAACTGATTTTATAGATACTTCCTGAGGTGATGCTGGTAACTTGTGCAAGTAAGTTGCTCGGAATTGGTGCTATCAACAGGATCGAACAAATAATGAGTGCTATTCTTTTCATAGGATTGAAGTATGGAGAGTTTTTATAATAGTTCGCTAATAATAAGTCGCTTCTTTCTCTTTACAAAAGTAATGAATAGGTGCATGCATACAGTTTGAAAATGTGCCATATTAGTATGTTAATGAGCCAACAAGCCTCAAAGCTACCCAGATAGTCCAATTATCCTGCCTGATTTCAAAGGAAGACGAGTCATAAACGAGAAACAGTCTACTTCACAGCAGCCTCATTTTGTGGCGCACGCAGGAAGATCATGGAGCTCTTATGACCCTTTGTGATTAACACGCCTAGATTGACAAGTTCCTTTAATTCATTTATCGCTCGGAATCTTAGCAACCCCGTTAGGTTACTGTAATCCGTGCGTGTGATGAAAGCGTTTGTGTCGAGATACTTCTCCAGCAGAGTTCGACGTTGTGCTTCACTTAATGTAGCTGACGACCTGAATCCGTTGCCGACACGCTCAAGATCGCCCTGTATCTGCTTCTTAAACCAGGAAGAGGCGCGGAAGTTTACATTATCAAACTGTATCGATGAGGCCCGGATCTCATTCTTATCCATCACTGGCCGCGATTTCAGTTTGGCGGAAAAGAATCCGAACTTCCCCAATTCGACATGATATCCCTCTTTCAGATAGGTTGATATCTTATTTTCGAGTTCAGTTAGAGCACCCTCTATGTCACCCACTGTAAATGTCGAACCGGACGCGATTGCTTCCAATAGGTCGCGGGAACTGATCGTCCCTTTGGATACGATGCGTGGGTGGAGCGGTTGTTTCTCTCCATCTCCTTTCGGGTTCGGATTCTCTATAAAATCATACGTAGCTGCCATAGAATTATGTATAAGTGATTAATCTGTTCTTTCAAAAGAGCTAACGAAGTTGCCAGTTGACAGCTTGTGGGTTGCCAGTTGACAGCTTAAAAGTTGCCAGTTGGCAGCTTAAAAGTTGTCAATTGACAGCTTCACTACCCTTCAGTGTAAAGATAACTAATTATACGGTCTAAGCAACTTAAATTGCAGGAAATCAATGAATAATCAGAAAATATAAGGTTGGAGAGAAGGTAGGAACGGAAGTTGTCCCGCGGAGGAGAAAGTGTCAGAGAATAACAAACGAGTCCGCATCGTCTCCGGCAGGAAATTTCTTACGGAATTGTTGCAGTTCGTCCAGAGAAAGTGAGCAGGTTGCGATCTGTTCGGAGTCGTCCGTGAAAGCGAGCCGTGTTTTGCCTTTTGGGTCAATGATTGCAGACTTGCCGCTATAGTTCAGGTTATTTCCATCCCTTCCTACTCTGTTGACGCCTGCCACATAGGAGAGGTTTTCCAGAGCGCGTGCTACCAGTAGGTTTTCCCATACCAGGATACGGCTTTCCGGCCAGGAAGCAACAAAGAGTAAAAGGTCGTACTCGCTTTTTTGATTGCGACACCACACCGGGAAGCGCAGGTCATAGCAAATCATCAGGCAGATGTTCCAGTTTTTGTAGCGTACAATCAGTCGCTCGTTACCGGCAGAAAAGTGGCGGTCCTCCAGTCCCATTCGAAAGAGATGCCTCTTGTCATAATAATAGGAGTTACCATCGGGTAAGAAGAAGAAGCCACGGTTGAAATAGTTACCCTCCTCTTCAACAATCAGACTGCCGGCAATGGCGAGGCAGATGTCAATTGCCAATTCTTGTAATGTCGTCAGACTCTTACCACCTGGAGGCTCGGCAAGCTGTCTGCTATTCATACTAAACCCTGTGGTACACATCTCCGGAAGCAATACCAAATCGGTAGTCCCCTTTAAAGATCGTATTTTTGAGGTGATGGAATGCAAGTTGCGTTCTTTATCTTCCCAGGCGATGTCCGTTTGGATCAGCGTTACGCGCAGGGAACTGTCAGCTTGCTCTTTCATGCTATTTACCTGGTTTGGACTCTTTCTCCAGTCCGGTAGCAAATCGCTCCGGGTGTTTCGCTACAGCATTTTCCATAAAATAGCGTTTGATCTCATTGGTCTCTTTCTTTTCATCACCGGTGGGTATCATGCTTTTTTCCATTGTTATAAGTTTGTGCTTGTAGTCGATGCAGACAAGCACGATGGGTATGTTGGCTTGCAGGGCAATAAAGTAAAACCCTTTTTTCCAGTGCGCGTTTCTCTTTCTTGTACCTTCAGGAGTAATGGCCAGATTAAACTTTTCATTGTTTTTGCTGGAGACCACCAACTGTTCAACCAATGATGTGTTTTTCTTACGGTCTACAGGAATACCACCCATAGCTTTCATAAGATAATTGAGAGGAAAGAAGAACCAGTCCTTCTTTATTAAGAAGTTGGCATTTCTGCCTACAGCACCATAAAACAACTTACCGAGGATAAAATCCCAGTTGCTGGTATGTGGTGCAATACAAAGTATGCATTTAGGGTAGTCAGGGACAGTAACAGACCAAGACCATCCCGCAAGTCTCAGGATTAGACGACAAAGGATTTTCATTTATGCTTTTTTGTGCAAAGACTCAAAGACCTCAATGATGCCATTTACTTCTTTTTCGAGATCTTCCTTTAGTTTGTTGAAATATGTTTTAACGACTTTAGTATCTTTGCCTCCGCATCCATGCACTCGTGCAAGAAAATCGTCTTTCATACTGGATATGCGAATCAATAGCTCTTCTGTCTTTTCACTTGTCATTTGGTTTGTAAGATCGGAAAGAACGATTGTTTCGAGAAACAATTCATCAGTAACAGAAGTAATCAGCTTCTTTAAATCTCTTTTATTTGCCATCTTAATTGTTTGTATTGAGTTTCAATAGGAAAGGCAAAAGTAAATCCTATTTCTCAGACTACCTACTCTTTTATTGATTTTTTTGCTTTCATATTTGATTATATGCACGATAATGTGTACTTTTGACCCTTAGAATTTGAGATAAAAAAATGCTTACTAACCTATAGCTTAATAAGATGGATAAAGAGCTGCTTATGCCCGGTTTTATATTTGAAACAAGTTGGGAAGTATGCAACAAAGTTGGCGGGATTTATGCAGTGTTATCTACTCGGGCGAAAACCCTTCAGGAATATAATAAAGATAAACTTCTTTTTGTTGGTCCAGATATATGGAAAGATAAACCAAACCCATTCTTCAAAGAAACAAAAACATTACTTTCAGCATGGAAGAAACATGCTGTTGAGAAGGAGAATCTGAAGATCCGCGTTGGACGATGGACCATACCGGGCAATCCAATTGCTGTGTTGGTTGATTTTGCACCTTTCTTTGAACAAAAGGATGAGATCTACGCTGATTTCTGGGAAGATTATAAAGTAGATTCATTGCATGGCTACGGTGATTATGATGAATCTAGCATGTTTGCATACGCTTCAGCCAGAGTGATGGAAAGCTTTTACCGCTTTCAACTGCAAGAAGAGAAGAATGTGGTTGCCCATTTCAATGAGTGGATGACCGGGCTCGGAGCTCTGTACCTCAAAAAGAATGTGCCAGAGATAGCAACGCTTTTTACAACACATGCCACATCAATAGGTCGCTCTATTGCAGGCAATGGCAAACCATTATACGACTATTTGGCGGGCTATTCGGGAGATCAGATGGCACGTGAACTAAATATGGTGGCCAAACATTCAGTTGAAAAGACTGCAGCGATTCAGTCTGATTGTTTTACAACAGTAAGTGATATAACTGCCAAAGAGTGCAAACAACTCTTGCGTGCGGTAGATGTAGTGACTCCCAATGGCTTTGAGGATGGCTTTGTGCCTCAAGGTAAAGACTTTGACAAGAAACGGACTGAGGCTCGCCAGACATTGATCAGTACGGCTGAGAAACTCTGCGGCTGTCCTATTGATGAAGATGTATTGATCGTCGGCACTGCCGGACGTTGTGAATATAAGAACAAAGGTCTGGATGTATTTCTGGATGCTTTGCGCTGCGTCAACCAAAATCATAAACGAACCAGAGAAGTACTTGCCTATGTGTTAGTGCCTTCTGATGTCTATGGCGTCCGATCCGATCTGATGGAACGTCTGGTTGAAAAGGAGTCTCCCAAAACACCTTTATACGATCCTTTCTTATCTCACTGGTTAAACCGTCCGGAGGATGACGCAATCTATTGTGCCATTCATCGATACAACCTGCTTAACCGCTCTACTGATAAGGTAAAGATTGTTTATGTGCCTTGCTATCTGAATGGAAATGATCAGGTATTCAATAAAAGTTACTACGATTTGCTGATCGGAATGGATCTGACCGTTTTCCCTTCCTATTATGAACCTTGGGGATATACGCCACTGGAAAGTGTTGCGTTCAGTATTCCCACCATCACAACAACTCTTTCCGGCTTTGGCCTTTGGGCTGAAAAGATAACCTCACAAAAAGGCTTGACGGATGGCTTCGAGGCCGTTCACCGCTCAGACTTTAATTACGGAGAGGTGGTAGATGAGATTGTCAATCTGATCAACGATTATTTGCAAAGAGGAGCTGATGAAGTTGCTTCTATACGTATTGCTGCACGACAACTTGCCGATCAGGCATTGTGGAGTCGCTTTATCAAATACTATTTTGAAGCATACGATATTGCTCTGATTCATAGAAACAAACGTCTCAATTAGTATTAAAATAAAACAGAACAAAATGATAAAAGTGAATCAAGTAAACCAGCCTTCATGGAGGGCTGTCACCGTAAAGATGAAACTCCCTGCAGAGTTGAAGAAATTAGAGGAACTTGCCGATAATTTGTGGTGGGTGTGGAATTTTGAGGTCCAAGATCTGTTCAGAAAAATTGATCCTCTCTTATGGAGACAGGTAAAACGCAATCCGGTTGTATTTTTGGATAGTCTGACTTTGGAACAACTTAATACATTGGTAGCCGATGAGGCCTTTATTGCTAAAATGGATCAGGTATATGAACGATTCAGAGCCTATATGGATGAAGAACCCGTCAAGACCAAGCCTTCTATCGCTTACTTCTCGATGGAATATGGACTGACAGATGTTGTGAAGATCTTCTCCGGAGGTCTAGGGATGCTTGCTGGCGATTATCTGAAAGAAGCAAGTGATTGCAATGTGCCCCTGGTTGGCGTTGGATTTCTATACAGGTTTGGCTATTTTGCGCAGACTTTATCTATGAATGGCGAACAGTTGGCAAATTATGAAGCACAGGATTTCAATAAGTTGCCCATAGAGCAGGTCCTGGATACAGACGGCAATCAGATGGTGCTTGCTGTAAATTATCAGAACTTTACTGTATATGCCAATGTGTGGAGAGTAGCAGTAGGCCGTGTCTCTTTGTATTTACTGGATACGGATGTTGACCAGAATAGTGAGTATGACCGTTCAATCACCTCTTCCTTGTATGGTGGTGATTGGGAAAACCGCTTGAAACAGGAATATCTGTTGGGTATTGGTGGTATCCAGCTTTTGAAACAACTGGGTATCCAAAAACAAGTATATCATTGCAATGAAGGCCATGCTGCTTTGATCAATGCACAACGTCTGGTGGACTATGTGGCATCAGGACTAGCTTTTGATGAAGCATTGGAGGTTGTACGTTCCTCTTCCTTATATACCGTTCATACGCCGGTACCTGCCGGACATGATTACTTTGATGAAGGTATGTTTAATAAATACATGGGCCACATCCCTCAAGATCTGGGCATTAGTTGGCAACAGTTTATGGATATGGGACGTGAACATCCGGGTACGAACGAACGTTTCTGTATGAGTACTTTTGCTTGTAATACCTCTCAGGAGGTGAATGGCGTAAGTTGGCTGCATGGAAAAGTATCACGCGAAATGTTTAGCGGCATCTGGCAGGGTTATTTCCCGAGGAACTGCATGTGGGTTATGTGACGAATGGTGTACATATGCCTACTTGGACAGCTTCTGAATGGAAAACAGTCTATAAGGAGTATTTTGATAAGAACTGGATCAAGGATCAGTCCAATGCAAAGATTTGGGAAGCCATTGAAAAGGTGTCTGATGAAGTGATCTGGGATACACGTATGAAATTGAAGAAACGGCTTTTTGGATATATAAAGGCGAAGTTTGAAGAATCCTGGCTGAAAACTCAGGGCGATCCCTCTCGTGTTGTTTCAGTATTGGAAAGTATGAACCCGGATGCTTTGACTATTGGTTTTGCCCGTCGTTTTGCAACCTACAAACGGGCTCATCTGTTGTTTACAGATCTTGAACGCCTCGCCAAGCTGGTGAATAATCCGGAGCGTCCTGTTCAATTCCTTTTTGCAGGCAAAGCGCATCCTGCCGATGGCGCAGGTCAGGGACTGATCAAACATATCATTGAAATATCCAAGATGCCTGAGTTCGTAGGTAAAATCATATTCCTGGAGAATTATGATATGACACTGGCTCGCCGACTGGTGTCTGGTGTAGACATCTGGTTGAATACACCTACTCGTCCGCTGGAGGCTTCCGGTACATCGGGAGAAAAGGCTGAAATGAATGGGGTGTTAAACTTCTCTGTTTTGGACGGATGGTGGTTGGAAGGCTATCGGAAAGGTGCCGGCTGGGCTTTGACAGATAAGAGAACCTATGTAAATCAGGCGCATCAGGATCAGCTCGATGCTGCTTCAATCTATTCCATGTTTGAAATGAAGATTATTCCGCTCTATTTTGCCAGAAATGCAAATGGGTTCTCTCCTGATTGGATTCAGACCATTCGTAACTCTATATCTCAGATCGCTCCTCACTATACGATGAAGCGTCAGCTGGATGATTATTACGATAAGTTTTATTATAAGCTGGCAGAGCGTAATGCGAAGATTACGGCCAATAACTTTGAAAAAGCCAAAGAGATTGCGGCGTGGAAAAACAAGGTGGCAGCTGGATGGGATGCTATTGAAATAGTTTCTTGTCTGCCTCCAAACAAAGGAATTTCTTTTGTGGGTGAAGAGATGGAAGAAACGATCGTGATTGATACGAAGGGACTGGGTAATTCTGTGGGTGTCGAACTGGTAGTAACTGCCTTGGATGCTGATAATAAAGATTGCCTGGTAGAGGTAAAAGAACTGGATCTGGTAAAGGAGGATGGATCTATCCTTA